>JBBIIP010000024.1:0-49392 GCA_037446395.1 Lentimicrobiaceae bacterium
GAACTCCCAACAGTTGATCGGCTTCGGTCAAAAAAGAAGCACGCCGGACAAGGTCGTCGAGGGTTGTATTTTTCGGATCTCCATCATCGCTAAATAAAGATGCCAACGTTTGCTGAAGCCGGGCAGGTTGCATGCCTGCAATTTTTCCTGGTTTTAGAAGCGCCGATCCCGAAGAGGCCAACTCACAAAACACTGCTTCGATATAATCCCAGCCGCTAAGATTTCTTTTTGCACTGAATAGGCGGTTGGTTTGGTGGCAAATGGCCACTGAGTAAAAATATGTTCTGAATTGTGTTTCGAGATCAGCCTCTAATGTAAGAAACGGACGATGATAAAACGATTCCCGAAAACGGAAACCGGATAACAGTTTTCCGAAGGATTCACAGTGCCCGATAACAGGAATCACCTGGCTGTTCATGAAAATTATTTTGGAAAAGAGCGTAACAGCTTTCTTAAAAATCTGTGGAAGCTGTGAATGCCTGTAGTTGGCTTAAGGTGCATCAGGATGCATTCATGATGAATGCACAGCATATAATTTTGATTGCAGAATTCAATAGCCCTGGGATGTTCGGCACCGGGTTGCATCCAAATGTTCTTAATTCCCTTGAGGGCAGCTTCCCTGGTAAGTTCAATTGTCTGAGCGGGTTGTGTAACGAGTACAAGCGACTGAAATTCAGCAGGCAAATCGGCAATTGTTTTAAATACTGAAACTCCTTCCAGTGTGTCGGCATATGGATTGACAGGTACGACTCTAAAGCCTCGCTTGCTGAGTTCCCTGAATACAATGTTGCCAAACTTACGCGATTCGCGTGAAACACCCGCAACAGCAACATGATTGGTTAAGAAAAACGACTGGATCTGACCGAATGTAGAATGGTTATTCATACACCTCGTCCCCGATCTTCACTTGATACTCAAACTCCGGAGGTGTCATCAGGTGTTTCTTGACAGCGCAATTGTTGGCGGTATTCACGAGTGCATCTCTATATTTCTGCGGAAAATCTTCTGGCAGGTGCATCTCGAACCTGATCTTACTGATCATCCGGGTTTGAGGATTCACTTCCATATTTTGTTTGATCAAAATTTCATGAGTCGGGATCCCTCTTTGTTCGCAAAAGGACTTTACATAAATTCCAACACAGGTTCCGATTGAAGCTAGAAACAGATCAAAAGGAGCGGGAGCACTGCCCTCGCCTCCGGCATAAGTAGGCTGATCTGTCATAATGGTGTGGCCTTTGTAGGTGGCCTGAACCTTTAAGCCACCCGGAAAAGTAATTTGCATGATAAATTAAGTATTTGAATACAATGAATATAGTCGCTTAAAAAGTCAAGTTATTTAACTTAAAATATTTTGAGATTCAAAAAAGCGCACAAAATTAGTGATAAAAAGCGATTGGCACATGAGTTTCAAAGCGTCAAATTATTTTTCATCCATTTGATATAAATAAAATCGCGATAATAGCCAGCGCAATACCCAACCACGTTGAGGCATTCAATTTTTCATAAAAAAATATTTTTCCTGCAATCAGAGAGGCAACAACGATGCTTATATTAATGGTAGGGATCACAACGCTCACGTCAAAGGAATCGAGAGACAGCAACAGAAAGTAGCCCGAATACCAGTTGATTATCCCCAGTATAGCGCCTCCGGAAATTTCTCTAAAACTAATTTTGAAACTTTTAAATCCTTTATAAAAGGTATAGATAATTGCAAAAATTAATGCCCAAAAGAAAGTTGTAGAAAGAAATAGAACGAAATCGCCAGATATATAATAGTGCTGAGCCACTTTCATCATCAGGTCGCTAAACCCATGAACAAGTAGAAGGGCAAAGGGTATGATAAAAAATTTTTTTTCGCCATCGCTTTTTATTCCCTTATTGAAAGTGAAATAAAATGCTGCCAGTCCAACAACAATTCCACTCGTTCTTATCCAGGTGGGTTCCTCGGCAAAAAGGAACAGTCCCGCCAGAACTGAAACAACCATTGACATCCTGCTGGCCATCCCTGTTAGGGCTACTCCGACATTCTTTGTGCTTATTGCGAAAAGGTTGAAGCCAACAATAAATAGTCCACCCGAAATCATTGCCCATACGAACCAAGGCCGGGCAAGCAGATCAGCCGTATTAAAATTTCCGGCCTCGTGAGCAAACCCAAAAGCCGTTGCTACCACATAATTCACCGTAATGGCAGCAAAAGTGTTGATATTTATCTTGTTGAATATCTTTAGCAGTACAATGATGCTGGTCGAGGCAGTGATGGCGAGAATGATATACAGCATCATACGTTGAAAATATTTCCTTTATTTCAGGAAAAGGATGCTTATAAGTCGCTCGGATTAGAAATAGTGAGCTATTTTCCTACAAACGGATACAGCGTATCAATCCAGCGGTCTTCGGTAATGAAGAATTTTCCGAAACTCTCCCATTTGATAAGCAGTCGTTGTTGTTTTATTTGCTCGGCAGTCAGGCCTGCAATTTTTGCATCGGATACCACTTTGATTGTAGCCTCAAGTTCACCCAGGTAGCTTTTCAATTGGGCCATGTTATATATAGGACCATGCCCTCCCACGATGACTGCATCGTCGGGAAAGTTGTTAGTTACCCACCGTAGGTTTTTCATAAAATTCAGTGGTTGCCCGCCCTGGCTGATGTCTACAAACGGGAAATTATCGGCAAAGAGCAAATCGCCCAGAACCAGAACCTTAGAGTCTTTGAAGTATATGATAATGTCTCCAGCTGTATGCCCACCAGGCATGTGCCGCATTTCAACTTGCTGGCTGTTAAAATGCATATTCAGGGTACCCTCGAAAGTGATGCCTGGTACTGCATGAGCTGGCATTGGGCCGGGGACCCTTTCGCCCTGTTTGCGGTCAGACTCCAGCCAGGCTTTCACAGTGTGATGGGCAATAATGTCGGCGCCTTTCCCAAGCTCAAGATTTCCGCCGGTATGATCTCCATGCAGATGAGTGTTAACCAGGTAGCGAACTGGTTTTCCGATCAGGCGTTGAATCGTATCTTTCAGTTGCCTGGTTGTTTGTTCGTATGCAGCATCAATAAGCATAAGGCCATCCGGACCGCTGAAAGCCACAACTGTCACAACATCTCCGACAAATAGCCGGTGAATGTTGGGTGCCAGTTCCCGATGGTTGACAGCCATTTTTGAGTAATCGCGCTGGGCAATCGAAAGGAGAGGAAGGATGAATAGAAAGAGTAAGATTTTTTTCATTGAAATAAGTTTATGGCATTAACAATTGAATATTCAGGTATGTTTTCCAAAGATTTCTGCATCGGGTGTAAAAATACGCAAAATACCCTTGCAGGCGGTGAACCTTCTGCTCGTTGATAATGGTTATTTTTGCCGGATGACCAGCCCTCATTCTGCCACAATCAGCAAATTTCTCAAATCGGTTTGCATAAACCTCGAACAATTGTATCCCCCTCGCGAAGCCGGACAACTGGCCATGATATTACTCGAGCACTATTCAGGTGTTTCGAAGATATCTCTGATGACAGAGCCAAATGCACCGATTACAGATCACACCATGCAATTGGTTGAAGATGCAGTCACCCGTTTGTTGAATCATGAGCCGGTACAATACATCACTGGAATTGCTTATTTTTATGGCTATCGTTTCCATGTCACTCCATCGGTCCTGATTCCAAGACCAGAAACCGAGGAACTTGTACAATGGATTATACAGGATTATGCAGGCCAGGCAAAACTTCAGATTTGTGATATTGGCACCGGGAGTGGCTGCATTGCCATTGCACTTCGATTGAAACTACATGATGCCGAAGTTGATGCGTACGATATCTCTCAAGATGCACTTGAAATTGCAAAGAAAAATAGTGAAGAACTTGGCGCAGAGGTGTTTTTTTATAAGAACGACATACTTGCGCATGAAAACTGGCCGACGAGACAATTTGATGTGATTGTGAGCAATCCGCCATACATCCCGAGGCGCAACATGAGTTTACTGGCACGCAACGTGGTTGATTTTGAAACACCTGATGCACTGTTTGTGCCTGATCATGATCCATTGCTGTTTTATCGTAGCATTGCAGCCTTCTCTGCACCAAGACTTAAGCCACACGGAAAACTTTATGTCGAAGTGCATGAGGATTATGCAGCAGAAGTTGCAGGGCTGTTTGAAAAAAGCGAATTAAAGGATGTAATGCTTCGAACTGATCTTAACGAAAAAAAGCGAATGGTCAGGGCTGGGGCATTGTCAATTAGTTCTTGCGCCGATAGAAGGTGAACTTCTCATCGGCATAGATGCAATCGAATGCATCGGGATAGCTGGAGAGATATACATGCAGGGCAGGATCGTGCAGGCCTGTATATACAAGGAAATGTGTAGCACCTTTTTCGAGAAATATTTTTTCCATCGCCTCTGGTGTGGCCGCTGGATGATGCGACATACAAGGTCGTTCAATGATCCATGCCAGCACGCGGGGTTTTAAAAACACGATCAAATGATTCTCGTTTGTAAGTGATTTCACTTTTTCGAAAGCAAGTTGAACTTCAGGTCTGTAGGGGCCTTCCTGTTTGATTCTCCTGCTTTTATGTTTCTCGGCCAGGGATGGCTGATAGCTATACAAAATAAGGGCTCCACAGGCTACAATCACCCACCTGATCCATTTTCCCTGAAAAAGTGCTGCAACCGGCCTCACGGCATACATCAGCAGAATAGGTGCCAAAGGAAGCAGGAACCTGAACCCCGCATGAGTGTATGGATATACCAGCAACATGATAACATAGACAATAAAAAAGTATTCAATAATTCCCGGATGCTTGTTCATGGCCATCAAAAATCCTGTGACAGCAAAAGTCAGGAAAGCTGCACCCACCAACAGTCCAAGCCAACCACCAGGAAAGGGGTTGATCAAGAAGTGGGTGCGAATTGCTTCTACATAGCTATAAACGCTGACATTTAACGTAGAAATTAAATCGTTCAAATTGAATATCCGCAAATATGACTCAGCGCCCTGCACCCCTTTTGCCGAGAATAAATTCGAGACCACAATAAAAACCACCAGCCAGGCAAAGAGACCCCATTGCGGCCCGGTAATCTCCTTTGCTGACTTTGTCAGTGATCTATTAATCAATAAACCTGAAACCAACCTGATACAGATATAGACGGCCATTGCCACTCCTACGGTGATGCCTGCAGTCTTCATGGTAGCTGCGAACCCACCTACTATTCCTGCTAATATCCATTTTGTTTTGTTGCGACCTGATGCAGAAGATGAGAGAATTAGAAAAATCAGAATCAACAGGCTGAACGGGATATCAGCCATGATTTGCGACTTAAATTCAAAGGTATTTGGATTATAAAAAAATACTGCAGCCACGGTTATTGCTGCAGCCAGGCTTAGCTGTCTTCGCAATAGCATGATGGTAGAGATGGCGATGGCAACAAGAAACAACGAAATGATGACATTCAGTGTGGGCATTGAATACCCTGCCAAGGCAACAACCGGTGCCAGCAACAGCGGAAACCCTGGAGGGTAGGCTGCCGGACCAAGTGCAGCGTATGTTTCATTATAAACATAGAATGTTTCGGCCATAGGTTTGCAGGTGGCTATGTTTTTTGCCTGAACCAGGTACTGCGCAAAGTCGCCACCCCAATCGTGGTCGCTTCGAATATTCAGAAACAATAAGGGGACAAAAACCAGCAACGCAGCCAACAACTCAAACCACCTGGTTTGCAGGAAATCTTTCACGCTGTGAGATATTCCTTTCATGATTCAATTCGATTTGATTGGCTTATAACTTTATGCTATTGCAAAAACCTGAACCGTACGGTTTACATTATATACTTTGAGCAAAGCTTGCCCGCTTTCCGGATGAGGACTCGTTAGATATTCGGTTTGCTCTTCAATCCTGCCGTGGCCGCCAAAAGCAATATTATCCGAGTTAAGAATAAGTTTATATTTTCCGTGGGAAGGGGCTAAAAATGTGTAATTAAAGATGGAGTTAGAAATGTGAAAATTGAATACAAAAACGAGCCCGCCTTTTTCGAAGATCATGGTTTTATTTTCCTCATCAATATTGAGTTGCCTGCCAAAACCCCTATGCAGAACCTGGTAATCCTTCAATATTTTTATCATTTCTCTATCGAACGCTGCCAAATACTTGTATTTCAAATCCTGGTTGTCGGCCAAAGACCATTGCCTTCGTGCATACCAATAGCTCCAATTGTTTCCTTGTCGCGGAAAATCAACCCATTCGGGGTGGCCAAACTCATTACCGATAAAATTCAGATAAGCCTCTCCACCAAGGACAGCGGTCACGAATCTGATTAATTTATGCAAGGCAATGCCGCGTTCGATCACCAGGTTTGAATCGTGGATATTCATTTGGTAATACATCTCTTTATCCATGAGCCAAAACGCAATGGTTTTGTCGCCCACCAGGGCTTGATCGTGCGATTCGCAATAGGCTATGGTTTTCACTCCGGGATTGCGGTTGGTAAGCACATTCCAGATATCTCCAACATTCCAGGCTTCATCGGTTTTATTCTTCAGGGTGCTAATCCAAAAATCAGGAATGCCCATTCCAAGCCGGTAGTCAAATCCAATACCTCCGTCGGGGATCGGTTGAGTAAGACCAGGCATGCCTGTGACATCTTCGGCAATGGTGATTGCTTTTGGATTTATGGTGTGAATCAGTTGATTTGCTAGCTGTAGGTAAGTAACTGCATCAAATTCAACACCATCCGTAAAATATTTCCACTGATCAAACGCTCCGATATTGCCGTGATGAAAATAAAGCATGGAGCCCACACCGTCGAAACGGAACCCATCAAAATGAAATTCCTGCATCCAGTATTTCAGGTTTGAAAGCAAAAAACGCAGCACCTCGGTTTTGCCATAATCGAAAAGCTTTGAGTCCCAATCGGGATGGTTGCCTCGTTCTTTGCCATGGCAATATTGGTAATCTGTACCATCAAACTCGTTGATGCCTTCGAGCAGGTTTTTAACTGTATGGCTGTGAACTACATCCATGATGACGGCCAGGTCCATTTTGTGGGCAGTCTTCACGAGCGTCTTCAGGTCTTCGGGTGTTCCGAATCGTGAAGAGGGCGCAAAGAAATTTGAAACATGATAGCCAAAGGAGCCATAATAGGGATGTTCCTGAACTGCCATGAGTTGGATGGCGGTGTATCCCGAAGCCTTAATCCGGGGAAGTATGTTTTCGGTAAATTCATTCCATGTTCCAACTCCTTCTTTTTCTTGTGCCATTCCGGGATGACATTCGTAAATCAGGAGGTCTTTTGATGCGCTAGGTGGCATTTTATCACCCTGCCAATGATAGGTTTCAGGGATCCAAATTTGACCTGAAAAATTTGATGAGTCCTGATCTTGTACCACCCTTTTTATATATGCAGGTATACGCGCATACCTTCCATTATTGCCATCCACCAACACCTTTATTTTACTGCCATGCACAAACCGGTTTTTGTATTCCTGCTCTGGTAAGAAGATTTCCCAAATTCCAAAAGCATTTTTTAACATGGGGTGGGAGTTGTAGTCCCAATCGTTGAAATCGCCAATCAGGTGGAGGGCATGTGCATTGGGTGCCCATTCGCGATAAGTCCAGCCTTTCAGGTATTTGTTGTAATTGATGCCAAAATACTTGTGACCATCAGCGAATCGAAGGAGAGATCCGAAGTCCCTCTTGAGATGTGCAAGTCGCTGGCGGAAGCGTTCAATACGCATCCCCACTTCTTCAACAACCGGATCAAGCCAATGGTCGTTCTCAACTAATTTTGGAATCTTGATTATTTTCTTCGCTGTCATGAGCAGGCAATATTTATACCTCAAAACTAAGTAATTTTTTTTGTCGCAATTACCCCTGTCGCACTCTTTCACATCAGGCCTGGTGCAGGGTCAGATAAAAAACCTGGCCGGTTGCCCATGTCAAAATAATTTTGCATATCTTTGCAAGAGAACGCAACATGGCTCTGAAACCCGCTTCTTTCATCGTTCAGGGCAATGGCGATTGTCGAGAACATTATGTAAACTTAATTCTAAAACAATGAAAAGCAAATGTTTTAAAACAATTGTTCTCATGTGCTGGCTGCTGCCAGCAGCAGTTACACTGAACGCACAGGGCACACTGATTCGCAAGATGAAGGAAAAAGTTGAACAAAAGGTGGTGGATGAGATTTTTAAGGATGACAAAAAGGATGGACAAAACACACCCACCCCCACTCCAAACCCAAACCCAGAATCATCTTCATCAACCCGAAACAGGAAAGGAGCCGGGCTTTCGCAAGATGTGCCTGATGTGAACCAAAACATTGCGGATGCCAATTTAGCATTTGATGCAAAGAAATACTCCGAAGCAAAAGCCGCACTCAGGCAAGCAGTTTGGGGTGTTGAACTTGAAATAGGCCAAAAGATTCTCAAGTCGCTTCCTGAAACAGTGGAAGGGTTAAAAACAGACCCCGAGCAAGATCGGGTGAGCAGCAGTGGCTATGGTTTTGTGGGACTGATAATCGAGCGCGTCTATCTTGGCAAGGACGACAAAGAATTGAGGGCAATGATTGGCAACGATGCCGCTTTACTTGGTATGGCAAATATGTATATGGCAAGCGGTGCATATATGAACACGTCTGATATGAAAAATCAGAAACAAATTCGCTACAAGGATCATAATGCCAACATCAGATATGATGACAGTGAAGGCTATACGCTCAGCGTGGCTTTTGGCCAATCGTCGGTTTTTGTGATTACCGGAGCCAATTTCGACTCTGAAAAGAATTTTATGGCTGCTGCCAATGTATTCGATTTGAACTCAATTAAAAAAGAACTGGGGGTACAATGAAAAACATTTTCAAATATTACCTTATGGCATTCCTGATGTTTTCGGGATCCAGCATAAGCGCTCAGGAGTTTGCCGACCAACTCAAACAAGCACAATCGGCTTACAAATCAGGAAACCTGCAAGACACCCGTTTTGCACTGCAACAGGCGCTCGCAGAGGTGGACAGAGCAATAGGCACTGAAATATTAAAGATCCTGCCTGTCTCCATAGGAAATATGGCAGCCCAGACAGCAGAAGATAATGTATCAGGTTCGGGCTCGGGGTTTGCAGGCCTTTTTGTGAATCGCAATTTCAAAGGTAGCGACAACTTGAGCGGCTCGATACAAATCATCGGCGATTCGCCGATGCTTGCAGGAATAAATGCCATATTGGCACTGCCCACCTTTGTAACTGACCCAAACCAAAAGAAAATCAAGGTCGGCTCATATCGTGCCCTTTTGCAAAAGAGTATTAATGATATCGGAATAATTACCTGGAACCTTCAGATACCTTTCGGTAATTCATTGTTTACACTTCATTGCGAGGGAGTGAACGAGGAAAAAGTAGTGGTTGATATGGCTAATACTATATCTTTCGATAAGATCTCGCGGTTTCTTCAATAGCACGCCAGGTTTATTTACGTTCCTGAAAAATTACTTTTCTTGCTCAATGGCAACCGAAAGAGCCTTGTCTTTTGATCCTGCATTACTTCAGCTGCTTCCTGAGAATTGGAAAGAATGGCAGCACCAACTTGGCGACTGTAAGCTTTGCCCGCACACATGCCATGCCAAACGTATCTCCGGTGAGTTTGGCTATTGCAGAACCGATGCATGGTGCAATATAAGCAGTATATGTATCCACCGCGGCGAGGAGCCTTCGATTAGTGGCCCAAATGGCATTTGCAACATTTTTTTCAGCCGCTGCAATATGCAGTGCATTTATTGTCAGAACCATCAGATTAGCTCCTTGAGTAGCTTATATTCAGGGGTAAGAATGGGGTTGGAGGAAGTTACACATGAAGTGATTAAGAGACTTGATTCCGGTTGCAGCAATGTAGGTTTTGTGAGCGCCTCGCACCAGGTAGTGCAAATGAAAGCCATCATTCATCTGCTTCGAAAACAGGGTAGAACCCCCATCTTTGTTTACAATACAAATGGCTATGATCGTGTCGAAACGCTAAAATCGCTCGAGGGATTGATTGACGTTTACCTGCCCGATATGAAATATATGAACAATGACCTTGGCAGACAATTTTCAGCTGTTGATAATTATCCCGAGGTTGCCAGGGCAGCTTTGCGGGAAATGTATAGGCAAAAAGGAGCAACGGCTCAATTTTCGAGCGATGGACTTGCAGAATCAGGCTTGATTGTCCGGCATCTTGTGTTGCCCGGGCAGGTCGAAAACAGCTTGGATGTATTGCGTTTCATTGCCGAAGAGCTATCCCCAAGGGTTCATATATCGCTGATGTCGCAATATTATCCTACTTCCAGGGTGCAAAAGCATCCGTTGTTAAACCGGCGGGTACTACCTGAGGAATATGCCCGGGTGGTTTTGGAATTGGAAAGCCTTGGAATGTACAGAGGATGGGTGCAGGAAATGGATAGTTTTGCCAGCTATCGCCCTGATTTTGAAAAAGAACACCCGTTTGAGTACTAGTAGGGTATCTTTAAATTGCTGCGGTTCCATTCATCAAAAGGAAGCATAGCCTGATCATGATCTACCCGTATAGATGAAATCTTCCGCTGTTTATGATCGGTGCAAATTTCGCCGTAGATAAAGGCATCATCAAAGCCGGCATCTGCTGCTTCCTCGCGGGTGGCTGCAAAATAAATCACATCAGGCCTGGCCCAGTAGATCGCTCCGAGGCACATCGGGCATGGCTCACAGCTTGAATAAATTTCGCATCCCTTCAGTTCAAACCAACCCAGCTGCTGGCAAGCGTTGCGGATGGCAGTGATCTCGGCATGAGCAGTGGGGTCATTGCTCACGGTGACAATGTTTACACCGGTGGCTAAAATTTGTCCGTTTTTCACTACCACGGCACCAAAAGGGCCTCCATTTCCCGCACTGACGTTCTCTTTTGCCAGTTGCAGGGCTAAATCCATAAACTCTTGGCGATATCCTTCCATTTTCAGCTAATTATGATCCTGATTTTGACCAAATATAGTCCATTTTTTAATTATACCATCACATTCAATCGCTTTTGCCAGCAAGTGTAAGTATTTTTTTCTGGTAATTGCCACTGCGCCCATACTTTTCATATGGTTTGTTTCCTGTTGCACATCTATAAAATGAAATCCAAGAGCCTGCAGAAGCCTGGCAAGGAATACCAGGGAAATTTTTGAAGCATCCGGTACATTGAAGAACATGCTTTCACCCGAAAACATATGACCTAAACTTACACCATACAAGCCGCCAACCAAAGTCCCGTTTAAACGGGTTTCAAATGAGTGTGCTATGCCTGCATCGTGCAAACGAATATATGCTTTTATCATTTCAGGTGTTATCCAGGTACCCTGCTTTTTATCCCGACTGCTGGCACATAGGTTTATAACGGATTCAAAATCAGTATCAATTGTTATTAAATATTTGTTGCTTTTAATTTTTTGGGCCAGGCTATGAGAAACCCGTATTTGATCAGGAAATAAAACCGCTCGTGGATCGGGCGACCACCAGAGGATAGGGTCGTTGTGCGTAAACCATGGAAAGACTCCTTGAGAATAGGCAGCCACCAACCTGTTTATGCTCAGATCACCTCCAATTGCAAGAAGCCCATTACTATCAGCAAGTTCATGGCTTGGAAACCAGTTCTCCTCAGGCAGAACGTATATCATTGTCAATCTGTTATTTTACGATCGCGACTTTGACATTACCAACAAAAGCCGGGTGTACCAGTTTGGGCACCCAACCCACCCGATTGCAGCCACCTCTTCCAAGGTTATCAATTGCAAGTTCATCCGGAAATTTAGAGATACGTCAGATTTATCAAGGCTGCGAAAAATTACTACACTCATCAATGGCATCCTTTACCAGTTGTGCCGCAACCCTGGCTTCCTCCTCGGTCATTGTGAGCGGAGGCGCAATGCGTAAGGCATCTGGCCTGAACAAAAACCAATCGGTGATCACACCTTTTTTCAACAAATTTTGAATGACTTGCTGCGTGATTATTTCATCGGAAAACTGTACGGCTATCAGCAACCCTGCTGCACGGATTTCTTTTACTGGATGACCCTGCTTGATTGTTGAGGTAAATATACCTGCCTTTGCCTCAACATTCTCAATTAGTTTTTCGTCTCTTATCACCTGCAGGTTGGCATTAGCCGCTGCACAACTCAGCGGATGCCCTCCGAAGGTGGTGATATGGCCCAAAGCAGGATTGTGGCTTAAGCTAGCCATTAACACCTTTGAAGCAATAAATGCCCCAAGTGGCATGCCACCACCCAAAGCCTTTGCGAGCAATAAGATATCAGGAACCACATCATAATGCTCGAATGCAAACATTTTGCCGGTGCGCCCCATCCCTGTCTGAATTTCATCAAACACGAGCAATGCTCCGGTGATGCTGCATTTCTCGCGCAATGCCTTGATGTACGCTTTTTCGGCCTTCACTACCCCGGCTTCGCCCTGAACAGGCTCAATGATTACACAAGCGGTTTGATCTGTAATCTGATCCAATGCTTCCAGATCATTTAGTTTCAAAAACCGGACAGAAGGAAGCAAAGGGCGGTAGCGGATTTTTAAGGACTCATTGCCCATTACGCTCAGTGCTCCATGGGAGCTACCATGGTATGCATTTTCGTATGCCACGATTTCATTACGCCCTGTTGCTCTCTTGGCAAGCTTTAGTGCCCCCTCAACCGCTTCGCTACCGGAGTTCACAAAATATACCGAATCCAGCGAAAGGGGAAGCAGATCGCATAGATCTCTGGCCAGCATCACCTGCGGGCTTTGAATGAACTCGCCATAAACCATCACATGCAAGTACTTATCGAGTTGATTTTTGATGGCCTTGACAACCCCGGGATGGCGGTGGCCGGTGTTGCTTACCGAAATTCCGGAGATCAGGTCAATATACTTTGTCCCAGAGCAATCAAAAACATATATTCCTTCGGCCCTGGCTACCTCAATACCCATTGGGTTTTGGGAAGTGGGAGCCAGGTGGCGCAGAAAAAGTTCGCGGGTGGTAAACATATAAACTCCAATGGCCTGATGTCGGCAGCAAATATACATCTAATTCGTGAGCCGTATCTGGGTTTCAAGCCCTGAAGCGTCCCCTTGGTCAGAACTCACACCACCTGACTAACTATTTGGATTAATTGTTCCTGTTATTCGAAAGGCAAAGAATTATCCGTATCATTGCACTGGTAAATGCTCGAATAGAAAGATATTTTTGATGAGAAATCAGCTTCTGGATAGGGTAGTAATTGTTACTGGTGCCTCCTCAGGGATTGGAAAGGCTTTGGTTTTTGCATTTGCAAATCAGAAGGCAAAAATTGTATTGGCTGCCCGAAACCTACCTGCACTCGAAGAAATTGCTTCGGTGCTGGCCTCACAGGCTGTTGAAGCGTTGGCTGTTCGGGTGGATATTTCAGTTGAAGAAGATTGCCTCCAATTGATTGAAAAAACGATGGCGCGGTTTGGACGGATTGATATCCTGGTAAACAATGCTGGCATTAGTATGCGGGCCTTGTTCTCTGACGTACACCTTGATGTGATTCGAAAGCTGATGGATGTAAATTTCTGGGGAACAGTGTATTGCACAAAGTATGCACTGAATCATCTGCTGGCAGTGCAGGGATCAGTTGTGGGTGTAATTTCAGTCGCAGGGCATGTTGGATTGCCTGGGAGAACCGGCTACAGCGCTTCGAAGTTTGCAGTACGCGGATTTCTTGAAGCCTTGCGTACTGAAAATCAAAATACCGGACTTCATGTGCTCATTGTGGCGCCCGGATTTACTTCTTCGAATATCCGCAAAACTGCACTCGTTTCGGATGGATCAGCCCAGGGAGAGAGCCCACGCGATGAATCCACGATGATGTCGGCCGAGGAAGTTGCACGGAAGATTCTTCAGGCGGTTATCCGAAAAAAGAAAAATATTGTTCTTTCCCTTGTCGAGGGAAAGATCACCGTATTGCTCCATAAATTTGTTCCAGGATTGGTAGCCAGACTTGCCTACCGTCACATGGCTTCGGAACCTGATTCACCGTTTAAATGATTCAATTATTCACTTCAAATGATAAAATAATGAAAGCTAATTTTTACGAAATCAACCTGCACAAAGGATTGAGCACCATGCGGTTTGGTGCTACCTTCGAAGAGGCCGTTGCATTGCTCGGAGAACCATCCGAAGTAGAATCCCTGGAAAATGAAGTCAACGGACAACTGGAAACCCTCCTCTGCTTTTATAATGATTCAGGCCTGACACTCTTTTTCGAAGGAGGTGCCACACGAACACTTTCCTGCGTTGAAACCGACAACCACAACATGACACTCTTTGGCAGGAGAATTTTTGAAATGACTGAAGATGAGGTGATTGCCCTGATGCAAGCCAATGGATACAGCGAACTATTTATCGAAATGGAGGCCTGGGGAGAAAAGCGTGTATCATTCGACGATGCCCTGATTGATTTTTATTTTGAAAACGGTAAGCTGGTAACTGTCAACTGGGGTATCGAAGTGGATGATGATTAGAAGGATTTCTTTAGGACTATCCTTCCCGAGCCCTTGGATGGTATTCCAGGATTACGCTTCTGAGGTAGTGCCTGTCGAGATGTGTGTAAATTTCGGTGGTGATAATCGAAGCGTGTCCCAACATTTCCTGCACTGCCCTCAAATCGGCGCCCCCTTCAACAAGGTGAGTGGCAAATGAATGCCTCAAAGTATGTGGGCCTATGGTCTTTTTTATCCCTGCCTTACTCGCCAATTGTTTGATGATGGTAAAAATCATGACCCTGGAAAGTTTGCGTCCGTAGCGGTTTAAGAACAGAATGTCTTCCGATCCTTTTTTAATATCAAGATTCACTCTATAGTGTTGCCTGTAGAGGTTGATTTGTTTCAAAGCTTGATTGCCGATAGGTATAAGTCTTTCTTTACTTCCCTTTCCAAGGATTCGAACGAAGCCTTCGGTGAAATAGATATCTGAAATTCGTAGTCCCGTAAGTTCTGACACTCGCAAGCCGCAACCGTAAAGTGTTTCGATAATAGCCTGATTTCGAATGCCTTCAGGGCTGCTCAGGTCTATGATTTCAATTAGCCTGTTAATTTCGGAAACATTCAGCGTATCAGGTAGCTGGCGGCCCAGGCGTGGCAATTCGAGTAATTGTGTGGGATCCATAGCCACCAGGTTCTCGAGAAGCAGGTATTTATAAAATGCCCGTATTCCAGATATTAATCTTGCCTGCGATCGGGGACTGATGCCGGGTTTTTGCAGCCATGACAACAATTCGCGTAAGATGTCGAGTGAAATATCTTCCGGCGCCAGCGTTGGATGATTTTCTTCAATGAACTTTCTGAGCACATTTACATCGCGAACATATGCCTCTACGCTGTTCGCCGACAATGATCGCTCCAGTTGAAGATAAGCGCGAAAACCATTGATGTAATTAATCCAAACCATTATAGAACATCAGGGGTAAAATGAATGTAAAACAAAATCATATGGCTTTGAGCTGGAAGAGCATTCAACATACCTGAAGAGAAGATTCAAACATAAATTAAGTGTTTATTTGCCGGAAACCTTCCGTTTGTCATTTGGCTTCAAAGGAAGCTTTGTTCGTTTTACACCATCGTATGCATAGAAAGCATTCGCGACTGCCGAGGCGGTAGGTATAAGCCCAATTTCGCCAATTCCTTTTGCGCCATAAGGTCCTACGGGATCAGGAATTTCTATCATTTTGACTTCTATTTCAGGGGTTTCATGCGCGCGTAAAATTTTCAGGTCGCGCATTTTGTCACTGATCAGAAACCCCTCCTTCATGGGCAGTTCCTCCGTCAATGCGTATCCAAGTCCCATATGCACGCCCCCTTGCACCTGTCCTTCAAAAAGCATGGGATTCATGATTTTTCCTCCGTCGTGAGCTGCCACCATTTTTTCGATATTTCCGCATTCATCCAGCGCACAAAGTTGGGCAGCGTAGCCATATGAGTAATGTGTAATTTGCTCATCAACCTGGGTTCCTGGCTTGGTAGTCCAATCGCATACAAATGCGCCACGATATGTCTTGCCTGTGAGTTGATTCAATGAATGGGATGCCAGGTCCTCCTTCAACGCTTTCGCTGCATCAATTATGGCCAATCCAAGCAACGCAGTTGCGCGAGAGGAAGTTGTCATACCGGTTGGAATGTCTGCTTCGGTATCTACAACTACTTCTATTATTTCAGGATTGATTGAAGTTTCATTGCAAAGGCTTTGTATGGCCATGTTATAAACCCCTTGACCCATCTCAGTCCAACCATGTTTAATGACCACTTTTTGTTCTCCGCAAATTTCAATAATCACCTTCGATTCATCAATCATCCCGTTACCCACACCAGAGTTTTTGATGGCTGTTGCAAGGCCTGCAAATTTTGCTTTATAGAAATCATCTTTCAGCGCTTCGAGGCAAGCCCTGATACCGGTGCCATAAACTTTTTGCCCTGTTGATGTTTTTAACCCATCTGTCAGGGCATTATCATATCTAAACTGCCAGCGGTCAAAACCTGCCTGGTAACATAGATCATCAACACAACTCTCCAGGGCAAAATTCACCTGGTTTGCACCAAAGCCACGCATTGCCCCACTCGGGATGTTATTCGTATAAACGGTGCGTGCTTCGATGGATACATTTGGTATATAATATCCGCCGGCGGCATGGCCTGCCATCCTTTCCATCACTTTCGTTCCTACTGATGCATACGCCCCAGTGTCACCGGTAGCGAGCAATTTTAGTCCCAACAAACGGCCATGTTGATCTGCAGCAAGTGTTATATCCATATAAACCGGATGACGCTTGGGATGCAAACGAATAGATTCTCCGCGTGTGAGGGTAAGTTTTACGCACCTTTTGAGCAGATAGGCAAATAAAGCAGTCTGTGCCTGAACACTGAGGTCCTCCTTACCACCAAATCCACCGCCGTTGGGCACTTGTATCACCCGGATCTTTTCTTCCGGAATATTTAACACAGGAGCAATCTGTTTGCGATCGACATAAATACCCTGGCTTTGGCTGTAAATCACCAGGCCTCCATTGCTGTCGGGGTGGGCAATGGCAGATTCTTTTTCGAGGAAGGCATGCTCAACACGTTGTGTTTCATAGGTGCCTTTCGAAACGTATTTGGCTGTACCAAAGGCTGCTTCAACATCGCCAATTGTGAATCGGGTGGTATCGAAGTGGTTAGGCTTGTCCTTATGAACACGATCGCCGCCGATGGCTTCGAAAACATCAGTTACTGGTTTTAGTATCTCATATTCCACCTCGATAAGCTCAATCGCTTGCCTGGCAATGGCTTCAGTTTCTGCCACCACCCCTGCAACGACATCACCAATAAAATTTGTGGTCTGACCCTCGGCAATCATTATCGGCCAGTCTTTATAGATCAGCCCTACATTTTGATCTCCGGGTATATCGTCGGCAGTGAAAACCCTGACTACTCCCGGTAACAAAGTTGCTTTTTCTGTACGAATTTTTTTTACGATGCCCTTCGGGTGGTCGCTGAATTTCAATGCAGCAAACAGCATGTTATCAAAAAAAAGATCATCTACATACTTTCGGATTCCGATGGCGGTTTCATAAGCCTGGTACTTGGGATGCGACATCCCGACCTTGGCGCGTGTTTTTTTTATAACAGGTTTGAGACCCTGGCGAATGGCAGCTCCGGAGTCGGCAATGGCTTCCTCAATCTTTTTATATCCTGTGCAACGACACAAGTGTGGCCTGATGGCCTGGCGTATTTCATGAATGGTCGGATCGGGGTTTTTCTGAAGCAGCACCTTGGTCCGGCTGATAAAACCCGGAATACAAAAGCCACACTGAACGGCACCTTTGTTGACAAAAGACTTCGCAATTGTATCCCTGACATATTCAGGAAATCCTTCCATGGTTAAAACTTCAGCCTTTTCCAGTTTTTCCATTTTAATCAGGCAGGCTAACCTTGCCTCACTATTTACTTCAACGGTGCAGGCGCCACACACACCTTGAGATGAGCAACCATCCTTTGCCGAGGTGATGTGTCGGTCAAACCTAAGAAATTCGAGCAACGATTTTTGCGGATCGTCGGTATAGGAAATTGGTAATCCGTTGAGAACGAATGATATCATATTCTAATTTGATTAAGGCTTTCTAATTCGGGTAAGATGGCTTCAGGCATTTGTATGATGCTGCTGAGTGCTTTGAGGTCTTTTAGTCCACTGCCGGTAAGCAAAACAACGTTCCTTGAAGACTCAGGCAAGAGGTTTTGTTTCTTGAATAAAAGCATTCCAGCAAATGCAGCAGCTGCGGCGGGTTCGGCAAAAATTCCTGTCTGTTTTGCAAGTGTGGCTGAAGCATTCAGTATGTCTTGATCAGACACGATTGCTGTTTCGCCGTGATACTTCCTGATGAATTGCTGCGCCATATAAAAGTTTCGGGGAATATCTACTGAAATAGAGTCTGCCAAAGTCTTGCTGGCTTTGATTTCAAAAACAGGATGATTCAAATTTCTGACCAGGTTGTCGCTGCCTTGAACCTGCACAGCCACCACAACAGGCATTTGCCTGATTATACCAAGCATCAGCAAATCTTCAAAGCCTTTATAAACGCCTGAAATGATTACACCATCACCTACAGGGACAAAGAGACGATCAGGAATTCTATAGCCAAGTTGTTCGTAAAGCTCAAAAGCCACCGTCTTTTTGCCTTCAATAGTCAGGGGATTGTAGGCAGTGTTTCGGTTATACCAGCCAAACCTTGAAGAGGCAGCCACACTCAGGTCGAATGCATCATCGTAGGTTCCTTTAACAGGAATGATGGTGGCTCCGTACATTACAATTTGAGTGAGCTTGGCCAGGGGTGCGTTTTCAGGGACTATGATTACAGATTTTTGGCCTTGGGCGGCACAAATACCTGCCAATGAGGACCCTGCGTTGCCTGTCGAAGCAGCGACGATCGTATCGTGCCCTCTTTCTTTTGCAAAAGCCGAAACAATAGCCGATGCACGGTCTTTAAACGAAAATGTCGGGTTTTGGGAATCGTCTTTTAGGAATATGCGAAAGGACAATCTTTCTCTATCAAGCGAATCGTAGGTATATATGGGTGTGTTGCCGATTCTCAGTTTTGGCAAACTTTTGGCGTTTTCGATGGGAAGCAGGTCCAGGAATTTCCTTTCTTTGAGGTGTTGAAAATCAATGCCTGTCTTTTTATCGGACGGATAGTCATAGATGACTTTTAAAACGCCTTTTGGAGGTTCACCAGGTTTGTTATACCTATTACAATCCGGACAGAGATAGATTATTTCGCATGCGGAATATTCTGCTGCACAGTTGGTACATTTGTATCTAAACTTCTGAAATTGTTGCATTTGTCAGTATTTTTCTTTTTATGCACATCAAAATTATCTGTCATTTCTATTCATTCGAACGCTTCAAGGGTAAAATTCATAAACTTGTCATATTTCGTCCGGACGCTGGGAGTGTCCGGAATGAAAGTAAAAACCTGGATCGACCATATTCACAATTATAAATATCCCTTCATTACTCCTGTTCTTTCATTGAATTGTTCAATCAATTCGTCCCACTCATGGGCTTTTGAAAAATGCGATGCCCAATAATCCGGGTCGTACCATTGGGCGTTGAGCTCCTGCACAGTTTTGCCCTGCTGCTCAACCCATGTAAAATACTTCAGGTTATGTATGGCCTTCCGATCGTAGTATCGCAATTCCTTCATGTCGCCGGTATGTGTGCCCAAAAGACATTTATCCAGGTCTTTTGCAGCTTGCAGGGTTGAATATTCACCCCTTTCTTGCCGAAGCTCCTCCAGCCTCGATTGGTATAATTCGACACTATCGGTAGCAATGCTAAGGATCACATCATTGCCTGTAAACTCAAAATATTTGGCTGTTTTAATTGCCGAGATAAGATTGGCGATGCCAGAAATTCCAAGCAGGTTTAGCTGTTCAACAATCGTTGGATCAATCTTTTGCGATTTCAGATATGCCTTACCTAGCGGTTCATTGAAAAGCCGGAGCAGGCGTATGCAATCCTCGTCATCAATGGCTGTTACCACATCCGTATTGCGCAGATTGTGAACCCATGGTATATGTTTATCGCCTATTCCTTCAATGCGATGGCCACCGAATCCATTGTGAAGCAGGGTTGGACACTGAAGCGCTTCTGATGCAACCACCTTGAGCAAAGGGTACCTGGTACGCAGGTAATCGCCACCTGCAATGGTTCCGGCTGAACCTGTATTGGATACGAAAGCCGAAAGGTGTGAGGTTGATGATTTCAATTCGTCAAAGATTTCTTCCAGGGCGGGGCCTGTAACATGGTAATGCCAGGTTGGATTACCCATTTCATCGAATTGGTTCAGTATAATGTAATCTGGCTGGGTTTGTCGCAACTCCCAACATTTATCATAAATCTCTTTTACATTGGATTCACAACCGGGGGTAGCAAAAATCTCAGCATCCACCTCTTGCAGCCAATCAAATCGCTCCCGGCTCATCTCTTCGGGTAGGATGGCCACCGCCTGGCAGCCCATCAGGGCAGAGTCGAAGGCGCCACCACGGCAATAGTTTCCTGTTGACGGCCACACGGCTTTGTGGCGGGTGGGGTCGAACTCTCCCGCGATGATTCGGGGAGCAAGACAACCATAAGCTGCACCCACCTTGTGGGCTCCGGTCGGAAACCACTTGCCTGCCATCATCACGATTTTTGCTCTGACTCCCGTGAGTTCTTGTGGGATTTCAAGATAATTCACCTTCCCGAAATCTCCTCCAAAAGCCTTTGGTTCATTTTTCCAGGTAATCCGGAATAAATTCAATGGATGCAAATCCCAAAGCCCTATATTTTTCAATGCTTTATGAATGCCTTTGGGTATCAACTCAGGGTTGCGCATTTGAGCAAAAGTGGGCAGGATGATCTGTTTTTCCCTAAACCTTTGAATCGTGTTTTCCAGAATTGTTGCTTTATTGTTCATAGATCGTTCAGTTTATTGTATGTGGCATCTACTGCTTAATTTTGAATATTTTATAGTGTTATCTGAACGGTAGCTCAAATTGTCCTGATAGACAAGGATTGTTACCAAATTCATATTCTTTCATCTTCGTTCACTTAATTGGCCCGAGGCGTATATCTTTTCTGATTGAAATTACCGGCAATGTTGAAATTCACTTCTGGTCATCACATCAGGGCTAGCAGGCTTGGAACGAACTCGCGCCTTGATAAACAACATACATTTCAACCACTTCATTCGAAGCAATCACATCCGAACCTGTTCCAGTAATTTCAAATTTATTTATTTTCAACGAGCTTCTATCTATGAAAAATTTATTGGTGTCAAATTCATAGATGAGTTGTGAGTTTTCTACAACAAGTTTCGACAAGCGGTTGTTGGCTTTTTGGTGCAGGATGTCGTGTCTCTTCTTCCTCTCAAACCAGAATCCTTCATTTTCATTCAAAAATGCTTCCTCACTTAGAAACAGATGCGGTTTTATTTTATATGGCGCATCGGCCGAAGGACAAAATGTATTGCAGTTTCCGCAGTGATTGCACCAGTCGGCAATATGGATGATCTGGCTGGACTGCCTGATTTCAATTTTGCCCGCCAATTCTATCTTCCATCTTTCACCTTTTCTGACAAGTCTTTCGATGGTGCGAGAAATCGGGTCAATTGTGTAGGGGTAAAGCGCAAGGTTTGGACATACGGTGGCACAAATATTACACAATTCGTCGCAAAGGAGGCAGCGCGATGCTTCATATTTTGCTTCTGTTTCGCTGATTGTATGCGATACCATTTTAAAAGTCTTCCTTTCATGCAAAGGAATTTCCTTTATGCTTATTGGCTTAAGGCGTTTTGCGCGCTGAACCATATGCCAATGAATTTCTTTTGGGCTTCTTTTGCTTTCAGGATTCGTGCTAAAACCAATACCTTCCCTGTCAATGATTTCCTGAGCTGCCTTCCTTCCATCACCAATCGCATTGATGGCAGTTGAGGCGCCCCTGGCCGCATCTCCACCCATAAAAACTCCGGGAATTTGCGTTTCATAAGAGCTTGCTGAGTTTCTTAGCAGTTTTTGATCACCAAAGTCAAATGCTATTTCCTGGCCGATTGCCGGAATTATAGTGTCAGCATTTATTTCGAATTCTGAACCAGGAACGATTACCGGACTTGGCCTGCCGCTTGCATCCCTTGCTCCCAAATGCATTTTAACACAGGTCATGGAGTGCAAATTGTTGTTTTTTAAGTTGATGCGTACCGGTGCTGCAAGCTCAATGATCTCTATTCCTTCCTCGATAACAGCTTTTATCTCACCCCTGTCTGCAGGCATTTCTTTGATGCTTCGGCGATAAATGATGGTTACTTTTCCGCCATCTCCAATCAGGCGATAAACAGCACGCGCCACGTCCATTGCAGTATTTCCACCCCCGATAATCAATACCCGCTTTCCAACAGCCATTGGCTTTCCCGCTTTCAGGTCTTCAAGAAACTTCAATGGATCAATCACACCGCCGACTTCACTGCCTGGCAATTTTAATTTCGTTGACTGTTGAGCGCCTGCGGCAATATACACATAATGATAATTTTTCCTCAATTGCTCAAACCTGTTCTTTGTGATTTCCTGCCCAAAACTAAATTTCACCCCAAGCAATTCTATTCTTTTTATATCGTGAGCGAGAACATGGTTTGGTAGCCGGAAGCCAGGAATCCCTGAGGCAACCATGCCACCAGGGCGGGCTTTTGATTCAAACACCTCTACCTGAAACCCGGCTCGTGCAAGAAAATTCGCGCATGATAATCCTGATGGACCTGCACCAACGATGGCCACCTTTCTGCTTTTTTTCGCTTTTTTGGGAGTCAGTACATTATTTGTTGTTGAGTCAACGAGTTGTTCTGCCACAAACCGCTTAATTTCCCTGATCATGACAGGATGATCGTAGTTGATTCGGGTACATTTGAACTGGCAAAGGTGGTCGCAAATCATGCCGGTGGTGTGTGGGAAAGGATTGGTCTGCAGAATGACTTCTGCTGCTTTATTGAAATTACCATTGGCTGTATGGAAATTGTAATTCGGTATGTCCTGATTTGTCGGGCAGGTGTCTGCGCATGGTGCATGTATGCAGTCGAACCAACCGAGCGGCCTGACAGTTTTGATACTCGGATCGCGAAAATGATTCTTCTTATAAGCTTCATCAAATCTGATGGTATCAGCATAGTTGGAGAGGTTGGCGAAAGCTGCCATTTCGACTTTCTGTTCCTTTTCGATTGATTTTCTGATGATAAAATCATTCAAATCGGACGCATTCACTTCTTTGAACTCATTTTCAAGTATTTCAAGGTATTGATGAAGCCTGGTATAGCCAGCCGGCTTGAGCAAATCGGTGCAGACCGTGACCGGAGATAACCCGCAACTGACCAATTGTGCAACATTAAATGCATCGGCTCCTCCGCAAAACGAGATGTCAAGGCTCCCGCGAAAATCATGTTGAAGCTTGTGGGCAATTCCGACAGAAATAGGGTGTAATGCCCTTCCGCTCATATACATCATGTTTTCTCCAGATGAAAACACTGTTTTGTTGTTGGCGCTCTCCAGGGTATTGGTGAGTTTGATCCCAAAATGTTTGTGTTGTTTTATGGCTTCGTCCCGCAGGCTTGAAATGATTTTCAGGGCGTCTGAATACTTCAGATCATGTTCGAATGCAATATCGGGCACCTGTGTTTCGAAACCTGAGTTTTTTAGAATAACTCTTAATTCGCTTCCTCCCAATAAGGTAGGATTAAGTTTGATGGTTGTATGTAGTTTTTTTTCTTGTAGCAGGTATAAACCTATTTTTTCAATTTCGTCCGGTGGACAACCATGCATGGTCGAGAGGGTGATGTTGTCTGAAATCCGGCAGCCAATATTCAGCAATTCTACGCGGGGATAGATGTGTTTGATGCTTTCGACCTTATTGTGCAGTTCTGGCGAGGCGTTCTGCATTTTTTCAATAAACCATTGCACGTTTGGCTGCAAAATCCCTTCGAGGTTATAACCCACACTCATGTTGAAAATAAACCCCGGTTCATCCGCAGATCCGATTTCAAGATAATCCTTCAGCACATGGATGAGGATCCATGCGTTGAGGTACTGATCGAATGATTGCGTGATTTTAAGTTCCTGCGACCATTCGCAATTATAGCCTTCGTCCTGCATATCAATGCAAGGCTTTGAAACATGGAGCTCATCGAGCGTTTGAATTGTTTTCAATTCGATGAATCGCGCTCCGGTGAGCCAGGCCGTAACAATGTTTTGAGATAGCTGTGTATGTGGGCCTGCAGCCACACCAATGGGGGTTTCAAGCAACTGCCCGAAGCGTCTGATTCGGTAAGGATGAACAGGCTGTGGTTTAAAAAACAATTGCCCGGGAATGCCAAATATACGGCCATAGCGATCGTATTGAGAGCGGATGATCTGAAGCAGGTCGGGAAGAGGGGTAGGGTGAAACTTATCAGAATGCATAGGCCAAAGGTAAAATCAGGTTGCTAAGTTAGCAAGTAATTGCATTCTTAAGGCCCCGGGCCTCGAAATGGTGGTCAACGCACGATTTTTTTTATTCATTTTGCAGCATGATTTTAGATAACCGTTGTGCTGCTTTAATTCTCGCTGCTGGCAAATCGCAAAGGATGGGCGCCAGCAAACTGATGCTTGAATATGCTGAAGGATTGAGTATTTTGAATCAGATCATTACTTTATATAAAGACTTCGGCTGCCAAATAATTGCAATAGTAATAAACCCTGAAGGACAAAGATGCCTTGACCAAGCCATTGCACTTTTTGTAGATAAATTGCAGATAGTTGTAAATTACAACCCCGACCGTGGCAGATTCTCTTCTGTCAAGACAGGATTGGAAGCATTGAAGAACGAACCCTATGTGTTTTTGCATAACGTTGACAATCCGGCGGTTAAGCCGGAAACTTTGAAGTTATTATTCGAAAACCTGGGTTCCGCTGACCTGGCAATTCCTTGTTATGAGGGCAAGGGCGGACACCCAGTTCTAATCAAAAGGGAGCTTGTACACGCAATTCTTGCCCATGAAACCGAAGATTTAAGCTTAAGAAATTTTTTTCAGGATTTCAAAAAATCAAAAATTAATGTTGGTGACCCGGGTGTCATTGTTAACCTGAATACGATGAATGAGTTCCTCGAATGGAAAGAGAAATTGGGAACACAAAGCTAGAAAAACGCACCCTGACTTTTTCAGCGCGCTGCGGATGGAATCCTGGCCTTGAACCTTGCCCTCAGCTTAATCATTTTACAAAGAGTTTTTGTTTAATTTTGTTCAGGCGATAAACAATTTTCTTGATAGACAAATAAAATGAATGACATACTGTTGCAAATTCCTTCCCTCCTTTCTCAAGGCAAACCATTTGTTCTTTGCCTTGTAACCGCATCAAGCGGATCCACTCCCCGTAAAGAAGGTGCCCGCATGCTGGTTTTGGAAGATGGCACCATCATCGGCACTATCGGAGGTGGCTCAATTGAACTAAAAGCCAGTGCAGATGCAAGGGGCATGCTTGCAAATGGAAAACCAGGTAATAAGAAATACCAATTAGATGACGACCTTCAAATGCATTGCGGGGGAAGCATGGAAGTATATTTTGAACCTTTTTACCCCCATAATAAACTTTACATTTTTGGTGCCGGACATGTAGGGAGGGAGGTTGGACGCTACGCTGCTGAGCTGGATTTTAAGGTAGTATTTATAGATCACCGGCCTGATATTTATAAGGAATTCGAGTGCGGCTATGCAGAATGCAAGGTGAACCACTACCTCGAATCGCTGCAATATATAGAATTTACCGATCGCGATTTTGTTGTGATTACAACCCCAAAGCATGAATATGACGAAAGCCTGCTCGAGCATCTGGCAAAAAAACAGCTGGCCTATCTCGGAATGATAGGCAGTAAACGAAAGGTTGCCGAGGCCCGCAAAAGACTACTCAACGAAAAGGCCCTTACCGAAGCGCAACTTGATTTCGTGGATATGCCAATAGGGATTCCGTTCAACGCCCAAACCCCAAAAGAGATAGCAATAAGCATTGTTGCAAAACTCATTGACGCAAAAAATAGCTTGTACAAATGAACAACCGAACCTTGAAGTTTGTACTGGATGGGCGAATTGTCGAAATTGATTTCGTAAAATCGAAATTACATCCGTCAACTACTGTGCTCAACTACCTTCGGTCGTTGCCAGGCCATAAAGGAACCAAGGAGGGCTGTGCCGAAGGCGATTGTGGTGCCTGCACCGTGGTACTCGGCGAGCTGGTTGAAAATCGTATATCCTATAGCGCAGTAGATTCATGTTTGCTATTTCTTCCGGCTATCCACGGAAAACAACTCATCACGGTCGAAAATCTTGCTAATCATGAAGGCAATAATATCCTGCTGCATCCTGTTCAGCAAGCCATGATTGACCATTATGCCAGCCAATGCGGATTTTGTACCCCTGGAATTGTGATGTCGCTTTTTGCACTTTATAAGTCTGATCTGCCTGTTAATCGGAACAATATCATTCAAGCGCTCTCAGGGAATTTATGCCGTTGCACTGGATACGATCCCATCTATCAGGCAGCGCTGCAATGTTGCCTTCATCGCATACCCGACCATTTCACCCGGCAGGAACCGGAAATCAGTGAATTGCTAAAATATATTTGTGATGAAAGCACAGGATTAGAGATAAAGACTCCAAACCAGTACTATTTTTTACCGAAAACATTACCCGAAGCAATAGAGTTTCGTGCATCAAACCCCGATGCCCGGGTGATTAATGGCGCCACTGATACAGCAATACAGCAAAATAAGAATTTTGAGTTTCACAAAATAATTCTTGATTTATCGGCAATTCAAGAATTAAAAACAATCAGGAAAGAGAAGGATGGAGTCTATTTATCGGCTGGCACTACAATCGAAATGCTGAAAAATTTTGCCGAAACGGAATTAAAAATCCTGCTACCCTTGCTGGATGTTTTTGCCTCGTGGCAGATACGCAATGTTGCCACCATCGGTGGCAATCTAGCAACCGCTTCGCCCATCGGCGACCTGATTCCTGTCTTTATTGCCCTGAAAGCCAAGGTTGAACTCATCAGTCAGCAGGGCAACCGGTGGGTCGAAATTAGTGATTTCATTACAGGTTACCGAAAAAATTGCATACAACCCGATGAACTCATACTTGGTGTGTTCCTTCCATCAGTGAATCCTGGAGTAATATTCAAGACCGAGAAAGTTTCGAACCGGCGAGACCTTGACATCTCTACGCTGAGCCTGGCCATGCGACTTGAGACATGCCATGAAAAGGTAGTCAAAGAAATCATTCTTGCTTTCGGCGGGATGGCCGACCAGCCGAAACGGGCATTTCAAACTGAGCAGTTCCTTACAGGCCAGGTATGGTCAGGGCCAGTGATCGGGCAAGCCATGAAGCTACTTGAGCAAGATTTTACTCCGATATGCGATGCCCGGGCAAGCGCTCTATATCGTTTGAAGGCATCAAAAAACCTGCTGTTAAAGATGTTTACAGAAACTTCTGAAAACTAAGACCTGCTGATTATGAATGTCCCCAAAAACCACCATCCTCACGAAAGTGCAATCCAACATGTTACGGGCGAGGCAGTATATGTATGTGACATGCATTTTGGTCAGCAAATGCTTGTTGGAAGGGTGGTTTATAGTCCGTTTGCCCATGCCGAAATCCTCAGCTACGACCTTTCTGAGGCATTGAAGACGGAAGGCGTTTGGGATATTTTGGATTATAAAAGAATTCCCGAACAAAACCAGCTCAATCCGCTCTATCCCGACGAACCATGTTTGGCAGCAGGAATAGTACATTGTATTGGGCAGGCCGTTTTTCTGATTGTTGCTGATAATGAGGTTGCTGCCGCTGAAGCTGAGAAAAAAATAATAATCAACTACAAACTCCTGCCTGCCATCCTCACCATTGACCAGGCAATTGAATCGGGATCCTTATTGGCTCCTGCCCGCAAAATTGAATTGGGCGATCCTGATGCAGCGTTGTTGCAATCAAGGCATGTATTGGAGGGTTCACTAAAAACCGGTTCACAAGAGCACTGGTACCTCGAAACACAGTCGGCAATCTGTGTGCCTGGCGAACGAGGCCAGATGACAGTTTACGCTTCTTCGCAAAATCCTACCGAAACACAGCTCGTTGTGGCAGAGCTTTTGGGCTTGAAGGCCAATGATGTTGTTTGCGAGGTTGGCCGTATAGGCGGAGGGTTCGGAGGGAAAGAAACACAGGGCAATCATGTGGCAGCCTGGGCTGCATTGATGGCCTATGCCGCCAGACGGCCGGTGAAGCTGGTGCTCCCCCGCGATACTGATCAAAAAATTACCGGCAAACGACACAGATTTCAATCAACCTATAAGATAGGATTCGATGATGGTGGTGTCATTAATAGCTATATTGTTGATTTGCATGGAGATGCCGGGATGGCCCGCGATTTGTCATTGGCAATCCTCGAAAGGGCTCTGTTTCATGCTACCAACGCATATTTCATCCCCAACGTTCGTGCCACTGGCACCATGTTAAAAACCAACCTGCCTTCAAATACAGCGTTTCGTGGTTTTGGCGGGCCACAAGGAATGGCAGTAATTGAGAATGCTATTGACCGGATTGCCCGATTCCTGAAAAAGGATGCAGCCGAAATTCGATTCAGGAATTTTTATGATCAACATGCCAGAAATCTGACGTCATACAGCCAGACGGTGGCTCAAAATCGTTTGCAAATGATTTGGAAAAAGCTGGTGGCGAGATCAGATTATTACAATCGAAGAAAACAAGCCAGTGATTTCAACTTAAGCCATAATTTTGTCAAAAGAGGGTTGGCAATCACTCCCGTGATGTTTGGAATTTCATTTACTACTGCTTTCTTAAACCAGGCAGGTGCACTGGTAATCATATACAAAGATGGCACTGTACTGCTTAATCATGGTGGCACCGAAATGGGACAAGGGCTAAACACCAAAATAAACCAGATTGCAGCTACAGAGTTGGGGCTATGTCTTGATCGCGTTCGGGTGAGTGCCACCAATACCTCAAAAGTTCCCAACACATCGCCTACTGCTGCTTCAAGCGGAACCGACCTCAATGGCATGGCTGTGAAAAATGCAATTGATAAATTAAAAATGCGGTTGGCTCCTTGTGCTCGTGCGATGATCAAGGAAAAATATGGTGTTGAACCAGGAGAACTCGAATATGCAAATGGCCGGGTACATGATGCAGTAGATGAAGCCCGCAGCATCAGTTTTGATGACCTCGTTGCAACGGCTTATCTTATGCAAATCAGCCTGGCTTCCACTGGTTTCTACCGCACACCCGATTTGCATTTCGATCGCGACCGTGGAAAAGGGCACCCCTTTCATTATTTTGCTTATGGGATGGCTGTTTCCGAAGTCCAGGTTGATACACTAACAGGCCAGGCTACCCTTGTCAGAACGGATATATTGCACGATGTGGGCGATTCGATCAACGAGGGAATTGATTTGGGCCAGATCACAGGCGGATTTATGCAGGGAGTGGGTTGGTGCACCACAGAGACCATTCGTTGGGATCAAAATGGCAGGTTGCTAAACCATTCTCCCGACACCTATAAGATTCCTGCTATTGGAAACATTCCTGAAATATTTCATGTGGAAATATTGAATGACGTTCCCAATCCATTGGCAATTAAGAAAAGCAAAGCAGTAGGTGAGCCACCTTTCATGCTGGCATTCTCGGTGTGGCTGGCTATTAAAGATGCCATATCAGCTGTCGGGGATCATACCATCGAACCCATGTTCGAACTGCCAGCCAATAACGAACTAGTGTTATTGTCAATTGAAAATATCAGATATTTATCCTCTATGCAATCGGCTTAAAAAACCCGGTATCTTTTACGGCATGGAAGATATTTTGAATTGAACGCTTGGTGCAAAAATGTTATCGTTGGCTATACTGATATTGAAAAACCCAATACAAAAGCTTAAAGAAGCTGGAATCATTTTATAACTTTGCCAGCAGCTAATAATTAATGCATCCTATAGGGGAGTACCGAAAACTGCACACCCTCGAAAAATAAACCCCAACGTATGAAACCAAATTCCCGTGTAATTTTTATTCTCATAGTCGTTATTCTTTTCGCAGCTGCATGTCAGAAGGACGAGGAACCTCCCATTAAGAGATTGGTTTCGACAGAAAAAATTATGAGTTTCACGGAAACCAACATCACTGCACTCACTGGCCTTGCGGCATTGGTCTATCCCGAAATCTTACAATTGAGACCCTATTTCTCGGGAGGTGTTGATGTGTATAAGATGGTTTATAAAACTGATATCAGCTCAAAGATGATAGACGCTTCCGGGCTGATTTGTGTTCCTCAGGCGGCTGGACTATACCCGGTGATGTGTTTTCAGAATGGTACCAACACACTCGATGCCAACGCTCCATCTAATTCTGCCATCAGCACTCAGTTTCAGATGATAGAAATTGTGGCTTCTATGGGCTATGTGGTGATTATTCCTGATTATCCGGGGTTTGGAGCATCGGCTTCAATTCCACATCCCTACCTTGTGAGAGAGCCTACCGTTAAATCAATTGCCGACATGCTTAGGGCAGCCGGTGAAGCTGCAGGGAATGAACTAAAAGGCATAGAAATTAAAAATGAATATTATTTCATTGGATACTCTCAGGGCGGCTGGGCTACCATGGCCCTTCATTATGCAATGGAAAACCAATACAGGAATGAATTTAAACTTAAGGGAAGTGCCTGTGGTGCAGGGCCTTATGATATTAATTTTCTGTTTTCAAACATGGTCGGAACCCCAACTTATCCAATGCCAATTTACATTGGTTATATCGTGAATGCTTATTCGGTTTACAATCAATTCACCAACCCCATTTCAGATTTAATCAATGAGCCATATGCATCCAGGTTGAGTACTTTATATAATGGAAAGAACGACTTTGGCCAGATCAATGCACAGCTCACTACATCTGTATCTGGTCTTGTAACACCCGCATTTCTGGCCGGTTTTTCGACCAACCCCAAATATGAGTCTGTAAGAAACGCAATGACTTCAAACAGCATACCGGCCTGGCGCACCGAGAAACCGCTGTATATGTTTCATGGTGGCCATGATACCTCTGTCATTCCCCAGGTGACTGAAAATTTCTACAGCCGCATGATTACAGCTGGTACCTCAACAGCAGTTCTTAAAAAGGAAATCCTCCCGGGACTTGAGCATGGAGATGCCTCTATTCCAGGGCTTTTAAAGGGATTGGTGTTCCTCAACAACTTGCGTTTGAGCTTGAAATAAATTCGGATTGAGGAAATTTTAAGGGGTGCATAGTCACATCAGACACATATCCGGCATCAGAATTTCACAAAATTGACCTCATTTCAGGCTCACGGCTGACATTGGTTTAGTTTTGCTTTCAACCCTGAAGATCAAATGGCAGCAACACACCGACAAACTTAAGCAGGTTGCCTGCTTCACAATTTCAGCACAAAACTTAGCAATCCTTGCGATACCCGAACCTTTGATTCAATTTCTGCATTGACCATAAGCCTGACCTTGAATGCATCTGAAATTCTGAGTTCCAGGCTGCTGATCAAATCAAAATAACTTTCAGTAAACTTTTTTGCTGGCTGTTTATATCGCTCACCAAAATTTGTTTCAATCTTAGTGACCCCGTCTTCGACCCGCTCACGTTTTGTAAAATACGCTGTGGTTTCGTCCTTTATTTCAGAACCCGATAGTATCCGATTTACGCCAACCATCAATCCAAAATGTTCAGAAAAATTGTATTCCAGAATAACCGGAATTTGTAGCGACCAAAAACGTGATTTATAACTCCATTCAAGCACTTTGTCTTCTTTCAGTCTTAAATAATATGTTTTCTCAGGATACCGTGAGCTTCGATAAACATAATCTGATGTTCTCAGCGCAACCACCGGTTCGCTTGTAAAACAATCTGTTTTCAAACTGTTGAAATGGAGGCCAACCGTAACACGGCTTGATGAAGTCAGCCTTGATTTGAAACCTATAAGCAGCTCGTGGTCATATTTTTTCCTAAACCCGTCTCCTGCTCTGGCATCAGATGTGAGCGAACCTCCACGATAATAAGACCATGTGGTATCCCATGCCCAGCGCGACGAGTAATAGGTGGTGTCGTAAATTATTGATGTATTTGTTATGTCTTCGTTTCCAAGGGTATAGCGATAGTAGCCGGAAATTTCTTTTCCGGGTTTTAAGGAATGGTTAAAATTTATCCCAATGTATTTTGAGTTGCCACCATGTTTCCAATTTTGAACGGTTGACGACTTTGAATCGCTGAGCCACCAATTGCTGCTTATTTCCGGAAGGTTGTTTTTTGAGTAATAAACACCTTGAGAGCTATAATCCTGACTGGCTTTGCCTTTGAGCCATCCGGCTTTCAATCCTAACAAGGATTTATCCGATGGATTATAGTTGGCGCCAATACTTAAATCGGTGTGATCGTAATTCTGATTTCTTTCGAGAAGCTGCAATGTTCGATATTCGGTTTTGTCTGTGCTACCGTATTCATCTCTGTAAGAATTCAGATAACCCCCTTCGCGAGAGTGATTCACACCATTGAATGAGATGCCTATACTTATTTTATCTTTCAATTTATATCCGCTATATAGGGCAATAAAGTGCCCTTGGAGCGTCATTTCGTCCTTTCCGGAAAAGCGATCGATTACAGGAACATTCTGTAGCCCAAGCCTTGCATTGCCAAAATTATCATTATAAAAATTCTCAGAATATATCCAGTAGGGCATCTGATAGAACTTTTCCTGTTTGTGCATCAATTGGTATGAACCCCCGATAAAAAATTTCTTAGTGATTTTTGAAATCGGGTTCGCCAAAACCCCGATCGAAAATACCGGTTCTGGTTCTGACCGGGCTATCGTCATCCACCTGGGATCGGGTGCTACGAGGCCGAATGAAGAAGATGAAAAATAGCTGGCAGGATTTGCATAGCCTTCGAGCAAATTGGCATGAGTTCTTTCGCTTCTGAAATCTATGTAAACCAGGGCAGCGTTGTCATCCAGATTTGGGCGAAATGCCGGGTTAAGGTAGAGATTTAAAAATGGGTCATCTATCAATCCCACCGTAACTTGTTTAAACCTGTGAAGCCCAAAAGGATTCATGTAGTGGCTTTTGAAAAACAGGCTTGAGTTTTCGAAGTTTTGCTCTGTACTTCTTTCCTGGTTGTATTGAGCGGCCGCCAACAAGGGCAGCATAAGCATGACAAAAAATAGTTTTCTCATATTGTTTTTAAGTTTTATAATTGATTGAATATAAGATCTTATCATTCTTTCCTAGTCATCTGTCGGCTTCAAGACCGCACAGATTCCCTATCTGCCAAAGGAAGTTCTGAATCGCGCGAGTGATAATCCTCAGGTGGTTGTGCATCTTTAATATCCTTACAAAATCTTTATAACCGATATGGACCCAATGAATAGTTGGAGTTAAACTTGCCCATCGCTTAATTTGATGATTAATCATTGAAAATGGTTGCATCCGCTCAATTTGAATTATTAGCCCTGCGCAAACCAAAGCAAAAAGAAAAACAATGAAGAAAAAGTATATTTTTGCAGAACAAACATTATTGCTGTTTTAAATTACATATTAAATCAGCCGCCAGAATTAACCAAAATGATGAAAAGATTAAATTATACAGTTGCAGTGATCATGTTGGCTATTGGGTTACTCATCAGCAATTCGTGCACCGAAAAGGATGAAGGGCCCACAATCAGCTGGAAAACAGGCACTGGCTACACAACCAAAGATGTCACCATCAATCAGGGAGAATTTGTCTTAGTTGGCATCACAGCATTTAAAAGTGCAACATCAAATAAAAAACTGAAAAAGTTTACACTTTCAGCTGTGACTACCGGAGCAACAAACACCATGGTGGATTCAATCATAAATGCCGACTCTTTCACAGCCAACTATAGCATCGGCTATGGAAGTCCGGGAACCAGCAGGTTGGTGGCTAAAATTGTGGCCGATGGAGGCATGAGCGCTGAAGTTTCATTCGCTGTCACTGTCAATCCCGGTGGGGTAACCGTTCGAAAGAAATCGGGTGTGATATTGGGATCATGGAACGATGAAACCGGAAGTTTCTATAATACAGCAGATGAATTGGTATATACACGCATTATAGCTGCCCAAAACCAATCAAAAGTTGATTTTCTCTTTTTCAAAGGCACGACAACCGGCAACACGGTTGCTGCAACTGATGATGATGCCGCAAATGCGATCAGCGATTTTCAGTTAGCCAGCTGGACTACAAAACGACAAACCAGGTTCAACACAACCACTATCACAGCCGGACAGTTCGATGCGATCGGAAGCTTATACCTTTTTCCAACGTTCAATTCAGCCAATGCCCTTACCCGTATCAATCAACTCACCGAGGGGCAGGTATTTATGTTCAAAACCCAGGCCGGCAAGCAAGGCCTGGTAAAAGTGGTTCAACTTTATCGCGGCGACAAAATCAAATTCGACGCGATTGTTCAACAATAACCTTTAACGCTACTTGCAAAGAGGCCTCCCCAGGGAGGCTTTTTTTTTGAAACCCGGGCAACCGCTCGCGATTGGCTGTGAAGCCTCAATGATGAACTAAAATTATTACCTTTGCAGGCCAATTTGAAACATATTTCAACTTATTACCGATAACAGATTATAATGAACATTACCCAGCAACCGACAGGGGAGCTTACCGCAACAATAAAAGTGGAAATTGCCCCCGAAGATTATACCGAAAAAGTAGATAAAGTACTCAAAGACCATCAGCGCAAAGCCAGTTTGCATGGTTTCAGGCCAGGCAAGGCGCCATTTGGGTTGATAAAAAAAATTTATGGGAATGCAGTGCTGTCTGAAGAAGTAAATAAACTCGTTTCGGAGGCCATTACAAAATACCTGCTCGACAAAAATATTGATGTAATCGGTTATCCGCTTCCCAGTCTCCAAAAATCTCCGGAAGTTGACTTCCTGAATGAAACTGAATTTACTTTGTATTTTGACCTTGGATTAACCCCGGTGTTCGATCTTAATCTCTCGGCTGATCTGGAGGTTGATTACTACACAATTTTGGTTGATCCTCAAGATGTAGAGAAGGAGATTGAACGCTTTCGCGAAAGATATGGTACAGTATCTCAACATGCGGCTGCTGATGAGAATGGCTGGCTCGACGGTGAAATACTACAACTTGATGAACATGGGAACAAACTTGAGGGCGGGATCAAATCCTCCGGCTATGTTTTCATAAGAACACTCCCCGATCAGCAACAGCGTGAACGCTTCATTGGTGCTGAAGTAGGTGATGTTATTGATTTTGATATACGGGAAGTATTCAGTACTGATATTGCGATTGCCCGCTTTTTGCGAATTACCGAATCCAAAGCAACAGCAATTGAGGGGAGGTTCAGTTTTGCAGTGAAAGAAGTTTTGGGAATGGTGCCATCCGAGATGAATCATGATTTTTTTGAAAAAGTATTCCCAGGGCACGGCGATATGGACGAATCACATTTCAGAAATCATATCAGCGAGCGCGTGAAAAGCAACTATTCAGGCGAAAGCGAAAAGCTGTTTCTCAAACAGGCCATCGAAAAAATTATTGAAGCAAACCCCTTCAATCTGCCTGATGAATTTCTAAAACGCTGGATAAAAGTAAACAGTCGTAAAGAAATTTCAGCCGAAGAAATTGAGAAGAATTATCCTGAAATGGTCAACGGATTCAAATGGGATATTATCAGGCAAAAATTAAACGAAAAATTTTCTCTCGAAGCGAACGACGAAGGCGTGCAGGAATATGTAAGAAGTTATTTCACTCATCGCTACGGGCATCAGCTCGAAGTGGATGAATCAAGAATTAATAAAGTTGTGGATGAATTCATGACAAAAGAAGAAGAAGTTGAAAAGGTTAGGGATGAAATTTTTAGCAATCGCTTAATTACAACCCTGAAACTAAACCTGGGCATCAATAATAAGGAAGTAACCATTGAGGAGTTTTTGGCTCTCAACAAATAATAACCAATAAAACAAAATATATGCGCAGCGACGAATTCACAAAATATGCTGTTAAACACATTGGGCTTAATAGCATGACGCTTCATAGATACACCTCAACCTTTAACAATTATATCTCGCCTACCATCATCGAAGAGCGCCAACTCAACATCGCTACCATGGATGTTTTCTCGAGGCTGATGATGGACAGGATAATTTTTTTGGGGGTGCCAATTGATGATTATGTTGCCAATATCATTCAGGCACAACTACTTTTTCTCGATTCGACGGATGCCAAAAAAGACATACAAATTTATCTGAACACCCCTGGAGGTAGCGTATATGCCGGCCTTGGCATCTACGACACCATGCAATATGTAAAGCCCGATGTTTCAACTATCTGCACCGGAATTGCCGCCTCCATGGGAGCAGTGTTGCTGTGTGCCGGATCTCCCAGGAAACGCTCAGCCCTGAAACATAGCCGTATTCTTATACATCAACCCATGGGTGGCACCCAGGGGCAGGCTTCCGACATCGAGATTACTACCCGCGAAATACTCAAATTGCGAACAGAACTATATGAAATCATTGCAATGCATTCGGGCCAGCCATTTGAGAAAATTGAGAAAGACAGCGACCGCGATTACTGGATGACCGCAGCTGAAGCCAAAGAATACGGTATGATTGACGAAGTTTTGGTAAAAAATATCAAATAACAACCTGACCTAATTATTAAAACATTGTTTCGGATGATCAGGATTAGGTTTCAATAATTTGAAAGATAGCATATGGCAAAGAAGATTGACCATTGTTCGTTTTGCGGCCGGAAAAAAAGTAACACAAACCTGCTGATCTCAGGAATCAATGCCCATATTTGCGATAGTTGTATTTCGCAGGCATCGGAAATCTTATCAGAAGAGTTTTCGCAAAGAAAAAAACAACTTATTCCATCCATTGAACTGCTTCGCCCAGCCGAAATCAAGGCTCACCTCGATCAGTATGTGATAGGCCAGGATGAAGCAAAGAAGATTCTTTCTGTTGCCGTTTATAATCACTACAAGCGCATCATGCCTTCAAAGCAGAAGCGAAATGATGAAGATGTTGAAATTGAAAAATCGAATGTTATTCTTGTAGGCGAAACCGGAACCGGCAAAACTCTGATGGCGCGCACAATTGCCAGGTTGCTCAAAGTCCCGTTTTGCATTGCCGACGCCACCGTTCTCACTGAAGCGGGTTATGTGGGGGAAGACGTTGAAAGCATTCTGACCAGGCTTTTGCAGGTAGCCGACTACAATGTCGCTTCAGCCGAGCATGGAATTGTTTTTATTGACGAAATTGATAAAATTGCCCGTAAGAGCGACAACCCATCCATCACTCGCGATGTTTCGGGCGAAGGGGTGCAACAGGCATTACTCAAGATGCTGGAAGGCACTATCGTAAATGTTCCTCCACAGGGAGGGCGCAAGCATCCCGAACAAAAGATGATCCAGGTCAACACCCAGAATATCTTGTTTATTACGGGCGGGGCATTTGATGGCATAGAAAAAATCATTGCTGCACGGTTGCAAACCAATGTCATAGGATTTAAAAAGGACCATGAACGCGACATGATTGACAAGGAAAACCTGATGCAATATGTGGCACCCCAGGACTTAAAGCGATTTGGACTAATACCTGAACTAGTTGGTCGCCTCCCGGTAGTAACCTATTTGAATCCGCTCGATCGCGATGTACTAAAGCGGATCCTCACCGAACCAAAGAACTCCCTTGTGAAACAGTTTGTGCGGCTGTTCGAAATGGATAATGTGAAGCTGGTATTCAGCGAAAATGTTTATGATTATATCGTTGACAAAGCCATCGAATTCAAGTTAGGAGCAAGAGGGCTGCGTTCTATCCTGGAGGCCATCCTCAATCAGGCCATGTTTGAACTGCCTTCGGCAGACAGCCAAACCAAAGAGCTCAGAATTACAAAAAGCTATGCCGAGCAAATGCTTACCCAATCGAGTGTTGCAAAACTTAAGGTTGCTTAATTATCGTCCGGCGTTTTAAGGTGATTTGCTGATCGCTTAAGATCAAATGGAGCCTCATGGCACAAAAATTGGTTAACAAGTAGTTGCTCGCACTGAGAGGTAACCAATGAAAAATTTATTAGCTATTATCTTTATTTCACTGATAGTTCAATCAACCTTTCTTAAGGCTCAGGAACTGGGAACGATAATTACGGCTGCCTACATTGATGGCAACGACACCATTCCGGTAATAAGGTTGCCTGAGTTTGTTGTGTTTGCGCCAATAGAATTTAAAAATGCTGCTGATGAACGTAGATTTTACCGATTGGTAAGAAATGTGAAGGTAGTATATCCCTATGCCAAAATTGCCGGGATAAAGATGCGTGAATATGAATTACTTCTGACTACGCTTAGCACCGATTTTGAAAAAAAGGCAGCAATGAAAGCAGCCGAAAATGACCTGCGAAATCAGTTCGAAGACGATCTTCGCAGCTTCACAGTGACACAAGGATGGATATTGTTGAAACTGGTTGATCGGGAAACCGGAAATACTACCTACGAGGTGGTGAGTGAGTTCAGGGGTAAGTTCAGGGCCTTTTTCTGGCAATCTTTTGCAAGGCTTTTTGGATTTAACCTGAAGGTTCGATACGACCCCGAAGGAAACGATTTTGAAATTGAGAGAATAGTTCGTATGATTGAGTGTGGAGCCATCTGATGGCTATTTTCCACGCCCCTGCATGACAATCATCACCGTATAGATCAAAATTTTGATATCCATCGCCAAGGACATATTCTCGAGATACAGAAGGTCGTATTTAAGACGTTCGATCATTTCATCCACGCTCTCTGCATAACCAAATTTCACCTGCCCCCAGGAGGTGATTCCCGGTTTAACTTTTTGCAACAATTTGTAGTGGGGTGCCTGCAGCACGATCTGGTCAATAAAGAAGCGCCGTTCCGGGCGGGGGCCCACAAGAGACATATCCCCGATAAGGACACTCCAAAACTGAGGAATTTCATCAAGCCTCACTTTACGGATAAATCTCCCGAAATTTGTTATGCGTGTATCGTTCTTCGACGATAGCTGGGGGCCTTCTTTTTCTGCATCACATTGCATTGACCTGAACTTGTGCATCAGAAATGGTTTTCCTTTTATTCCGATACGCTCCTGCGAATAAATGATTGGCCCTTTCGACGAGAGCTTGACACCAATTGCGGTGAAAATGTAGGCTGGCAAGAGGATGATCATCGCAAAAATTGAAACTACGATATCCATTACCCTTTTGAGCGATTGCTGCCAGGCAGGCATAAGATCGGGCGATAGCTGGATGAGTGGGGTATGAAAGATGGATTCAGTCCTGACCGTTCCAAGCAGGAAGTCCTGCATATCCGGAATTATTTTAATCATCACATTGGCATCTTCAAGCTCTGTAATGATTTTTTCGATGGTTTTATGTTCAGAACGCTCTATGGCAATGATGACTTCTTCGATATTATTTTGGAGAATTATTGATTTGAGATTATCGAGGCTGCCCAGGTGAGGCAGATACTTGCTTATTTTGTAATCATCGTAGTCTTTGGCATTGACAAAACCAAGAAAGCGGTTTCCCGAAGACTTCTCCTGACTTTCAATTTCATGCAGAATAGAAATTGCATTACCATTGCTTCCAACTATAATGGTATTGAATCCAATAATTTTATGCTGTATTCGGTATGCTGTAATTGTTGTGAGAATCAGGCGAAATAAATAAGTAAACCCGAAATGAAGTGCGAATAGCACAAGCAATGATTTGTAGTAGGATTTATATGTTGCAATGGAATCGTCGAGAAGCAGCACAAAAAAGATGATGATTACACCAATAATGCAAATCAGAAGGGTTTGACCCAATTCGATTAACCTTGACTTTCTAAAGATCCTCCTGTAGGTGCCGACCATGATATAGAGCAGAAGCCAAAACAAAGGAATGGCCAGGATGCCGAAATAATAATTAGGATCAGCAAAAAAATCTCTCAGGCCTCCTGGAAGGGCTGGGTCATTTACTTTCCGATAAAGAAAAAAAAGACTCCAACCTATGATTGCAGCAAGGAGGTCAGCAACAACATACCTGGCAACTTGTAGCTTTTTATTCATGGTACTAATTTAGATATAATAATTTCAAATTGTCGAAATATACTTTTGCTGTATCAACGTTTGCATCCCGCAATACACCAAGAAAAACTTTATAGCCAATCGCCCCGGGAGTCATCTGAATGGTGGGGGTAAGGTTGATGTAGATTTTATTCCAGGTTTCGGTTGGGTTTAAAACAAGGACAGATTTTTGAGATACCTGCTGGCTCGTATGGGCAAAAACCCCAACAGTGATCGAATTGTTGGTTCGGTAATTCATCTCAAAAAATACGGGAACATCATTTCTGGGTAAGGCATATCGTTGCACCGATGCGCACTCAAAAAGTTTTGTGTTACCCCAAAAATTTGAAGTTGCCGAGAAATAATTTTGCTCCCCGGGAAGATTAAAAATGAGGCTTGCAGTGTTAATTCTGCGTATAGATGTTTGGCTGTTGATTGTCGTGTCAATCGAAAGTACACCGGATTCAAAATTTTCCATCCATGCAAATACTGTCTTGCTTTTATATGTTGTTGCAAGGTTATTGATGCTTGTAACACCGCCTGCAACAAGATTAACATTGACAGTGAGGGGGTTAAAAAACGGATAAGGTGCCCGAGTGGCTGCAATGCCATTTATTTTAATTCCCGGAAGGATCGTCACTTCCTGAAGGCCGGTTTTGAGCAGCGGAAATGTTGCTGGTAATTCAAACGCACCGATAAAATCATTGCCAATATATACCCAGGCATCGGTAATTTTGTGCGAAGCGGTTCCCTGTCCGTGGGAAGTGGAGAGGCTTATTTTTTCAATTTTGATATAAGAAGGAATTCCATTGGAAGAAGTTTCTCGGCATGCATATTGTAATGATAGTGTAACAAAAAGAAAAACCACACTGAAGCGTAATAAATTTTGCTTCATACAATAGCGAATTGAGTGCTGCAATAGTAAACTTATACTAAAGGAACGATACCTTGGCCCCAATATTGCTCCTGTTGAAAGAAAAGCAACCGATTTGGTTAATTTGAATAAATCATTAGCTGAGATGAAGCGGCGAATGGCTAATCTTTTCAATGATCTGGTGGGCTAACTGCAGGGCGTTGAAACCATCGTTGAGCGTTACCGGAGGTTCGGTATTGTTAACAATCGCCTTATAAAAACTCTCCAGTTCCAGCACAATGGCGTTAACGGGCTGAATGGCTGGCTTTTCGTAAAATATTTGCTTATTGGGTTTGCCTTCGCCCATTTCAATCACCACGGCCATTGGATCGGGAATGCGATTGTCGAGATTGCTGATGCGAATGATATCCAGTTCTTTATTAAGAAAGTCAATGTCAAGATAACCATTATGCTGAAAAAATCGACTTTTACGCATGTTTTTCAACGCAATACGACTGGCTGTTAGATTGGCAACGCAGCCGTTGCTGAATTCGATGCGGGCGTTGGCAATGTCTGGCGTATCGCTTATCACGGCAACGCCGCTTGCATGGAGCTTTGTTATATCCGATTTTACAACACTGAGAATAATATCAATATCATGAATCATTAAATCAAGAACCACGGGAACATCCGTTCCGCGATGATTGAATTGCGACAACCTATGCGCCTCAATAAACATTGGATTTTCAAGGTAAGAGATTGCAGCAAGAAATGCAGGATTGAATCGCTCAACATGGCCAACCTGCACTTTCACCCCGGCTTCTGTGGCCAGATCCATCAACTCATGGGCCTCCGCAGGAGTAGCCACAATAGGCTTTTCAATGAACACATGCCGAAATTTCTTGAGCGAGCGCTGAGCGCAATCAAAATGCGAAACAGTGGGAGTAACAATATCTACTACATCCACAGCAGATATTAGTTCGTCAATATCATCAAACCTTCTTATTCCAAATGCTTGCTCAACTTCTGCCGCAATTGCATGGTTTGGGTCAAAGAATCCTGTAAGCTCAAATTCCCTGATTTGCTTAATGCATTTTATATGAATTTTTCCCAGATGTCCGGCCCCTAAAACCCCAATACTAAGCATGAAATTGTTTTTTGCAAAGCTAACATATTTAGACAAACTGGTTAAGCTTTTTCTTTTTATGATAAATATTGTAATATCTTGAATGTCAGGATATAGATAGTACTTAAATAGTTATTTCGGCGTATAAAGCATTCAATTATTCAGGAAATGGAAAAAAACTCTAAATTTGCTGAAATCATTACCACACAGTAAGTAATTGATATATACATAATTAGCCATACTACGCTGTTAATGGAGGACAACTACCGTCACATAGGTCTGCGCAAAAAACTGGTGGATAGCATCAGGCAAAAGGGGATTACGGATAAGCGTGTGCTCAAGGCAATGGAAGATGTGCCCCGCCATTTCTTCTTCAATTCATCGTTTCTCGAGTTTGCCTACGACGATAAACCTTTCCCGATAGGGGCAGGCCAAACCATTTCACAACCTTACACCGTAGCTTATCAAACCCAGCTTCTTGACGTGCATCATGGAGAAAAAATTCTTGAAATAGGCACTGGCTCAGGATATCAGGCTTGTATCCTAGCAAAAATGGGGGCAAAAGTTTTTACGGTCGAACGCTTTAAATCACTTTATCAAAAATCAAAGACATTTTTGCCTTCGATCGGCTTTGGCCGTGTCAAAGTTTTCTATGGCGATGGATATTTAGGGCTACCTGCCTTTGCGCCTTTCGATAAAATTCTGATCACGGCTGCAGCGCCCAATGTGCCTGAAGCATTGGTTGAACAGCTAAAGACAGGCGGATTGCTGGTGCTGCCACTCGACGATGGGGATGCGCAGAGAATGACAGTGGTCCAAAAATTTCCTGAAGGCATCCTGAAATTCGAAAAACATGGACTTTTCAGGTTTGTGCCTATGCTGCCTGATAAATCAAACGATTGATTTATTCTAAACTGACCATAACTTTTCCTACCGCCTGGAGGGCTGTGGTGATTGAAGATAAATCAGGGTTCAGGCTGCCATCTTTCCCGGAATAGTGGCTGAACCCCACTGGTTTAAGTTCAAATTTCTGGTTTGATGATTCGAGGCGAATCACGGCTTCATAAACGATTGGCGGCTGCCCGGAAGTTTTGTAGTCGGCATCAGCTGGGTATTTATTGTTGTGCCAGTAGTTGTTCCAGTCGAATGGCAGGTTTATTTCGAGCAGTACCTTAAAGTCTTCACGAAGAGGCGAATCGGACTTGCTACTAAGAACGAAATTCTTTTTCGGCGTAGCCCCTGTATAGGCATCTGCGATTGGATTTTCTGCAGATGGCATATAGAGCCCATCCGGCGATTTTATACCCCGTTTGTGAGCCCAGTGGGGGAGGGTGGCTGCTCGGCGCACTATGGCCGGATTCCAGTGTCCCCAAGTTGCTCGTCCATGGCGGTAGACACTGGTGGCAACTGATTGTACGACATATAACGTTTGAATATAATTGCCATTCATGTCTTCAATCCAGATGGCCAGAACAGGGTTCTTATATGACTTCCCTTTTGTAAATTCAATACTTATCGGATTTCCCTGGCCATGGATATTCGTTTGAATAACCTCGGTGGCTGATTCATCTGAGCGCTTTTTGCGTTTTGAATCAGTTGAACTGTATGAAGGGGGTTGATATGCAACAAATAGAAATGCGGAAGCAATGCTGATAACTGAAACCAATAAAAATATCCTTTTCATTACGTTATTCATAAAATCTGATTTTGAAAAAGTTCTTATAACTCAATAATTATACCTACTGATGGAAGTGCAGTGCCACCTAAATTTTGTATTTCCTTTAACTGGTATTTGTTTCCTGCGATGATCGGGTTTCCGGCATCATCCGTCTGCCTTACAAGAATATTCTGGCTTTCGGCTTTAAAATTATAAACATTTTGAATATCCATATACAGCATCATTGTCCATCGTTTAAAGAAGAATGATTTATCCACCCTTATATCAAGTTGATGGAAGTTGCTAAGTCTTTCCTGGTTGAACCTTGTATAATCGAGATAACCCTGGCTATTGGCTTGCCAGGCCGTGATCAACGATGATTTTTCGAGGTCGTAGGGAGTGTAGGGCGATCCACCTACAAAGCGCCATTTGGTTCCAATATCCCAGTTGCCTTTCAGCTTGCGGGATGCGGTAAAATTAATTATATGGCGGTTGTCCCAAGCCGAAGGGATAAAGCGATCGCCAGGGTTTTGAAATTCACTCCTCACCAAAGTATAGGACAAAATGAGGTTGAACCCAGCCAGGTTGCGTTCCTGCCAGAGCACTTCCATTCCGTAGGCTCTTCCTTTTGAAAGCGATCTGACTTCCTCATCGCCGTAAGTTCCATAATCTGCCCCTTTATTGGCAAGAGAAATTGAATCAATGATCGAAAAAGGATAGTTTCTGTATGATTTGAAGAAACCTTCAAGCGTAAACCGGGCATCGCGGTTGCGCTGATATTCAATGCCAGCCACAAGATGATCGGCAGAGATATAGGTTAGATTATTCTGTTTATTTACCAAATTTCCTGCTGAGTTTCTAAATCCCAACGTTGTATAAGGCGGTTGCTGATAAAATCGGCCCGTATTGAAGTTCACAAAGAATTTTTCGTTGACAGACCAGGAAGCAGAAAATCTTGGCGAAAATTGATCAGCCATGTTCGACATGCTCTTGGAGTAGCTGTTGGCATCTGCCCGCATACCAAGCGATAGCTTGAGCCTTTCGGCAAAAAAGCCCTTGCTGACCTGGGCAAATATATTCCATTTGAAAAGGTCGAGTGCTGATGTGTAATCGAATGCAAACGGTTCTTTGTTGATGAAAGCCAGTCGGTAAGTATCGTTGAGATAGCGGGTATACTCGGTCCCTGCTCCAAAGTTTATACGATAGCCTGAAAAAGTTGTGTTGCGTTCGTAGCGGAATTTATTTTCCATTTCATCTGATGAATAATCGAGTATCTTGCTTTTGCTTTCATCGTTCTCAGGATATTTATAGGATGTATTCCGCAACATGTTGCGGCTCATCACAAACACATGACTGCCAGTGCTTGTGAAATTGCGGTATACCGCCCCAACGGTGTAATTCCACTGTTCGTTTACAGGCAGGTAGTCAAGAATATATTGCTGATTCTCATTTGGATTCTTGATGCCGGTGTTGAGTTTAAACTGGTCTATGGCTCCCAGTCCCAGGATGGTGAGTTGATTTTTTGTATCGAAACTGATGCGGTATTTTACCTGAAAATCGTTGTAGGTGGGCAGGAATGGCAAGCCGATTGCACCAAAAAGAAATTGCAAATAGGATCGGCGTGCCGACATGATGATGCTCGATCGCTCGCCCACAGGCCCATTCAGCGTGAGAGCGAGATCAGAAGCTCCAACCGAACCCCTGAAATTTAACCTTTCCGGATCCCCATCTACCTGTTTCATCTCCAAAACAGCACTCAGTGCATTCCCCCGATTGGCCGGAAATGCACCCGAAAAGAGATCTATTTCCCGGATAAAATCAACATTAATAATACCAACAGGCCCACCCGAAGCCCCCTGGGTAGCAAAGTGATTCAAATTTGGAATTTCAATTCCATCGAGATAGAAACGACTTTCGCTCGGGCCTCCCCCCCTAATAATCACATCATTTCGAAATGCAGGCGTTGAAGCAACACCCGGCAAGGATTGTATCACCCGGCTGATGTCGCGATTACCCCCCGGACTTTTTTCAATTTCAGCGATGCCCAGTGTTCGCATCGAAACGGGGCTTTCTTCGGTTCGTTTGAACAGGCTGGCGCGAATTTCTACATTCTCAAGTTGTATTGATATTTCCCGCATCGGAATTTCGACATTCGATGTGCGGGCATTGGTAACTAGAAATTCGGAAGTGGTTTGTGTTTCAAAGCCCACAAAAGAAGCGGTAAGTTTCAAAAATCCCGGTGTGATCCCTGCAAACAAAAAATTGCCGTCGAAATCGCTGGTGGTGCCGATATTCGTGCCGTATATAATGATATTGACAAATGGAAGCGGCTCGTTGGTTTTTTCATTAAATACCCTGCCACGAATGGTTCCGGTTTGTGCAAGCGATGTGAAAGAAATCACGAGTGCCGGAATAATAAAAAGTGAACGTAGTATAAATGGCATAGTTGAAATTTGTTTAAGAAATTATTTAAGACGTTAAACAACCAGCATGCAAAAAGGTTTGGATTAGGTATAAAATTTTTTTGGGCAGGTATTTCTATACCCTGAGCACCTATCAGAAAGTGCAAAATTTTATTTATTCAAACTGTTTTGTTTCTGAAAAATACTTTTTTATTACTTTAGTCTGATTTTTGGACAACCTCCTAACATAATGATTTATAGTACTTCAAATTGTTTTAAGTATTGTATTTGCCTGCTATTGTTTTGCTTTTCAATTCCGGCCAATGCAGATGAAAGTTCAGAAATGAATTTTAAGACCTACACCGCCCTGGCAGATGAATATTATGAAAAAGGGGACTACCCAACAGCACAGCAATATTATTCTAAAGCACTTGAGTGCGTAAGAAATATAGCTAAACCAAACTCTGTTGAACTTATTACTGGTCTGGGTAATTTAGGGTCCGTATTTCATACTCAAGGCATGATCGGCAAAGCACTTGTATATTACAGCGAGGCAGTTGATGTTTGCCGTAAGGTTAATGATACTGTCGAACTTTCCATTAACCTTGCCAACAAATCGCAATGTTTGTTTTTATTAGGTTATTACAATGACGCTTTAATTCAAATGAGAGAGGCGTTGGAGATTGAAAAAAAACTCGGTAACGAGGAGGGTCAATCAATCAACTTGAATGCCATTGGCAAGATATATGAAAAATGGGGAAGGCTGCCCGAAGCCATAGATTTTTATAATCAGGCCCTTGAAATAGACAGGCGACACAATAAGCCTTCCCGCATAGCCATTCGTTTGAGCGGTATAGGATCGGCATATACCAGTTTGGGAGAGTTTACAAAAGCCCTGCAATTTCAGAACGAAGCCCTTGATATTGAATTGAAGCTTGGAAACAAAGAAAAAATCGCGCTGCGCCAGGAGCGACTGGGAAAAACCTACCAACAAATGGGTAGCTACAATACTGCCCAGGACTTTTTCCTAAAAGCCTTAAAGGCTTTCAAAGAATTGTCGCTCGACAATGCAGTGGCAAATACCATGTTGCTGCTGGCGCGAAATTATGGGTTTAAAGGAAATTTAAATGAGGCTGTTCGGTATTATCAGGAGTGTTTACTAAAAGCACAGGGACTTGATTTGAGACCCATCATGCTTTCTGCTCACCAGGAGTTAGCTGAAATCCTTTATAGGCAGGGAAATCATCGTACCGCATTCGAGCACATGAAAGCATCCATAGCAATCGAGGATTCCTTGTTTAATGCTGAAAGCCTCCGGCAAATCAATGAATTCAGAGAGGTTTATGAATCCGAAAAGAAAGAAAAAGAAAACCAATTGTTGCTTAAAGATATAGAACTGAAAAAGAAAAATCAGCGCCTGGCACTTGTCAGTGTTGCCGGATTGCTCATTATTACTTTCATCTTATTCATACTCTATCGGGTAAAATCCATAACTCTTAAACAAAATAAGTTGCTTCAAAAAAATGAGCAGGATTTGATGATTGCCCAAATCACAAAAAAAGAGATTGAAGCCAAAAGGCTCGAAGACCAGATATTTGCTGAACAGCAGATCAACCGGCTTCAGGCCGAAAAGTATGCCATTGGCTTGGAATTTAAGAACATGAAGCTTGCCAATACCACCCTTTGTCTTATGAATAAAAATGAGATTCTCAGGGATGTAATAGACAAACTCAAATCGGTAAACAACCAGGACCAGCTCGATCAGGTACTTAAATTCATACGGGCAAATACCGATACCGACCAAAGCTGGAACCGATTTAAACTCGATTTTGAGCAAACGCATCCCGGATTTTTCGACCGTCTCTATAATAAATTCGGGAACCTGAGCGAATCTGACACCCGATTGTGCGCCTATTTACTTATTGGGCTCAGTTCCAAAGAAACTGCCCGGTTGATGAATGTCACCCTGGATGCTGTCAACAAGAACCGACAGCGACTTCGCAAAAAATTGAATCTCAAAGCTGAAACCGACCTGGCCGAGGTACTAAAAAATATATAGGTTAGCCTCGTCTTGTCCTACCCATTGTCCTACCATTTTAGTTGCATTCTCATCTTTTGAATCTTATCTTTGGTCTGTTTTAAAATAGCAGATCGTGATAACTCAAATAGAGGTCATTTCCGGCGGTTATCCCATCATGAATGGTTTTGGCTTCTTATGTATGAAGGCTGCCTACATAAATGGCGTTACAGGAAAGATGAATTATGGCCCGGGTATTGGGATGAAAATCATTGCTGAAGGTGAAGAGCCGGGAATCACTGCATTTGTTAAATGGATTGAACTCAACATCGGGCAGGCGAAACAATTACATTATCGTCCGGCTATTCCCGAGCGAAAATTCAAAGAATTTGATATTGATTTTGTCCCGTTTGTATAATAAAATATCAAATTCAAGAAATTAACCCTGCGCAGAACATAAATAAATGATAATTTCAAGTATTAACCCCCAAACCCCAAATCCAATGAAAAAATTGTTGTTTACAATATCAATCTTTTTTATTGCAATTTCGGCCTATGGGCAAATATTTTGTACGCTTTGCCCAGATTTCGATTCAAGCCCTACTTCCAGCAGTACAACCTGGCAGACGGTTACCGGTACACTTTCTTCTTTATCACGAACATGTATGATTTATAGATTTCGTGTATTGAGTGGGTACAGATATACATTCAAAACTGGATGTGGAGACGGAGCGACCGCAAATTTTAATACACGCTTATTCCTGTTCGATGCATCATGCGCCACAATTACAAGTGATGATAATGGTTGTGAGAGTAATAGATCAATAATTACCTGGGTTTGCAATTATGCTTCAATGGATTATGTTTACCTTAAGGTTGATGCAGCTGTCCTACCCTATGGAACCTTTACTTTAGCATACAGATATCAATGCCCGTTACCCGCCCAGCCCGGTTCCATCACCGGCCCAACCAATGTTTGTCAAGGTTCTTCACAGACCTACAGCATTGCACCGGTAGCAGACGCCACATCTTATACATGGACTTTGCCAGGTGGGTGGACAGGCAGCTCAACCACTACCTCCATCTCCTGCACACCCGGAGCAAACGGGGGAACAATCTCTGTTGTGGCGAACAATGCCTG
>JBBIIP010000025.1:0-48629 GCA_037446395.1 Lentimicrobiaceae bacterium
GCGGAAAACCTACAATTGGAAATTGATTAAATGCTGCATTTATTTTTCTGGTTAAACCATGCATACCTGTTTTTCGCAATAAGATTGTAGACAGAATCGCGCAAATTTTGAGGCACCAACAATAAAATCAAGCCAAGTCTGTAGGCGCCTCCAAGGTGTGCCAGCATCCGGATAGCTGCCTCAGAGCGTAAATACACATGATTGCCGCGCAAATAAACAACAGAGTCAGGTGCTAAGCCTTCGAACCCATGCATTTGCATAAGCTTCTGAGCTTGTTTCTCTTGCATAGGCATGAAATCAAAATTATTGCTATGGTTCCTCTTGCTAAAAAACCTGATTGTTGCGTTGCATAACCCGCACTGTCCATCGTAGAGGACAATATTCCTTAGTGTTGCCATAAATAAAAGGGTTCATCTAACAAACTAAAAAGGTTGCATTTTGTTTATTGTAATACTCCATAAGGCTGCTAACAGGCTCCAGAGTAAGTTTGTTAAGATAAAAAACAAATCAATTATCTAAAAAGTTATATATTTACTGCAAAATTTATTGATAATCATTCTACACGATGCACGAACAAAAAATTGCTTTTTCCGACAACCAGCTGCATGTTCCTGACCAACCGGTAATTCCGTTTATCGAAGGCGACGGTACCGGACCTGATATTTGGCGGGCCTCCGTGAGGGTTTTCGATGCAGCTGTTGAAAAATCGTATGCCTCAAAGAAAAAAATCTTCTGGAAAGAAGTACTTGCCGGTCAAAAAGCATTCGACCGAACAGGCAATTGGTTGCCAAATGAAACGCTTCAGGCCTTCCGCGACTATGTTGTGGGTATCAAAGGGCCACTTACCACGCCTGTAGGCGGTGGTATCCGCTCGCTCAATGTTGCGTTGCGACAGGAGTTGGATCTCTATGTTTGCCTCCGTCCGGTAAGATGGTTTCAAGGGGTGCCCAGCCCGGTAAAAGATCCCTCGAAAGTGGATATGCATATCTTTCGCGAAAATACCGAAGACATATATGCAGGCATCGAATTTATGCATGGGAATACAGATACCGAAAAACTCAAATCATTTCTGATTAACGAAATGGGTGTAAAAAACCTGCGCTTCCCCCAAAGCTCAAGCCTAGGCATCAAACCTGTATCGAAAGAAGGCAGCGAGCGCCTGATTAGGGCAGCCATCGTGTATGCCTTGCAAAAGAAGATGCCTTCTGTAACCTTGGTTCACAAGGGAAATATTATGAAGTTTACGGAAGGCGCGTTTAAAATTTGGGGATACGAACTGGCTGAACGAGAATTCGGTGATAAAGTTTTTACCTGGAAAACCTACGACCAAATTGCAGAGACACAGGGCAAGGCAGCCGCCGACCAGGCTCAAACCCAGGCATTGAACCAGGGCAAGTTACTCATCAAAGACGCAATTGCCGATGCATTTCTGCAGCAAATTTTGCTGCGTCCGGCCGAATACTCAGTAATCGCCACCCTGAATCTGAATGGCGATTATATAAGCGATGCACTTGCCGCAATCGTTGGCGGAATTGGAATTGCTCCAGGGGCAAATATCAATTACCTCACCGGCCATGCTGTATTTGAAGCTACCCATGGCACAGCCCCAAAATATGCCAACCTTGATCAGGTGAACCCCGGATCGGTGATCCTTAGCGGAGCCATGATGTTTGAATATATGGGATGGGACGAGGCAGCCGCACTGATTTATCAAAGCCTCGAAAAAACCATCCTACAGAAAAAAGTAACCTACGATTTTCATCGACTCATGACAGGCGCAGCTTTGTTGAAAACATCGCAGTTTTCAGATGCAATTATTGAAAACATGTAAACACAATTATAAAAATCTCATAAACATGGAAAGAATCAAAGATAAACTTCGTAGAAAAATTGAAGAATGGCGGCCACGTACCGAAAAACTTCTGAAAGAACATGGCAATGTTGTGATAGATAAAATTACTATCGGGCAGGTAATTGGCGGTATGCGCGGACTAAAAAGCCTGGTTACCGACATATCTTATCTCGATCCGATGGAAGGCATCAGGTATCGGGGATACACGTTGAACGAAGTTTTTGAAAAGCTGCCAAAGCCCAAGGATTCAGAAATGCCTTATGTTGAAGGGTTATATTATCTGCTGCTTACCGGCGATATTCCAAATTTCGAGGAAGTTACAGAAATGGCCGACGAATTCAACAAAAGGCGCATCTTGCCAAGGTATGTCTATGAAGTGATTGACTCGTTCCCGTGTTGCAGCCACCCGATGACCATTTTTTCTGCCGCTGTAATGACGATGCAGCGCGAATCATTTTTTTCCAAGAAACATCATGCAGGCCTTAGCAAGCTGGAGCAGTGGGACCCGATGTATGAAGATGCATTGAATATGCTTGCAAAGCTTCCGGAAGTTGCTACATATATTTTTGCAAAGCTCTATCGAGACGGAAAAAGAATTCAATCAAATCCTTACCTGGATTTTGGGGCAAACTTTGCCCACATGATGGGTGTAGGCAAGCCCTATGATGATGTTGCCAGGCTTCATTTTATCATTCATGCCGACCACGAAAGCGGCAACGTAAGTGCCCACACTGCTCACCTGGTTGGCAGCAGCCTTTCTGACATTTATTTATGTACCGCAGCCATGGTGAATGGCCTCGCCGGCCCTCTGCATGGCCTGGCTAATCAGGAGGTGCTGCGCTGGTTGCAGGAGTTGATGGAAAGAATGGATGGTAACGATCCGAGCGAAGACGAACTCAAACTTTATGTTTGGAACACACTCAACAGTGGTCAGGTAATTCCGGGATATGGCCATGCGGTGTTGCGTAAAACAGACCCCCGTTATACCATTCAACGCGAATTTTGCCTGAAACACATGCCAGATGATCCGCTATTCAAGGTAGTAAACAAACTCTATGAAATTGTCCCACCCATACTGTTGGCACAGGGAAAGGCTAAAAACCCATGGCCAAATCTTGATGCACTTACCGGCACACTGCACTGGCATTATGGTGTCACCCAATATGATTTCTACACAGTATTGTTTTCGATTGGCCGGGCGCTCGGAATTGCTGCAAACCTGGTGTGGGATCGTGCACTCGGCTACCCGCTCGAAAGACCAAAGTCAGTGACTACTGCAATGCTCGAGGAGTTTGCAAAAGGCAACATTCTTGACCTTGGAGAATAAACAAAGTTTTCGTTTGTTTGTTAATATTGGCAGATTGGTATAGTTGATAAGCCTTGCTTGACTCAGCAGTATTGCTTTGCTGGCAGTTATAAATTTAATAATGCAGCAGTTTGAGAAATTAAACTGAAAAATACCTTTTGTAACCTAACAATTGAATAGATGAATAACACTAAAACAGGAAAATGTCCGGTAATGCACGGGGCTAACACCGAAAATAGTAGTTCGGTAATGGATTGGTGGCCAAAAGCACTTAACCTTGATATTCTGAATCAACACGATACAAAAACAAACCCGCTGGGAAACGATTTCAGCTACAAAGAAGAATTCAGTAAGCTTGATTTGGAAGCATTAAAAAATGATTTGAAATTGTTGATGACACAAAGCCAGGATTGGTGGCCAGCCGACTGGGGACATTATGGTGGTTTGATGATTCGTATGGCCTGGCATGCTGCCGGAACCTATCGTGTTGCAGACGGACGAGGTGGAAGCAACACCGGAAATCAACGCTTTGCCCCCCTCAACAGTTGGCCCGACAACGCCAATTTGGATAAGGCACGCAGGTTATTATGGCCGATTAAGAAAAAATACGGCAACAAAATTTCATGGGCCGATTTGTTCATCCTTGCCGGAAACATGGCCTACGAGTCAATGGGGCTCAAAACATTCGGATTTTCGGGAGGTCGCGAAGACATATGGCACCCAGAAAAAGACATTAACTGGGGAACTGAAAAGGAATGGCTTGCAGCAACCAAAAATCGTTATAAAAATGATGCTGACCGTGAATCATTGGAAAATCCATTGGCAGCCGTTCAAATGGGATTGATTTATGTTAACCCGGAGGGTGTGGATGGCAAACCCGATCCCTTAAAAACAGCCCAGGATGTGCGAACCACTTTCAAACGAATGGCCATGAACGATGAGGAAACCGTAGCCTTGACAGCCGGAGGCCATACGGTTGGCAAAGCACACGGAAATAGCGATCCTGCTTTATTGGGCGAAAGCCCCGAAGGTGCTGAAATCCATGCGCAAGGCTTTGGATGGATAAATCCGACAGGAAAGGGAAATGCCGAAGACACGGTTACAAGCGGTTTGGAAGGCGCCTGGACTACCAACCCCACAAAATGGGATAATGGTTATTTCTATATGTTGTTTAACCACGATTGGGAACTTAAGAAAAGTCCCGCGGGTGCATGGCAATGGGAACCAGTCAGTATCCAAGAAGAAGACAAACCATTAGATGCACATAACCCAAACAGGCGCCAAAATCCAATCATGACGGATGCAGATATGGCAATGATCAAAGATCCGGAGTACCGAAAGATTTCAGAGCGTTTCTATAAAGACCCTGAATACTTTACCCAGGTTTTTGCCAGGGCCTGGTTTAAGCTAACGCATCGCGACCTGGGCCCGAAAAGCCGACATCTTGGCCCGGATGTGCCCAAAGAAGACCTGATTTGGCAAGACCCTGTTCCGGTGGTCAACTACACCTTGACCGATAGCGAAATAGAGGAACTGAAAACAAAACTTTTAAACAGCGGATTATCCCGAACAGAGCTAATCAATACTGCGTGGGATAGCGCAAGAACCTTCCGTGGTTCTGACTTCAGAGGTGGGGCAAATGGAGCGAGAATTCGTTTGGCTCCTCAAAAGGACTGGGTAGGCAATGAACCTGAGCGTCTGCAGAAGGTTTTGAGTGTGCTCGCCGAAATTCAATCCAACCTGCACAAAAAAGTTAGCATTGCCGATTTAATCGTTTTGGGAGGAACCGCAGCGGTTGAATTGGCAGCCAGGGAAGCCGGGGTGAATATAAAAGTTCCTTTTAGCCCCGGTCGGGGCGATGCAACAGCAGAAATGACAGATGCAGGGTCGTTTGCAGTGCTAGAACCCATTCATGACGGCTTTAGAAACTGGCTGAAAAAGGATTATGCGATAAAACCGGAAGAGCTATTATTAGACAGGGCTCAACTCATGGGACTAACCGCCCCTGAAATGACCATCCTGATTGGTGGCATGCGGGTGCTTGGAACAAATTACAAAGGAACCAAACACGGAGTGTTTACTGATAGAGAGGGCGTACTTACCAACGATTTCTTTGTAAACCTTACAGATATGAAATACTCCTGGCAACCTGTTGCTGATAACTTATACAAAATCGTTGACAGGAAAACCGGAGAAACCAAATGGACAGCAACGCGTGTAGATTTGGTTTTTGGTTCAAATTCAATCTTGAGAGCCTATGCAGAATTTTATGCCCAGGACGATAACCAGGAAAAATTTGTAAAGGACTTTATTAAAGCGTGGGTAAAAGTGATGAATGCAGACCGCTTTGATTTGAAATAATTATTTGCAACGAAAATTAACCCCCCTGAAAATAGAGGGCTGCTTAGCGAAGAAACAATCTCGTTGAATATTTAACTGTTGAGGTGTTTTTTATGGTAAAAAATTTCGAAATAGTACTTCCGGCTTTTCGCAAAGGCTTTCATCTCATCACAGGACTGCTCTTAAAAGAACTCGGCAATTTACCCGAGAATGGCATGCTCCAGGTGTTCATTTGCCATACCTCGGCAGCCTTGACCATAAACGAAAACGCAGACCCGATGGTGCTTGCCGATTTCGATGCAAGCTTTAACAGGTTAATTCCTGAAAACGAACCCTATTACCGCCACACCAACGAAGGAGCCGATGACATGCCGGCACACATCAAAGCTTCTGTCCTGGGGGCTTCGGTTTCAATACCAATCCGGAATGGAAAGTTATGCCTTGGAACGTGGCAGGGGATTTATTTGTGTGAATTTCGAAACAATGGAGGAAAGCGAAGATTGATACTTTCTTTGCTTTCTTGACTTTGCCTGCGAGACAAAATGCAAGGCAGGATCGAATATGCGGACCTGTTCCTGTAAATCAGGAAAAAACAGCCTGAATTCACTAAGGTACAAGGAGTAATCTTTCATCAGGTCTTCCACCGCAAACTCCATTCGCGACTCAAACCTCGTGCGTTTGGCCATTCCTTTTAATGCTATTTGCAAGCCCTGCTGCCCGGCATAGCCAGCCATCCAGTCGTCGGCCATCATAAACGGAAGAATGCGTTTCGTTTTTAAAGGCAAAATCCGATAATTCTTCATCATCACCCTGTAAATTTTCCTGGTGAATCTTTTCAGCGGAATAGGGCTGAATTCGCTCCAGTGCTTGGCCAGCAGGTGATCGTAAAACATATCCACAATCACCACTGAATATCGTGCATAAATAGGCCTGAGCCTGTCGGCGCTTTGTCTGAATACTGGATGATTATCAGTATACTCATCTATAAAACGGTGCAGGGCAATACCTTTCAGAATACCCTCAGAGTATTTTTTACTAACTTTACCCTTAATATGGTCGGCAATAAAATTCCCCACAATGATTTCGTCATCGGTTCCTGAAAGATAGGCATGGGCAAGAAAATTCATATTTGCAAAGTTGAATAAAAATGCACTGTTATCAACAACGGTTTTTGCTTTTCTTTTGCAAATACCGAATGAAATAATTTAGAAGAAGTTTGGATTAGGCTTATCGCAATGAGTGTAAGCATATTTTTTTAGTTTTGTAAAATAGTTTAAAAAGAACTCTCAGGAAGAAAAAAGCCTAAGGCACTTATAGATATTCCAAGAATACATCAAACACCTCAAAATATTTGATTATGATGAAATTGCTTCTACTCGGCGACGAGGCAATCGCTCAGGCAGGCATTGATGCCGGAATCTCTGGCATTTATGCATATCCGGGAACACCCTCGACTGAAATTACTGAATATGTAATTGCTTCGAAAGAAGCAAGGCATAAGAACATTCATGCCTGCTGGACAACAAATGAAAAAACCTCAATGGAAGCAGCACTTGGAATGTCGTATGCCGGAAAAAGAGCCATGGTGTGTATGAAGCACGTTGGCCTTAATGTTGCAGCCGATGCCTTTATCAATTCCGCCATTACAGGCGCCAATGGGGGTTTGCTTGTTGTAGTTGCCGATGATCCTTCGATGCACAGCTCACAAAATGAGCAGGATTCTCGTTTTTATGGCAAATTTGCAATGATCCCTATACTCGAACCTTCCAACCAGCAGGAGGCTTATGATATGGTTATTCATGGGTTTGATCTCTCAGAAAAACACAATATCCCTGTACTGCTACGCATCACTACACGGTTGGCCCATTCGCGCTCCGGGGTGGTGCTTAGGTCGAAGAGAACGCAAAATGAAACCAAGGTTCCTTCAAACCCAAAACAGTTTGTTCTCCTGCCAGCCATCGCCCGGAAGCAATATAAGAGGCTCATTTCTCAGCAGATTATTTTTGAGGAAGAATCACTCAACTCCGTATTTAATACATTTCTTCCTGGACAAGACAAAAGCATCGGAATAATTGCCTGTGGCCTCGCATACAATTACTTAATCGAAAATTATTCAGATCGCAAAGTTCCTTATCCGCTGCTGAAAATCGGCCAATACCCACTGCCAACAGGGCTGGTGCGAAAGTTATACGATGAATGTGATTCTGTCCTTGTGCTTGAAGATGGCTACCCTTTGGTTGAGGAGTCACTTCGGGGCATCCTTGATCATGGCAAACCAATCAAAGGCCGGCTCAACGGAGTTGTACCTCGTGATGGAGAACTCAATCCAAATATCGTGGCGGCAGCGCTTGGCATTGAAGACCCGTTTGGAAAGCTGGTTCCATCCATAGTAGTTCCAAGGCCTCCATCGTTGTGCAAGGGTTGCCCGCATATTTTTTCGTTCAATGCTTTGAACGAGGCATTAGGTGAATATAGCAAAGGACGGGTGTTCTCGGATATTGGATGCTATACACTTGGCGCACTTGAACCTTTTGATGCCATCAACTCTTGTGTTGATATGGGTGCCTCTATCACCATGGCAAAAGGTGCAGCTGATGCGGGATTAGCCCCCGCCATTGCGGTAATTGGCGACTCGACTTTCACACATTCGGGCATAACAGGGTTGCTTGATGCAGTGATATGTAAGACAAACGTAAAAGTATTTGTGCTTGACAATGCAACTACCGCCATGACAGGAGGCCAACCATCTGCAGCAATCGGAAAAATTGAGGAAATCTGCCTTGGATTGGGTGTAGAACAAGAACACATTCGTACTTTAAACCCAATTCCAAAAAACCATGCCGAAAATCTGGATATCATCCGTCAGGAACTTGCCTACGAAGGTGTTTCGGTTATTATTCCCAGGCGCGAATGCATTGTTACAGCTACCAAAAAACTGAAGGAGAAAAGAAAAAGCTAGCCCGAGGAAGAGCCAAACTGCATTTTCGAAACCCGATTTTGGCCTATTATTAATACTCATCAAATATTATTACCATGAAGAAAGATATAATTCTGGCAGGCGTTGGCGGTCAAGGGATCCTGTCCATTGCTGCAACCATTGGTTTGGCTGCCCTGGATTTGGGTCTTCAACTAAAACAAGCTGAAGTCCACGGCATGAGTCAACGGGGTGGCGATGTACAATCGAACCTGCGAATATCTGACAAAGAAATTGCCAGCGACCTGATTCCCAAGGGAAAAGCTGATATGATCATCGCCGTTGAGCCCATGGAGTCCTTGCGCTATCTGCCTATGCTCGCTCCTGATGGGTGGGTAATCACAAACACTACCCCCTTTGTCAACATCCGCAACTATCCTCCCATTGAAGATATCATGAAAGAAATTGGCAAATTGCCCAATCATATCGCCCTCGATGCGGATGCAATTGCAAAGGAAATTGGGTCAACCCGCTCAGCAAACATGGTCATTCTTGGAGCAGCAGCACCCCATCTCGGGCTTCCGATAGAGAAATTCGAAGAGGCCATCCGAAAAATTTTCTCAAGAAAGGGCGAAGAAGTGGTATCTGTGAATCTGCAATGTTTTAATGCAGGGAAAGCGTTTGGCGAAAAATATAACAGGCATTAATGCTGAAAATGAATCATTTATACGATAAAATCAAATAATCTGGTATATATTTTTCGATAACCTGCAATAATTTCGGTGTTTATGCTTTACTTAATGTAGCCACCACTGATTTATTACGAATGACGAAAAAAATACCCCTCAAGCCTACACTCCTGGTAGGTTTCTCAACGCTTGTCATTTTCACAGTTCTCTATCTCCTTTTTTGGCAGGAAAAAACAAAACATCCCGCTGATGAAGTGGTTTACGAACCAGTCTTACGATATGGAATTCGGGTTGACTCACTGCTTCAATTTGATGGTGTGGTGAAACAAGACGAAACACTCTCGGTACTGCTTCAACGCTGCAATGTTGATGTCAGAACAATCAATTCATTGGTGGTAAAAGCATCCATAGTTTTTGATGCCCGAATGATCAGGGCTGGAAATAGCTATACGTTAATGTGTCGTCGCGATTCGGTAAACACACCGCTTTATTTTATTTATGAGGATACTCCTTCCAAGTATATCGTATTCTCTTTGGGCGATTCACTACATGTTTATAGCGCCGATAAAGAAGTTGAACGCCGCATCGAATTTGCATCAGGCGTCATCGAATCCTCATTGTGGAACGCTTTGGACGATCAGGGAATCAACCCGACACTCGCACTGGAACTATCGGATGTTTATGCCTGGGCCATTGATTTTTTTGCCATTCAGAAAGGCGACTCATTCCGAACCTACTATGAACAGATTTATGTTGAGGGAAAGCCACTCAAAACAGGAAGGGTTGTTTCGGCCTGTTTCAATCATGCAGGAAGTGATTTTTATTCATTTTACTTTGTGCAAGAAGGAGTAGGCGATTATTTCGACGAAGAGGGAAAGAGCCTGCGAAAAGCATTTTTGAAGGCACCCTTAAAGTTTTCGAGGATATCATCTCGCTATTCGAACAGTCGGCTTCATCCGGTTCTTCGAATTCGAAGGCCGCATCATGGAGTGGATTATGCAGCCCCAACCGGCACCCCCGTGATGACCATTGGCGATGGCACAGTTACAAAGGCACACCACAGCGGTGGTGCTGGTAAAATGGTTGAAATCAGGCACAATAGCACCTATAAAACGCAATATCTGCATCTTTCGGGATATGCCAAGGGCATTAATTCCGGCGCCAGGGTTAAACAAGGCCAGGTAATTGGCTATGTAGGAAGCACCGGGCTTTCGACCGGCCCCCACCTCGATTTCAGGGTATATAAAAATGGAGTAGCAATCAATCCCCTTAAAATTGAATCGCCACCCAGTGAGCCGGTGAAAGATAAATACAAGGAAGAATTTTTAGGAATTATGAATGAAGAAAAAAATAAGCTCGATAATCCAATTAAAAAAAATCCGGAGGAGCTATAAAAGCAATCTTTATTTCAGCCGCGTGAAATCTCTTTCGATCTGGAAGCCAAATTTGTTGTAATAGACTACCAGTCGGTCGCGGGTTTGGATCCTAACTGTCCATTGTGCCAACTTATCCGCAGCGTATTCTAGTGTTATAACTTCGTTCTCTTTATCATAAGACCACTTTGCCTTCTCTAAATCAGACACACCAAGCAGAATTGTGGTTTGCTCAAAAGCAGACCCCTTGCCGAATGTCCAGGTAACTTGTTTGTCAAAAGGCTGGTTAATGCCATTGATGGTTTCCTTTGTCATTTCCCAGGATCCCAACAGTTTTTGTTCCTGGCCGCAACTAATAAATATTAAGGTGGCAATTGCTACTGTTATCAGTTGCGCTGATTTGAAATTTGTACTTCTCATAAACAATGATTTGCCTGATTTTGAATGGCAAAGTAAAGCAAAAATGAACTATCCTGCTGCTTGGGGGCAAAAACCAACCTTCGGAAAACGCTGTACACCAAATGAAAAAGGGCTGGCTCGACAAAGAGCCAGCCCTTTTTGTACTAATTGGCAGATTTTAGAGTGGCGTATAAACTTCTTCGATTACACGGTTTCCGCTTCCTCCAACGTAAAAATAGTATAAGAAAAACTTACCAGTAGCCGGATCAAAATACGATCGTTTTCCGGCAGTAGGAATGATAGCAACCGGTGTTCCGTTCGAAAACGTAACATCGTTGTTTGTTTGGTTTACAGTGATGTCCATAAAATAACCAGCGCTACCCAAATCTCCAATTGACGTTGTGCAAGTGACTGCATTGATGGGAGTTAGGAACTTCTTTTCGTTGATTGGTCTGATCCCTGCAGTCGGGTGGTTAAAGGTTCCGGTTACCTGATAGAAACCGGCATAACGGTTGGCCACCGAGATGTTGGTTTTGGTGTTGTTAATTACTTTCCGACCATCAGAGAGTATTGCCACATAACTGAGGGTCCAATAATCGCCAATCGGGGCCAGCAATTCGTTGGTCGGCAGTGCGATGTTGTTAACTTTAAGGCTGGCAATCAGATTAGCGTAAGTAACAGAGTATGTTTCTGTGGCATCTGCTTTCTCATTCTTGCCATTTACGCTGATAGTTCTCAACAACACTTCATTCGAGAAGGCTTTCTGGGCGTTACTGTAATATTTATTATACACTTCAATCGTAGTAATGGCCGGTCCGAGGGGCAGAAATACCGGAATGTCAATTTTTGGAGTGTTCCCAAGTTTATAAGGAATAGAAGTTAACGGCGACACCAACCCACCAGTCTTGGCTTCGGCCGTTACAAGATCTTCGGATTTGTTACACGCGCTAAATACAAGCCCGATGATACCGAAGATGGCGATAAGATTTATCAATTTTGATTTCATATCTTGTGTTTTTCTTTAATTTATAAACAATCAACTTAATCAATATCCCACCAGACCCTGGTGTTCAAATTATCCGGGCCACCCAACAATGTAACCCCCTTTGCAAGCTGAGAAGAATTGCGTGCTGCTTCGTCGGTCGGATATGTAACCCGTACAGGTATCTTGCCATCGTTGAAACCTTCGGCTGCCGGTGTTAATCTTGGCCAACCTGTTCTTCTCCATTCAAACCAGCTTTGCAAGCCTTGATCGAACATTGCTACCCATTTTTGAGTGGCAATTTGTTCCATGGCTTTAGTAGCATTCCATGCCCAACCTCCATATTCATTGAAATCGTCAAGGGCAAATTTGAGGATGTCTGATGTTCCATCCCATCCCCAGCTGATAAAAGTCGGACCCCAAATTGCCTTCAGCCGTGTTCTGAAGTAGTCTGCATTTTGATAATATGATGCTTCAATACCTTGCTCATAGTGTGTTTTAGCAGCAGTGGCCCCACCCGGGATATAATTTTTCAAAGCAGCTTCTGCAAGTATAAATTTTAGCTCAACAAAACTCATCAGCATACCAGGCGCCGTAGCCTGTGTGTAGAATGATCCAATTTTTGATGTGTTGGCCAGGCCATTACCATCATATGCTGCTGCATTGGCAGAAGAAAGCCCGTTAGGGATTCCATTATAATCGCCGGTTCCCGCTGCAAGCTCTGCATAAAGTGTGACCCTGTAGTCGGGGCTGGCAGGATCTTTATATAGCTTGTCAATCAAATTTTTACTGACCCGGTGGTCGTCTCGGGTTTTACGGTTTTCGTTTATTGGGTGATTATTTGGAAAAGATCCCAGGTATTGTAAAGCAGCATTATCTGCATTGCTTGTAAACATTGGATACTTAGCCGCATTGTTTATCATTTTTGTCATCTCGGTTGTAACAAATGGGGCATCTTTTCCTGACATTCGAAGCAAAAGCCTCATTTTTAGCGAATTGGCAAACTTTTTCCACGCTGTAATATTGTTGTTAAACAAAATATCACCATCAATCGCACTGCCTGCAGGGTCGAGCAATGTATTTGCTGTTTCGAGTTTAGCGATCATATCGCGGTAGATGCTTTCCTGCGAATCGTATTTGGGAAGTGTATTGGTTTCGCCTTGCCATGCCTCGGTATAAGGAACCGGGCCAAAGAGGTCGGTTATCACTGAAGAAATGTAAGTGCGCAATACGAGTGCTACTCCCTGGTAGTTTTTATGGTCGCGTTCAACGGCTACATCATAAATAAGTTGCACATCTTTGCCGGAAGCGGCGTAAAAGCTTGTCCAGGAGATGTTTATGACAGACAACCTGGGACGATATCTATCTTCATCGGTGTATTGCACCTTGGCCATATGCTGAACCCAGCCGGAGCCCATTTCGTGCCCAAGAAAGATTTCATGTACACGGTCGGTCAAGCTTTCGATGGCATTGGTAAGGAGCATTTCGGGTGCAGCCAGCTTGGTGCTGGGGTTATTGGGATCTTTGTTGATTTCATCAAAATCTTTGGTACATGAAACCATCGCGATCAGGATCATGGCGAATAAAACCGTGATTCCAATTATGTTGATTCTTTTCATTTGTGTGGATGTTTAAGGTTAGACTAAAATTTTGCGCTGATATTGAACCCGATGCTGCGGGCAGAAGGAATCTGCCCAAACTCCAACCCCTGAACATTTCCGCTGTTGAAAGAAGTTTCAGGGTCAATGTGAGGCACTACGGAATAGAGCAACGCAAGGTTTCTTCCGACAATTGATACAGACAAATCCTGGAAAGGAGTATTGCGGACTTGTCCGAAATTATAACCAAGCCTGATTTCTCGTAGTTTGATATAACTGGCATCAAAAACACTGCCGGCAGCAATACCATCAACATATGCAGCTTTGTTATATGCTTCGGCATCTACAACCACATCGTTTTCAACAAAAGCTGGTTTGCCATCGCTTCCAACAATTTGTTTAACGCCCTTACCTACGATTCCGCCCTCGCGTCCGATGAGTGTTTCTTTTAGAACGCCTGCATAGCGGCCCCAGGTGGTTGTCATGGTATAAAGATCGCCACCTTTTTCATATCAATCAGGAAGCCTCCAGTGAACCCTTTGTATGAGAAGTCATTGTTGATGCCACCAATCCAGTCGGGCTGGTAGTTTCCAAGAATTTTCAAGTCGCCTGTTACAGGGAGCCCGTTAACATGCACGATGTTTCCGCTCGGGTCTCTCAGATAATCATAGCCATATAACGACCCATATGCCTGACCCGGAATGGCCATCACCTTCAGGCTCCAATAGCTTCCAAGTTCGTATTGCTCAACCCCTTCGGCCAATGAAACCACTTGGTTTTTGTTTTTAGCAAAATTAAAGGTGGTGCGCCATTTGAGCGGGCTTTGCTGCCCGATGACATCCACTCCTAATGAAAGTTCAATACCCTTGTTGGAAATTTCGCCAGCATTGATGTTTTTGCTCGTGTATCCTGATGAAGCAGAAACCGGAATGCTTATAATCTGGTCGGTGGTGGTTTGGTTATAGTATGTGATATCAAGACTGATCCGATTTGTGAGGAATTTCATCTCAGCGCCTACTTCAAGGGAGTTGGCAAACTGCGGCTTAAGTTCAGAGTTAGGCAGATTATTTGGCACAAATTGGTTGAGTAGTTTGGTGCTGGCATTCCAACCATCACCAAACGATAGGAACGGTGCTAACTGATACGGATCGGTATCGGAACCAACCCTGGCATAACCTAGTCTCAATTTGCCATACGACAATGGCCCGAGGTCATTGCGAATCAGGTCGGTAATGACTGCGCCAAAGGAAACGGATGGATAGAAATATGAATTTTTTCCTTCGGGCAAAGTGCTCGACCAGTCATTTCGGCCTGTAAAGTCGAAATACAACCCTTTCATGAAGCCAACCTGGCCCGAAAAATATAGACTATTGATGCGTTTATTGCGATCGAACGAGGAAGTGCGCAATGCAACGCGAGAGTTTGCCAGTGTGTATACCCCAGGAACAGCCAGTTCGTCGGCGGCTCCAAAAACCCTGTGGTAATTCTGATCCATCCGGTTGCCCCCTGCATTGAAATTCAGATTAAGATTTTCGCTAAAGGTTTTGTTATAAGACAAAAGAAAATCGTTATTCACCTCCATGAAAGAAAAAAGGCTTTCGGAGTAGGAGCCAAAATGATTATCAATGTCTCCGGCAGCAATGCGATCGGTGTTCAGGTTCGTGAAATAATCAATCCCGGTGCGAACCATGGCAGTAAGATTATCAGTGATGATATAATTGACTTTGGCATTGCCGGTTACACGATCGCGGTTCATTTTATTGAGGTTCTCGTGCAATGTAAAGTAAGGATTATTATGATAGTTATAGTTCCAGTTAAACAAACTTCCGTCTGCGTTTTTATATTCTTTCAGTTTTGTGATATCCACCTGCCGGCCAAACCACATGAATTGTTGCATCACATTTTGAGCGTCGTAGCCATAGCCGGGAAGATTATCGCTTTTTGTTTTGTTATAATTGGCCGATCCGGATATTGAAAGCCTTTGACTGGGATTGGCAGTGGCGCCGAGCGAAAGATTATTTTTTGTGAGATCGGTGTTTGGAAGCATCCCTTTTTGGCTGACGTTTCCATAGGATATCCTAAAGCTTCCAAATTTTTCGCCTCCTGTAATTGCCAGGTTTGTGGAAGTGGTCAAGCCGGTTTCAAAGAAATTTTTAACGTTGTCGGGTGCAGGAACCCAAGGTTGTTGTTTTCCAAAAAACTGATCAATCAGCCTTCCATCTAACCTTGGTCCCCAGCTTTCGTCAACCCCATCGTTGATGCCGTGTCCCGCTCCATCAACAAAACTAAAAGCTCCACCGGATCCTTGTCCATAAACATCCTGAAAGTCAGGAAGCCTCAAGGGTGTTTCGAAGGTTGTGCTGTTCGAAAGTTCGATGCCAATCCCTTTTTTCATCTTGGCGCTTGCCTGAGAACCCGCTTTTGTGGTAATTAGCACGACACCGTTGGCTGCCCGTGAGCCATAGAGCGCAGCAGCATTTGGGCCTTTGAGCACCGAAATCGAATAAATATCATTCGGATTGATGTCAGCGGCGGCATTACCGCGGTTCACACCATAGGTGCCGGTAGATCCAAGTTCATCATTGTTCATTGGAATTCCATCAACAATGAACAATGGCTGATTGTTACCCCCCAAGGAAGAAACACCACGGACTATGATACGCGAAGATGCGCCTACTGCCCCTGAGGAACTGGTGATCTGCAACCCGGCAATCTTTCCTGACAATGAATTTAATACATTGGTTTCCCTGGCCTTGGATATTTCTTCGCCACTAAGGTCTTGTACCGAATAGCCCAGCGACTTTTTCTCTCTCGAGATACCCAATGCTGTGACTACAACCCCCTCGATATCAAGAATGTCCCGTTCAAGAGCAACATTTATAACATTCTGATTTCCAATGGTGATTTCTTTAGTTTTCATACCCACGAACGAAAATACCAACGTGTTGGCATTTGATGGCACCGACAGTTGATATTTTCCTGATAAATCGGTAGTGATACCGGTAGTTGTACCTTTCACAACAACCGAAACACCAGGAATACCACTGCCATCTTCAGAGCTGGTCACAGTGCCTGTGATTGCTCTTTGGGCGAGCGCAGCCTGCATTGCAAACAGCAAGCAGGCAAAAAGAATGGTAATTTTTCTCATAATTCAAGAATTTTGGTTAGTAAAACACAGATTTTGTAAAAACAAAATTATATCCATTTAATGGCCTGATTTATAATCTCTTGCTTACTCAGGGGGGTGTCTGTCGGAGTAGGCAGCCTTGAAGAAGAGATAGAAGAAGAATACAAAAATACATATTCCATAGAGGGAAATGCAAATTATCAAACTTTTTTCAAAAGAATTTCGTGCATTGAATTATAACGCCCTAACATATAAATAGTTATGTATGTTAAATCATATAAAAATTTTTTCCGCAATAGAAGTACGCCTTGATTTCAAATCTGGCGAAAGCATAGAAAGGCAACTGTTTCCGTTCTTTTATGGTTAATAAGGCAATGCTTCAAGCGGAGTGATCTACAGAAATGCCTTGAAAAAAAAACTGCCCCACAAGGAGGCAGTTTTTGTGAAAATAAAGACTTTGATTGATTACGGATTCTGTACCATCAACGGATTTGCTTTCATTTCATCTTCCGGAATCAGCCATTGCCACCGGTTGTCGCCGGCTGGAACATCATAGATTACGGCTAAGCTGGCTGTGTGATTGGCACCATTTCTATTCAGCGCCAGATTGAGGCGTTTAAGATCATAAAAACGGAATCCTTCTCCCCACAATTCAATCCTGCGGTGATTCATGATTTCGTTGATCAAGGCTGTGCCTGAATTCGTAGAGAGCACATAGCTTGGATCCCGGTTACTCATCAACTCAAATAGCCGTTGCCTTGCTAAAACTTCATCTCCAGCCTGTGCTCTTCGCGCATAGGCTTCGGCTTCGATCAGGATCATCTCAGCAACCCGCATGTAGGGCAAGTCGCCACGGCTATCGCCCTGATCAACGGCTTTGAACTTAAAGTTGTGATGGGTTGTAACGGCAAAGGTTGTTGGAATGCCTTCGGCAGTCAACCGAGTTCTGGCAGCTGTTGTGGTAGGTTCCCATAGTTGACGGCGTCTGTCGGTGGTTGACATAAGGTTGTAAAGCAGGTTGTTGATCTTTTTTGGATTCGCCCTGATCATGGATGAGCTGAAGTTGTAGGAGTTATAGGCATAGTAGGAATAGAAGTATGTGGTCTGATCTGCGATTACTTCACATGCCCACATAAACTCCGGATTTGCTATTTTGGTAAACCCTTCAAGCAATTGGGCTGCACTCATCAGGGTTAATCCTGTGCGTGCCTGGTTGGCCATGGCAAAGGCGGTAGCCCATTCGCCGGTAGTCAGCGCAACACGGGCTTTGATACCACGTGCCACCCTTACATTTATATGCGACTTAAGCTTGGCTGGTTTTCCGTCGAGTAGGGTAATCGCCAGATCAAGATCATCATTGACTTGCTTGTAAACTTCTTCCACAGACTTTCTGGGTTGAGGCTCAGTGGTACTTTTTGTCATGATCGGCACTCCCAGTTGGTTATTGGGCTTCGCTGTCCAGTCATAGCGTTTTCCAAAAAGCTGTACAAGGTTAAAATGTGCCCAGGCCCGATAAGCAAGCGCCTGCCCTTTGATATGGTCCTTTTCGGATTGTGTGCCCACAGCGTTATCAATACTTTCGATAACGATATTGGCATTGTTAATGATTCTGTAGTAAAAATACCATGCGAAATTTGGGATTGAGCTATTTGAGTTGGTGTGTGCAAGCCACCGGTGGGTATTGTTATACCAACCGGATCCGGCTGCAGTCATGGCCATATCTTCTCCCAGATAGTCCACGTGAATCATCATGCTTCCCTGGCCAACTTCGCCCTGATCGCGCCATTGCATATACATCAGGCGATGTATTCCATTGATGGCAGCCCATGCGTTTTGGGTAGTGGTAAATACAGTTTCCTTTGAAACCGAACTGGTAGGGATGGTATCGAGGTAGTCTTTAGCACAACCTTGTGTGAGCAGAATGGCTGCGACTGTAATGATTAATTTGCTGAATCTATTTTTCATAGCGGTAAGTGTTAAAGTGACAAATCAAGTCCAAACGTAAAAATTCGGGCCGGAGCGTAGAAGTTCCCGGGAACCCCGGTGAAAGTCTGGTTAACATCCATTCCTTTGCGTTTGCTCAGCGCGCCGAGATTTTCGGCACTGATGTAAGCTTTTGCACGTTGCATCTTTATGCGTTGGGTGATACTTTTCGGAAGGTCGTAGTAAAGATTAACAGCCCGCAGATTCAGATATGAAGCGTCAATAAGCCAGCGTGTTGACGCTGCACCAAAAGCAGTTGCCTGAGTAATGTCTAACCGTGGAACATTGGTTATGTCGCCAGGTTTTTGCCAACGATTCAGAATGTCAACATGGTATGAGCCACCATAATTTCCTGAACTCATCAACCCGGCATAGGGGCTATCATAAACAAGGCCTCCGATTTGCCAACTGACCAACACTGCAAGCTCAATATTTTTGTATTTGATACTGTTGGTAATCCCGCCAATAAAATCAGGAATGGCTGAACCTGAGTATTCATACAAAGCAGCATTCTGGTTGGTGGTGAGGGTGTCTTTTGCATCAAATATTCTGATACCCGTAGTTGAGAGTTTTCTGTCCCATTTATATAAAACTGCACCATCAGCCGGATCAACCCGTTCATATTTCCTCAGCCAGTAATCATAGAGCGATTTACCCACTGCAAGCTTCTTTGTGCCAACAATAATTTCCTGGGGTTTACCATCCTTGTCAAGTGGCATCTTGGTGATTTCGTTTTTGAAAGTAGTGATATTGAAGTCAAGATTCCAGTTGAAATTCTTTTGTTGGATGATATCTGTTCCCATCCGGAACTCAATCCCGCTGTTCACCAAGGAGCCAATGTTGCGCAACTCGGTAAGAACCCCACTTGAAATCGGCAAGGGGACGTCAAACAATAAGTCAGCCGAGCCACGTTCAAAATACTCAATTGTGCCTACAATGCGGTTGAAGAATCCAAAATCAAGCCCAATTCCCCAGTTGGTGTTCGATTCCCATTTCAGGTTTTTCCCTTCGAGCTTTTGCTGATACATCCCGGGTTCGTTGGCGTTGTTGCGACCAATCAGGAAAAGGCCCTGCCAGGCATAATAATTACTTCCTGATCCAAGGTTATCGTTTCCAATCTGTCCGTATGAAGCCCTGAGCTTTAACATATTAATCCAGGATTGATCAGTCAGGAAGCCTTCTTTATCAATGCGCCATCCGAGTCCGAAGGAGAAGAAATTACCCCAACGGTTGTCTTTAAAAAACCTTGATGAGCCATCGCGGCGAAATGATCCGGATAGAAGATACTTGCCATTGTAATCATAGTTGATGCGGCCGAGATAGGACTCAAGCTTGTACTTATCGGTGTAGGAGGTCAGGGAGTTTATGGTGGCGAAATTTACAAGTTCGGTATTTCCGTCGAGTACAATTTGTTGCTTGAAACCATAGAAATAGTTGTATGTATAACTGTAGTTCTCGTGGGCAGCCATGAAATCAAGATGGTGCGACCCAAATGACTTTTTGTAGTTAAGAACCTGGTTGTTGGTATTTGAGGTCGTAAGCGTATTGGTTCTGCTGGCACGGCCCGCAGGTGCACCATCGCCTACAAACCTGTTATCGAAGTTGTCTTCGTTATAGGAGTTGACATCGAGGCTGAAATTCATGGCAAAGGTTAAACCATCCATGAGTGTAAATTCACCATAAGTCTTGGCATTAATCACATTGCGCTTAAAGAGGTCATCGTTCCATTTGGTTTCTCCTACTACATGACGGCCTGGCGATCCGCCCGATGCACGGTTAGGAATACCGGCTATCTGGCCGTAGTCATAAATTTTATTGCCCGCAAAGTCGAGAGCATAGGTTCCCGGTGTTTGTCCAACAGTATTACCAAATTGGTAGATTCCATGCACCGGATAGATTGGTCCGATAGATCTAATCCAGCGGAATGGGTTCACAAATCCGGTGCTGCTGCCATCACGGGCAGTTTGCGATTCAGTGCGGTTTGCTGCTAGGTTCAACCCGGTCTTGAACCAGCTTTTAAGCTGTGAGTTAAGGTTGATACGTGCGGTAAAGCGTTTGAAATCAGATTCAATCAGGTAGCCTTTATCATCCAGAAAACCAAGCGATACATAATGATCGTTCTTTTGCGAACCTCCCGAGAACATAATGTTATATTCGCGACGGTCGCCCTGGCGCATAATTTCTTTTGTCCAGTTCAGGTCATCTGCTGTATAGATACTTTTTGCAGCGGGGTTGAGTGTCCCGTCTTCCAGCACGATCTGCGTAGGATCAATATTGTAGGGGTTGAAAAGCAGATTTTGGAAGATGTCGCCAAAATTGGTTGCAGGAATACCAAGCCCAGTATTGCTATATACTTGTAGACCAGCAGTATTTCGGTTTCCCCAGGTGCCGGAAGCAACTTTGTTTGCATCGGCCATCGGCAGGTTGATGGTGCGGCTGTATGCAAGGCTGTTTCTGTATGACTCCCACGATATGGGATAATACTGGTCAACACCGATCAAATCATATTCGGGCAATCCACGTGTGCTAAATCCCTGGCTTGCGGTAATGCGGAAAGAGCTTCTGTCCTTGCTCCCTTTTTTAGTGGTAACCAACACCACGCCATTCGAAGCACGGTTGCCATAAAGGGCTGTGGCTGCAGCATCTTTTAATACAGTGATGCTTTCAATATCAGCAGCATTCAGGTTGCTGATATTTAAATCGTAGGGCGTTCCGTCAACCACATAAAGTGGGGCGTTTGAAAAATTCACCGATCCAAAGCCCCTGATTCGGATATCCTGTCCGGAGCCTGGCTGGCCGCTTCCCGAAGTAACCTGGATACCAGGTGCTTGCCCTTCGATGGCACGGCTGATGTTGGTGATGGGTCGAGATTCCATTTTCTGGCTGCTAATCACTGTGGCCGAACCGGTGAAAGTACCTCGGGTGGTAGTGCCATAGGCAACCACAACCACTTCGTCGAGAGCAGCCACGCTGGGTTCAAGCACAACATTAATCACACTTCGTCCGGCAATAGCAACTTCTTGAGTTTTCATGCCGATAAAGCTGAAAACCAAAGTATTAGCATCGAAAGGAACCGTGAGTGTATAATTCCCGTTAATGTTGGTTACCACTCCAACGGTGGTACCTTTCACTACGATTGATACACTTGGCAGTCCGCTTCCGTCTTCGGCATTGGTCACAGTTCCTGTGATCGTCCGTTGGGCAAACATCGCCTGTGATGCAAGTAGCATCAAGGCGAATAAAAACAACGCAATTTTCCTCATAAAACAGATTTTTGGTTAGTGATGATTGAATTGGGTGAATGATGCTATATATAAAATATAAGTGGGTTAGATGTGTCCGAGTCGGGGGTAGTTCGGCCAGGATGTATTAATGAGTAGGCGGAATGTTGATTTAGAAGATTTTAGAGTATCAGAAACTTTTCTATTGATAAATTTCGCTGGCTAAATTAATAAATATTACGATTAAAAAATAAATCGGATTTTTTTTACACTCCTTGAAATTGCTTAAATGAAATAATCAGAGTTTGGAAATAAGCTTCAGAAATGAAAATTAACTCCATAAAATACATACGCCAATCTAATACAATACAAAAGAGGCTGCCTTAAAAAGGCAGCCTCTTTTATGCGTGCAAGACTCAAACTTAATATTATTGCATATCCCACCATACGCGCATTACGATGGTTTTGTCTTTTGGCATATTGACCCCGTTATAGAGCCTTTCGTCCTGTGGGTAAATAAACCGACGAGGGATAACACCTGCTGTAACATTACCGGTAGCCGGAGTCAAGGTAGGGATCCCTGTTCTTTTCCAATCGTGCCATGCTTCGGGCTGCATATACAAGTGGGTATATTTAGCCATAATAATATTCTGAATGGTTATGTTGGCATCTGTGATTGAACCGTAATTGGTAGTCACCCAGGGATCGTTGGCTACGCCATATTGCGACAACGAGGCACTGATTGCATCGCGCAAGGCAGCAGCAGCACCTGCGGTGGAAGTTCTAAAGCGCCATTCGGCTTCAATAAACTTCACCTCTGCATAAGTCATATAGTATGCAGGTGAATTGCGGCTTGCAAATGCAGGGCCTGTCCAGTTGGCGGAGGTGAGTTGAGCTCCAGGATTTGAGCCCACATAAGTAGCGGGAACAGTGAAGTTAGGTGCAACCGCTCCGGAGAAGAACCTTGGGCGACGCGGGTCGGAATTGGCATTCATCAGGTTTACAATAAAAGCACCTACCCTGATATCGCCTCGGTTTGATTCGAAATTGAACACAGGGCCGTTTTCGACAGAAGGTGTGCCAAAATTGAACAGGAAGTTGTCGGCATTTTCAGTCATGAGGCCACCGGCAGTGATTAGCGCTCCCACACCTGTCCAGTTTCCATCACGTTTTTGTTTGTGAAGGGCATATCTTAGCTTTAGAGAGCGGGCTGCTTTTGCCCAACGTGTGAGATTGCCTTTGTAAATTAGATCATCTACTGTACCAGGGGCGGGAGCACCTGTTGGGTTGACTTGTCCGAATTTGGTAATTGCATCATCAAGCAAGGTATTAATAGTCGTGAACAACTGCTGTTGTGTATCATAAGCAGGTTGCAAAACGGTTTCTCCGGCAAGGGCTTTACTGTATGGAACATCATCCCACACATCAGTCAGCATTCCCAGGATATGCGCTATCTGTACATTAATTACACCTATATAGTGGATCGCTCCAAGTGCCTCTGCTTTTTCTTTGGCTTTGGCTAAGTCTTTGAGGGCTCCACCATAAATCGTGTTCCAAAGGTTATTAATATCCGATTCACTTTGCTGATAGGTCTCAAAACCATAGGATTGACGGTCAACCCCTGAGAGTTGTTGCATCCAGATGGCAGGGAATCGTGCATAATCGCCTGCATAACAATACGCTGCAGCGGCTGAAGCTGCGGGAAGTAGTAGATTGATTGGAACATCAGGTGGGGCATTTGGGCTGGTGTTATAGTCTGGATCAATCCATTTCTCGCATGAACTAAAAAGTAACACCACCGAGAGCGAGAAGGCTGCTATAATTTGATTTATTCTTTTCATGTTTTTTGGAATTTTTAGAAGTTTAACTTAAGGCCACAAGTGTAGGTCTTGACACCAGGCATGTTGAAGTATTCAAGGCCTTGTGCATTGTTCGATCCATAAAGGCTGGTTTCCGGATCAACTCCAGTAAATGGGGTGCTGAGCCATAGGTTCCGGCCTGTGAAGTAAACTTCGGCACCATAGATGAAAGCTTTATTGATCAGCTTTTCGGGAAGAACATAGGCGAGGGTGAGTTCACGAAGGCGCACCCAGTCTGTTGCTTCAACAAACTGCGATCCTGCACCAAAGAAACCTCCCCCTTCGTTTTGATACCACGACTGATTCAGGGTCATCGGAATAGAAACCTTGGTTCCGGCTCCGTCGGCAGTCAAGGTTGATAGCCCTACGCCTTCAAAGGTTTTCTGAGTACCCCTGTTTTCAGTATCGAGATGTGTGCCAAACTGATACATTGCACCTTTGGTCCCATTCCACATATAGCCGCCATTTTTGATTTCGAACATGAATGAGAGACTTAACCCCTTGAAGCTAAGGCCATTGCTAAGGCCTAATGTCCAATTGGGAAGTACATCTCCTAATGCTGCATCTGCCGATGCAAGAACTGGCCAGCCATACTTTGCATTTGCCACACCTCCAATGGTAGCCCGGTCATCTATGATCAGGTTGCCATTTTTATCTTTTCTAAACTCACTCCCAAAAATGCTTCCATAGGAATTACCCACCACTGCACGTGATTGCGCTGAAGTAAATCCCCCGAGAAAAACGTTTGGCACGCCTTCGGCCAGCGATAATACCTTGTTTTTGTTGCGGGTGAAATTCATGTTAACATCCCATTTAAAATCTTTGGTTTTGATAGGTGCAAACGAAAGTACAGCTTCAATACCCTTGTTTTCCATGCTTCCTGCATTCAGATTTGCACTGTAGTAGCCTGATGACTTGGCTACAGGAACAGCAAGAATCAGGTCTTCATTTAGAATCTCGTAATATGTCAGGTCGAGCCCGATCCGGCCATTGAGAAAACGCAGATCGGCACCTATTTCCATATTGGTTGATTTTTCAGGCCGCAAATTGGCGTTGGGCAGGGTGTTTGTTACCGTGAAGGCTGCTGTTCCAAATGCGGGGAAAGAGATCGCGGTAGTTGTCCAGCCATCGCCAAAAGCTGCAGAGGGAAAAGTCGGACGAGTTCCATAGATGGGAGCATCGTTGGCTATTTTTGTATAGGAACCACGCACCTTACCAAAGGACAGTATATTATTGTCTTTTAATGGTGCAAGTTCAGTAAACACAAAACTGGCACTTACCGATGGGAATCCAAAGTTGTTATTCTCAATAGGCAATGAGGTACTCCATTCATGTCTATAGGTAGCGTTTAAGTATAGCATTGATTTATAAGCTAAACTAAGATCAGAATAAAAAGCAGTAGTACGTTTACGGTTGAGCGACTCGAATGCTTCCCTGGTTCCGGCATTTCCAATATTTCTAAAATTAGGAATTACCAACCCGGTTCCTCTCATGAAAACATTTTGCGATCTTGATTGGAAAAGGTTATTTCCTAAAATTAAACCGGCTGATAAACCAGGCATAATATCACGATTTACCGTTAAGAAAACATCCTGATTAATGTCGTGAATGGTATAGTTGTCTTCGATAATTCTGCCTGATGCAATCGTGCGCGATCCAATTTCGAAGAATTGGCGGCGGCGATCGGCATAAAAGTCATTTCCAGCCCGGTATGTCAGGTTAATCCAATCGGCAAACGTAATCACGGTGTTAAAGCTGGTGGTAATGCGGTCAACAACGTCGTTAAATGGGTTCAGGTTCACTGTCCAGTATGGGTTGTCATAACCCCCGCCACGGTGCTGGTTCCTTTGGGTGAAGTTTGGAAATTGATATGAACGCTGATCGAGCCAGGGCTTTTCAAAACCAGCCCCATTGTCCCAGTTGGGAGCCTGTCGCAAAAGACTGAGCATCACACCCGAGGTATTTGATCCCTGTTGTATGCGGGTGCCTCCAGAGTTGGTGTATGTAACTTTGGCACCACTTGTGAGCCATCTCGAAAAGCGGTGTTCTGCATTCATAGTAAAAGTAGAACGGGTCCATTGGTTGCGCGGAATAATCCCCTTCGAGTTCAACTGGCCTGCTGAAAAGAAATATTTGGTCTGATTGTTTCCTCCTGATAAAGAGATGTTGTTGCTAAGGGTATTTCCGTTAATGAAGAAATTTTTCAGGTTGTCAATCGGTACGATAGGATCGCCGGCATTAGGGTCGGTGGCAGGAACAATTACCCCTTTATAATCTCCCAGCTTGGCATCGAAATAGTAAGTATCTTTTGTGGTTTTTGAATGCCTCAGGTCGGTAAGTTTTGGACCCCAGGCGCTGGTTGAATTATTTACGTAAGCCCCAGCCGAACCCTGAGCATAGGTGAGCTGCATCGGAGGAAGCTGGTTTGCCTGGTCAATAGACATATACGAATTAACACTAATGTTGAGCTTCTTGGTTGCAGTGGCACTTCCTTTTTTGGTTGTGATAATAATAACGCCATTTGCAGCTCTTAAGCCATAAAGCGCGGTTGCAGCGCCTCCCTTCAGCACATTAATGCTTTCGATATCATTTGGATTGAGGTCAATGGCTCGGTTCGAATAGGCAACCCCAGCAGTTAAGGTTTCAGTGGCATATTGGGAGTTGTCAATTGGAATTCCATCAACCACAAACAGTGGCTGGTTGTTTCCTGTTATTGACGACATGCCTCTGATAACCATAAAGGAAGAGCCGCCGGCAGCTCCGGTGGAACTGGTAACCTGAACACCTGCTACTTTGCCACTAAGAGAATTCACTAAATTCGTATTGGATGACTTAGTAAGTTCTTCTCCTCCAACCGATTGAACAGAATAACCTAACGCTTTGGCTTCGCGTTTAATTCCGATCGCAGTTACTACGATTCCTTCAATGGCAAGAACATCGGGCGACAAGCTGGTATTTATCACCGATTGGTTTTCAATCGGTATTTCATTGGTTTTCATTCCCACGAACGAAAACACGAGCACGCGTGCATTTGCTGGGACCGTAAGCAAATACTTTCCTGAAATGTCAGTAATAACTCCGATGGTGGTGCCTTTTACCACCACCGAAGCTCCTGGAATAGCGGCTCCATCCTCGGAATTAGTCACAGAACCTGTGATTGTTCTTTGAGCGAGCACAACCTGAAATGCAAAAAGCAAACAGGCGAGCAACATGGTAATTTTTCTCATAATTTGATTGATTTTGGTTAGAAATGGTTAAACACTACTTTTTAATAAATAAACCTTAAACTTCTGATCATGGGCATATATTTGGTTGAACATGGTTTTATGTTGAGTTTTTTTGGGCAAATTAATGTAATCACAGAAATCGGTGCTAATATAAAACAATTTTATTTATGTACCACAAATTGATGAAATATATATTTTCTGGGTAGATTCAACTCGAAAATCTGGATCGGATTCAATTTTTAGCCGGCAAATAAGCCAATCTTCTTTTATTAAGGCATAATTATTGGCTGTCCCCTCTTCGATCCACCATCTTAAAAAAGGATGAACTTAAAGTGAAGTCCTGAATGAGTTTTCCTGAAGTGCTGGCGTATTGTTCGGTTTCTGTAGTATAATGTTTTCTAATTATGTAATTTTCATTCATGCTAAATACCGCAAAGTCTCACTTCCTAATAAGAAAAGAGGCTGCCTTTTTAAGACAGCCTCCTTTCTAATTGAGTCACCCCCCCCTTTTAGTTAGGTTGTATTAAAAGATTGGTGTTCAGCTCAGTTTGCGGAATCGGCCACACATAGTTTGGAGCAGTGGAAGGAACTGCACCTACACCCGTTTTTGCTGCATGGGGTGCAAGTTTACGCATGGTGTCCATGTTTCTGATCCCTTCGCCTAAAAATTCCATATTGCGCTCAAGCATCAGGCGGCTCATAAAGGCATCAGCATTGGCAAAACTGGCAGTAGTGAAAGCAGTGGCGGTGGGATTTGACCTGAGAAATACTGCATTCAGCAATGCAACTGCACGTGCATTCACTCCGCTCTTCATCACTTCGGCTTCAGCAAGGTTAAGGAGCACCTCGGCATAACGCAAAACCGGAGCCCAATCTGTATGCGACGGGCCTGTAGGGTATTTGCGGATGAAGGTATACACAACGCCACCTACAGTTGAGGTGTTGGTGAGTTGCTTGCGGGCATCGGTTGAAGGAAATGCTGCACTTGACCAAACAACGCTTCCGGCGAAGATTGGATATTCATTATTGCCAATCGGGGAAGCGGAAAAGTAGTGTGCCAATCCGTTCTGGGTTCCGGGTAGCTCGGCAGCCGTCATTGGCATTGAAAGAATTGATTCGGCTGTGCTGTGGGGCGAAGTGAAGATGGCAGGAAATGTTGAAGCAAGCGCATGTGCAACTCCCGCTGCAGAAACAAATGGTGCAGCAGCAGGTACGATTTTATTGGCTTCGGTAATCACATTGTCCCATCTTTCCATGTGGAGGTAAACACGTGTTTTGAAAGCAATTACAGTGTTTTTATGAACTCTTGTAATGAAGGTGGCAGAGTTGGCCGTACCTGCAGTAACAGTAGGCAGAAGGGTCTCGGCTGTATTCAAATCCAAAAGAATCTGGTCATAAGTAGCTTGCAGGGTAGCCCGAGGCATACTGTTATCTGCTCCCGATTTAGCAGCAGTAAGACGAAGAACTGCACCCCAGTTGCTGGCGCCAGCTTTGAAGGGGCGGGCATAAAGCTGAATGAGGTGGTGGTACGCGATGGCTCTCAGTGCAAGGGCTTCCCCTTTAAATTGATTGAATTCATCCTGTGTAAGAATCTTTTGATCAAGAATTTTGGATTTATTGGTTTCAAGCCCGTCAAGAAACAGGTTAACACGATTCACAGCTGCATAGATTGCATCCCATAGGTTCTGCACCTCATTTGCAGATGCTGTAACAGTATGGTTCCAGGTTTGAAGGCCGGTTACCCCGTTTGTTTGCAGATTCAGGTAGTCATCGCTTCGAATGTCATTATATACAAAGTAGCGTCCACCGAGATATTGGCCGCTTTTAAAGGAAGAATAAATTCCCCTGACTTGCCCGATAATCCTGTCCTTGGTGTCAAAGGCAACAAGGTCGCTGATTGCTGTCTTAGGGATGGGATCCAAATACTCTTTGAAACAAGAAGTGAACAAAGAGGAAACCATGATTACGATAAGAGAAAACTTTATTATATTTTTCATGATGTATTGGTATTAGAGTTAGAAAGTAAGATTAACGCCAAATGAAATGGTTCTTGCCTGGGGCACAGTATTTCTATCAACGCCCGGGGTGAGGTTGGTATCCCCATTTGACGATATCTCGGGGTCAGCGCCGGTGTAACCGCTAAAGACAAATGCATTGAACACCTGCGAATAAACTCTCAGGCTTGTGATGTTTGCTTCGCGTAAAAGCCTGTGTTTTAGGGTATATCCAAGGCTTACGTTTCTCACCTTCAAGAAATCACCCTTTTCAACATTTTGTGAGGCCACCATAGTGGATCCGTTTGAAACATTGTCGAGCCATACTGGCCTTGGGATAGGAGTTTCATCGCCTGGTTTCTGCCAGTATTTTTCGGCAACTTCGGCGGAGTTGTTCCAGAACCTCTGATCTCTCAACCCTGCTTTTGACCCGTTATATACATAGAATCCAAAGGCATATGTAAGCCCTAAGTTGAAGTCGAAATTGTAGAAGTTGATTGTGTTGTCGAGGCCACCAAAATATTTAGGTATTGGGCTTCCAAGTGTAACTCCATCATTAGAAATATCAACAGAGCGAGAAACTGTACCATCCTCATTTCTCCAACCTGAAGTAGCAACACCGGATTGATGGTTGTAATAGACTTTTGAAGTGGTTCCATCCCACTTACCATCGGTGCCATAATTTTTGCGTATGAAAATGCGCCTTCCGGTTGCAGGATCAACGCCACCAGTTTGAACCCCCCATATCATTCCGAGGGGATGGCCAACAAGGGTGCGGTTGGTAGTTTCGAGCTGAGTAACACCTACAATGAAGGGAACATTATCAGCCAGGGATGTAACTTCATTCTTTAGATAGCTGATATTGAAGTTTGTGTTCCATTTGAATTTGCTTGTATTGACGTTATAGCTGGTAACTGCAAACTCAACACCTTGATTAAACATTGAGCCAACGTTAGCCGGAAGTGTGTTGCCCGGGATCCCTTTTGACGGAGACTGAGGCACATTCAGAATCAGACCGTCAATATCGTTTTTGTAGTAGTTAATGTCAAACTGGACCCTGTCTTTGAGAATGGCAAACGAAAGTCCGACATCAAACTTGTTACTTGTTTCCCATGCGAGATCAGCATTTCCTGCCTGATTGAAGAACAGCGTGGCTGCTCCATTATAAGTTCCTGCTCCATAGAGGAAAAGTGAAGCATACGATCCGACACCAGAAATATTTCCCACTTTACCGTAGCTGGCTTTCAGCCTCAAGTCAGAAATATAATCTGAAATCTTGCTGTTCTGGATAAAGCTTTCGTTCGAAACATTCCACATCAACGATGCGCCTCCGAAATTACCATATTTATTTCCGGGAGCCAGGCCTGAAAAACCGTCACGACGGGCGCTGATTTCGAAAAAGTATTTCTTGTCCCAATCAGCATTGAAACGGCCAAATAAAGAAGTGAAATAGTTTTCAGAAAGCATGGCTGTTGGAGGTTGCTGAGGCGTGGTAAAACTTCCCTGGTAATCGGTGAAGAATACATCGCCCAAGCCAGTTCTTCTGCCCGACCATCCGTTGAAATTGGAATATTGCTCTTCTGATCCAACCAAGGCTTTCAGGTTTAATTTTTCAGCAACCGTAAGTCCATAGTTCAGTGAGTTTGTCCAGTTCCACCTGTTTCTACGGTCGAAGTAATTATATGATTCGCCACCATTGGTTCTTCCATCACCATGATCGGGGTGCCAGAATGTTTTTGACTCAACGGCGCTATTGTCGAAGCCTAAAACAGAACGGAAGAACAGGCCACTGACGAGTTGAAAATTGGCATACAATGTAGTTCCCAATCTATTGCTTTGAGAAATACCATAATTTTTATCCTGAACAAATACCGGGTGGAAGAAGCCAACGGGTTGGGTATTGTTCAATAGCCCCACGCGGTTGTTTGCATAGTCAATATTATATGTTCCGTCGGCAAGAAATGGAGGAACTGCAGGTGAGGTAACAAATGCCAAACGCCCGGCGCCTGCGGTAGCAAAATTTCCTCCTGGCAGCGAACCGGTGCTTGGTGCACCAGTATAGGCATCGGTATAACTCACGTTGGCGCCTAAGGTAATCCATCTGTTGAGCTTGTGATCCAGGTTTAGACGAACGGTTTTGCGTTCATAATTATTCGTTTTAAGAATCCCATCGTTGTTGGAATAACCAACCGATAACATATAACTTGTCGAGGGCGATCCTCCTGAAACGCTCAATGAATGAGTGTGCTGAAAACCGGTTTGATAAACGTAATCATTCCAATTGGTATTGATTAGTTTTCCATCCGTAGAGTAATTTAAAAAATACGCTGGGGCAAGGTTATTGGCATTTGCTCTTGCTGCATTCTTTACTGCCACAAATTGTTCGGCATTCATCAGGTCATACAAACGGTATGGCGATGACCAGCCCATATTGGCGTCATAAGTCACCGATACTTTTCCGGCTGATCCCTTTTTTGTAGTAATGATCACAACGCCGTTTGCGGCCCTTGATCCATAGATGGCGGTTGCCGAGGCGTCTTTCAGAATTTCGATGGAAGCAATATCGGCAGGGTTAACATCGCCAAGAGCATTCAATGCCGAGTTGGCTCGGGAAAGGTCTCCGGTAAAAACAGGCACCCCATCAACAATGTACAATGGGCTGGAGCTTCCGGAAATTGAGTTGTAGCCACGCACCCTTACCACAGGTGGATTACCCAACACTGCATTGGGAATTGTCAGGGTAACACCGGCAGCTTTCCCTTGCAATGCTTGTTCGAAGGTTTGAACGGGCATGGTCTTTATAGATTCCCCTTTTACGGTTACGATGGCGCCAGAAACGTCTCTTTTTTGCTGTACGCCATAGCCAACAACCACCAGTTCTTCGAGGGCGAACACGTCAGGAGCTAAGGTTGCATTGACGATGGCCTGATTTCCGATTGCAACTTCGGAGGTTTTCATTCCAATGAATGAGAACACAAGTGTACGGGCATTGTCGGGCACCCTTAACTGATACTTTCCTGCAAGATCGGTAGTAGTACCAATGGCGGTACCTTTTACCATTACAGTTGTACCAGGAATGGCGCTGCCATCTTCAGAACTGGTCACAGAACCTGTGATCGTTCTTTGAGCGAGCACAACCTGAAATGCAAAAAGCAAACAGGCGAGCAACATGGTAATTTTTCTCATAATTTGATTGATTTTGGTTAGAAATGGTTAAACACTACTTTTTAATAAATAAACCTTAAACTTCTGATCATAGGCATATATTTGGTTGAACATAAATTCTTGCTTACTATGATTCATCGGATAAAAATCTTTTTGACAAAAGTCGGCGCTAATATAATTTAAAAATAGATACAAGCGATATTTTGGCAATTTTTTTATAGTATAATCCTAATTAATGCAAATCCGAGCGCTAATTTATAATATTTTTTCGATCCGATTGATGTATGAATTCACTACAATCAAACATTAAAAATTACTGGGCTTATCAAAATTTTATAGCTCACCGATTTTTATCTCAACGGCCTCAAGAATTTCGCAGGATTTCACAAGCTCTTTCATTTTGTTGTGATCGGGATACAACGGGCGGTCAATATCCAGGTATTCGACGGAGCGCCGAATCACTTCCCGGGCTATATTGGTTCCGGTTCCATATTTATAGGGTGTTTCGTATTTTTCTCTCAAATCGAGTGCCTGGGCGGCACACATGAATTCAATTCCAAGGATACCAAAGGCATTATCGAGAATCTGGAAGTTTTTGAGTGCAGTGTTCATGCCCATTGATACAAAATCTTCCTGATCGGCAGCAGCCGGGATGGATTGGATAGAGGCAGGCATTGAAAGAATTCGTTGTTCAACAATCTGCATATCGGCAGTGTATTGGCTGAGCATCAAACCAGAAAACATACCTGCTCCCTTTGTAAGAAATGGTGGCAGGCCCACACTTAAAGCCGGGTTATTTAACCTGTTCATTCGTCGTTCCGAAAGAACGCTGACCATGGTAACCGCAGCTCCGATCATATCCATCGGAAGGCTGACGGGCGATCCCTGGAAGTTGGCGCCCGAAAGTGTCAGGTTGTCGGCAGGGAAAAAGATTGGATTATCACCCACCCCGTTGAGCTCTATTTCAACCTGGCTTTTTGCCCAGGCAACTGCATCGTGGGCAGCTCCGATAACCTGAGGGGTGGAGCGCATGGAGTAGGCATCCTGCACTTTTACTTTAAGTCGTTTTTCTATTAAATCGCCACCGGAGGCAACCTTGCGGATTGCAGCAGCGCTTCGAATGGATCCTTTGAAACCCCGTGCTTCGTGAATTTTATGGTTGTATGGACCCAGGTTGGCTTTCAGAGCTTCGAGGGTCATGGTGCAGGCGATTTCTGCTTGCTTTAGCCACCTATTGGTGTCATAAAGCATAATGGCGCTCATGGCTGTGAGCACATTCGACCCGTTAATGGCGGCCAAACCATCGCGTGCTAACAATCCTGGTATCGGAATGCCGGCGCGTTCCATGGCCACTTTCCCCTCAAGAAGTTCACCTTTGTAGTACGCGTGGCCTTCGCCCATTAATAGCAATGCAATCTGGCTCATGGGGGCCAGATCGCCACAAGCACCCACAGAGCCTTTTTCGCAAACATAAGGAGTTACTCCTTTGTTAAGCATATCCGCCAGGGTTTGTGTAATCTCAATCCTGCAACCCGAATTACCATGGGCATGCACATTGATGCGGCTCAGCATGGCGCCTCTGACCCACTCCTCGGGCATGGCCTCTCCGATACCAGCGGCATGATTATAAATCAGATACTTCTGAAAATCTTTTACCTGATCGTCAGTGAGCACTACTTCTGAAAATTCTCCAATACCTGTATTCACGCCGTACATAATTTCTCTTGCAACAATTTTTTGCTCGAGCATATCGCGGCATGCATTGATGCGTTTGACTGCATCGGGGTGTAATTCAATTTTTTGATGATGTCGTGCCACCTGAACCAGGTTTTCGATGGTGAGGTTGTTTCCGGTTATAGTCAGAGTCATTTCAGTGAGTTTTGGTTAGATAAAGAGTAAGGAATAATTTTGAGGTGGAATTATTTTTCAACCCTTGGGTCTGATGGTATGGTGTTGGCTTTGGCCACAGGGCGGCCATCGAAAATGATGCGATAAGTAATATGACGTTTCGAAAACGTTCCTTCAACGGCTGAGTGCAGACGCTGCATTTTCGGATTAAAATCACCTACCCAGGATAGTTCAATTTCCTTGTAATGAGGTTTTTGCTGCATCATCTTATCCATATGCCAAAAGATTGCTGATTCGATGCCATAGCGTTGAAACCGGGGAACAACACCCATTACGGTTATGCGTGCTTTTGTGAAGCGAATTTTTTTCTTTAGTCGTAAAAACTTAATCTTATCGAGCAGAGAAAGCCTGCCATTGAAATATTTCAGAATTTGATTTACATCGGGCAGCATCACTAAAAAAGCGATGGGATTATTATCGTGATATGCAAACCAGATAAATTCTTCGTCGAGAATATGCTTTGCCTTTGCAAATTCTTCTTTCAGCACTTTAATATCAAGTGGCGAATAGTGTTCGTGATATATCCAGGCCTGATCATAAACTTCTTTCACGGCGCTAAGGTATTTGTCAGGCTTTTTCCTGTTGAAATGTTCAAAACTGAACCCGGGTTTTTGTCTCACCCAGTCGGCTATTCGCCAAAAGCGCTCCGGAAATTTTCGGGTAAGATCAATTTTATTTGTGATTTGTTCATAATATGGTGAGAGGCCATATGCTTCAAATAGTTCTTTATAGTATGGTTTGTGATAGTACATCCCATAGCTGGGATTTTCAAACCCTTCGACCAGCAGGCCCCAAAAACGATCGTTTTCGCCAAAATTTATCGGACCGTCCATCGCCTCCATCCCTTCTTTTGTCAGCCATTGCTTGCAGGCATCAAAAAGCATGAATGCAGCTTCTTTGTTATTGATGCATTCAAAAAATCCGAGCCCCCCTGTAGGTTGTTCGTATTTATTGGCTTTAACAAAATTGTAAAATGCGGCTACTCTTCCAATCAGGTTGCCATGATCGTCGGTTAATATCCAACGAATGGCGTCACCATTTGCAAAATAAGCATTTTTAACCCGGTTAAAAATGCTTTCAATGTCATTGTCGAGTGGGCAGACAAAATGTGCATCGTTGTGATAAATGACTCTCATGACATCATGAAACTGTCTGATAGTCTTGCGATTGGTAACTTGTATAAGCTGCATATTTTGTGTGTTGATCATTTAAAGGCATCCAGAACAGGGGCAAATATAATACATAAGTTATCATGCAGCCGAATTAAATATTAAATTGTTGTATTCCGCGTTAATGCGGTCGCGGCTAAAATACTTAATTTTGCTGCTACAGGCGATATCTCACCTGCTTCATGCACGGATGAAACCATGAAACGACTCGATTGGCTGATACTTAAATCTTATGCAGGGCCGCTGGTTTTGACGTTTTTTATTGCCGTGTTCGTTTTGCTGATGCAGTTTCTCTGGAAGTATGTTGATGACCTGGTGGGCAAAGGCCTTCCATGGGATGTCATTTCTGAGCTAATGTTTTATGCATCAACCACTTTTGTGCCATTGGCTCTGCCGCTCGCCATCCTGTTGTCGTCGCTGATGACCTTCGGAAATTTGGGAGAAAGCTATGAGCTGGTTGCTTTTAAAGCGGCAGGGGTGTCGCTGCGAAGAATCATGCTGCCTCTGATCGTTTTGTCTGTGCTTATCAGTATATCGGCTTTCTATTTTTCGAACGTATTATTGCCGATTACTAATCTTAAGTTTCGAACAATCCTCTATGATATCAAACAGCAAAAGCTTTCGCTGAACATCAAGGAAGGAATCTATTATAATGGTATAGATGGCTATGTGATCAGGGTGGGAAAAAAAGATAACGATGGAAAGACCGTGCGCGATGTGATTATCTATGATCATACAGCCTCAATGGGAAATACAACTGTTTCTTACGCAGAGTGGGGAACCATGGAGCAGACAGACGATGGGCGGTTTCTTGTGGTTACTTTATATAACGGAGCCAGTTACGACGACAAACCCGATCGCAAAAATCCGGCAACACTTCCCTTTGCACGCATCAGGTTTGAAAAAGAGGTAAGGCGTTTTGATCTGGCAGGTTTTGAGCTGAGCAGAACAGATGAAGAGTTTTTTAAAAACAATTATCAAATGTTCAATCTTAAACAACTTGAGATGGCGCGCGATTCACTCAGCCGGGAGCTCATAGCCAGAAAAAAAAGTTTTGCCGGTGCTATGCGCTACAACTATTACTTTTTCACCCAATACGACACAGCCAAAGTTGTGCAGGCTGATTCGAGTCTGTTTTTTGCAGGCGATTTTTTAAATAATCTCGATTCCATTGCCAAAGAGCAGGCGCTTGGCATTGCCCTCAACGCAGTCAGGGGAGTCAAATCTACTGTCGAATATACCCACACAAGTTTAGAAGGGCAACTTCGGTTGATCCTTAGGCACGACATAGAGTGGCACCGAAAACTCACCCTGTCATTTGCCTGTTTCATATTATTCTTTGTTGGGGCTCCCCTGGGGGCCATCATTCGCAAAGGCGGGCTGGGAATGCCATTGGTAGTTTCTACATTATTATTCGTGCTATTTCATATCGCATCAACCACAGGCGACAAATACGTCAGAACAGGAGTGCTGCAGCCGTTTGTTGGGATGTGGTTGCCTTCGGCCATCTTTTTACCGATGGGAATATGGCTCACCTACAAAGCGATAACTGATTCGCCATTGATGGATGCAGATGCCTGGGGCAAATTGGTACGAAGAGTTCTCAAAAAAAATCCAACTGATCAAGCATGAAATCGAAATAAAGACTTCTATAGGATCAGCTAAAATTTGATTAATGACGAAAACAGCATTTATCACAGGAATTACCGGGCAGGATGGCGCATTTCTGTCCGATCTGCTGCTCAGCAAAGGGTATAAAGTAGTGGGCGGGTTTCGCAGGATGAGTAGTCCGAACTTCTGGAGGCTCGATGAGTTGGGAATAACCAGCCGAATCAGGATCGTCGAAACTGATTTGACGGATACCAGCAACCTTGCCCGCATTATTGCAGATGTTAGGCCAGATGAGATATACAATCTTGCTGCCCAGAGTTTTGTGGGCCATTCTTTTAACAGCCCGATTCTCACTGGAAATGTTACCGCCCTGGGAGTTACGCATCTTCTCGAGGCCATTCGCATGGTAGACCCGGCAATAAAATTTTATCAGGCATCCACCTCCGAATTATTTGGAAAGGCAGAAGAGCACCCACAAACCGAAACCACACCATTCTATCCGCGCAGCCCTTATGCAATAGCCAAACTCTACGGCCATTGGATGACAATAAATTATCGGGAGTCATATAATTTATTTGCAACAACGGGAATTCTTTTTAACCACGAATCCCCACTCAGGGGAGTAGAGTTTGTTACCCGGAAAATAACAGATGCAGTAGCTCGAATTCATCACAGGAAGCTCGATCATTTCGAAATAGGAAATATTGATGTAAAGAGAGATTGGGGCTATGCCAAGGATTTTGTGGAAGGTATGTGGAAGATAATGCAAACAGATAAAGCCGATAATTTTATACTCGCAACAAATGAATCACATTCGGTGAGAGAATGGATTGAAATATGTTTCCAATTCATAAACCGGCAAATAACCTGGGAAGGAAGCGGTGTGGATGAACTAGGCAGAGACGCCAAAAATGGGAAAGTATTGATAAAGATCAATCCCGGGCTCTACAGGCCGGCAGAAGTTTATTCTGTTATCGGAGATTATTCAAAAGCTAAAAGCATCCTGGGATGGGAGCCAAAAGTGCGATTCAACGAGCTTGCCGAAATGATGTTGAGGTTTGATATTGAGAAAAACAAATGATTTTGAGTTCGAGTCAAACCAGTTTTAATAAGGATAAAAAATTCAGTTTTTAACCCACAGATTTTCTGGGAGTCGGACTCCAAACACCTGAATTCACTCCCCTCAAATACCTGATCATCCCAACAAGCAGAGCGAGATTCATGTTATAAAAATGCACAATCATCCGCAAAAGGGAGCAATGGATGTTAAAGATTCTTAGAAGCTGGTCGAGCAGAGGAACCAAAAACATCAACACAGATTGGGCAAGGAGGGTGGCGAAGTAGATATTGCTATCCATTGCCAATGGAATATTTAAGGTGAACGCCAAAATCAGGAAAATCGGGCCAAACCAGCGCAACACCTTGTGCGAAAGAAATGCAAACCCAATGGGTTGCCAGGGAGGCCAAAGCAAATGAGCAAAACGTTTCAGGTTCTGAAAATTTCCGGTTGCAATTCTTGCTTTTCGTCTAAATTCGGCTTTCGGACTATCCAGGGCCTCTTCATACACAATCGCATTCAGCTCATTAACAGCTTGTTGTCCCGATTCTAATATTTTCATATTGACATAGAAATCATCAACAAGCGAATTGGCTGGTATCGCCGAAAAATCGTTTCTCCTGATTGCATAGCAACCGCCAAATGGTCCCATCATGGCTCCCCATACGAGGCTTTCCAGGTTTTTTATTTTTACCTCCCGCGAGATGTAGGCCTTTTCCTGATTCGAAATACCGGCGGGCTTAAGGCCTCTGTTCACCATGTTTGTATCAACCAACCCAATGGATGGGTTTTTAAAATGCCTGATAAGGTGTAGCAAAGTGTCGGGTGAGAAAATTACGTTTGCATCGGTGAGTACAAGAATCTCGCCGGTGGCCCGGCTCACAAGATCATTTACCACAGATGGCTTTCCGCGGCGAACAGGAAAGTCAAAACAGGAAATTGAAACCAACGGCTGGCCAAACTGTTTTACGACCGATGCCGTGGTGTCAGTGGAAGCATCTGACCCAACCAGAATTTCGAGTTTACTGACAGGATAACTGCTATCGAGCACGCTCTGTATTTTTTCCCCAATTACAACTTCTTCGTTATATGCAGCAATGATAACTGAAACTGATGGCAACTCATCAAAGGCATATATATCTCGGTTTGGTTTCTTTCCAATTGCCAGAATCTTCAGCAGAACCGGATAAATGGCATAACTGAAAAGCACCAGGAATACAGATAACCAAAAAAAAACAATCATATCAGGGAAGATGTTGGATGTAAAAGTCAGCCAGTGAGTTAATAATGGCTGAAGTGTTATAGTTTTTGTTGACAAATGCAGCAGCATTTCGCCCCATCTCAATGACCCTGTTTTTGTCGGCCATTAAAAAACGTAAAGCATCAAGAAATTCTTTTGAACTGTCGGCAATCAAAATATGCTCTGTGTGGCTGCAATCTATTCCTTCTTTGCCTATGGTGGTTGTGATAATTGCTTTCCCAAGCGCCATCCCCTCAATGATCTTAATGCGCAATCCACTTCCCGAGAGCAAAGGCACGATCATAATTGCCTTTGAACGTATAAAATCCAACGCATTGTCAACTTCTCCCAGAAATTCGATGTTAGGTTCAGACATTTTCCTGAAATAGGGTGGTGCATTGCGACCGGCAAGATAAAATTTCAGGGCAGGAAATTCTTTATAAACCAACGGCCATACTTTTGAAAAAAACCATTTCAATCCTTCCTGGTTGGGAACCCAGTCGAGAGCACCAAGATGAAACAGTGAAGGATATTCCATGGCTTCGAAATCAAGACTATATCTATTTGACTCAATCCCCGTTGGTGCGACAAAGATTGGTATTTTACATCCAAGATTAAGATAAATGCCTGCATCGCGCTGTGTGATAGGCACGAGCACATCGTAGTTATTCACCATGGATGTTTCAAATCTTTTGATTCTTTTTGCAAGGTTTTTGAGATAATATTTTTTTAATCCGGAAGCATTGGCTGCATTGCGCTGCCATATTTCGTGCTCCACGTTTTGAGGGCGCATGCTCACCAGCGCCATTGTTTGCTTGCGGATGGTGCGTATGTATGGGCCCAAATAAGGGCCTTCAAGATGAACCACATCAAAATTTTGGGAAGTAAGCAGTTTTATGAGGGCCTCGTTATATTCAGTCGTTATGAACCGCTCAGCGTTGTAAGGGATAGAACTTAGGAAGTAATTGCGCAAGGCAGGCCCGAATGAAATACCTGTATTCACATCAACACCTATAAATTCAACCTTTCTTTTAATATCATCAGGCAATTTGTCGAGGGCAAAATGATGCTTGGAAGTATTCATTGCCAGCATTGTAACCCTGTGCCCCAAGTTGGCAAGGCCGGTGGCGATGCTTAAGGTGGCAATGGCCCCTCCGTCATGGGGAGGATAGGGCATTTTGTTCGTGAGCATCAATATCTTGAGCAGTTTTTGCTCCATATAGCTGTTTCTTACGTTTTGCAAACTTAGGCATATGAAACGTAATCTGCAAAATGTGTATTGATATGCCAATAATTTTGTTGAAAAGTAGTTTTGTATGAGTGAGGTTATGTTTCATCTCACACGGATTGCGCTGACTAGTAAACAGAAATCAAAGTAAAACTTAAATTGTTTTTTCATGCTATCCGGAAAGTACAGCAGAGGTGCGAAAAACGCATTACCCGGATTGAAAAGGAGTTGATTCAGGCCAAATGTTAAAAGTTTTACTCTTTAGGCACTCGCCACATTTGTCATCAATACATATTTAGTATCTTCGCACGCTCAATATGAATCACTAAAATTTATAGCAAAGGCAAGATTATATCCGCAATTTATACGACAACCTCAAATTATGCATCTTTTTGTTCAACCTACCGGTTAGTTAACTTTTAATAGCTCCCTGCTGTCCGACTGTATGAATAACTGGGTGTGCCTATCTATCATTTGAGCATATTCATTCCGAAAACAAGTATTAAAAACAAAAAAAGAATCTCTGGAAATACTACAAAAGATGGAAAAACAAAAAATAATTACAAATTCTGACCTTGGTCTGTTGATGGACCGTTATCATTATTCCGATCAGACAAAAACAATCGTTGCAGAAGAAGATTTGCTTCCGTTGGGAATACTCAATCGCTTGCATTCAGCCTATCCACAATATTCAGGCCTTTCAGAAAGTGCTGAGTTTCTGTTCAACAGCAAGAAGCATTATTCTGGTTTGCAGGGTTTTAGAGAAATAGTCGGAGTCCTCAGCAATCATAGCATTGAAATTGGCTACCTGCAGGAGCGCGAATTGTTTATTCAGGTGTATCGTTTCATGGCTACAAAACACGTTCTGAACACAATAAACTGGTCGAATTTTGAAAAGGATTCAGTTTTTCAGCTGGTGTTTCCCCAGCCGGGCATGATGCGGCCAGATGTAACGGCGGCTTATCTGAGCGCAAAATCGCAACTCGAAAAACAAAAAATCATCAACGATTACATAAAGGAAACCAATCCACACGATGGCAAACAGCAACTGAATAAGCCTGCATTCATCAACGACGACGGGGAACTTGAAATCATCGAAGGCAGCCAGCATAAGTATCCCCAGTGCAAACTTGTTTTTGATGTTCAAACTCAAAATTGCTTTGCTTTTTGCAATTATTGTTTTCGTCATGCGCAGGTTCGTGGCGACGATGATATGTTTATACAAAAAGATATTCACCAGATTCATGAATACCTGAAGCAACACAAAGAAGTAACCGACCTGCTCATTACGGGAGGAGATGCCGGGATGATGAAAGCCGATCGCTTTGAAGAATATATCACCCCGATAATCAGCAATGCCGAACTGGGACATATTAAAACTATCCGCCTCGGCACCAGGGTGCTCACGTATCATCCGGAAATGATAATCAGCAAAGAATATGATAAAATGTTATCGTTGTTCAAGAAACTTTATGACAACGGGATACAATTGGTTTTTATGTCGCATTTTTCGACGCCACGAGAACTCTTAAATCCAAGCACCATCGCAGCCATAAGAAGGCTCAAAGCCCATGGAGCCAATGTGAAAAGCCAAAGCCCGATTATGAACCATATCAGTCTATTCACCGATGAAAATGGCAATGTTGATATTGACCGTTCGGCGCAAAACTGGATAGACCTCGGTAACCTTTTTGCCATGCTGGGTGTCGGATTTCATTCAATGTACTGTGCCAGGCCTACCGGAGAGCATCATTATTTCACGCAACCACTGGCGCAAATAAATAAGATTTTTAGCAAAGTTTATCGCACCCTGGCATCGCTCAGCAGGCCTTCGCGTTATATCACCATGACTTCATCGGCAGGTAAAATTTCTATGCTCGGAACTTTGGAACTTAACGGAGAATCGCTTTTTGTATTGAAATTTAACGAAGGCAGGAACATGGAATGGATGGATAAAGTGTTTTTGGCAAAGTTCGATGAAAACGAAAATACAATAGCCAAATTGAAACCATATGGAGCAGAAAAACACTTCTATGAAGATGAACTCATTGAAATCGAACAAAAATTGCACGAATCAATTGAGTTCGGCAGAAGAAAATAAAACATTTTAAATCTCACTCATGATAAATAAGGTAGTAGAGACTTTACCAGAGGCTGTTGCCGACATCTTCGACGGCGCCACCGTAATGATTGGTGGCTTCGGAGAAGCCGGAAGCCCCATCGAACTCATCCATGCTTTGATTGATAAAGGAACACGCAACCTCACAGTAGTGAGCAACAATGCAGGCAGCGGACTGATTGGTCTGGCTGCGCTGATCAATAACCGAAGGGTTAAAAAAATAATCTGTTCCTTTCCAAAAACAGTCAATTCGACTGTCTTTCCGGAACTATACCGCAATGGGGAGATCGAGCTCGAACTGGTACCACAAGGCACCCTGGCCGAACGAATCAGGGCAGGAGGAGCCGGAATTCCGGCGTTTTATACGGCAACTTCTGCAAACACCCCGTTGAGCGAAGGAAAAGAAATCCGGACAATCAACAATAAAAACTACGTTCTCGAATATGCAATCAAGGCAGACTTTTCTTTGGTTAAATGCAAATTTGCCGACAGGTATGGAAACCTTGTTTACAACAAAACTGCACGCAATTTCAGTCCAGTCATGTGCATGGCTGCCCGCACCACTATCGTTCAGGCCCGTCAGGTTGTCGAGCCAGGGACACTCGACCCGGAAGCCATCGTAACACCCGGAATCTTTGTGCAACGAGTAGTCGAAGTTGATAACCCGATTGATGAATCTCATTATATTAAAGAAAATAGAAGTTACCCATGACAACGAAAGAAGTGATTGGCTGGAGCCGCGATCAGATGGCACAAAAAGTTGCCCTGGATATCCCTAATGGGTCTTATGTGAATTTAGGTATCGGCATTCCAGAACTGGTTGCCACATTTGTTCCCCAAGGGCGTGAAGTAATTTACCACACAGAAAATGGCCTGCTGGGAATGGGTCCGGCCCCTGGACCAGGTGAAGAAGATCGTGAATTGATAAATGCGGGAAAAAAACTGGTGACAGCAATACCGGGAGCCTGTTATTTTCATCATGCCGACAGTTTTGCCATGATACGGGGAGGGCATATAGATATATGCGTATTGGGAGCCATGCAGGTATCCGAAACAGGCGATCTGGCTAACTGGTCAACCGGCGAGCCTAATGATATTCCTGCAGTGGGGGGTGCAATGGATTTGGTAGAAGGCGTTAAAACCATATTCGTGATTACCCAGCACACCACCAAGGAAGGCACCCCTAAAATTGTGAAAACATGCACCTATCCCCTCACCGGAAAAGGAGTCGTTAACAGGATTTATACTGATTTGGCAATAATTGATGTCACTACTAATGGATTGATGGTCAGGGAGCTTGCCCCGGGTGTAACGCAAGAATTGCTGCAACAAAAGACAGGTGTTGAACTGAACTTCTCCTAATCAATTGACTACCCTGCTGAAAAACACATTTGAAAGCCAAAAACTTGTCGTTACCTAGAAACTTATCCTGCAAATATGTCCAATACTGATCCATTGAACCAGAAATCGAGAGAAGAAGAACTATTCGCCCAAGCCTGCGAAGTGCTCCCAGGTGGCATCAGCCGCAATGTTGTTTTTCGCAAACCACATCCCTATTATGCAGCCAGTGCGTCAGGGTGCTACGTAACTGATGTAAATGGAGTTCAGCGCATTGATTTTGCAAACAACATGGCCTCCCTGATACATGGGCATGCCCATCCAGCAATCATGGAGGCTGTAATTGGGCAACTAAAAAAAGGCACCGCATATACTTTAGCAACTGAAGCTGAGATACGCCTTGCACAGCTACTGTGCAGCCGCGTGAAAGCATTTGAAAGAGTGCGTTTTGTTAACTCCGGAACCGAGGCGGTGATGGCAATGATCAAAACCTCCCGCGCATTCACCGGCCGGCCAAAAATAGCCAAAGCAGAAGGAGCATATCACGGAAGCTATGACTTTGCCGAAGTAAGCCAGGCATCAAATCCTTCAAATTGGGGTAGCGATGATTGCCCAAACAGCATTCCCCTTGTCAGCGGAACGCCACGGGGGGTTTTAGATGATGTGGTTGTGTTTCCGTTCAACAATATCGAAAAAACAATTGCAATTCTCGACAAACACCGACATGAGCTGGCTTGTGTCTTGATTGACCCTGTTCCCCACCGCATTGGGCTGATTCAGGCAACGCAAGAATTTGTCGAAGCCATCAGTGTGTGGACGCGAAAGCATGGAGTGTTGCTGGCTTTTGATGAAGTAATTACATTTCGTGTTGGCTATGGGGGAGCTCAACAAAACTATCCTGTCATCCCTGATCTAACATCATTGGGGAAAATAATCGGCGGTGGTTTTCCGGTGGGTGCCCTGGCTGGCCGTGCTGAAATTATGAAAGTAATGGACCCTCGCGAAAGCAAATTGCTTTTCCCATTGTCCGGAACTTTCTCGGCTAACCCGATTACCACCACCGCCGGCAGGGTTGCCATGGAACTCTATGATGAAGTAGCAGTCTTAAAACTCAATTCATTAGCCCAAAAAGCCATAGGCCAGATTCTGGAAGCAGCAAAAATTGCCGATGTGCCTTGTTCAATCACCGGTGCAGGTTCGATGTTCAGGGTTCATATAAAAAAAAATCCCCCAACCACATACCGCGATGCCTATGAAACCAAAGAGGTCGGTGCGCTAATGAATGCTTTGATCACCCATCTTTATAATCAAAAAGTAATTTTAACAAACACCTGCTCATGTATGTTTTCGACCGCCCTGACACAAAGGGAAGTTGATGTTTTGGCCGAGGCTTTTCTGAGTGGGTTCAGGCTGTTAAAACCTGAGGTTGACAAGCTGAGTGACCTGTAGAAAAGAGACACCTTAGAAATCAAGCTATCCGGTTGCCGCACATCAAAAATCAATATAAATTCAATAAGGGTGCTGGCAGCATCGAAATATATTTACCGATAGATTTGTGTTGAAAATTGATAATAAGCGAATTTGAATAATAAATTATCCAAAAAAAATCAATTCACTGAGCCAATCGTAGCGTGTTCATCAAGTTGATCGAAGCCTTGCGGTAAAATTCCTCTGTTCTCATTCTGAAAAATTTTATAAAACACCTAAATGATTTCAATAACTTAAAGAAACAGCCATATGAACCAAGTATTTATTTGTGATGCAGTTCGTACTCCCATCGGCCGCTACGGTGGAGCACTTTCTTCGGTACGGCCTGACGACCTTGCTGCCATACCCCTTAAAGCCCTCGTTGAAAGAAACCCTGGGATTGACTGGCTGGCGTTGGATGATGTTTTAATGGGTTGCGCCAACCAGGCTGGCGAGGATAACCGAGATGTGGCGCGCATGGCGCTGCTGCTGGCAGGTTTCAACGAATGCATTCCCGGTGCAACAATAAACCGCTTGTGTGGCTCAGGCATGGATGCCATTGGAACAGCTGCACGCGCTATCAGGTCAGGCGAAGCAGAACTGATCATTGCCGGTGGTGTCGAAAGCATGTCGCGTGCGCCCTATGTAATGGATAAGGCCCCTGAGGCATTTTCGCGCGCAGTAAAATTGTATGACACCACCATCGGATGGAGATTCGTCAACAAAGGGCTCGAAAAAATGTATGGGTGCGAATCCCTGATTGATACTGCAGAGAATATTGCCACCGACTACAATATTAACCGCAAGGATCAGGATATTTTTGCCAACTGGAGCCAGCAAAAAACGCATCATGCTCAAAGCAATAACCTGTTTTCCAAAGAAATAATCCCTGTTGTGATTCCACAACGCAAAGGCGAGCCCATTGTCGTAAATGCTGATGAACATCCCCGGTTGACTTCCCTTGATAAACTTGCAGATTTAAAGCCCATTACCCACCCAGCAGGCACAATCACAGCCGGAAATGCTTCGGGGGTTAACGATGGCGCCGCTGCCTTGATCCTTGCATCAGAAAAAGCTGTAAAAAAGTATAACCTAACTCCCAAAGCACGGATACTTGGTATGGCCGTAGCAGGTGTTTTGCCCCGTATTATGGGAATGGGTCCCGTTCCGGCCACAAATAAACTCCTGAGCCGATTGAACCTCACACTCAGTCAAATGGATATCATCGAGTTGAACGAGGCTTTTGCAGCTCAAGCACTGGGTTGTACAAGAACGCTAGGCCTTTCGGATAACGATCCCCGCCTCAATCGCTGGGGAGGGGCCATTGCCCTTGGGCATCCGCTTGGCATGAGTGGTGCCCGGATTGTTACTACGGCCTTTTACCAATTGCAACACTACAATCTCAAAAAAGCGCTTTGTACTATGTGTATTGGTGTCGGCCAAGGTATATCCATGGTCATTGAAAGTGTGTAGTGCATTCAAATTGGTCACGTTGCCAAATTAAAATGTCAACCCGAGCCAATCCCTAAGCGGGTTCTTCTATGAAAATTTTATTTATTACCATCTTAAGTCAAATAGATTCAGGCGATTAGGTTATTAACCCGATTTATATCGAAAAAACAAGTATGTTTGCAGTTCGCAAGTATTGAAACCTTACCCGGCTCAAAATACCCGGGCATTCAGGCTTATTAATAAACAACATCATGCAGAAGGTCAAATTACATGACAGGGAATTCTCACCATTTATCGGACGCGAAAAAATAGCCACCGCCGTTCACAAAATGGCGGAGAATATAAATAAAGACCTGGATGGGAAAATGCCACTGTTCCTGGTAATTCTGAGTGGCGCTTTTGTGTTTGCGGCCGATTTGCTTCGTCAAATTAATGTTCCGTGTGAAGTTACTTTTGTAAGGCTTTCTTCTTATTCGGGAACCCAATCAACCGAAAAAATCAGAGAGCTGCTTGGATTGAATGAAGTACTGAAGGGCAGAACAGTTGTCATCCTGGAAGATATTATTGATACAGGTCACACCATGGATGAAATGATGCATAAACTTCTCCGCCTCGAGGCCGAAGAAGTGAAGATTGCAACTTTCCTGCTCAAGCCGGCAGCACTGCGCAAGGATTTGAAAATTGACTACATCGGGATTGAGATTCCCAACGATTTCATAGTAGGTTATGGACTCGATTACGATGGACTGGGACGCAATTTGCCTGATATTTATAAAGTTATTCCAGAAACTAAATAATGATTCATCTTTAATCACGAAATTCTATGCTTAACATTGCACTGTTTGGCCCTCCGGGGGCGGGAAAAGGAACCCAGTCAAAACTATTGGTCGAGAAATATAATTTGACCTATATCTCAACCGGCGATATCCTGCGCAAGGAAATTGCAGAAAAATCTGATTTAGGACTTCAGGCCAAATCAATCATCGAAAGCGGAGGACTGGTTTCGGACGATATTATGGCTAAAATTATCGAATACAACATCAACAAAAACAGAAATAGCAACGGCATTTTGTTTGATGGATTTCCCCGCACCACTGTTCAGGCTGTTATCCTTGACGATCTGCTAAATAAAATGGGCCTCCATCTGTCGTGCATGATCAGCCTCGCAGTACCGCAGCAAGAGCTGATTCACCGCCTGCTCGAACGTGCCAAAATCGAAGGGCGCAAGGACGACACACCCGAGGCCATCAACGTTCGGCTCAGAGAATACGAAGAGAAAACCACCCCTGTTGCAAAATATTATGAAGAAAAGGGCATTTATTACCCTGTTAATGGAACCGGAACTGTAAATTCGATTTTTGAACGCCTCACCGAAACAATTGACCGGGTCATCCAACACAAACATTAATTGTGACTGAATGAGCAGCCCAAACTTTGTTGATTATGTAAAGATATTTTTTCGTTCGGGCAAAGGTGGCGCCGGCTCGGTGCATTTCATCCGTACACGCCTCACTGCATGGGGCGGCCCTGATGGTGGAGACGGAGGCCGGGGTGCCCATATAAAGCTACGTGGAAACAATCAACTTTGGACACTGCTGCATCTGAAATACACAAAACATGTGCACGCTCCGGATGGCGAAAACGGCCGCAAACAACTCATGACAGGCGCCTCAGGCGAAGATGTAATCATTGAAGTGCCCCTTGGAACTGTTGCGAAGAATGCAGAAACGGGTGAAACACTCCTGGAAATTACGCAACACGCTGAAGAAAAAACACTTCTCGAAGGAGGCCGGGGCGGCCTTGGAAATGATCATTTCAAATCCGCCACACATCGCTCTCCCCGATATGCCCAACCAGGCGAACCGGCCAAAGAGGCATGGATTATACTAGAACTAAAAATATTGGCCGATGTAGGGCTGGTGGGCTTTCCGAATGCAGGAAAATCAACCCTGCTCTCTGTGCTTTCGGCTGCAAAACCTTCCATTGGCGACTATCCGTTTACAACGCTCAC
>JBBIIP010000026.1:0-41655 GCA_037446395.1 Lentimicrobiaceae bacterium
TCAATACTGCCCTTCCTTTTAGAACTTTTTACCAACCATTTTTGCGTATTATGCCGATTTTGTTAATATTCTTACCTAATAACAATCTTTCTTGTCTCAGTTGCAGTGTGGTTGCTGATTCGAACCAGGTAAATATTATTTGCTTTGAGCCCTGAAATTTCAATATTGGAATTGTGGAAATTCTCAATTAGCTTAATTCTCCTGCCTGCCAGATCGAATATCTCAATTGTATTTTGTATGGGCTCGGAGAATTGTATGTATATCTTCCCAACATTGCTGTAGATTCTTGCACTTTCCTTTGCAGGGTCAGTCAGTCCTATCAACTGTCCAACAGTGAGCGAAACGGGAATTGTGATGGTTGAATTTGAAGCGTCGTTGCTTTCAATTTTTATCCGAGCCGTGTAAACACCTGGCTGCAAACTTTTTGAGTTGAGCAGAACAGGCACCTGAGTATTAGATGCGGGTGAGAGTAAATTGTCCTGGTGGCTAATAAACAGCCACTCAAATAATCCGTCGTCAATTTTATGAAGCTGACCCGAGGTTGCTGCCCACCAAAAATCAGTACCATCGTGAGCCAGGGAATATGCAATACTGGTCGGGGTATTAAAACTGCTTGTTGCTTCGAATGTGTTGGTCAATTCGGATAAGCGAAATACCTTTCCTGTGCCAACTGCCCATAGTTTTGCACTGCCATGTTGCGGAACCCAGCAAAGTTGAGTGATTCTTGAACCAAGAGAAGTTGTGAAAGTTCCTTTAATTACGCCTTCTGCAGTGATGCGATAGAGGGTTGGATTTGAAAGTGAAATTGAATTGGCAAGAAAATACTGCCCGTCCCATGTAAGCGTGAAGATGCTTGTTCCCGGGAGTTGAAAACTCTGACCTGTTGGAATTCCATCAGGAGAGTACGCAAAAACCTTACCTATGTTGTTTCCAATCCATAATTTTTCACCATCCCATGCGATACTCGACGGGCTGGCATGAATATCATAGACCTGCGTAATGCTTCTTGAAATGGTATCATAAACACTTAACTTGGCTGTGCTGGCACTCACAACATACAACTTCCCCAGCGCCCACACCATTCCCATTCTAGCAGGCGGTGAGTCAGGATAGATTCCAAGGATGGTTCCGGCTTGCTGATGGCCTATAACTGGAGAAGAAAGGTATTCTTGCGAAACCTGGTAGCGTAGCCAGGTGTTTCCACTGTTTGCAATCGCAACCACCTGTTGATTGGTGTTGTTGGGATTGATCGTGACATTGATTGCTGAAGTATTCACTGAGATTGCAGGAGTGCCGACGATAATATAGTTGTTTATTGTGATTGAGTCGTTGAAGTTTGGGTTGCTTACTCTAAGCTTTACCGGATAAGAACCAATATTCGCATAAGTAACCACAGGATGTTGAAGCGTAGAGGTCTGGGGATTTCCACCTGCAAAAGTCCAATGCCATGCAGTGGCATTGGTCGAAAGGTCGGTAAATGTCACAGAGGAGCCTGGTAAAACCGTTGTTTGATTGGCCGAAAAAGCTGGAATGGCCTCAACACCAAAAGTGACTTTAAATGAAATGGTTGCGCCCGTTGCCGAAACCTCAGAAATCCTCAAACCTCCTGCAGAGCCGTTTTGCAGAAAGCTGCTTGGATTGGTAGCATCGTTAATGGCTGTTCGGCCGGCATTGAGCGAAAAATGTGCAGAATTGACCGAACCATTGGCTGTTAGTGTACCACCGGGCCGGTAGATATATACTTCGTCAGGTGGGCCTTGTGCGTTGCCATTCCCAACCACCGTGTTAATTCTGTATACAAGCAATCCAGATCCCGGAAGGCTTGCTTCGTAGGTGCCCAGGTTTCGACGATACTCAACAACGAAGTATTGCGTAGTTGAATTTGGAGATGCAATTTTATAAATGTTATTGGTCGGAGATGATAAAGGATTCAATGTGTAGGTACCCGGTGCGGTGATTTGCGGCATCGAAGTAATCCATTTTTGATTTGCATATTTGAATTTCATAAATCCAAGCATATGACCAAAGCCACTTTCCATCAAATCCCATGGCCCGGCAGGAGTAATTCCATCAGAGGTATAGTGATACAAATCAGGGGCACCCAGCGAATGAAACATTTCATGACAAACGGTTTGAACAGTATTCTGATTTTCGGGCTGGAAAGTGTAATCATATACTCTTTTTCCATTCACAAAAACTTGATATGTACTTAATACCCAGCGATGTGCCCATAATAAATCAGCCCAGGCACCTGAGTTTCCACGAATTACAAAACACATGTTGTCAACATTGCCATCATTGTCTCCATCAATTGGCAGACTTTGAGGAACTTGTGAAGAAATGGCATTTATAGCGTTGCGAAGAAGGGTGTGCTCACGCTGGCGCCGTTGAGTATCGCCACTATATCCGGTTGGATTGGTGGTGGCATTATAGGGCATATAATATGCACGAGGGTATTGGTCAACATAGGATAAATTGGTTGTTAAGTCACATATTGGGTAGTGATGGCTTTCAATGAGCAATTTTTCATAAGAAACCTCATAAAAATAATTCTTCAACGAAACGCCGCTTACATTATTAAACCTGCCATCATATACCGACCTTACAACGGTAAACTCCTCCTGATCGCTGAAACGGATATAAACTACAAGGTTATTCAGCGTTCCAGTGTGTGGCGCCTTAATACTTTTATCGGTGCCAGCCCAGTAAACCTCTCTTCGCTTTTGATATTCAGCTTCTGACATTTTAGCCCACGGCGTCAGTCCTTTTGAAGCTGGAGAAACTGAGTTGACGCGGTAAGAAGACGGAACAACAAACTCACCTTCGCGTACCCCATAATAATAATAGCCATCATCGGCAGCAATAATTGTAAAACCATCTGCATCGTGCAACCAGTTATAGTATTCATCGCCACTAGCAAAGCATTCGATAATTTTTCCATCAGGTTGTTCGATGGTGTATGGCAAAAAATTAAACCAGGCGGCTTTGATCAGATTCGGAGTGAATGAAAGAATGGGTATCAGGAAAATGAGCGCAAGATTGGTGCTCCAATAGACGTTTTTCTGCATAATGGTTGTATTCTAAGGTGAAAATGATCTTACAAAACTAATAAAAGATATATTTGGTTTTATTATGGCCTTTTATTTTGAGGAAGTTGATTAAGATCTAATTTGCATACTAGTCTTTTAGATGCGAGTTCATGATTTTTTGTTTCAACTTCCAACATGTCATTTGCCGGATGTTGGTTTTTCTTTTTAACTCCCAGGTCGAAACCTTAGGCTTGCAGCAAATTTCCCGTGCAATGCGGAATGCATCAGGCAAAGGAATATGGCAGGCATGAAAAGGTGTAAATGCGGTGGCAGACTCATTATACTTGCAACGAGTGCATCGGCGCGAATAAGGGAATGTACCTCTACAAAAATTGTCATGGCCACATTTTTTGCAAAAGTAGCCTTCCTGCCATTTTATCGTGGCTAAAAATGCCAGGCAATTTTCCTGGCTTGAGATAATTGTAGCAAAATCAGCCTCAGCCATGTCCGAAAATACATTATTAAATTCCATTTAAAGTGCTGTTTATTTTTTTCAATAAATAAAATTGAAATATTGAACAAAATTAAAAAATTAGTGTTCATAATGCGATTCAATTATTTTATTTATCTTTGCCGAAAATTTAAAAAAAATGACAATGAAGTATATTTTGCTTACAATCTCCCTCACTATCATCGTATTGACCGGTGCCTGCACGAGCCCTAACACAAAAACCAACCCAATTGTTGAAGATCAAACCCAAAGTTCACAGAGTCTATCTGAAGAGGGCAAAGTCATTAAACTTGACAGAGACGGTTTTTTAAAACATATCTTTAATTACGAGGTTAATCCACAGCAATGGGTATATGAAGGTGATCTTCCGGCCATCGTTGATTTTTATGCCGACTGGTGTGCACCTTGCCGCCTGATTGCACCAATCATGGATCAACTGGCACTTGAATATAAAGGCAGGATCAGGATTTATAAAGTGGATACAGAAAAGCAAAAAGAATTGGCAGGAGTCTTCAATGTTCGTAATATTCCGTCAATACTCTTTATCCCAATGAAAGGGCAACCGCAAATGTCAATGGGTGCTTTGCCTAAGGAAACCTTCAAACAGGTAATTGAAGAGTTCCTTCTTCCCAAAAATTGATCAATATTAAAAACCACAAAATACAATTAAAATGGAATTTTTAACAAAAGAAACCTTCCTCGAAAAGGTATTCAATTACGAAGAAAACAAAGAATGGAAATTTGCAGGCAAACTGCCAGCGCTCATTGATTTCTATGCCGATTGGTGTGGCCCGTGCAAGATGGTGGCGCCCATTTTGGACGAGCTTTCAAAAGAATATGAAGGCAAAATCAACATTTATAAAATTGACACAGAAGAGCAGCAAGATCTTGCCGCAGTGTTTGGCATTCGCAGTATTCCTTCTATGTTATTCTGTCCAATGGATGAACAACCACAAATGGCAGTCGGTGCCCTTCCCAAGCAATCATTGAAACAAGCAATTGAAGATATATTGCTAAAATCAAAGACTGTCCAGAACTAAATCTGTTTTGATTTGCTGATGAGGCTGCCCCATGACGGCAGCCTTTTTTATTTTTGCAACCTCGCACACTCTTTCTGATGGAACAAGACGTTATTTTATTATCTACTGCTTACCTACCTCCCATATCCTATTTTGCTGCTATTGCGGCTGCCGAAAGCGTGGTGATCGAACAACACGAAACCTACCCGAAACAAACCTATCGAAACCGTTGTCATATAGCAGGCCCAAACGGGTTGCAGGTACTCAGTGTTCCGGTTGGCAAACCCGGTGGCAATAAAACAAAAACCTGTGAAGTCGTTCTCCAGGAAAACACAAGGTGGAAAATACTGCATTGCCGTGCATTCGAAGCTGCCTACAATTCATCGCCGTTCTTTCTATACTACCGCGATCAACTGTTCGATCATATTTTTGAAAATGAAAAAAGGCTGCTGGGGCTAAACACAATGCTGCTATTCATGTTTCTTGAAATCCTGGGGATTAAAACCAAAATCAAATTTTCTGATCATTACATTAATACGCCTGGCATTTCCGTCGATCTGAGGCAGGCCATTCATCCCAAAAAACCTGTTTGCCCACTTTCTTCAGAAGAACCTTATAACCAGGTTTTTAGTCATAAACTTGGATTCCTTAAGGAATTAAGCATCATTGATCTGTTGGCAAACGAGGGCCCTGCCGCACGAGATTATATTCAATTCCAGGCCAGCAATTTCAATCATTCACATTTTCATACCTGATGAATTATTTGCTGCATTGATTGGGTTTTATAACTTTGTCTCAAATTAATTGATTGCAATAAAATGGAAAATGAACCAACGATTGCATTGGACAATGTTTCGGTTTTCCAAAAAAATATCCTCGTTCTTTCGCATGTTACGCTGAATATAAATAAAGGTGAATTTGTCTATTTGATTGGCAAAACCGGAGCTGGGAAAAGCAGTTTGTTAAAGACACTGTATGCAGATATTCCAATCATAGATGGCCAGGCAACAGTTGCAGGATATTCATTAAGAAACATAAAGCGGGGAGATGTTCCTAAACTTCGTCGAAAACTAGGGATTGTTTTTCAGGACTTTCAGCTTCTCTACGACCGCTCTGTGGATGAGAATTTGATTTTTGCTATGAAATCTACCGGGTGGAAAGACAAAGCTGCTATCAATCAACGACTTGCGGATGTATTAAATAAAGTCGGGTTATCAACCAAGGGATTTAAAATGCCGCACCAGCTTTCGGGTGGAGAACAGCAACGTTTGTCTATTGCCCGCGCACTGGTGAACGATCCGGATATAATTCTTGCAGATGAACCCACAGGAAATCTTGATCCTGCGACCTCAGAAGGAATTTTGGCCTTGCTCATGGAAATCAGCCAAAGTAACAGGTCAGTGCTTATGGCAACACACAATTATTCGCTTTTGCAAAAATTTCCTGGTCGGATGATAAAATGCGAAAATGGTAGAATATCAGATATTCTTAGCTATGAGCTCGTGTAGCCTGCTCACATTCAGCTCATTGCTATACTGATCGCCCAGCAGGTACTTCCGCGGCTCTATCAATGCCGGTTCAAACGGAACAGTCATCAATCTGTTTACCTGGACTCTTAGCGCTGCTGCATCATTGGCGATATGGCATAATGAACCAAGATCGGTTCCAGCTACCATTGATGTGTTGACCAGCACGTGCCTGCCATTAAAAAGCGTATTCAAGAGTTTGAGTTTCAAACCGGTGGCTTGGAAACTCGTCAACACATTCAGTTGGGCATTTCGAATGAGATCAGACATTTTAGCGTTGTCTGGGTTCGCAATTAATTGTATATGAGAATATTGCTTTGCAAGGCTGATCAAGCCTTCGGGCGGATTGAGACCTGCGATAATCAACTGGTGTGGTAGATCGGCAAAAACTTCTTTTATTAAAAACTTTGCGGCAAATAGATTCTCGGGCACCGACAGGTTGCCGTGATATAGTGCATACGTACCCAAACCTTCACGGATCATGACATCGTTGTTGGCATGAAAACTCGGCAGGTGTTGAACATTGTTATCCGGAAATTTTGTTTTTAAATAGTCAGTATCAGATCTTGATACAGCAAGCATCAGCTGTGCATGACGCAAAGTGGGTTGAAAAAGCCTGAGTTTGAAAGCTTCAATTCCAAAATATAACTTTCGTAAAATAATCTGCTCGGCTTTGGCAAGGCTGTAATAATAATGATGCTCGATATTGCTCTCCCTGTAAACTTTATACCGCTCTTTAAGTTTCGGATGGTTCAATAGATAGCAAGAATGGATTCCTTCGAAAATAATTGGATGACTGTCTTTTAACAGATTGGCCAAAAGATCCGCAGATTTTCGACTTTTAACGATATAAGGCAAATGACTGATAGCCGACCTTAAACCTGTTAACCGTGGGTAATAGTTTACAGAATCACACAATTCCTCAAGAATTGGCGATTGATCGCGGTTGTACTGAAAACAATGAAGATGCACCTTTGTTCCCGCCTGGTGGAGTGCCTTTAATTTGTAATAAACATCAATTATGCCACCATAGTCGGGCGGGAATGGAATATCGAATGAAACAATATGCAAGTGACTGTCAGGCATACTTTTCAAAAATTTTGATCAGCCCAGTTTTTTCTTTCTCCCAGTTCAATTCTTCAGCTGCAATTTTTAGGTTCTTCTTCCATTCTATTATTTGAGGTTGATTTGCCAGCATATGCCGTATTTTTTCTGCAATGTGTGCTGGTTCATGATTCTCGATAAAGGTGCCTATGGTATAGTGCTCAATAATTTTTTGTATCTCAGGCCTCCTTGAAGCAAGGATTGGCACACCTGCATAGATGTAATCGAATAATTTATTTGGCAAGCTGTTGCGATAATTGATATTTGTGTCTTTGTCAATGCTTAATCCAATATCGGCCAGAGCAGTATATGCAGGGAGAATTTCAGGTGGCTGTCGGTGTATGAAAACTACTTTATCCATTAGATCTTTTTGCCTGACATCTTTTTTAAGCTGAGAAAACACATCACCTCCTCCAAGAATCACTAAAACAGCATCTTCAATCCATTTCATTGCTTCGATTGCTTCTTCGGCCCCACGATCAATGTTGATGCCCGCTCCTTGCAAAAGGATTATTTTTTTGTTTTCTGAAACACCAATATCTTTCTTTGTTAGACACTGTGCGCCCTCAACCCTAAGAGGAATATTCCTGACCACCGTAAGTTTAATATCATATTCTTGTTCATAGAGTTTAGCGATGCTTTCATTCACTGTAACAACGTGCTTCAGTTTGGGAAATATCCAATTTTCGATATATTTCCATATTTTTCTAACAAAAGGCCGATTGGTCAGTTCCGGAACGCCTGTAAAATATTCATGTGTGTCGTATACCAATGGGACACCAAAACAACGATGACACAAATAGTTAGGCAACAACGTATCTAGATCATTTGCAACCAACAGGTTTGATTTTCTAAAAAGTAGAAAAAACAGGATGCGCAGGTTAAATTCCGCATAAAAAAGAGGCCCTTTCGCAAAAAGCAATTGCATCCGGTGGGTTTTGTATGGGCGCTTCACTAAAGGTTGGCTGTGCTTTAATTTTCGGCCCACAAGCAAAACATCGAAACCCATTTCAACAATTGTCAGGCATGTACGATCTACCCGACGGTCGGTTGCAAGGTCGTTAACAACACTAACAATTACAGTTTTCTTCAACTTCGTTATAAACTCGTTGCTGCGAAATTAGGTAAGTTCTGCAAATCCTAAACGCAGCGCATATTTTATTTAGCTCAGGTAGCTATCTTTGCAACATCAAGAATACAATTGATGCTCGTTAAAAGAAATGCTTCGCTGCTGCCCTACAACACTTTTGGTATAGAAGCCAGCGCCTCTTATCTTGTCGAAGTGCATACCGAGAAAGATTTGATTGCAGTTCTTTCTGATTCTTTCTATGGTCAATTGCCTGTGCTGCTGATTGGGGGAGGAAGTAATATCCTATTTACAAAAAATTTCGACGGGTTAATTATTGTCATGTGTATGCTTGGCCAAAAGATTGAGCACATTGCAAATGATCAGGTCTTGGTTACTGCTGGAGCTGGTGAGCCGTGGCCGGAATTGGTAGATTGGTGTGTAGAAAATAATTGGGGTGGTTTGGAAAATCTGTCGCTTATTCCCGGGAAAGCGGGAGCAGGACCAATTCAAAACATTGGTGCATACGGATCGGAGCTGAAAGATGTGTTTTCTCATCTGTATGCATTGGATCTTAGTACACTCGAAATCAAAAAGTTCGATAAAGATGAATGTCGGTTTGGCTATCGCGACAGTATATTCAAAAATGAACTGAAGCAAAAATTTGCGATCCTATCTGTCAGTTTTATTTTGAATACAAAACCAACTCTGAACCTGAGTTATTCGGGTCTGAAAGATGAAGTTTTATCTGTTACCAATAGTCCCAGCATACAAGATGTTGCTGAGGTAGTTAAAAAAATACGCCGCCGAAAATTGCCCGACCCATTGGAAACGGGAAATGCAGGTAGCTTTTTTAAAAACCCAGTGGTTGGAATTGAACAGTTGCAACATATAAAAATGCAATACCAGGATATCGTATGGTATCCCATTGATGAAAGTTATTGCAAATTATCGGCAGCATGGATGATCGAAAGTTGCGGATTGAAAGGATATCAGCATGGCCACGCCGGTGTTCATCGCAATCAACCGTTGGTTCTTGTAAACCATGGAAACGCGAGCGGTGCTGAGATTCTGGAACTTTCGGGCATCGTTAAACGTCATGTTTATCATAAATTCCATGTGCTGCTCGAAGAGGAAATCAACATCTACTGAATGTCTTAATGCCGATGTTGCAATCTTTACTACGTGCCTCAGGTCGCGTATTTCAGGAGACGGTTTTAAGGATTGAATCCCAGAATTTATCGGCTGATTTTTGCCATGTAAATGCTTTTTGGCGTATCCTTCCTTTCGCAATCAGTGATTGCCTCACTTCATCGCTTGATACAATCTGAAGCATTGCATCTGCAATGGAACTGACAGAAAACGGATCAATGAGCAACGCAGCATCGCCAGCTACCTCAGGCATTGAAGTCACATTGCTTGTGATAACCGGTGTATCGCAACAAAATGCTTCGACAATTGGGATCCCAAAACCCTCGAAATAAGAAACATAGGTGAGCGCAAGAGCAGCGCCATATAGATTTTTAAGTTCTTGAACATTTAGTCTGCTACAAAAATTGATATCATCCCGATACTTCATTCTATGAACCGTTTGATAAATATCTGAAGTTCGCCACATCTTTGCTCCCACAATCACAAGTTTAACCACATCCGGATGATTTTCCCTCATTGCCTCGTAGGCTTTCAGAAGGTTTACGATGTTTTTACGCGGGTTGAGGGCGCCTACATATAAGAAATACTGTTTTCCATCGGCATATTTATTCTTTGTTTCCGACTTGGTAAACTCTTCAGACGGTTCGAAAAATTCATTTGCACCGTTATACAAAACATCAATTTTGTCGGGATTAATTTTATATAACTCAGATATATCCCGTTTCGAAAATTCAGAAACAGTTCCAATGCGGTCAGCATTTGCAGCATAGCGCGGAAAAAATCTGCGATAATAGTATCGTTCTGCCGGAGGTAAATCCTGTGGATAATGCTCAAAATTCAAATCGTGCATCACAGCTAATGTTTTAACATTGAGGTTCAATGGCAGATATCCGTCAGGAGAAATAAACAAATCGGGCTTGACTTTTTTCAGAACATAAGGAATGGAATAATTAAACCAGAGATAATAAAGTAGTGGATGCCTGGCTTGGGGAGGCATAGAAAGGGGTGTAATATTCGATGAATAAATAAATTCATCATCCCATTTGCGGTCGAACACAAAAAAAAACTCGTGCTCAGGATGTTGGGTGCATATTCTTTTGAGCGTTTCGTGTGTGAACCAACCAATCCCCTCGAGACGGTCTTTTAGAAGGAGCCGGGTGTTAACTACAATTCTCACATTAATAGGAATTTAGTCTATGAGCAAGTGATGTAAAGTAAAAATTTTGCTATCTAGTAAATATAGTGATGATTCGCAAAAATAATATATTTTAGATCACGTTATTGCACCATCGAGATTTACTGACTCCTAATGCTTATCCATGCCTATGCATAAAAAGTTCCTCACTAATCTCGGCTTGCTTTTATTTCTTAATCTTCTGATTAAGCCTTTTTGGATTTTGGGTATTGACCGCGGTGTGCAGAATGCTGTAGGCGCTGAGAGCTACGGCTTTTACTTTGCCATCCTCAACTTTTCTTTTCTATTCAACATCTTACTCGATTTTGGCATTACCAATTTCAATAACCGAAACATTGCCCAAAATCACCATCTTTTAAACAAGCACTTTTCGAGTATCATCATCCTGAAGTTTCTTTTGGCCACAGTTTACTTCCTGGCGACCTTTAGCGTTGGCTTGATTTTGAAATATAATTCACAGCAGATGCTTATGCTTGGTTTTCTGGGGTTTAATCAGTTTTTACTGTCGTTTATTTTATACTTGCGGTCAAATATTTCTGGGTTGCTCATGTTCAAGACCGATAGCCTGATTTCTGTACTCGACCGTATTCTTATGATTGCTTTTTGCGGAATCTTGCTTTGGGGTCATGAGAGCAAAACTCCATTTCGCATCGAATGGTTTGTTTATACCCAAACAGCCGCTTATATCATCACGCTGTTGGTGGCTGCAATCATCGTAGCCACCCGAGCCAGTTTCAAAAGATTGCACTGGAACCTGGCTTTTTTTATGATGATTATTAAACAGAGTTTTCCGTTTGCTGTTTTGATTTTGCTCATGACTTTCTATAACAGAATTGATTCTGTGATGATCGAACGCCTGCTTCCGGAGGAGAAAGGGTATGAGCAAACCGGAGTTTATGCTTCGGCCTATCGTCTGCTCGATGCAACCAATATGATTGCGTATCTTTTCTCCGTGTTGCTATTGCCATTGTTTGCCCATCTGATCAAAAAGAAAGAGTCGGTTGAAAGGTTGATTAAAATGTCTTTTACGATGCTGATGAGTTTGGCAGTAATAGTGGCAGTTGGCGCGATATTTTATGGCAATGAAATCATGCATGCACTTTATCCGATTCATGAGAATGAATCTGTGCTTGCCTTTGATCAAAGGATGAAGCAATCCGCGTTGATATTTAGCATATTGATGAGCGGATTTATCGGTATTTCAACTACTTATGTGTTTGGAACCCTCCTCACAGCCAACGGAAACCTAAAGCAGCTAAACATATTGGCAGCCAGTGGAATGATTCTGAATATTAGCCTTAATCTATATTTAATACCTAAGTTGCATGCCACCGGGGCTGCCATCTCCAGCCTTATAACACAAAGCATCATGGCGCTCGTGCAGGTGTGGTTAGCACAAGCTATTTTCAGGTTTAGAATTAACTATAATTATTTGCTGCGGCTTGTATTTTTTGTTATGGGAGCGATAATCATTGGCCGGTTTTCATTAGAAACAGGTCTTTGGTGGGTCAAATCGGCAATAATAATGGTTGCTGCAATAATTACACTATCAGCATCACTTAAATTACTCAACATCAGGTCATTCCTTAAAATTTTAAAAGGTGTTGATACAAAATTGCCATAAGGCCGGTTAAGCCTCCCTAACCTCTTTCCATGATATATCAAATATTTAGTATTTTTGGCCTTGATAAACACTCCAGGATGTGGCATTGACAGAATCAAATTCCGAAGTTCAATTTGACTCCGGCAGCGTATTGTTTTTTATTTATAAGTGGCGTTACAGCCTTTTAATCATCACAATTTCTGCTATCGTACTTTCCTGGGCATTTTCATCATCGCTTTTTATTACTCCAAAGTTCAGGTCAAACGTGATCTTGTTTCCATCGGCAAGCAGCTCAATTTCAAAATCCCTTCTCACCGACCGTAGCACACAACGAAATGATTTACTTGATTTTGGACATGATGCGCAAATTGAGCACATGCTGCAAATATTGAATTCAAGCCGCATACGCCAAAATGTCGTCCAACGATTTAACTTGCTCGAGCACTATGGCATTAACCCCAATAATCATTTAAAGCAAACCATGCTGCTTCGCGAGTACAACCGTAACGTAAGTTTCAGACGTACAGAATATTTGGCTGTAAGAATTTCTGTTTTGGACAAGGATGCACAGATGGCAGCAGATATTGCAAACTATATCGGCGGATTAGTTGATACCATACGTAATCAGATTCAAAAGGAGGTCGCTATTCCAGGCCTAAGAATCATCGAACAACAATATATTTTACAAAGCCACCAGGTTAAAGCCACAGAGGACTCACTACGGCGCTTGCGCGAAATCGGGGTACATGATTATGAAACACAAACAGAGGTACTCACACAGCAACTTGCAATCGAAATTGCCAGGGGAAACTATCAGGCAATAAGAGCACTTGAATCAAAACTTGCTCTTTTGGCGAAATATGGTGGGTCATATGTTTCACTCAAGGAACAACTTGAGCACGACACCCGCCAACAAAGCCTTTTAAAGGCGAGATACGACGAAGCAAGGGTTGATGCAGAGCAATTTCTTCCTTTTAAGTTTGTAGTTGAACCTGCCATCAAAGCTGAGAAAAAATCGTATCCGCTGCAATGGTTGATTGTTTTAATTTCAACATTTGGGACATTAGTTATCAGTATATTAATAATCCTGCTATCTGAAAATTTTAAAGAAATTGCCCTGCTGGTTGAAAAAAAAAAGGCCAGATAAGTTGACCCAAAAGCGACTAAAAAACATTTTAATAAAACAAGGCATAACAAAACTTAAACCTAACAAAATATATTTTATGGACAATTATTTTAGCAACATGAATTTGTTGAAGATATTTCTGAAGTGGAAGTGGCCCTTGCTGATCCTCCACGTGATTGCCGCCTTGTTGGCAATATTTATCAGCAGTCCGCTAATTATCAAGCCAAAATTCAGATCCTCCACGGTGCTTTATCCATCAAATATCCAACCATATTCTGATGAGAGCCAGACAGAACAAATGCTTCAGTGGCTCAATTCGAGAGATATCATGGACAGCATGATTGTGCGATACGACCTCGCCAAACATTATCAAATTCCGGCAGATGCAAAATCGCATAACACAATTATTGAATACATGTATAACAAGCATATTAAAATTAACAAAACGCAGTATGAATCCATTAAAGTTGACGTGCTCGATACTGATCCGGTTAGGGCCCGCGATATGGTATACAGCATTATTGATTTTCTGAATCTTAAAATTCGCAGCATTCATCGAGAAAAATATGGCGAAGTGATCAGAAGTTACAGACAAATGCTCGACAACAAGAAAAAAGAAATTGACTCAGTCATGCAGCAACATCACCTTCTTAGGACCAAATATGAACTGATTGATTATGGAAATCAGACCCGCGAAATAGTCCGGGGTTATTTGCGTACAGTGGATGGCAGCAACTCAACTCAAATCAATACCCGGGAGGTGGCGAAATTGAAAGCAAATATTGAAGAAAAAGGTGGGGATTTCATTTATTACAATACGATGATATATGCTTTGCTCGACCATTACAGCCGTATTAAGTATGATTATGAAGCACACCTTTATCATTATAACAAGGAATTTACGTATGTAAATTTTGTCAGCCACCCTGTTGTTTCCGATAAAAAAGCATATCCGGTGAGGTGGCTAATCTTAGCGTATGCTTTGTTAGGAACTGCAGTGTTTTCTATACTGGCTATCGCACTTATCGAAAACACCAAGAGCCTCAAAGATAGATTTGCCAAGGAATCATAACCCTCATTCGTCAGTTACCGCATCAACAAAGTCAAATGTTTGAGGCATTCAATAAAATTCATTCGGAGTTAAAGGAGAATAACCTCACCGAAACAACCAAGCAATATTTGGTTTTTATTGCTTCGGGCGTTTTTATTGCCATCAACAGCATATTAATCTACAAAGAATTTTATTGGGGGATAGCAATTCCATTGATTATCATCGTGGCATTATTCTTTCTGCTGGCCCTGGACAAAGTATTGCTACTAATCGTTTTCCTAACTCCGCTTTCAGTCAACCTGCTCGACAAAGAGCTGAACATCGGAGTGTCTCTGCCAGCTGAGCCATTGATGTTCGGGTTGCTTATCATATTCATACTTAAAGTATTGTTTGACTTCAAATACGACAGGAAGGTATTACGACATCATGTTACAATTGCAATTTTATTAAATCTATTCTGGATATTCATCACTTCCGTTTCCAGCCAAATGCCATTGGTTTCTTTTAAATTTTTTGTCGCCAGGCTTTGGTTCATTGTACCTATGTTTTTCATGGCAACCATGCTCCTGAAAGACTACCGGAACGTGAATAAAATTTTCTGGTACTATGCAGCAGCACTCGTTCTTGTTATTCTATACACAACCTTCCGTCATTACATCAATGGCTTTGCTGAGAAAACCGGAACATGGGTCATGAAACCATTTTACAACGACCATACAGCTTATGGTGCCACTATGGCAATGTTTATACCGGTTTTTATCGGAATTATTCTAAAGCCCCTGCAAAAAGGCTGGATAAGGCTCCTTGCATTGGGTGTGGTTTCGATGATGATCGTGGCGCTCATTCTCTCATTTAGCCGGGCTGCATGGATCAGCTTGGCTGTTGGCACAACAGTTTTCTTAATTGCTATTTCCGGAATCAGATTTCGCTGGGTAGCCCTGACTGGAATCGTGGTTTTTAGCTTTCTTTATTCGTTTAGATTCGAAATTCTTGACACATTGGCAAAAAACAAGCAGGACAGTTCTGCCAATTTCGTAGAGCATGTGCAATCAATCGCCAATATTTCGTCAGATGCCAGCAATCTTGAGCGCATCAACCGTTGGCAATCGGCCATTCGGATGTTCAAAGACAAGCCCTTCCTGGGATGGGGGCCCGGCACCTACCAATTTATGTATGCACCCTACCAGCAATCAAAAGAAAGAACGATCATCAGCACAAACTTTGGTGATGTTGGCAATGCGCATAGCGAGTATATCGGGCCGCTGGCCGAATCGGGGGTGATGGGGATGATTTCGTTTTTATTTATTGCACTCGCGGCGCTGCACACAGGGTTTAAGGTTTTTCGCAGGGCCAGGAGGCGGGAGGTCAGGCTGCTGAGTATTTCTATCACCATAGGGTTAGTCACTTACCTAGCCCATGGAATAATGAATAATTTTCTTGATACCGATAAGCTTTCTATCCCTTTCTGGGGATTTATTGCTATCCTGGTGGCGCTTGACACTTACCATAAAGATCAACAAAAGGCTACAAGCGATGAGGGCCAAAGCCAAATTACTGTTTCAAAAAGTCCGTATTAAAAGGCGGGAGATTTTCCTCGATTCAACATCATAGTTTCGACAATATGCCGGGCAATTGCCTTAACGCGGCCAGTTCGCGCCATTTTTTGCGCGCTTCGATGGCAGGGGCGCCATAATATGTTTTTCCTCCTTCGAGAGATTTATCTGCCCCGGTAGTAGCCAACAGCACTGCCTTGCTGCCAATAACCACTTCTTTCTGAACCACTACCTGTCCCCAAAGAATTACATCATCTTCAACTGTCACAACACCCGCCAGAAGCACTGCAGCAGCAAACAAACAATTTTTGCCCACAATGGTATCGTGGCCAATATGAACATGGTTATCGAATTTTGTACCCAGCCCTATTCGGGTGTTTCCGGAGACTCCCCGGTCAATGGTGCAGCAGGCTCCGATCTCGACATGATCCTCAATCACAACGCTGCCGCATGATTCAAGTTTCCGGTATCCGCCTGGCTTGCGCTGAAAATAAAATGCATCAGCACCGATGACAGACCCTGCATGGATGATCACATGATCACCGATGACTACACCATCATAAATGCTTACATTTGCATGTATCAGACAGTTTTTACCAATCTGCACATTGTTACCTACAAACGCACCTGGTTGAATGATTGTGCCTGCCCCAATGACAGCAGAAGAGCTAATCAATTGGTTTGATTCGCAAAAAGGCTTGAAATATTTTACCAATTTCACATACTCACCAAATGGGTCGTTTGAAAAAATATGTGTTTTGCCAATGGCTGGTTCAATATTGCTATTAATTAAAATGCTCGAAGCATCAGAATTGAGGACTTTCTTAAAATATTTCGGGTGATCAACAAAGGTAAGGTCGCCGGGCTGCACAAGGTGAATCTCATTTAATCCTGTGACGAGGTTATCTGGGTTGCCAGCGATTTCAGCGCCCAAAAATTCAGCAATTCTTCGAACAGGTATGGGAGGTAGCAGTTGCATCAAGAGCCAGTTGATCAGTTTTTTACACGCTCAGAGTAGGCCCCTGTGCGCGTATCAACCTTTATTTTTTCACCTTCGAAAATAAACAGAGGTACGTTAACGATGGCTCCGGTTTCGACTGTAGCGGGTTTGAGTGTGTTGGTGGCAGTGTCGCCCTTAACTCCCGGCTCAGCATAAACAACTGTTAATTCAACAAAGGGGGGAAGTTCTGCTGCAAGTGGTGTTTCGGTATCGGCATGAAATGTGATGTCAACTTCCTGGCCTTCTTTCAGCAGGGCTGGCGCATTGATAATTTCCTCGGGAATATAGATCTGCTCGAACGTTTCATTGTTCATAAAATGGTATCCGCTATCGTCTTTGTAAAGATATTGATACTGTCGCCGTTCCACCCTTGCCACATCAATTTTTACACCTGCATTAAAAGTATTCGGGACCACTCTTCCGGTCTTTAGATTCTTGAGTTTAGTGCGCACAAAGGCGCCGCCCTTTCCAGGCTTAACATGCTGAAAGTCAACAATCATGAATAATTCTCCATTCATCTCGATACAAAGCCCGTTGCGAAAGTCAGCAGTAGTTGCCATAATATTAACTTTTTGATATAAAACGGTGCAAAGGTATTAGAAAAACCGAAACGGACAAGCATCCGGTATGATATCTGAGGATTTCGAGTGCGAAACATTTGTCAGCGATAACTTACCCTGATATGGTAAATATTCATCAGCTTTTTCTTGAGTATTTTCTTTATGAGGTAAATATCGCGGATAGTAATCTCTGAATTATCATATTGCCCATCAGTAAGTTGCTTATTGATAACTGATTCGACAAGCTTATCAATTTTCTCAAAATCGGGAGATTTAATGCTTCGCGATGCAGCTTCGACCGAGTCAGCCATCATCACTACAGCTGTTTCTTTTGAGAAGGGAACAGGGCCGCGATAAGCGAAAGATTCATCTATGGCCTCATCGTCGGGTTTTGTTTCAAGGTATCTGGAATAGAAATACTCGACCTTTTTGGTGCCATGATGCATTCGGATGAAATCGGTAATTGACTCGGGAAGCTTTTTCTTGCGTGCCATCTCAATGCCTTTCTGTACATGGCCGACAATGATTCGCGCGCTTTCATCAAAGCTAAGTTCATCGTGCGGATTTACACCTGTGGCTTGATTTTCGATAAAATACAAAGGCATATCGGTCTTTCCGATATCATGGTATAATGCACCTACCCGAACCAGCAAAGGATTTCCTCCGATTTCTCTTATTACCTCTTCAGCTATATTTGCCAGTTGAATTGAGTGCTGAAACGTCCCCGGAGCTACCTCTGCCATTTTTCTCAACAACTCATTATTGGTATCCGACAACTCCAGCAGGGTCAGATCGGTTATTATTCCAAATGTTTTCTCAAATATTGATACCAGGGGATAGGCTAAGAGTGTAATCAGGGCACTGCCTGCAAACATCATGTAATTTTTAGTTCCGGTTGTCGAAAAATTACCATCCTGCATCAGGTTCAAACCGGAATAGATAGCCGAATAAGTAAGAAAGATCAGAAACGCACTGAATAGAAACTGCTCCCTTCGGGTGACCTGAACAACGCTCATAATAGCAATGATTCCGGCGATCAGCTGCAAAAACACAAATTCAAAACTGTTGGGAACGAGAAACCCTGTGATGATAATTACAACCAGGTGAACAAAAAGAGCAACGCGTGTGTCGTAAAAGACTCGAATCAGTATGGGCACCAGACAGACCGGAAGCATGTACAAATAATCAAGGTGATTGCGCACGACGAAGCTGATCAAAAAAATCATCAACAGGATGATCAACAAAATAATAACCACATTTTTATCTTGCCGAAAGATGGCCGGTCGAAAAAAAAGAAGAAAAAGAAAAAGCACTGTCAATGAAATTGTTACCAACATACCCTGACCGATAACAATTCCAAAATAATTCAATGTTGAGCCAATCTGCTGTTCGTATTCATTGCGAAATGACTCAAGGGTCTGTAATTTTTCGCTGTTTATGAGTTCACCCTTTGATATGATTCGTTCTCCTTTTTGTATCATGCCCCGGCCAACCGAGATACGGTCCATTGTATTCTGGATTTCGCGCTCGGTTGTTGTTTTGTCAAAAAGCACATTTTGAACCAGGCGACCCGAAATCAGCCGCAACAACATTTCGGCCACTGCCGGATTATTTATCTTTTTCAATTGATCTTTAACAAGCTGATCAGCCGTCCGAATATTGAAAAGCTTGTTTAATTCAACATCAGTGGCAGTGTTATTGCGAATGACCATGATAGGAAAATCAGGAGGTTGGCCTTCCAGAACAGGATTTAATTCAACGATGCCGGTTTCATGCACCTGATCGAAAATTTGTAAAGCAAGGTTCTTCAAATTCAGATAATCCGCAGGAAGCTCGCCCGAGGGAGTCATCATTTTTTGCTGCAAATCAGCAATTAACAGTATGCGTTGTTGTGCTGATTTTTCTGGCTTGAACCTAAAAAAGGGCTTCATCCGGCGTTGAATAGATTCTCGTTCCTGCGCCAATTCGCTGGTTGTTTTCTGAATTGAAAAATCAAAAGGAGCAATGAGATCTTCATGCATCCAAGGTTTCCCTCGCTGAAACTCGAACTTGAACTTACCTTCGCGCGGAAAAATAAGCATGATTAGCACAATTGCGACTCCGAAAACTGATATACGGTTAATCCAAAATGATTGTTTTCGGTAAAACTGCAGGAGCTGCCTCATAAGCATATAGTTTTGCACGAAAATATAAATTTCTGATCATATCTTGCTATCCATTTGCAGGCAGAAGTGACAGACAGTATTGAATGAACCCCCATAATAAACCCGTGGCTGATTACCTCTTGTTTGAGCGATTGACTATTTTTGTGCAGAATTATTGACCAAAATAGAACCGGTGTCTTTATGACGATAGATGAATTATTAGTCTTTCCGCTTCAGAACCCCGTATTGATCTTTGCATTGGTTTTGGTAATTATTCTCCTTTCTCCCATCATTTTGCGCAAACTCCGTATTCCAGGTATCATCGGCCTCATCCTGGCCGGGGTTATCGTTGGCCCCAATGGGCTGAACATTATTGAGCGCGACAGCAGCATTGTTCTTTTTGGAACCGTAGGGTTGCTCTACATTATGTTCCTTGCCGGCCTCGAGATTGACATGGTTCAATTCAAACGCAGTCGCTATAAGAGCTTAATATTTGGTCTGCTGACTTTTTCGATACCTCAGACCATTGGAACCCTCATTGGGTACTACTATTTGAATTTCAGCTTACTGTCATCAATTTTGCTGGCCAGTATGTTCGCATCTCACACCCTGCTCACCTATCCGATCGTGAGTAAGCTGGGGATTAACAAAATTGAGGCTGTTACTGTGGCTATTGGAGGAACTCTAATAACCGATACACTGGCTTTATTTCTATTATCAATCATTGTTCAGATTCACAAAGATTTAATAACTCCCGGGTTTTGGGTTGGCGTAGTGATTGCCACCACCATATTTGCAGTGATCATCTTTTGGGGAATTCCAAAGCTGGCGCAGTGGTTTTTCAGGGTCTTTGCCAGGGAGGGTTATTCTCATTTCCTCTTTGTTTTGTCACTGGTTTTTCTGAGCGCGTTTTTAGCGCAATTAGCCTACCTCGAGGCAATTATTGGTGCATTCCTGGCGGGGATCGCACTTAACAGGCTTATTCCCGAAAATTCGACTTTAATGAACCGGCTCGAATTTGTGGGGAATACGCTCTTTATACCGTTTTTCCTTATTGGAACAGGCATGATTGTAAATTTAAGGGTGTTCCTCAATTCTACCGAATCAATAAAAGTGGCATTAGTGATGATCGTTGTTGCTACTGTCGCAAAATGGCTCGCTGCATTTTTCACACAAAAAATACTTGGATACAATGTGGCACAGCGTCAAATAATTTTTGGTCTAAGCAACAGTCAGGCAGCTGCAACATTGGCTGCAATCACCATTGGTTATGATTTGGGTTTGCTCAACGAAAATGTGCTTAACGGAACCATTTTGATGATTTTTGTAACATGCCTGATTGCTTCATTTGCAACCGAATCATCAGGGAGAAAGCTGGCATTAGAACAAAACAATCGCCATGATGAATTGCCCGAAAAACCAGAACGCATACTGGTTCCTATTTCCAACCCACAAAATATTGACAAGCTCATCGATCTGGCAATGCTGATCAGAGATCCAAAATTGCAGGATCCCATCTATGCGCTCACTGTTGTAAAAGACGCAGCTTCAGCTGATGCGCAATTCGCTTCCTGTAAAACAGCATTGGGCGATTCAATCAAGCATGCAACAGCAGCGGAAGCAATCCTCCAACTGGTTACGCGTATTGATATTAACATTTCAGGCGCCATTGTCCGGGCGATGCATGAACTACAAATTACCACCTCCATAATTGGCTGGAATGCAAAAATGACAACCCAGGAAAAAATATTCGGGGGCGTGTTTGACAATATCCTCCACGACAGTACCCAAACACTCATGGTTTGCAAACTTCTTTACCCCCTGAACACCTTGCAAAGGATCAGTTTATTTGTCCCTCTGTATGCTCAACACGAAAAAGGATTTTTGCAATGGCTCAAACTCATCAAAGTATTAAGCTCACAGGCTGGAGCCCGCCTTGAGGTGAATGCAGATCAGGTTACATCAATGTATATCGAAAAAGGATTATCCTTGATTCAGCCGCAAATAAGTGCAAGCTACATAGAAACCCATGCACCACCCAATATTGCCGAATTATCAAAACATCTGATAAAGAACACACTATATATTTTTGTTTCAACACGCAGGTCATCAATAAGTTATCATGAGTATCTTGATGAAATACCCTATGAACTGTCAAAATATTTTGAACCTGCCAGTTTTATCGTCTTATATTCTGAGCAAACAACCGGAGCAGCCTTTGAAAGCACCCTACGCCTCGATGAAGACTCGATGTTTCCTTATCAACGAAGCATGAGCATATTTAATAAGCTAAAAAATAGTTTGACGTTCAAATCATCCCGCCTCAAAAAACGATAGCCAATGGACCAAAATAACTCAACAATTCTCGGGTTTGGATACTGCCATCTATCAATCATACCAATACGCCAGGAGCCTGATCATCGGGCTGAAATGACATCTCAATTATTATTTGGTGAAACATTCAGGATAATTGGAAAGCAAAAATCCTGGTACTTGATTCGCTGCACCTTTGATGATGACACAGGATGGATTGAAGAAAAACAATTCGCAGAAATTTCTAATGCCGAATACATGCGACTGGTTAATATGCCTGCCCAATATAATAATGAGTTAGTGCAGATTCTCTGCGATTTGAAAGCCAACAGGATGTTTCCATTGCTTATGGGGAGTAGCTTGCCTGGAATTAGCGACCAGCAATTCACAATCGGCAATACCCTTTATTCATACGAAGGAACAACAGTGAAACCATCAGATCGGGTTTTCCCAAATCAGATACTCGAAACTGCTTACATCTATTTGCATGCCCCCTATATGTGGGCAGGTCGAAGCCCTTTCGGAATTGATTGCTCGGGTTTTGTACAAATGGTTTTTAAGCTATGCGGCATTCCGCTTCTTCGCAATTCATACCAACAGGTAGCTCAGGGCGAGGTTGTGAACTTGCAAACCGAAGCCCGGGCCGCTGATCTTGCTTTTTTCGACAATGCAGAAGGAGAGATTAGCCACGTTGGCATCCTTATTGATCAAACTTCCATCATCCACGCCAGTGGCTCGGTAAAAATCAATCAGTTCGACCACTACGGAATTTTTGATCAGTACTCAAAAAAATACACACATAAATTGCGGGTAATCAAAAGGATAATCTAGGATTACCCCTTAAACCCATATTTTTTTGAGGAATTGTCGAAAAGTTCTTAACAAATTGTTAATATTTATTTAACCAACTATTCCATTAAAATCCCATATCCCTTTCTATATTTGCGGAAAACTAGAACGCACAATCAACAATCGCTGATGTTCTTGATCATTATGTTCATTTTCAATCCTCATTTACTGCATTTATTACTCATTCCCGAACCACTGCATAGAATCAGTTATAAATTATTTAAAATCGTACAAAAACATTCTTTTCACCCTGCCAGTCACAATTAAGAATATAGAAACACCAAGCGAATCTCATGGCACAGAATTTTCTCTAACCTAACATATTACACCAGAAAACAAATTAATTAATCATTAAAAACAAACAATCTTCATTTATGAAAAAACGATTACTTATCAGTATGCTGGCATTCGTGCTTGCCATGGGTTGGCAGGCAGTTCATGCACAAGGTGTTACCACGGGATCTATCAGTGGTACTGTTTTTGACATCAAAGGAGCGAGTCTACCGGGTGCAACTGTGCTTGCAGTTCATGAACCATCGGGAACCCGTTACGGTACATCCACAATGCTCGATGGCCGATTTAACATTCCTGGAGTGAGGGTAGGCGGACCTTATCTGATCACAGTCTCCTTCGTAGGTTACGAAACCGTTTCGCGGGGCGATGTTCAGATCGGTCTTGGCGAAACCTCAAACTTCAACTTTGTGCTACGCGATATTGCCGCTATGCTTGGCGAAATTGAAGTGGTTTACGTGCGAGACGGTATTTTCAGTTCTAACCGCACCGGTGCCTCAACAAGCATCAGCCAAGAAGCCATTACCAAACTTCCTACACTATCAAGAAATATCAGTGATTTCACAAGACTCACACCCCAGGCCAGTGGGTCATCATTTGCCGGTCAGGATAACCGCCTGAACAACATTACGGTAGATGGATCATATTTCAATAATTCCTTTGGATTAGGCGGGCAACCAGGAGATCGTACCGGTGTTGCTCCAATATCCCTTTCTGCCATAGAGCAAATCTCGGTGAATATTGCTCCTTATGACGTCCGTCAGGGCAACTTTGTTGGCGCTGGTATAAACACTGTTACAAAAAGCGGTACCAACAAACTAAAAGGCGAAGCATACTACAACTTCCGCAACTCCAACATGGTTGGAAGGCAAGCCAAAGAACTCTCCCTGGATCCTGGAACGTTTAAATTCAACCAGTATGGCGTAAGCCTTGGAGGCCCGATTATTAAGAACAAGCTCTTTTTCTATGCCGACTTCGGAAACGAAAGCCTTGAATCACCAGGCACAACCTTTTTGGCAAATACAGGTGGCCAAACTGTTGCAGGCAACATCACCCGGGTGCTGGCATCTGACCTGGACGCATTGAGTAAATATCTGCAAGAAAAATTCAATTATGTAACCGGCCCCTATCAGGGTTATTCAACACTTACTCCCGCATTGAGGTTTATCGGCAAGATTGACTGGAACATCAACGATCGCAATAAATTCAGCATTCGCTACAATCATCTTGACTCAGATACTGATGTGCTGTTGTCAAATTCTTCATCCCTTGGATGGGGAACCCGCAGAAGCAACCTGAATGGGTTAAACTTCCAGAACTCAAACTACCAGATCATGGAAAACATCCGTTCGATCATTGGTGAATTGAATACACGCATTGGCGAGAATATGTCGAATAATCTTATTCTAGGATATACCTACCAGGATGAGAGCCGCAAATCGAGAGGGTCAATGTTTCCATTTGTTGATATCCTGAGTGGTGGTTCTGTGTACACAAGTTTTGGATTTGAGCCTTTCACACCCAATAATGAATTGCGTTACGGCACTTTTCAATTACAGGATAACTTTACCATTTTCAAAAAGAACCACACGCTCACATTTGGTTTAAGTGCCGAAAAGTATGAATCAGAAAATATTTTCTTCCCGGGTTCTCAAGGAATATATGTCTATAACTCATTGGCAGATTTCTATACCGATGCCAATGATTATATTGCGAATCCTACCCGTACAGCTTCTCCAATTACTTTGGCCCGCTTCCAGGTTCGTTGGTCAAATATCCCTGGGAAAGAAATTCCCATTCAACCGCTGAAAGTCTTCTATGCAGGCATTTATGGTCAGGATGAGTGGCAAGTGACTTCAAAACTTAAAGTTACGGGCGGCTTGCGTTTGGATGTCCCCTTCTTTGGAGATGTCGAATACAGGAATGAAGAGGTCGAAGCCATGAAATTTCTCAGCGAAAAAGGAGACACCGTAAAGTATGCCACCAACAAACTTCCCGATCCGCGCATCTTGTGGTCGCCGCGCCTCGGATTCAACTGGGATGCAACTGGTAATCGTTCGACTCAAATCCGCGGTGGCTCAGGTGTTTTCACCGGCCGTCCGGCTTATGTCTGGATTTCGAACCAAGTTGGCAATAATGGTATTCTAACCGGTTTTGAACAAGTAAACAATACCAAGACCCGGCCTTTCAATCCGAACCCCAACGCCTACAAACCAACAACGGTTACGGGCGCACCAGCAACTTCCTATGAGCTGGCACTCACCGACCCGGAATTCAAATTCCCACAGATCTGGAGAAGCAACATCGCAATTGACCAGAAATTGCCATGGGGGATTATTGCTACACTGGAATATATCTATAGCCGCGATATCAACGGATTGTACTATATCAATGCCAACCTGAAAGCCCCTACACTTAAATTTGTCGGTGCCGATAATCGTCCAATTTATCCAAGCGGAACCGCCAGCCGCTTAAATTCAAAAGTAACCAGCGCCATCGTGCTCAAGAACCAAAATGTGGGAACAGCCCATAATTTTGCTATTGCACTTGAAAGACCATTCTCGAAGGGCTTCTTTGCCAAGGCTGCCTACTCATATGGTATTTCCAAAAACACAGTTGACCCAGGCTCCATCGCTTTCGGATCATGGAATAACAACCAACATCCGGGCAATCCGAACGACCCGGGAATTGGACTTTCTGGCAACGCTGCCGGCCACAGGGTTTTTGCAGTTTTATCCTACACTACTCCGAGCAGTACAACTTTTTCTTTGTATGCTGAAAGCCGCAATGTTGGAAACTTTTCTTATGTTTTCTCAGGCGACCTGAATTTGGATGGAGGTACATCGAACGACCTGATCTACATTCACAAGGACAAGAGCGAGATGAACTTTTATCCCTATAGCATTAGCTCCACTGGATCAGTTGTAACCTATAATCCAAATGTAACAACAAATCAGGCTAACTACACTGCACAAAACCAGCAAGATGCATGGGAGGCATTTATCTTGCAGGATAAATATTTGAAAAATAACCGCGGCAAATATGCACAACGTGGTGCCACATTCCTTCCGATGGTAACCAGGGTTGACTTTAGTGTTGCACATGACTTCAAGGTTAAGGTTGCTGGTATCAAGAATGCTTTCCAGATCAGGATGGATATTGTAAATATCGGCAACATGCTTAAGAAAGAATGGGGGGTAGCAGAACGCGCCATCGTAACTAACCCCTTGGTTGTTCGACCCACAATCTCTGGAGGAACTCCCGCCAATAGCGGCCCGGTTGACCCTGATGGCAAGCCGATTTATCGCCTGCAGAATGTTGGCAAGGACCTTATTTCTAAAACTACACAGCAATCTCTGATTTTGTCTGATGTATACAGAATTCAATTTGGCGTAAGATACATGTTTAACTAATCTTACACAACTCGAAAAGGAGGCTGCCAAACAAAGGCAGCCTCTTTTTTTTGCCTGACTGCACCTTACGATTGAAGTTTCTCAGATAGAGGTTAATAATTACTTTTGTAAAAACTAATTCCTTATTAAATGGCCAGAATTTCAGCATCATTCTTTTTCTTGCTTACTCTAATATTCACGGGACAGGCAATCGCTCAAAAACAAAAATTCAAGGAACAGTATCTCGTTGTGTTGTCAATGGATGGCTTTCGGTGGGACTATCCCAACCACACCCCTACCCCTACCCTCGATTCCATTGCGCGTGTTGGGGTGAAAGCCAAAGCGCTAAGGCCAGCATTTCCATCAAAAACCTTTCCGAATCATTATACCATGGCCACGGGTTTGTATCCCGATCACCACGGGTTGGTGAATAATAGCTTTTATGATCCAGAAAGTAATACAACCTATACAATGCGCGATCATACCGCAAGAGACAACCCAATGTATTACGGAGGCGAACCAATTTGGGTAACAGCAGAGAAACAAAACCTTAAAACCGCTTCATTCTTCTGGGTGGGGAGTGAATTGCCTATCCAAGGCATACAGCCAACGTATTGGAAACGATATCAAACAGATTTTCCATTCTCTCAACGAATTGACACTGTAATTGCCTGGCTTAATCTGCCAATCGAGAAGCGCCCCCGCCTGATCATGTGGTACTTACACGAACCGGATGCCATCGGCCATGATTTTGGGCCTGATGATCCGCGCACCTTATCAAAAGTCACCTCGCTCGATAGCCTGGTAGGGGTTTTTTGCCGGAAACTCAAAACCCTTCCCCACTTCAAAAACATCAACCTTATTTTTACCAGCGATCATGGCATGGGCAATATCTCCTCCGATCGTGTGGTGAGTATGGTAGATTATGTGGATGAAACATGGGTGAATAAAGCAATCGGAGGCAATCCGGTGTACAGCATATTGGCAAATAACGGCTTTGTTGATTCAATTTATTACCGGTTAAAGAAAGTGGATCACATCAAGGTATGGAAAAGAGGCCAAATGCCCTCTGAATATAACTTTGGAACTCATCCGCGCACGCTCGATTTGATCGTAGTTGCAGATAGTGCATGGAGTCTTGGATGGCGACGGGGGTCGGGTTATGATTATGCTGGTGGCACACACGGTTATGACATCCGCAATGCTGATATGCATGCAATTTTTTATGCCAGTGGTCCCGTTTTTAAGAAAGGTTACAAGCACCCCATTTTCGACAATGTTGACCTATATCCCTTGATGGCTAAAATCTTGAATTTATCGCCTGCAAAAGTGGATGGAAAGCTGGAAAATACAATTCGAATGTTGCGAAAACGCTAAATATATACATCCTCCATCCGCTTCATCCGGATGTTTCGGTTCCGGATAATTCTGTAAACTCCGTATGCTATTATTAATATAATCGGCAACAGAAAATTAATCACCTTCAGAAACATTTTCCGGCCATCGCTCACATCATCAAGCGGGCGCGCTTTGACACCTTTGGTTCGCAACTCAATCAAACCTGTATCGTCAGAGAGCCATTCAACAGTGTTGGCAAACAGGCTGACATTATCAGGCTGAATTTGCTGCCTCCCTTGTTGCACAGCAAAATCGGCATCGCTGATCAACACAAGGCGGGCATGAACCGCTCCGGCAAGTGGACCCTCAAACACTGCCGCCACCGGGAGTGAAGAGCGGTTGAAATCGCTTTCGGTCCATTGCTTTTGAACTTCAAATCGCATCGGAACTGCGATTGTACCCGTCTTTTCGGAAGTAAACGCAATGGGTTGAAAATGTATTGACGTGTCGCCCGTGAAAGAAATAGGGCTGGCAAACTGCAGTAATACCATCCCCAGGCCCTTGGTGATCGGGTGATCGGCATATTGTTTGATCAAAGGCAAATACGGAAAGCTGATATTGGTGGTATATTGGAAATTTCCTGATTGTTGGGTTACTCCAACACTTCCACAGCTGGCATCCACAATAAAACTACTCTCGACAAGAATGCCCTTGGTGGCAAGCCAACCTTCGAGTCCTGTTTCGACCGAATATCCCTGAAGGGTGCTAAAATCACCTGCAACGCGATTTAATGCAATCATCAGGCGTCCACCTTTTGAAAGAAACTGATCGAGCTTCGCCAGGTGAGATTCAGGCACAACCTCTGTCGGTCCGACCATAATCAGTGCTTTATATTTGGATAATGCTGCTGATGGCTGGTTGAGGTCAACCTCCTCAACATTATTGACCACCTGCAGAGAAGCAATTACTTGCTGAAGCGAAGAGGACACCGATTCTCCATGTCCAATGATTATCCCAACCGTAGGTTTGTTCGTGATTGAAATTTTGCGAATTGCGGTGGATAATAAATATTCCATGGGGGATTCTGGTTGGATAAAAGGAATTACTTCCTTACGATCGCCTACCTTTACTACTGCTCCCATATAAGCCTTTTGCTGTTTAACCTGATCTCGCTCACGGATATTCACAATTACAGGTTGAACACCAGCCTGCATGGCGGTATTTTCGATTTCCTGGTCTTTGTTTGGATCAACCACCTCAAATGCCAACTGGCCTTTCGAGAGGCTGCTGTATTCAACAAGAAGTTCCTTGAACTCACTGCGCACTCTTGAGTATTGAGGCGGGAGGTCGGCGGTGAAATATGCGCTGACGGTTACAGGTTCCTTGAGAGTAGAAAGTATATTTTTTGTTGCTTTGCTCAATGTATACCTACGGTCCTTAGTTATATCAAGACGTATAAAAAGAAAGTACGACAAGATATTGACCAGAAGTAGGATCCCAATAACCAGCAATAAAACGGAAGGTGTAAATATTTTACTCTTCATGTCTGATACTATTATTTTATGAAGATTTTCTTTTTAACAAAACCACTGCGGCCAGATACAATCCAAGAAAGGCGATCGAGCCAAAATAAATCAGGTCGCGGGTATCAATCACCCCGCGCGAGATGGATTCAAAATGCGTTGAAACACTGAAATAACTGACAATGCTCCCGGCCACACCTATCATGTTCACTGAAAGCACATCGAAAATAATGTGAAAAAAGATGCTAATGAACAATGCCAGTAAGAAGGCCACAATCTGATTGTTGCTGATGCTGCTGGCAAATAAACCAATTCCAATGTAGGCTGCACTCATCAGGATCAATGCCAGATATCCACTGAAAGTTGCTCCATGGTCAATTGATCCAAGGCTCGATACAGTGATATAGTAAGGTATTGTGAGTCCCAAAGCAATGATAATCAGAATCATCACGGCTAAAAATTTTCCAAGCACCACTTGCCAGTTCGAAACCGGTTTTGTGAGAAGCATCTCAAGTGTTCCTGTGCGGTTTTCTTCGGCAAGCAACCGCATTGTGAGGGCAGGTATGAAGAAAAAGAGAGTCCAATAGGCAATGGCGAAGAAAACCTGTAAACTGGCCTGCTTGATGAAGAAAATATCTGACCCCGAGAGCCATGTAAAAAACCCGCTAAACCCGAGGAAGGCAACCAACATAATATAAGCCATCAATGAATCGAAGAATGAATTCAGTTCGCGATGTGCAATAACCCAAACTTTCATAATTAGTATTTTATAGGTTAATTCATGGTTAGATCACGGAAAATATCTTCAAGCCTGGTTTCGACCGGAGTAAGCTCAGTCAGCACCCAGTTGTTGCTTTTACATAACTCGAACACCTTTCGCCGGGATGAATGCCCCGGACGACTTTGGACTTCATAATAATTTGGCCTATCTTTCATAAAATCAACAACTTCTATTGTTTCGAGTTGGCTCAACCGTTCGAAGACAAGATTTTTGTCGGCATCTTCGATGCAAACTTTTAGCAGTTCGCGGCCTTGCGCCTGGCTTCGCAGAACATTGGCTGACCCATCGGCCACAATTTTACCTTTGTTTATGATCAGGATGCGATCGCAGGTGGCTTCGACCTCGGCCAGGATGTGTGAACTTAATATGACAGTCTTTTCACGGCCAATTTTGCGGATCAGTTCACGAATTTCTACAATCTGGTTAGGATCGAGACCGGAAGTAGGCTCGTCGAGTATCAATACTTCAGGATCATGAATGAGGGCTTGAGCCAGGCCAACGCGCTGGCGATAACCTTTGGATAACTCCCCGATTTTCTTGTGTTTTTCAGCCCCCAGCCCACATACTTCAATCATTTCGAGTATTTTCTCGGGAATTCTCGCGGTTGGAATTCCATATATCCGGGCAACAAAGTGAAGGTATTCGATCACAGGCATTTCCGGATAAAGTGGGTTTGTTTCAGGAAGGTAGCCAATGTATTTCTTCACCTCTTCGGGCTGGTGCTTCACTGAGTATGGCCCTACCCTGATATCACCTGCTGATGGAAGCAAAAAGGTAGTAATGGCCTTCATGGTGGTGGTTTTGCCTGCCCCGTTAGGCCCCAGAAAACCAAGTATTTCACCTGTCTTTACCGTAAACGAAATATCGTTTACGGCCTTTTGTGCCCCATATTTCTTCGTAAGATTTTTAACTACAATATCCATAATATTGATATAATTTGCGCGGCAAAATAAAAAAATCCTCTACGATTATGCCGATCGTTTAACATTTTTTAACAGACAGCAAATCAGAAATACCCTCAGATTTCATCCAAAAGATTTCGCAATCGTTTTTTGTTGATACTTTTGCAATCAACAGCAAAAATACAATGGCTGATTTAACTTGTACGCATTCAATAGCCATTAGAAACATTTCGGAAGAATCGAAATAACTAATAAATTCAACATGAAACAAATGATCATTGCAGCTTTGGCTATGCTTTTTGCAGATAGCCTGGTAGCACAATCCCGCAAAATTGATTACCTTGAGTATGACCTTAACAACGGCCTGCATGTGATTCTGCATCAGGATAACACAACGCCTGTGGTTGCTGTAACTGTGACCTATCATGTAGGTTCAAAAAACGAAAACCCCGACCGTACAGGTTTTGCTCACTTCATGGAGCACCTGATGTTCGAAGGCTCTCCGAATATACCAAGGGGAGAATATTTTAAAATCGTGCAGAATGCCGGGGGGCAGGTGAATGCCTATACCACACATGATAAAACTCATTACTATGAACTCCTTCCCTCAAATCAACTCGAGCTTGGCCTATGGTTGGAAGCCGAACGAATGCTGCATTTGAAAATAGATAGCCTGGGGGTCGAAACCCAACGCAGCGTAGTGAAGGAAGAGCGCAGCCAGCGATATGACAATCAGCCTTACGGCTCTTTCATTGAAGAAATCTTCAAACGTGCCTACAAAGAACACCCATATAATTGGACCCCGATCGGGTCGGTACAGTACATTGACCAGGCCACACTCGCAGAATTTCAGGACTTCCACAAGACTTACTATGTTCCAAACAATGCGGTTCTGGCAATCGCCGGAGACATTGATATTGAGAAAACAAAACAACTGGTAACCAAGTACTTTTCTGGTATTCCTTCAGGGAAAAAGCCCATTGTTCGGCCTGAAGTTGTGGAAAAGCCACTGGCAGCGGAAATACGCGACATAGTCCATGACAACATCCAGCTTCCGGCTGTCATCCAGGCCTATCGCATTCCCGAAAAAGGCCATCCGGACAGCTACGCCCTGGAGATGCTGACAAATATTTTATCAACAGGCCAGAGTTCAAGAATGTACAAAAGTATTGTTGATGAACAGCAAAAAGGGTTGGCTGTGTTTTCCTTCCCCTTTCCACTTGCTGACCCGGGATTATTCATCGTTTTGGGAATCACCAATATGGGAATTTCTGCACAAGAGCTCGAAAAATCAATCAACCATGAAATTGAAGAATTGAAAACAAATGGCCTTTCGGAAAGGGAATTCCAGAAGAGCCGTAACATGGTCGAAACCCAATTTGTTACGAAAAATTCACGTGTTTCATCTATCGCAGACCAGCTCGCCGAATACCATATTTTCTATGGCAACACCGGCCTGATTAACACAGAAATTGAACACTACATGAAGGTTACCCAACAAGACATCCTGCGTGTAGCAAGAAAATACCTGAATGATAACAACCGGGTGGTACTTTACTATTTACCAAAACCAAAAAGCTAAAAAGAGGACAAACTATGAAAAAAATATTTTTGACAATTTCATCCATATTTATTTTTTTTACCGGGTATTCTCAGATTGATCGCTCTGTTCAACCGCTACCCGGGCCAGCCAAGCGCATTGAAATAGGGAATGCAAAACCTTTCACTTTAGAAAATGGCCTTCGTGTATTTGTCGTCGAAAACAATAAAATTCCACGAATCACATTTTCAATCATTTTCGATCATGACCCAGTGTTTGAGGGGCCGGCAGCCGGGTTGGTTGATATTACCGGGCAGCTTATACGCACCGCTACCATCAACCGCACCAAAAAACACATCGACGACCAGGTTGATTTCATGGGTGCCACGATCAACACCAGTGCCACCGAAGTTTATGCCAGCGCTTTATCACGCCATGCCGAAAACCTTTCGGAGCTGCTCGCTGATATTATCATCAATGCCCGTTTTGAGCAGGAGCACTTCGACAGGATAAAAGTGCAGACCACCTCGGGTTTGGCTGCCGCAAAAAGCAATCCAAGTGGCATTGCAAATAGGGTAAACAAGGCATTGCTCTACGGCAATCAGCATCCGTATGGCCTGAATGTAACCGAGAAAAGCCTGGCAAACATTAGCCTTGAAGTTTGCAAAAAGTTCTATGAAACCTATTACAGACCAAACATAACATACATGGCCATCGTGGGTGATATTCAGTTTGAAGACGCCAAAACACTGGTTGAAAAATATTTTGGTTCCTGGAAATCAGGGGACATTCCAACCATGAATTACCCAACCCCGAAACCACCAAAAGGAAGGCGCGTGGCCATTGTTGACAGACCAAACTCGGTTCAATCAGTTATAAATGTGAGTTTTCCGGTTGAACTTAAACCCGGAACGGATGGTGTGATTGCAGCCAGGGTGATGAATAGTATCCTGGGTGGCAGTACCTCGCGTTTATTCAATAATTTGCGCGAAAAGCATGGTTTTACATATGGTGCCTACAGCCAGCTTACTCCTGATAAACTCATTGGATCTTTTGTGGCATCAACCGATGTGCGCAACAGGGCTACCGACAGCGCTGTGAATGAAATACTCTTTGAAATTAATCGAATGCGGCTGGAGATGGTTCCCGAAAAAGAACTTGGACTCTATAAAAACGAGATAAACGGAAATTTCGCACTTTCGCTCGAAAACCCGCAGACAATCGCAAACTTTGCATTGAATATTGCCCGCTACAACCTGCCTGCTGATTATTACCGCACCTATCTTCAACGACTTGCTGCCATTAGCGATAAAAACATCCAGGATGCCGCGAAAACATACTTATTGCCCGATAATTTGAATATACTGATCGTTGGCAAGGCTTCTGAAGTGGCTGAAAGCTTAAAAAAGTTCTCCTTTGATGGCAAAATTTATTATTACGACGAGGATGGGATAGAATATGATCCTACGAAGAAATTAAAACCTGCCCCCAAAGAGGTTTCGGTGCAATCTGTTATCAAGAATTATATTCAAGCGGTCGGGGGAGAGAAAAAATTAAAAAAAGTTAAGGATATTTCATTGAGTGCTACAACCAGCATGCAAGGGATGACACTTAGCTACGACACATATCGCAAGGCACCCAACAAAATTAAAGTTGAAATTGGCAGCGGGGGCATGACTTTTTCAAAGCAGATATTCGACGGACTTAAAGGCGTTGTGCACTCACCCATGGGAAAGCAGGAGCTGAACGGTGACATACTTGAGGAGATGAAAACGCAGGCAATCATGAACCCCGAATTGGATTATGCAAAGCACGGATTCAAGCCTGAGCTGCTCGGAATTCAAAGCGTCAATGAAAAAGATGCATTCAAAGTCAGCCTTGTGGGCCCGAACGCAAAAACTACGACAAACTTCTATGATGTGGCAAGTGGGCTGTTGGTACGAACCGAAGGCCCCAACGGAACTGTTGAATATTCGGATTACCGCGATGTGAACGGTATAAAGTATCCTTTTTCAATCAAACAATCCTTAGGACCGCAAGTTATTGACCTAAAAGTGGTTTCAATAAAAGTCAATACCAAATTAAAAGACGATCTGTTCAAAGTGGAATAACAGGCTTGAATAACTTCTAGAAGCGGAATTTTTCGTCTCACTGAACCGAGTTTTCTCTTAATAATGTATGCTACCCGACCGAGTGATCGGACCTGTGCGTGGGCGTTGATTTGGAATGTTTGCTTGTTCTGTGCCAGCCGCCAATAATTAAGCCAATTAAAAATCCTGACCCACCTGCCAGCAGTAATAAAACAATCAACGGCAGTTGAACGGATGCAAACAGCAGCCGCGCTTCGACCGGTGCAATATTTTGTATAATAAGCACGCCTATCAGGATAGTAAGTGCAATAAGGGCAATAAGTTTTACACTTTTCATGATCTATTTAAGTGAAAAAGGTTGAACAATCTCTTACAAATGTATAATTTTACGACGCAATGCGTAAGAATAATAAGCTATTTGTGAGCCCTTGTTTGAAAAATCTAAGTACTTTACTGCTCAATATATTAGTATGAGAGTTCACCTCGTGTTGTTGTTTCTGACCCTGGTATCCGATATCAGGAACCCAGGGCGAGAAAATTTGACTAATACCCATGAAGCATCGCAAATGCAATTGCAGGAATATCAGCGTGCTGCAGATTTTCTATGGCAAACAATAACGCATATAGATCATCTCTTCAAAAACATTAAACAAGGCAACCTGAACGAGCTGCAAATTCAAAACATAAATCCGGAAAACAAATCGGAGTTGATAAACTACCTTACAGAACTCCATAAAAAGCATGAAATTCTCAAAGTATACATCAGCGAACTCGATCAAAAGAAGATTGGTGAATCTGCCAATGGAGTTCGGGACGAAACCGAAATATTTCTGCTCAGGCTTTCCGCCGAATTGGCGCAATACAGTTTTTTATTCAACTTGGCTAAACTGACAAGCTCAAACGAATATTTCAGGGAATTGATGAACGAAGTCTATAAGGAGCTTGCATCCGATACCGACTATAATCTACTTATGGCTCAGGTTGCATTGCCTGACCGGCTTATCTATTTTCATTCCGCAATGGTTGATCTCGAAGAGATCGTTGAGAGCAGAAAACTAAGCGGCTCTTTGCACGAATTGGCAGAATATTCAAAAGAAAAGTATCGGTTGGTTAACCAAAGTATGCTGTTCCCAATTAATTTGATTTCAACGGGAATACAAGATTATTTAACCGAAATTGCGCGAGAAAGCATCTACCCATTGCAAGTTTCGGTGTCGGAATTCGCCAGCAATTTCAGGCTTTCGTTTCGTAACGGATATTATATCACCCTTTCACAGCTCTTTGGCCTGAAGTCAATGCTCGAACCAGGTGATATTTTGCTGCAGCGCCGCGAAGGATACTTGAGCAACCTTGGAATTCCCGGATTTTTCACACATTCCGCCATGTATACCGGTAGTCTTGACGAACTTGACGAGTACTTTGCCCTCGAATCCTATAAGCGATTCAACGGTTCAATCAGCAATTATTTGAAGAATAACTACCCTGATGTATTTATAGAAAAATCAAAATTAAACCCCGACGGCTACCAACAAGCAACGGTAGAAGCCACAGGTGAAGGTGTCGTATTAAAGCCCATTGAAATTTCGGGAAATGCCGACCACATGGCAGCCTTGAGGCCAAAACTAAACAAAGACGATAAACTTCAGGCAATACTCTACGCCTTCGAAAATTTTGGCAAAGCTTATGATTATGATTTTAATTTTCGGACAGAACAAAGACTGGGGTGTTCCGAGCTAATATACAAAGCCTATCAATCCACATCCGCCAAGCATGGCTTGTCCTACACACTCGGAGAAGTGGCAGGTCGTTGGATGCTCACACCCAATGACATTGCAATGAATTTTGCTGCAAATCACAATCAAGAAAATCAGCAGTTCGATTTTATTTTCTTCGTTTCCGGAGACGAAACAACAGGGGTTGCCGAATTCAAAACCGTTGACGATTTCCTTAGTATTCTCAGAAAGTAGCTTGCAGCTTAGCAGTACTTATTCTGACAAAGGGCAAATCAGAGTCAATGCAAATGCAAACTTAAATCAAAATCCGGCCAAAACTCGCCGAGGCAATGTATGTTACATTGACAAAAACTTGTTCCTGACAGGTAGGACATGCACGGGTAAATCCGGTTTTTTGCGAACACCAAGATAGTGTTCTGATCACTTATATTGATAGGTTCGGAACTCAAATTCCCGAGCTTGATATTCCTTTTGTGATGAGGCAGCCTGCATTCGAAAAAAGAAAAACACTGCCTGTAAAGGATAAAAAGCGATCGTTTCAAAGCATTGCAATTAACATATTGTCTTAGCTTTGCGCAACGAAACAGCTTCAAAATAACCAAACCTGAGATACGATGACATTAAAAATAATAGTTGTTGCGCTTTATGCCCTGATGATCATCACTGTAGGCCTGTTGGGGCTGCGTAAAGCAAAATCCTTCAACGACTTCTTTCTGGGAGGCGGCAATGTGGGTGCATGGATGAGCGCCTTCTCATATGGCACTGCATATTTCTCGGCCGTTCTCTTCATCGGATTTGCCGGAAAAATTGGTTGGGATTTTGGATTTTCGGGGCTTTGGGTGGCCTTTTTTAATGCACTGATCGGTGTGTTTGCCGTGTGGGCTTTGCTGGGCTGGCGCATCAAAAAAATGTCTGCATCATTTGGCGTTTCAACCATGAGTGAGTTCCTTGAAAAAAGGTACAACAGTCCTCAACTAAAGCTATTGTCGGCCATTGTGATTTTCGTTTTCATGGTTCCATATTCGGCGGCAGTTTTCATGGGTCTATCCTATCTGTTTACATCAAATTTTGGGATTGATTATTATTATGCTCTGGTTTTTATGGGGGTGCTCACTGCTATTTATCTTGCACTTGGCGGATATAAATCCATGACCATGATTGATATTATTTTTGGCGTGATCATGGCTGTTGGAGTCATTGTATTGTTTAACAGCACGTTGAAGACCGGAGGCGGACTTGCTGCCATCACTGATTCATTGTCTGCCATTCATCCAAAACTCACCCAAATGATAGGCCCGCCCGGATGGTGGCCATTGTTTTCTCTGGTTTTTCTGACCAGTGTGGCGCCCTTTGCAATGCCTCAACTCGTACAAAAGTTCTATGCCATTCGCGATCAAAAAGCAATTAAAACAGGCATGGTCGCTTCAACGCTATTCGCTGTATTGATTGGTGGGGTTGCCTATTTTGTTGGATCTTCGACCCGTGTTTTCCTTAACCCGGAATTTTCGCCAGCCACCTTCCTCAATGGCAAACCGCTATTCGACAGGCTGATGCCGGAGCTGCTTACACATGTGATTCCTTCATCGCTTTCAGTGCTGATTTTGTTGCTTATCCTGTCTGCATCCATGTCAACACTGGCTGCCCTTGTTCTCATTGCCAGTTCGGCATTTTCGAAAGATTTTTACCTTGGATTTATTCGCAAAAATGTTTCAGACAAAGGGCTGACGATGCTCATGCGCTTCATGAGCACCTTTTTTGTTGCCATTTCGGTACTCCTGGCCTATCTCAACCTCGACTCAATCGTTGCAATACTTGGTATTTCGTGGGGTGCCATCGGCTCCTTCTTCCTCGGCCCATTCGTTTGGGGATTATTTTCAAACCATGTCAACCGTTTTGGCGCACTTGCCTCTGGCACAGGAGGCCTTGCCGTTTGTTTGATTCTGTATTTTGCCGGCATGCCTTCGCCCCAGGCTGGAACCGTCGGGATGATCTCATCGCTGCTGATTAATCCTGTATTTAGTTTTCTTGCAAGTGTTTGGCACAAGAAAAACCTTAAAAAAGACAATGGAATTCTTAGCTGATTGATGCACTTAGATTATCTTGTGAACGCATATCTTTGATCATGATCTTGGTATCAAAAAAAATATTGAAAGCAACAATCTTCTGTGTTTCGTTTTTCATCATGACATGGCAATATAAACTGCCGGCGCAGAACAACATAGAGCAAAACGATGCAAAAAAGTTTGGAATCCAGGTCAAAGGGTTCATAAAAAGCGATTACTGGGTTGATACCCGACAAGTTGTGGCAGCACGAGAGGACCTCTTTTTAATCGTTCCGGCCAACAAACTTGCCGATGAGAATGGAAAAGACATTAACGCACATCCTGCTTTCAATTTTAGCGCCATCACTTCGCGGGTTACCGGAACGATTACCGGCCCTGATGCCTTTGGGGCCAAAACTTCAGGTATGATTGAAGCAGATTTTTCGGGGGTGACAAATGCCGATATCAACGGGCTAAGATTGCGCCACGCCATCGGAAAACTCCGGTGGAAAAAATCGGAACTGATGTTTGGCCAGTACTGGCACCCGATGTTTGTACCTGAAGTGTTTCCCGCAGTAATATCGCTCAATACAGGTGCGCCCTTTCAGCCATTTATCAGAAATCCATTGATCAGCTATACCCGGTATATAAACCTGTTCAACATCAACCTGACGTTACTGACGCAACGCGATAATGCGAATGACGGGCCGCAGGGTGCGAATTCTGTTTATCTCCGCAATGCGCATATTCCTAATGTTCATTTGCAGGTTCAATATAAAAACCGCAAATCGGTTGCAGGAATTGCTGTTGACTACAAAAAATTAATGCCCAGAATTGTTACAGGTAATCATCATGCAACAGACGAAACCATTGGTTCTTTTTCAATGATGGGTTATTATAAATACACCAGGGGAAACCTGCTGACGAGTACCAAGGTGATCTTTGGACAAAACCTTACCGAACACCTGATGCTTGGTGGCTATGCAGTTCACAGCATCCACCCTACTACCCTTCGCGAAACCTACACACCCACCAATCACCTGTTTTTATGGAGTTATATTGGTTATGGAACAACCCTTAAATTCGGCATTTTTACCGGATATGCCAGAAATTTTGGCACAACACACACAAACATCGGTTATTACTATGCCAGAGGCAGCGATATTGGGTATGCCTACCGCGTAGCGCCTTCACTTTCGTGGATTTCAGAAAAAGTGCAAATCTCCTCGGAGTTCGAATATACTGCCGCAGCATATGGCATGCCCGATAACAAAGGGATTGTAAAGAATCTGCAAGAAATTGGCAACCTTCGGTTATTACTTACATTTTTTTACTTTTTTTAATGGTTTATTTTTCTTTATTTTGAAGTGTTCTACCGCAAGGTTTAGATTGAATAAACTAAATAATTTCATATAATTCCATGATGAAAGACACTCCCATCAATTATGACATTGTAAATCAGAAAATTAAGGAGCTGAACCTGCAAAGCGTTGGCAAAGCCTCGATCAGGGAAATTAAGCGGTTGATTGATAATATTGAAGCTGAAACCGGAGAACGTTATATACGCATGGAAATGGGTGTGCCGGGGCTGCCCCCATCGGCCATCGGTGTTAGAGGTGAAATTGAAGCCCTCGAAAGAGGTGTTGCTGCAATCTATCCTGATATTGACGGCCTTCCTGTGCTTAAGTCGGAGATAAGCAAGTTTGTAAAGAATTTTCTGGATGTAGAGGTAAGTTCCACCGGTTGCATTCCCACGGTTGGCAGCATGCAAGGTAGCTTTGCCTGCTTCCTTACCCTTGCCAGAGCTCACCACAACCGCGACACTACGCTCTTTATTGACCCAGGCTTTCCAGTTCACAAGCAACAGCACAAAGTGCTGGGGCAAAAATTTATTTCGTTTGACGTTTACAACTTCCGTGGCGAAAAATTGCGCGATAAGTTAGAATCATATCTGAAAACCGGAAACGTTCACTCGATATTGTATTCTAATCCGAATAATCCTTCCTGGATTTGTTTTACAGAGACCGAACTACAAATCATTGGCGACCTTGCCACCAGGTATGAAGTAGTGATTCTTGAAGACATGGCGTATATTGCAATGGATTTTCGAAAAGATTTTTCGCAACCCGGTGTGCCCCCTTTCCAGCCGACCGTTGCAAAATATACAGAAAATTATATTTTGTTGATCAGCAGTTCCAAAGCATTCAGTTATGCCGGGCAGCGAATTGGTATGATGGCGATATCAGACAAGCTCTTTAACGCAAAACTACCCGACCTGCTCGCATACTTTCCGAGCGATATATTTGGGCGTGCCATTATTTTCGGAACTGTTTATTCATTGAGTTCCGGCACCTCGCACTCAGCACAATATGCACTTGCAGCCATACTCAAGGCAGCCAATGACGGGCAGTTCAATTTTGTGGCAGAACTTCGCGAATACGGCGAAAAAGCCAAAATCATGAAACATCTCTTTACCAGCCATGGTTTTAAGATCGTTTATGATATGGATGTAGACCACCCGATTGCAGATGGATTCTACTTTACAATTTCCTACCCGGGTTTCAGCGGCGAACAGCTGATCGAAGAATTAATTTATTATGGAATCAGCGCAATCTCACTTGCCATCACTGGCAGCGATCGGCTTGAAGGGCTGCGGGCCTGTGTCTCGCTCGTAAACCGCAGCCAGTTTCCAACCCTCGAGATGCGATTAAAAAAGTTTCAGGAGCATCATCCAATCGGTTGAATTTCAATAAAAAAACCCTGATATTCAGGGTTTTTTTGGGTGGATAATGGGATTCGAACCCACGACCCTCAGAACCACAATCTGATGCTCTAACCAACTGAGCTATACCCACCATTTAGACGGTGCAAAATTAATAATTTTTATCACTATTCTCCGATCAAGTCCTGATTTTTCTTTTCTGGTTTAAAATATTCTGAAAGCCAGACAAATTCATTTGATTTCTATAAATTGAAAAATTGACCCCTCGCTGTAAGCTTCCCTGGACTTTTGAAATGGCCGATCACAGGCGGTGCGGTTGGTGCAGCAGCGGCCCTTCAATTTTTGACGAAGTTACGAACAAAAATGAAATATCAGATCATGAGGTAACTGTTTGATAAATGCCGCTATTGCATCAAACGGCCGGTTAAATCGCATCCGCAAATACCATTCCCTGGGCTGGATGCATTAGGTGAGCGGCTGCGTTTAAGTCTTATTTGTTA
>JBBIIP010000027.1:0-41361 GCA_037446395.1 Lentimicrobiaceae bacterium
ATGGAAAATACAATACTGATAATCACCCCAAAAACAAAGGTGATGCACCTCATTGAAACTTATCCTCAGTTAGAAGATATTTTAATAGGATATGTCCCTGCATTTAAGAAACTTAAAAATCCGGTATTGCGAAAAACCGTTGCACGCATTGCAACATTGCAGCAAGCCGCAAATGTTGGAAACGTAAATATATCAGATTTGATAAACGTTTTACGAAAAGCAGTCGGGCAAGAACTTTTGGCAGAAATGCAATACAGCCAATATAACTCCATAAAACCTCATTGGTTTGATGAGAACCAGATTAAGCAAGTATTTGATGTTCGTGAAATGCTTTCGAGTGGAGCACATCCGGTAAACCAGGTCATGGCGGATTTAAGAAATTTTCCGGAAAAAAGCATTTACAAATTAGTAGCGCCATTTCTTCCTGCACCCTTGATTGATAAGGCCTCAAGCATGGAATATCAACACTGGATTGTTAAAGAAAGCGACGAATTGTTTATTGTATATTTTTGTAAATAAATAAAATAGCCAGATTATTACATGCCATACGCACTAAAGGGCGGGGCGGTGACAATGCGGCACTTTCCGTGTATGTGAAAAATTCTCAGCGGGAATCGCAACTGGATTAGACCTACCGATGGTGGCAAGGCTATGAAAACGATGAAAATATCAATATTATGATGGAAAAAGGTAATCACGCAGTCGGAGTTCCTCAGGAACTTCAAAAGTTGTTAGAGAACGACAAGAAAGCACTGGACTTCTTCAACACATTGTCAAAGTCCTACAAACAAGGATATTGTGATTGGGTTGGGTCGGCCAAACAAGAAGCAACCCGTCAAACCAGGGCAGAGAAAGCCATACTGATGCTTCGGAATAATCAAAAAACTTTGAAAACAGTTTGAAAATGAAAATACGACTTGCACTGATTGCAACTTTCCTCGCTTGGGCAATGATTTGCTACGGACAGCAGAACACTCAGTGGGATAGGTGGAGTTGGCTGATGGGCGAATGGAAAGGCGAAGGTGGTGGTCAGCCTGGTCAGGGTGGAGGAACATTTTCATTTTCGTTCGACCTTGATAAAAATATAATCGTCCGCAAAAGTCACTCAGAATACCCAGCTACTGATACAAAGCCGAAAATCATTCACGATAATTTAATGATAATCTATTTTGACGCCAGTGAAGGTTCAACAAAGGTGATATACTTTGACAACGAAGGCCACACGATTAACTATTCCGTAACGTATGCTGACAAATTAATTACTTTGACTAGTTTAAAAGCGCCAAATGTGCCGATTTTTAGACAAACCTAGGTTTTACTTGAAAACGAAATTGTGAATACGAAGTTTGAATTGTCGCGTGACGGAATGAATTTTATGACCTACGTTGAAGGAAAAAGCAACAAGATAAAATAAGCCCAGCCATGAAATAATGGCATAAGGCACATGGGCTATATAGGTTTTCGGGCACTTGCGGGTTGTAAAAAAAGACCGGCGTAAAATGACAGCAAATCGTTTCATGTTCCCACCCGGCACCGTTTTCAATGCATTATTTGGCAATTGCTCCCCACAACAGCCGCCAACGCAAACAGCTTCCCGCAAGACCAAACCACAGCCTGCAGTTGAATTTTAATGGGCGGGGCGGTTGCAATGCCGATACTTTCAGAGTACCTGAAATATTCACTCTTGACATCGCAACTGCATTTAACCGGCCGCTTTTGCGATTGCGGCCTGTTTCTATCAGCTTCGGTAGAGTTTGATAATTCGTTTTTATTTGTAACTTAGTCAAAAAATTGAATGGCCGCAACTGCAGCGACCTCCCCGCCCATTATACACATTTTCCGTTTTGATAACAACAAAATTGTCGAACTTTGGGACTTGGGACAAAGTCTTCCAGCAGAACAAATAAACGAAAATGGAATTTTTTAAAATCATACCATGATAGCGACCGAAACACATAACGAAAGAATTGCCAACATGGTTTTTGCTTCTGTCTATCCGCATTATGTAACAAAAGTGCTGACGAAAGGCCGAACAGTCGAAGAATTGCATCAGGTTATAGAATGGCTGACAGGATTTGACGAGAAAAAACTGCAAATCCTCATTGACGAAAAAGTAACGTTTGAAACGTTTTTTAAAAGTGCAAAACTAAACCCAAACGCACACCTTATAACAGGAGTGATTTGTGGCTATCGGATTGAAGCCATTGAAAATCCAATTACCAGACAAGCAAGGTACCTGGATAAGTTGGTGGACGAGTTGGCAAAAGGTAAAAAAATGGAAAAAATTTTAAGACAGTAATCAAAATTGGAGCAATGCAAAAGGCCAAGACAACTTATACCGGATCAGATGTAATGGATTTTGTAAACTCATCTGTTGAAAATGACCAAAAGAAAGCCGATACTCTTCGCCTGATTGAACTATTGCAAGAATGGTCTGGCTTTGAGCCCCGAATGTGGGGGCCGAACATTATCGGTTTCGGAAACTATCATTACAAATATGCCAGCGGGCACCAGGGAGATGCGCCAATGCTTGGGTTTTCTCCAAGAAAACCTGCTTTTTCGTTATACATTTTTTCCAGAACAGAAGAAAGCAAAAAACTATTGGCAAACCTCGGCAAATTCAAGATGGGCAAAGCCTGCATCTATGTTAAAAAACTTTCCGACATCAACATTTCAGCCCTACAAAAACTCTGCATAGAATCAATCAATTACATAAACGAGCATCACGAATGCTCTTGCAGGAAAAAAGAACAGAATAGTTGACAAAAGTCAGAAACTCCCCAGGTAATCAGGCAGAGGGCCGATGAGGCGTTAATCCCGCCGTTGGGCTGTTCACTCCCATAAACTTCGATATTTTTAGTGCCCCAATGGTTATGCTCCCGATAAAACAGGATATTCTCCAAAACCGGTGTACAACCGGTTCACTTTTTCTTTGCCTGATTTGCTACTGCCTCCATCAATTGACGCAAAGTTTCTTGATCAGCCAGGTAATAGTCATGAAGCAGATTCAGGTTGTCATCAAATTCGAACACGTAGGGAATCCCGGTGGGGATGTTTAACTCCAGAATATCTTTGTCGCTGATGTTTTTCAGCACCTTCACCACGCCGCGCAGGCTGTTTCCGTGGGCTACAACCAACACATGATCATGCACCTTTAGCGATGGTTTTATTTCTTTCTCCCAGTAGGGCAACATTCTATCAATGGTGTTTTTCAATGCCTCAGTGAGTGGTATTTCGTTCGTGGCTAATTCTTTGTAGCGTGGGTCAAAAGCGGGGTTGCGCGGGTCGTCTTTATCGAGTGGCGCCGGAGGAATATCAAAGCTGCGGCGCCAGATATGCACCTGGGCATCACCATACTTTTCGGCAGTTTCAATTTTGTTCAGGCCTTGCAACATCCCGTAATGTTTTTCGTTCAGGCGCCAGCTCTTGAATACGGGCAGCCACAGCAAGTCCATTTCGTCAAGAATAATCCACATGGTGCGGATGGCGCGCTTGAGCACCGAGGTGAATACAATTCCGAAACGAAAGCCTTCTTCCTTCAGCCTCTTGCCGGCCTCAACGGCTTCTGCGATTCCTTTTTCCGACAGGTCAATGTCGGTCCAACCGGTGAAACGATTTTCTTTATTCCACAAACTTTCGCCATGGCGAATTAAAACAAGCTTTTTCATAAATCACACATTCTATTATCTTGATAATTAATCTACCTTGATATCACAACCATGAGCCGGCCCGATTTTTCCATTTCGCTGTATTTCAGTATTATATCGCCTGCTCACTGCCTGCAAAGATAGCCATTCCTCCCATCCGTCCAATGGATGGCTAATGTTTTTTTCATCGAATAATCCGGCTCATTAAATTATTGTTTTCAAAAGATTGACAAGTCTGGGCAAAGTAATAACTTTGTGAGTCAATGCAAAGGTGACAAGAATATAATAACTTAAATTCAAAGCTTATGAAAGCACAAGCTTTTGCTACATGGATTCTGCTGGCAAGCGGTCTGTTGTTTATTGAAGGTTGCGCCATAAACCCGGTGACTGGTAAAAGGCAAATCATGTTGATGTCGGAAGCTCAGGAGATTCAGCTCGGGCGAGACTATGATCCTCAGGTAATTGCCACTTTTGGCGAATACAAAAACGAAGAACTGCTTGCGCTTATTCAGCAGCGCGGTAAGAAGATGGGGCTTATTTCTCATCGGCCCAATCTTGAATTTCATTTCAAAATATTGGATTCTCCGGTAATCAATGCATTTGCTGTTCCGGGTGGTTATGTTTATCTGACCCGTGGCATTTTAGCTCAGTTTAACAATGAAGCCGAAATGCTTGGGGTGCTTGCGCATGAAATTGGCCACATTACTGCGCGCCACACAGCAAGCCAGCAAAGCAAAATGCAACTGGGACAGTTGCTTTTTATTGGAGGCATGATTGCCTCGGAAGAATTTCGGAAATATGGCGAATATGCCATGGCAGGGATGCAGCTGCTGTTCCTGAGTTTTAGCCGCGAAAATGAACGTGAAGCAGACAGGTTGGGGGTTGAATATACTTCAAAAATTGGTTATGATGCCAAGAAGATGGCCGATTTTTATAAGGTGTTGATAAAGATGAACCTGGCGAATCATCAGGGAGGAGTGCCGACTTTCATGTCAACGCATCCCGATCCGGGCGACCGTTATAATGCTGTGAAGCGCGATGCCGAAAAATGGCAGGATAGCCTGAAGTTGGCACCATGGGCGGTGAATTCCGATGGTTATCTGGGCTTATTAGAAGGCCTTGTTTATGGCGAAGACCCACGCCAGGGTTATGTCGAGGGAAATGTTTTTTTTCATCCTGAACTAAAGTTTAATTTTTCGTTTCCTGCGGGATGGAAACTTGAAAACTCACCCATGCAGGTAATGATGGCTCCTGAAGACGGGAAAGCATTGATGGTGTTTACTATGGCTCCTGCCAAATCGCTTGCAGAAGCTGAGCAATTGACATTGCAGCAACTCAAACTGACCCCCCGATCGAGCAGACAAACAACCGTGAACGGCATGCCAGCCATTGCCACAGTTTCTTCCCAGACCTCTCAAAATCAAAATACCGGACAGCAGCAAACCATCCAAGTATTATCAATTTTTATTGACGACAATGGAACATACTATGTTTTCCATGGTGTTTCGGCCGAGGCCGATTATAACAACTATATCCGGCTATTTGAATCTTCGATGACAAGCTTTGCCAGGCTTACCGATCCGGTAAAACTAAATGTTTTTCCGAAGCGCATCAGGATAAAAAAGGTCGTGCAATCCGGAAATCTCTCTGCTGTACTTAGGGGTTTTGGTGTTGCGCAAGATAAGCTCGAAGAAGTCGCCTTTCTAAATAACAGAGAATTAACCGAAACCATTCCGACAGGGACACTTATAAAAACCATTGGAAATTAAGGACTGGAAACAACCAGCACCTTCGAACTTTCAGAAATTGGTTTCTCGTACTTATCGGCTATCCTTTAACAACAGCCAGTGGCTGAAGTTCGACTTCGACTTCGATCAGGTCTAGTTGGTTCTGAATTACCATTTGAATGTCTTTGTATGCACTGGCAGCTTCTTCGAGATCGTCGCTCCTGTGAAGGCTGTGGATTATTCCCTTGTCTTCTAACCTTTTGATCTCCGTTTTCAGGTCGAGGCGCCTTATGGCTTCTTTTCTCCCCATGAGGCGGCCCGCCCCGTGAGAACAACTTTCGTAACTCTCGGAGCAGCCTTTTCCTCTTACAATATAGCTTTGGGCACCCTGGCTACCCGGAATTATTCCCAATTGTCTGCTGCTGGCACGGGTTGCCCCTTTGCGATGTATATATACTTCTTTGCCGAAATGCGTTTCCAAAGCAGCGAAATTATGTGCAATGTTGATCATCGCATGCTCAGCAAACTTGATAAAACTGCATCCGGTGACTTCATTCACGATATGACATACTGTATCCATCATAAGTTTTCGGTTTGCCAGGGCGAAATCAATACAATAATTCATTTCTGTTAAATAACGCTGTCCGTTATCTGTATCGGAAGGCAGATATGCCAGTTGCATTGTTTTATATTGCGGACTACCCCATTTTTCGTTGAGATGTCCGGCAAGTTTGTTGTAATGATCGGCCACTTGTTTTCCGATGTTGCGACTTCCGGAATGAATCATGATCCAAAGATGGCCATCAGAACCTTTTTGCAACTCAATAAAATGATTGCCCCCTCCCAGGGTCCCTAACTGGTAGAGAGCGCTTCGATATTCGCGCGAAACGACAGGTAATTGATCAACATCATAGCCTGGTGGCATGAGGGCAGGGTCCTGTGGTTGTTTGTGGTGGCTAAAGCCCAGCGGTACAGTTTGTTTGATTTTTGCAATTATTTCTTTAAGTTCCTGAGTGCCAATATCGTGCATGCTGGTTCTGATGGCACACATTCCGCAGCCAATGTCTACCCCAACGGCATTGGGAATGATTGTACCAACGGTAGCCAACACCCCTCCTATCGGCATACCATAGCCTTCGTGACAATCGGGCATGATGGCGATATGATGGAATGAAAATGGCAAATTGGCAAGGTTTTTAACCTGCTTTAGGGCACCTTCCTCAACCTCATCAACCCATAATTTGATGGGAATACGCTCGCTCTTAATAATTTTCCTTACCATTTACCAGAATGATTTATTGTGCGGCAGGCCAAGAAAGGCGTAGTTAAAATCTTTGCCAAAATTGCTTCTCTATGCTTCGCGCAGTTTAATATTGGCTTTATGGCGGGTAGAGTCGCGCAGGGTTTTCTTCTCGATGTTTGCAATAAATGCATCTTCAAGGTTTACTCCTGTTTGGTTGGCCAAACATATGAGAACAAACAACACATCGGCAAATTCATCAGCCAGGCTGGCATTTTCTTCGCCTTGCTTCTCTGATTGCTCACCATATCGCCTGGCAATGATCCGTGCAACTTCGCCCACCTCTTCCATCAGTAGGGCAGTGTTGGTAAGTTCGTTAAAGTAGCGCACCCCGGTTGTACTAACCCACTCATCAACAATCTGTTGCGCTTTTCTTATTGTGACCATAAAAGAGAATATTTAAAGGGTTATTATTCCTTGACCTCAAGCCTAAAGCCCGTACCATGCACATTGATGATACTCACTTTTGGGTCGTCTTTCAGGTGTTTTCGCAGATGGGCAATAAAAACATCCATGCTGCGGCCCACGAAGTAGTTTTCGTCACCCCACACTTCTTTTAGGGCTCTTTCGCGCGTAAGCAGTTGATTCATGTTCCTGCAGAGTTGTCGGAGTAAGCTTGCCTCCTTACCCGTAAGCGATTGAGAACCAGCGGGAGAAGTCAGGAGCATATTGACGGCATCAAAAGTGTAGTTGCCGATAAAATATGTTTCTTCTTCCTGAATGATTCCACAACGTTTAAGAATGGCCTCAATACGTAGGCTCAACTCTTCGCTGTCGAAGGGTTTGGTCACATAATCGTCGCAGCCTGCCTTAAAGCCTTTTACACGATCTTCCTGCAACCCTCGTGCAGTAAGAAAAATAATGGGTAGGGCTGAGTTTTTTTGCCTGATTTTTTTGGCAAGCTCAAAGCCATCAAGTCGAGGCATCATCACATCGAAGATGCACAAATCAAAATTCCCCTGTTGAAACTGCTGCCATGCCTGTATGCCGTCCGCAGCACAAACAACCTGATAGCCAAGCATCTTGATATAATCGCAAAGGAGAATACTCAGGTTTGGATCATCTTCTGCAATAAGGATTTTAATATTTTTTTTTCTTTGCATCGTATCTTTTCAAAACTTCGTTGAATAAATTTGAAGATTATAGTTAAAAAAGGCATCAAAGCTTGATGTCGTTGCCAAAGGGTAGTACGAGTTCAAACCGGCTTCCTGCGCCCGGTTGGCTTGTCAGGCGAATCTGCCCATGGTGCGCTTCGACAATAGATTTCACATAGAATAATCCAAGTCCAAAGCCTTTGGTATCGTGTTTGTCTCCTGTGGGAACCCTATAAAATCTCTTAAAAACATTCTTTTGGTGTTCAGGGCTGATTCCAATGCCTTTGTCTTCAACCGCAATCGTCACCCCCGATCCGTTTAATTTTGTTTCGAGTGTAATTTCGGGTGTTCCGATTGAATATTTGATGGCGTTGTCAATAAGATTCGAGATAATATTTTCGAGATGCTCCGGATCGGCGTTTATCATTAGTTTTTCGTTTGCGAACTTTCGTATGAACTTTCCTTTTTGGTGTCTTACCAACAGCCGAAACGGCCTGATGCTTTCTTCGACAATTTTATTTATGTCAATCATCTGTTTATGTAATTTGAATTCGCCTTTTTCGACCAGGGTAATATGCAGAACCTGTTCAACCCTGTTTTTCAGCCTGCTGTTTTCGTCGCTGATGATTTTGGCATACCGTTGCACCTGGCACGATTCCTTACTTATCTCAGGGTTTGCCAGCATATCGGCTGCCAGTGAAATGGAGGCCAGAGGGGTTTTCAGTTCATGGGTCATATTGTTTACAAAATCGGTTTTCATTTGCGAAAGATTTTTTTCTTTCTTGAACGAAGCAATGATGGAATAGGATGCGCCAATCATTACAAGAATCAATACCCAGAGCAATACGACCCAAATCATAACCTGGCTGGAAACAAAAGATTTTTGATCGGGAAAAAACACTGCAAGCATATAGCCATCATTGCGCTGCAAACATACCAGCGAGGTGCTGTGGGGTGAGTGCGCAATTTGCCTGGAGTAGGCCTGGTTACTTGATTTTAATAAGGTATCGCATCCGGATTTGAATATTCCATATTCAAAATTCAGGGCTTTCGCGATGGTGGCCATTTCTTCAGTTAACAAACGTAGGAGATGGTTCGATTCGATCAGATCGTTTACGTTTACCCATTCATAATTGTTCAGCCTGTTGCAGTATCGCAAATATTTGTTGCAGGTGTCAATTGCAGGGTCGGTAAGTTGTGCAACAACTTTTTTAAGGCCCATTTGCACCTGGCGGCCAAATTGCTCGTTCTGCATTTTCAGAGCATTTTGAACCCAAAACACCTGAATAATCATAATCCCGCCAACAGCAACCGCCATCAAAACAAACATTAAGGTAACACGCGTTTTGTTCATAACATGTGGAATCGTTAATTTACATTATCAACGGCCATACAAAGATATTCCATTACGTGAACAAAGTTCCGTTCCCACAAAACAATTTCATGAAAAGTCCTACCTTTACATCATCAAGAAACCGAATGATTCAACATAAAAGCCATGAATGAAACCGCACAGATTACTTATCTCGGAGACCTTCGCACCAAAGCCATTCATCTTCGTTCAGGTAATGAAATCATAACGGATGCTCCTCCAGACAACCAGGGCAAAGGCGAGGCTTTTTCGCCAACCGACCTCGTGGCTGCTGCCTTGGGTAGTTGCATGGTAACAATAATGGGCATCGCTGCCCGAACCCACAATTTCAATATTGATGGCACTATCCTCCGCATTACAAAACTAATGACACCCAGCCCACGCCGCATTGGCGAAATAATTATAAATATTGACTTTCCGCCCCTGCACTACAGCAAAAAAGTAAAAAAGATTCTGCAACACTGTGCCGATACTTGCCCCGTGGCACTGAGCCTCCACCCCGATCTGAAGCAAACCGTGAAACTTAATTTTATCGCTTAACGTATGAACTTCAACCTAACCGCAGGCATAAAAGGCCATAAAGAAATGATGGTTGTGCATGAGGCAACGGCTGCACGTTTTGGATCCGGATTGGTCGAGGTGCTGGCGACTCCAGCCATGATTGCCCTGATGGAAGGAACCAGCCAGTTCAGCATACAGGATTTGTTGCCCGAAGGATATATCACCGTCGGTACAGAGGTGAATGTTAAGCATCTGAAAGCCACTCCCCTTGGCGAAAGAGTATGGTGCGAATCGGAACTTCTTGAAATTGATGGCCGTAGACTTCTTTTCGCAGTAGATGCCTGGGATCATGACGGCAAAATCGGCTCAGGAACTCACCAACGTACTATTGTCAATGCCCAGTCATTTATGAACCGATTGCCAAAGCGCCAGGCTCCCCAATAAATCTGCAGGAGAAAATGAGTATGAGCTATGCTGATGTGCTGCTTCCCTTGCCTTTACCATCATTATTTACGTACAAGGTTCCAGGTGATATGTCAGCCAGTATTCGTATTGGAATGCGTGTGGTGGTTCAGTTTGGCAAAAAAAAACTCTTTACGGCATTGGTGCGCAACCTTCACAACAGGCCGCCACGAATGGCTGCAAAGGAATTGATCTCCCTGGTTGACCAATTTCCGATCATATATCCCATACAGTTTGCTTTTTGGGAATGGATAGCCGGTTACTATATGTGTCATCCCGGTGAAGTGATGAATGCAGCCCTTCCTTCGGCCCTGAAGCTCAACAGCGAAACTAAAATTTCGTTGATTCCTGACCATGGCTTCAATATCAGCAACTTCAGCGAAAAAGAATACCGAATTGTTACAGCCCTGGAGCGACAAAATGAAATTAACATCGGCGAAGCTGCCCGCATCGCCGGATCACAAAATGTCGTGCACCTCATAAATTCACTGATCGAAAAGGGGGTGGTTGAAGCTTTTGAAGAAGTGGCCGAGCGATATAAACCAAAGACCGAGAAGTATTATTCGCTTGCCGATGTGTATCAACACAACGAAAAAGCATTGGGCACCATGCTCGATTATCTAGAAAAAAGGGCACCACGCCAAAATGAGGTATTGCAGGCATTGCTTTATCATCTGCCCCCCGGTTCGACACAAGAGATCGGCATCGCACGTTCGATCCTGCTCGGGGAACTCCCACATGCAGAATCTGCCCTTCAGGCACTTGTCGAAAAGGGCATGGTCATCGAAAATATTCAGGCTGTGTCGCGTTTTGAGAAACATGCTGCAACCCGGCAGGTCTCAGAAATAACACTTGCTGAATATCAACAGCTTGCGCTGGAAAAAATCCATGAGTTTTTTCAAAATCATGTACCGGTTTTGCTCCACGGCATCACCTCAAGCGGAAAAACAGAGGTGTATATCAAGCTCATTGAAGCGACACTCAGGCAAGGAAAGCAGGTGCTGTATTTGCTTCCCGAAATCGCGCTTACAGCACAAATAATAACCCGTTTGCGTTGCTATTTTGGCGATGTGGTTGGTATATATCACAGCCGCCAAAGCGATGCCGAGCGGGCCGAAGTATGGAACAAAGTAAAAAGCTGGGATTCGAAGAAAGAGTTAGATTTTCATCCTTCCAGCATCATACTCGGTGCTCGATCAGCCATCTTCCTTCCATACAGCAACCTAGGCTTGATCATTGTTGACGAGGAGCACGACAGTTCCTACAAGCAATATGAACCCAACCCAAGATACCATGGGCGAGACGCTGCGCTTTACCTGGCAACCATGCATGGTGCGAACCTTTTGCTCGGCTCGGCAACCCCTGCCATAGAAAGCTATTTCAACGCAAGGCAGGGCAAATATGGCCTTGTTGAAATGAATGAACGCTTTGGAAATATTTTGTTGCCAAATGTTCAGGTGGTGGATGTGAAAGAAGCGACCGCGCAAAAGCAAATGAAGAGTATTTTCAGCCAGACTCTGCTCGATGCAATTGACATCGCTCTGACGAATCATGAGCAGGTTATTCTTTTTCAAAATCGCCGTGGATTCAGTTTGCGCATTGAGTGTCCGCGTTGCCACTATATCCCCGGTTGCCAGCAGTGCGATGTCACGCTGATCTATCACAAACGCGAAAAGCACCTTCGCTGCCATTATTGTGGCTTTCACCAACCGGTTCAGCCGAGTTGCCCGCTTTGTAACCATCCTGAATTAACACTGATCGGGTTTGGAACTGAAAAGGTTGAGGAAGAATTATCCTTGCTTTATCCGGAGATTAGAATTGCGCGCATGGATCTGGACACCACGCGCAGCAAGCACGCCCACCACCGCATTATCAGCAGCTTCGAGGAAAGGCGCATTGATGTCCTCACCGGAACCCAAATGGTGACCAAGGGTTTGGATTTCGATAACGTGAGCCTTGTGGGCATCCTCAATGCCGACAACATGATTACATATCCCGATTTTCGTTCGTTTGAGCGCAGTTTTCAACTCATGGCGCAGGTGAGCGGCAGGGCCGGACGCAAAAGTAAGCAAGGCAAAGTAATCATTCAAACCAGGCATCCATCACATCCGGTGGTTGAACAGGTAATTGGCAACAACTACCAGGGAATGTATGAATCCCAAATTCTTGAGCGTCAAAGGTTTTTATATCCACCGTTTGTAAGGTTGGTTAAGATTTCGCTTAAACACAAAGACCCCGCAATGTTGGATTTGGCTGCAGCAAATTTTGCAGGAATGCTTCGCAAGGAATTTCCGGGTAAGGTGCTGGGAGCTGAATATCCGCTGGTTTCGAGAATACGAAACTATTATATCAAGGAGTTGCTGATTAAACTTGCACGTGATGCTACCCTGCCTGCAGCAAAACAAACAATTGCCAGGTTGATCGGCATATTTCTAAAGAACCCCCAACATAAACAGGTAAGGATTGTGGTGGATGTTGATCCGATGTAAGGTATTATTTGAAGAAGAGATTCCCTTTTCAATCCTCCTATTGTGCCACGTACATCTTGAGTTTGAAAAAGACAGTTTGCCCCGCAGCAACCTGAAAGACTTCCATTACCTGCCCGTGTACTGTTCCGGTGCCATACCAGCCAAAAGAATCACCCACAGTGGGCGTTCCGCTATTGTCTTTGTCTTTCCAAATGGATATTTTATATGATCCAGCGTCAAAGTCGGTTATATTAAAAGCTACCCCTGTGCCACTGCCATACGTTGCAACTGTTTTTAAAACTGCGGTGTTGGTGTATAAAGTGACCATTGATCCACTGAGGTCGTCAGTTGGTGCTGCCTCAAACAAGGCATAACCGCTCACCTGGGTGACGGGTGCGGTTACGGTAATCTGCTTGTTCATGGTAAAAGTGCCTCCTTTGCCATCGTTCACAGTAACGGTTACCGGAAAGCTGCCTGCGCTCGACGGAGCACGCCAGAATGCGGTCGGCCCCCCGGAAAACTCAATAGTACCGCTCGTTGCCTCGTATTTATAATTGATTTCATCGTTGTCAGCATCTCCTGCAACGACTGAAATTTTCACAGCTCCGTTTGCCGCAACTGTGGTCGGTTGAAACTGAATATCCGTAATTGTAGGATCCGCGTTATCATCGCCACATGAATTCAGCCCTACCATTACACCCACCATGAATAGTGTTTGAATTGGTTTTAATAAATAATTTTTCATGATTTGGAAGGCTTTAAGTGAATATTTTAAATATCGAATCAAAATTATTCACTAGAAGCAAAAGTTCTTTTGCTCACAGTATCAAATGCTTTGCTGAGCGTATCAGGGGGTGGAACCTAATGGATTTTCTTTTCGTTGCTCGGGCTATGGCCAAATTCAGCTCTATAAGTGCGGCTAAAATGCGAAAGGTTCTTAAATCCAACTTCATAAGCGGCTTCCGATACATTAAGGTCGCCACGGTTGAGCAGATCAAAAGCCCTGTGCAGGCGGTATTTTAGCCAATATTCATTTATAGTAATATTGGTCAGCGATTTGAACTTTCGATACAATTGAGCCCGGCTCATGCCAAGTTCCCTGCTCAAATCGGTGATGCCAAAATGATCGTTCTGAAGGTTTGTATCCATCAGCGAGTGTACTTTCTGCATAAATAGGTCTTCGAGTGCCATATATTTATCGCCAGCGGAAGCAGGGATTTTCATACCGGAATATCGTTTATGAAGCCCCTTGCGCAACTCAATCAGGTTGTGAAGCCTGATGCGAAGTTCTTCTTCATTAAACGGTTTGGCCAGATAGTCGTCGGCCTGGTGGTCCAATCCTTCGAGTTTTGAAGCGAGATCGGCTTTAGCGGTTAGCATGACTACCGGAATATGGCTGGTGCGGATATCCTTTTTAACACGCTTGAGAAATTCAATTCCACTCAACACAGGCATCATCACATCGCTTAAAATAATATCGGGGATTAGTTCTGACGCTTTGTCGAAACCTTCCTGCCCATCGTATGCCACACTGATTGAATATTCATTTCCCAGCAGGGCACTGATATAGTCAACTACATCATGATTGTCTTCAATAATCAGCAAGAGCGGAGCATCTTTAGGTGCTTTTGTATTTATTTCCACTTTCCTGGTCACACTCTTTTCGAGAAATGAAGGAATGAAGTATTTATGGGATGGAACAGTATGAAATTCATCCTGAAAGGGCGCATTCCTGCTGATCGGAAGGCATACAGTGAACACTGTTCCCGCTTCTGCGGAACTCTCTGCTGTAATTGATCCGTCAAATAGCTTTACCATCTCCCGAGCAATGGCCAAACCGAGCCCTGTTCCTGCATCCCAGCCATCTGAGCCGCTCTCAACCCTGTAGTATCGGTCAAATATATAAGGCAGTTTGTCGGGCGGAATTTCCGGCCCATTGTTTTGGACCTTGATAATAAATTGCTTGTTATTGATTGTGTTTTCGTTGACCGTAACAGTTATTCGACCCCCTTCAGGTGTAAATTTTAGTGCATTTGAAAGCAGGTTTGTGATGATGTGATTTATTTTCTCGGGATCAAAATCCATTATAAAAGAATCGCATCCTGGTTTGTAATCTATTGTAATTGCTTTTGATGCTGCCATAGACCGAAATAAATCAACAAGGTAATTGGTATGCTTAACAATGTCAGCCAGGATAAAATGAATGGGCATATGCCCTGTTTCGAGTTTTGATATATTCAGAATCTCATTTACTAGCGCTAAAAGATCGTTACTGCTATGTTTGATTTTCGCGAGGCCCTCTTCGAGCCATTCATCCGGATTTTTTCTGATTTGCTCAGCCATCCCCTGAATAATCGTGATCGGGGTGCGAAACTCATGCGATATGTTTGTAAAAAAGCTGGTTTTTACGGCATTTATTTCTTCCAGTTTTTTGATTTCATTTTGCTCAATCAGTTCATTATTCGTAATAAATCTCTTGATGAACAAGAATAGCACAACCGATAGCCAGCTGATGTTTGCTCCGAACAGGAAGTTATTCAATGCCGGAGAAACTTCTGAAGCCACACTCATATACGGCCGAAGAATAATCAACGCAATGAGTGAGGTTAGATATAAAAGAAAAACCTGGAAGGTAATTTTAATCGAATTCAAGGGGACAGAAAAAAAAACTGTGGCCAGCCCGATAAATATAAGCCCGGCTGAATAGGGAATGCCGCCAAGTTTAAATATTGCAACAAAAGTGATGAGGATATAAAGGTTGAATGTAATTGCGCTTTCCCAGTTAACGTTTCTGCGTTTGCTCAAAACCAGGGCAGTCATGTAGATCAATTGTACGGTGATGATCGCCAGTCCATAGGGAATCAGAATTTTCAGGTTCCTGTCGAAAATCAACATCGTAAATGTTATCAGAGCGGTTGCTGCACAAGCGGCCATAGTTGCCCAAAGGAGATTGAGCTTTGTCAGGTATAGTTTTCTGTCAATGCCTGGATAGGCAAGCAGCCGCTCGGCGACATTTGACAACCATTTGTTTGGCTTGATCTTCATTCCGAAATAAAAGCTTACTACTCACATATTTTGAACGTACCAACTATAGTGGGTCATAATTACAGGCATAAACGGACAATTCAGAATTAATTAAGCCTAAACATGCAACAAGCTGAATTTTCCTGATGGCATTATTATAGTCTGTTTCGATCCGATGTTTTATTGTTTCACTGCAATTGCTCAGGAACAACCAGAAAAATAACTTCGCTATCTTTTTTCATCAGGAACTTTTCGCGGCCAAAGCGTATCAGGTTATTGGTGTCACTGAGCAGGTTATGAAGAGCAAGGCTGTCTTTTTCTATTTCCTTCAGATAATACTCTTTTTCTTTCTGTTGCTTTTGAATTGTTTTTCCTAATTCATATCTGCTTATCAGGTTGTTACGGTCGAAAAAGGTAATCCAAACCAAAAAAGCGATCAAAGTGATGAAATATTTGTTTTTGAGTATTGCTGGAATTTTTTTCCACATAAAGCAAAAACTTTATACAAAAATACTTAATATAGGTTCAGATAGCAAAGCCAATGGGCAAAAAGCGTCTTTTATATAGAAAACAAAGTATAACAATCGAGCCACAAGGAATCATTTTGGAGTAACCATTATGCTCACCGGGTCAACCCCTAAAGTGCGGGCGCTGATATGGAAGGATTTATTCTTTGCATTTACTTTCATTAATGCAGATGCTATTCCTGCTTCGGTGCGAATGGCTTCCGGATTCACGATTTGTGCATCTCCATCCACCTGAAACTCCACCTGGACTCCGTTTTGGGGCACTACTGTACCATTATGATCAATCAACCGGGCATGAATAAATACCATATCGCCACCGCCTGCACGTAGTGGGCGCCCGCTCTCTTCAATTGCAAGGCATAAATTTGTGGCAGCCTCTGGGGTGCGAACAGCGTGCTCAGCCACTTGTTTTCCGCCAATATATCCTTTTGCATTCAGCGTGCCTTTTTCAAAGGCTTTCAATTTAAAGGTAAAAGGAGGATGAGCCAGGTTGAAGGAAATGTTGTTGGAGTCGGGTTTTTGAACTCCCAAACTTCTGCCGTTCAGGAACAATTCAACTTGCTCGCAGTTGCTAAAAATCCTGACATTTAGCGGTGATTGTTCATTCCAATATGTGGCTATAAACACCATCGGGCCACTTTTGTATAAATTCGATTTTTCGAAAGGCGACCGCTGGCTTTGGAAAAAATAGTAACTGAACTTTGGCAAACGATCAATGCTCATGATGCCTGAGGCTTCCAGGTCGTTTGCATATCCCCGGTTGTAATCAAACATTACCCAATATCCATCTGCAAAGGCAGGGGTATTGAAATTATCGTTGTGGGCTTCCTGAATGTTGGTAGCTTGCTGCAGCAACCGAACCTCGCCATCTGCGAGGAGTTGGCGGCTCGAGCGTTCGGCTTGCAATAAGTTTTGCCACTTATCCTGATTTAGTCCGGCATTCATGGCATAATATTCCCAGTCGCCATATTCGGAAACGATATAAGGTTTTTGCGGAGGATTGTAATGCTCTAACCGGTGTTGCCGGGCTTGCAAATAAATATCGTAGCCATATTCCTGCCAGCCGGCAGAATAGGTATTGTGTCCCGAATATTCGCTATGCACAATCGAATGCAATGAATCAATAAAGTATTCATCCATCCACGATTCGTTGAGCGAGAGTTCCCATGCTATCACACACGGATGATTGCGGTCTCGGCGAATCAGATCCCGGCCTGTTTGCAATATTTGTTGCTGGAATTCGGGGTTTGTCGAATAATATTGCCAGCCAAGGATCGCATTGAGTACTACCAGGCCAAGCTCATCGCAAGCATCCATAAATGCCGGCGCGTGGGGATAATGTGATAGTCTGACATAATCGAAACCAGCTTCTTTTATCTTCATAGCATCACGATATTGTGCCTCATTGCTCAGGGCGTATCCGATGTAGGGGTAGTCCTGGTGCCGGTTCACACCCCTGAGAAACATCTTCTCGCCGTTGATAGAGAAACCCTCTTTAGTGATGTTGATTTCACGAATTCCAATGCGCGTTTCAATTGCATCAGCGACTTTGTCATTGGCCACTAGAATGGTTTTTAGCTGATAAAGTTTTGGCGATTTGGGCGACCAAAGCTGAGGGTGCCTTACCAGGAGGGTTGAAATATCCTCATGGGCGCTACCTGCGTTCATTTCAATTTCCGGCGAAGCAATTTCTGCAATCATCTTTGATCCATCCCAAAGTTCCTGAACGACACTAACATTCCGGGATTGATCTGATTGATTTTGTATATGTGTTTTAATATGAACGGTGGCTTGTTGGCTTGAAACCTTTGGATAGGTTACAAAAACACCACCACTTGCTGTCAGCCCCGCTTCAATGGGGTCGCTTATATGAACGGGGTTTTTAATGATCAGGAATGCATCGCGATAGAGGCCCCCGTACATATTGAAATCGAGTTGTCGCATGGGTTTTGGGCCTGTTGTTTCATTGTCGGTGTTGTCGAGCCTGACCAATATTTCATTGGGCTTGTCATAAAATGCAGCGTGGGTGAAATTAACCACAACCGGCAGATATCCGCCTTGCTTTTTTATTAATTTCGTCCCGTTCACCCAAACTTCGCACACATTCATTGCTCCATCGAATTTGAGAAAAAGCTGTTTATTTTTACACCCATTGGGGAGAGAAAAGACCTTTTTGTACCAGCAGATTCCCTGCCACTGCCCATCCATGACCTTGGGCTCTATTTTGGGCGTGTGGGGGAGCGAAACAGTTACCCAGTCAACCTGTTTGCCTCCGGTTTGATCAACTGCTTCGTTGGTGATGGCAAATTCCCAGTTGGAATTAAATAGCAAGGTGCCTGCCGGTTTACTGCACGACCAGCCGCTGAGTAGGATGGCGCCAATCAAAGTTGTGGTTGAGAGTCTATTATTCAATATCTTCATCTGATTGTCACTTTTTAAATGCGGTAATTCCTTTAAAGGCATTGCCAGTTTCGCTGAACAGGCTGCGTCCCAGATAGAACATTCCTGCCTGTGGAAGGCTCAAGGCTTCAGGCTCCCAATAGAACAGGCCTTTTACTTTTGGAAAGGACCTTGCAATCGTGTCGAGGGTACGCAAGTAGTCGTATTGCCCTTGCTCTGTTGGAGGAAAAGGGCGGTAGTTGAGAACAAAACCTCCTGGTTCGGGATACCAGTTGTTTGAATAATATGCAATCTCAACAATAATGATTTCCTGAGTAAACGTACTCGACAGCGAAGACAGATTGAATTTCAGGTCGTTCAGGGTGCCATGCCACCACGGATAATAGCTTAGGCCAATGATGTCAAACTCAACACCCTGCTGAAGGATGCGCCTGAAGAAATACTCGGAGGCGCCGAAATCACCGCCTTTGTCAATGTGGATCATCACAGGCACTTTTGTGCTTCCATATGCTTCTTTAACCCCGTTGATTCCGGCCTTCAGCAGCGTGCAAAAGCTTGCCCAATCTTCGCCCGTGGATTTATAAATTTTTCCTTCGGGCCAAAGCATGCCGGGAGTAACCTCATTGCCAATCTGAACCATATCCGGCAAGACATCAGCAGCCTTCATGGCCTGGATCACCCGTCGGGAATAATGATATACGCTATCGGTCAAAACTGAAAATGGCAAGCTCGCCCAGGCTGCAGGCTTGTATTGTTTGCCCGGATCAGCCCAGGTGTCGGAATAATGGAAATTGAGCAGCAACTTCATTCCGGCTGCTTTTATTTTCTTGGCCGCAGCGATGGTATAACTGAGCGAATTACACACAGGGCCTTCCATGTTTGGGGTATGAAATAATCGGAGCCTTCCCCAGTTGTAGCCATTGCTACTGAACAATTGAAGCGCATCTACAGCCTGATTATTCCATTTATAGGTTGCTCCTAAATCTTCCAGTTTCTTTAAAACAGAAAAATCGCCCCCAATGTATAAGTCCCTGCCAGTGGGGTCATCAATTTTCTTCTGGTCGCAGGAGCTAATAAAAAACAAACCTAAAATGATGGTGAGTGGTCTGATCATATAACTATTTTTAGAGGTTAATTACTATAATCTGGTCAAATTCGTTTATCGGTTATCTATTTTGAAGCCCTTTCAATGTTATCCTAAGATGCCGTGCATTATCAAATTCTAATCATTAACTCCCAGCAGGAAAGAGATTGGAATATGCGCCCTAGTGCTCCATGATTTTTCATTGTGGTCGTGCCCCGGGAATTTTATTGATTTATAGTTTGTCGCGCCAAAGCCATGCGTTTGGAACAGGCTGTCAATGATGAGTTGGTTCGCCTCATACGAGGCATCCAGGTTTTCGGTGCCATAATCAAAATACCATTTCGATTGTTTAAGGCTTTCGATCTTAGGTGCGAGGTATTCAACACAGGCTCTGGTAAATTCTTGGGTACTGTCTTTAATCCGAAACGGCCAATGCGTCGAAATACATGCAGCGCCACCAAAAACATCAGGATATTCGGCCAGGGCATACATCGAAATCAGCCCACCCATGCTCGAGCCCATGACAAAGGTATTTTGCCGGTCATGGAGTGTACGATAACAGGAATCAATATATGGTTTCAGTTCCTTTACAATAAATTGCAAATACTGATCACTTAATGGTTCATTCCCGAAACCAAACTCAGCCTTCAGGTTTTGTTTTGTTGTATCACTTAATTTCCGGAAAGGAGCATTGGGGGCGTATTCAAAAAATCGTTTTGGGGTGTTCCAAATTCCAACCACAATACATCCATCTGTCTTTTTTTCATTAATCAGCCGGGTGATGGTTTCGTCAATGCCCCACTCGACTCCTCCAAAAGCTGTTTCTTGAGCGAAAAGATTTTGCCCGTCGTGCATGTAAATAACAGGGAATTGCTTTTCGGTATACAAATCATAGCCAGGCGGAAGCCACACGTCAACCAAACGTTGATCTGCCCACATCGAGGAGAACTCTTCGAGGCGAATCAATTTGCCTTCTATAGTCTTGTTTGTTCCATTGCATGCATGACTTGCTACAATCATGCTGGCTATAATAAATGAGAAACAGGCTTTCATTTTGCGTGTTTATAATTAATTCATCTTTAAAATTACCGCACTGAATGGTCCCATGAGCGCCTCTTTTCCATTAATTACCTTATCTTCAAGCAGATTGGTATAACTTTCTGCATCCGGCAAATCAAATGATGCCGTGTCTGCCTCCAGGTTGAATAGCACATAAATTTTTTCCTTATTCCATTCGCGTTTATACATCAGTTTATTGCCATCTGAATAAATCACTTCAAAACTGCCATTAACGAGTGCTGGTTCTTTTTTGCGGATTTGGATTAATTGCTGAATGAAGCTAAAATGTGCTTCATCAAATGCAGGTTCATTATACGTTTTAGCCCCTGGATGTATGTTGTTGCGCGTTTCGGGCTTCATTTTTCTTTCTTTCCACCAAATTGGTTTGCGGCAATCGGGGTCATCGCTGCCCCACATGCCCAACTCGTCGCCATTCCAGATATGTGGTGCACCAATGTTGGTGAACTGATGAATGAGATATAGCCCAACTCTTTTATAAGTTTCCTCGTTTGGTTTTCCGGTCATATAATCAGGGTCCTCATAAGGATTTGCGTGATATTTATATTTTCCGCTGTTTGCGAAACAGGTCAGCAGGCGCGGGCTATCATGCGTTGCATTCACATTCATCATGGCATATCGGAATGGTTCATTCAATCTTTTCCATTCAAATTCCAGTTGTTGAGCAAAAGTGTTTGCAGAGATTGTAGTCGCTCCTTCGGCAAAGAACCCTCTGGCCGGGCGGTAGGCATGATAAAACATCACGGCATCAAAAATATCTCCACTTGAATAAGGCGTAGGATCCATAAAATCATCGGGCCAATGCGACCACCAAATCTCCCCTACGAGTAATGCTTCTGGGTTAATTGATTTCACAAATTTCCGATAGTCGCGCCAGAATCCGAGTGGGATCTGATCTGCCACATCGAGCCGGAAACCATCAATGCCTTTCGAAATATCACCGTCTGGTGCTAACCAGCGCCTGGTCACATCAAAAACGTGCTGCTTTACTTCGGGATTTAGATTTCCCTCAAAAGGAATTCCGTGAACCCTCTCTCCTTCAAGGTCAATCTTCTTAAATTCGGGCAGGCTCATAATGTTCAACCAACCTTTATATTTAAACTCGTTTTCAGGGGTTGAGGGATCATCAAAAGCCAACACCTCGAACCAATCCTTATAACGCGATAACTGTTGATTTTTGATCAGGTCCTGCCATGCCCAGAATAATACCCCGGTATGGTTCCATGAATAATCAATAATAACTTTGATGTTGCGTTGGTGGCATTCCCTGATGAGTCTCAAAAACAACTTATCAGCCGATGTCCATTGCCAGGTTGCCGGATCAGCAGGGTTTTCGGCGGCGATTATTTGCATATCACCTTCCGGATCCGGCCCGAAATTCACATCAATGTGATGGTAGTTCCTGGCATCGTATTTATGCAGGGATGGGGCATCGTTGAGCGGGTTGAAATAAATAGCAGTTATACCAAGTTTTTCCAGGTAGTCGAGTTTATCAAGCACTCCCTGCAGGTCGCCACCATAGCGGCGGTGTTGAAGTGTTTCCCTGAGCGACAATCCAGTACTTTTTGCCCAAGGCTCTTGTTCATACCAATCCCATTCCCAGGGAGTAGTTTGCCATTTCTCGGGTACGGGAAAAGACGCAGTTGGGGATGAGATGGTTCTAATGGTAGGGTCGTTCGCTGTGTCGCCATTGTTGAATCGCTCTACAAAAATTTGATACCATATTACATCCCTTGCCCACGAAGGGGGTTCGTTATTGAGGGCAACATTTGCGCGTTTCGCACAGGAGCTTGTAAATAACACAAAACCAAAGAAAAGAATAGACAGGTTGTATCTCATGATGTACAATTCAATTAATTAAACATTCTCGAAAATCCTCTGTAAAAATACAAAAGGCCAGCTAAAGACCGGCCTTTTGTATTCGATTAAGGTTAATCAGCCTAATTCTTAACAAGTGTGTATCTGTAGAGTGCTTTGCTCAAATTGAGCGTAACAGTGTAGTTCCCGGCACTCGTAACGTCAATGTCGGCGCCACCGTATTCAAGTATCCCGTTGGCACCATCGTCTCCAAGGTTGATATCCCAGCCACCGTTGGCACGGAATTTAATTTTACCAACTGTGAGGGCTGCTGTTACCCTCCAAACTTTATTGGTAACATCGTAAGTCATGGCCTGGTCGGTGTTCCATCCACCCGGAGTCGCGCTTCCGATCAATCCCCAGGAAGTCCTCACAAACGTATGGGTGAGATTATTCATATTGACATTGAGTTTATAGCATCCTGCGGCACCGGCTTTAATGTTTGCCCCATCAGGTTCCAAGGTGCCATCAGCTCCGTTATCGCCGTAGTTTACAGCCCAGCTAAATGAGCTGGTATATTTAAATTCGGTGTTGGCGTTCGCAAACCAGAGGTATCCTTCGTATTTGCCATCTGATTTTGCAGAATAGACAACAGTTGTCAGATCAGCCGGGTTCCATCCCTGGTGTGATCCAGGTACTGAAAGCATTGGATAAACAATTGGAGCGACAAAAGGTGTAATAGTGAGCTTAATTACCTGTGAATACAGTATTTCTACGTTGTCATTGACCGTCGCCTTCAGGCGCAAATCCAAGGCAAGTGCGGCGGGGGTTTCAGGATCGGAAAGAAATCCCAACAGTTGATTGTTGAAATTATCAATCAAGACATCTGCCTTTTCTTTATTATTCACCGTTGCAACTCCCACCGGGCTGGCGAAGTTAGTGCCTTGTTTTGCAATTTCGAGCACGTAGGTCACTGATGCATCAAAGCCATAAGTGGCCACTTTCCATTTGAATTCGATGGTTTTATCTTTATCCTCCTTCTTCAACAGCATGGTTGTTCCATCAGTCGGAGTGAGCATCGAAGGGGCTTTCGGGTCAATTACTGCCCTTTCTTCGTCCTTTTCACAAGCCGAAAAGGCGAGGATAACCGACAAACCCAGGATTAATTTCGATATATTTTTCATATTTATGTATGTTTAATTGTCCAAATTCTAATAACCGGGATTTTGCTTCAGTTTCGGGTTGGCGCCCAGGTCGGCCGAAGGTATCGGATAAAGGTCGCGGAATGCTTCAGTGGCTTTTCCGGCAGCTACTTTTCCTTTCCATGGCCATTGATAGGTTCCGCTCGTGAATTGTCCAAAACGAACCAGGTCGGTGCGGCGATGGCCTTCCCAGTATAGTTCACGTGCTCTTTCGTCGAGAATATAATTGAGATTCAGTTGGCCGGAGGTGATATTTCCACCCGCATCGCCATAAGCCCTGGTTCTGAGAGCGTTCATATAGGTGAGCGCTTGTCCGGCAGTTCCACCGGTACCTCCCCTGAGAACACATTCAGCATACATCAAATACGCATCGGCCAGACGAAACATTGGATAATCGGTGCAGACAAAGTCAGGATGGGGCCTGATGGCGGCAGATCCGTTCTTGTTCACATTTTTAAACTTGGTGATTGCCCATCCTTCAGTAAACTGACCAATATCAACAATTTCGAGACTTTGTCCATCTGTCCAGAACATTGCCCTCTTATCCCAGCTCAAGCGTTCGATGGTGTAGGTGTAAAGCGGTTTATTCAACTTGAGTGTGATTTGGTAGGTTCCCGTTTGGGCTATCGGAATATTGGCTCCACCTGCTTCGAGTGTTCCATTTAACCCATCGTCGCCATAATTAATATCCCACCCATCGTTGGCGCGAAATTTAATAAATTTGTTTCCACCGGTTAACTCGAGCCGGGCTGTCCATAACTTGGTAGTTGGGTTGAACGTCAAGTCCTGGTCAGAATTCCAACCATTGGCTGTGGCATCACCAATCACTCCCCAGTGAGTACGCACCATGGTAAAAGTCATGTTGTTAAGGTTCACATTAATTTTGTAGTACCCGGCTACTGCGGCTACAATGTTTGCTCCGTTTGGCTCCAGGGTTCCATTGGCACCGTCATCGCCCCAGTTGGTATCCCAGTTGGGCCCAGCGGTGAATTTAAACTGCGAACCTGCATCGGCAAAATAAATATAACCTTCATAATTATTATCGCTGTTCACACTGGCAAGCACAGTAGTTGTATTCGAAGGATCCCAGTTATTGCCATAGCCTGAAGCCTGCTGGTATCCGCCAGGAACATAGATAACCGGAAACTGAACTTCAGGCACGAAAGACATCATGGTAGTAGGTGGAGTAAATCCATTGGCTGCATTGGGGTAGAATTTCCGCACAAATGCACTGGTCGTTCTGAGCCCACCCCAGCCGCCACCAACACCAAATTGTGCCGGGGGCATTGATCCGCCTATGGCAGCATGAATCAGATAGACCATTCCTCCATAAGTACGTGTGAACTCACCATCGAAATTAATGGCAAAGATCATTTCGGGGCTTGTATGATTGTCGGCAACAAAATTATTCTGATAATCAGGGGCAAGTGTGTAGCCTGCGCCAATCACCTTGTTGATATAAACCAACGCTTCCGTATATTTAGGTTGGCCGATGTAAACCTGTGCATTCATATATAACTTGGCCAGTAGCATCCATGCAGCTGCCTGGTCAGCCCGGCCATAGGAGAACCTTGGCGGCCCAAGTTTAGTCTCGATGTCTTTCAATTCAGCTTCAATATAACTGAACAATGCGTCGCGTTTAATTTGTTCAGGGAAGAATGCACCGGGTTTATCTTTTTCGGTCACAAAGGGTGTGCTGCCGAAAAGGTCTATGGCATGCCAATAGCTCAAAGCCCTGATAAAGCGTGCTTCTGCCTGGTAGCGAGGAATGTCACCTTCGGTTTTTCCTTCCGAAACCCTGATAAATTCATTGCTGATGGCGATGGTAAAGAAAATCCTGGAGTAGAGGGCAGCAATGAATACATCATTGGGTGCCCAGGTGTGCCAGTGAAAGTCTTTAATGGTGGCATCATTCCAGGAAATTACGGCTTCGTCGGTTGAAAGTTCCTGGGCATTCCAGTATTGGCGCAGGTAGTTGCCGAATCCTTCATCAATGCCAGAAATATCGGGATTACCAGCAGGGCCCTGCTGGCCGCTCACTGCATAGGAAGCATAAATTTTGGCGAGGGCCTGCAGATATGCGGCCGGTGTTGAAAACACCTTGTCAGAGGTCATGAGCTTTGGATCTAAAGGCTGAACATCCAGATCCTTGATACATGATGAGGTCGCAACCATTAAGGCCAGGGCTGCAATTAATATTTTAATATGTCTTTTCATAGGGGAAATCTTTTAGAAGTTAACATTAAGGCCTAAAACGAAGTTACGGGCGCGTGGGTACATGTTTCTGTCAATTCCACTGGATACTTCAGGATCTAATCCTGAATACTTGGTAAGAACAAAAGCATTTTGAACCGTGAAACCGACACGGCCTTCGAGCTTCTGGCTGGTGAGGTTTTGGAAATTGTAGCCAACGCTTATGTTGTCGAGTCTAAGGAATGAAGCGTTTTCTATATAGTAATCGCTCCAGTACTGCGGGGCTTTAAATTTCGTATTGTTGATTGAAACCGGAAGATTGTTAAAAAATCCGGATTGGTTGTATATTGCCTGATAGTTTGCCCTGTCTGATGCCACATTGTTGTACATGTAGTTGCCTATATTTGCTCTGGCCGAAAGCAATGCATCGAAATTTTTAAATCTGAGTGCTGTTGAAATACCAAGCACTGCATCAGGAGCCGGCTTTTTGTAACGAAATTTGTTAAGCTCGTTTCCAGCCACATTACCTCCCAAGCCACTTCTGTCAACATATAAACCTTCGATTGGGAAACCATTTTTATCATACACTTGCTGGAAAACATAAAAAGAGTTGGCAGGAAATCCCACACTGTGATTCTGAATAAAGTTTCCAACGCCACCCGATATGCCACCAGTGGCGACACCGGTGAATTTTGGATCATCGGTAAGTAAGAGTTTTGTTATCTGGTTTTGGTTATAAGAAACGTTGACACCAAATGTCCAAACAAGGTCGTTTGTAATAACCGGTTTGGTGTTGAGCATCACTTCAACTCCGGTATTTTCGAGTGTACCAACATTGGTTGTCAGGTAGTTGCTAAAGTTTGTACCGACAGGAATTGGAACGGTGCTAATCAGGTCTTCGGTTTTGCGCAGGTACCAGTCAATTGCTCCTTCAATCCTGCTATTCAGGAATGCAAAGTCGAGGCCAACATTGTAGGTTGTGGTTGATTCCCACCGAAGGTTTGCATCGTAGGCATTAGGGCGAAGGGTGAGGTAGTACGAATCGCCAAATTGGTAGGATGCTGAGGCATTACTGATCTGATAAATAGGAAGATAAGGATAATAATTATCACCTATGTCCTGTTGTCCGGTTTCGCCATAGCCCAGGCGAAGTTTCAGGTCATTCAGATTTTTGAACCCCTTGAAGAAAGATTCATTGTTAATTTTCCAGGCCAATGCCGCTGATGGGAACAGCCCCCAACGGTTTTCTTCTGCAAATCTTGACGAACCGTCGTTGCGAAGGGTAAAAGTTAATAGATATCTGTCGAGGATATTATAATTTACACGTCCGAAGAAAGATACCAGGAAGTTTTCGTTTATGTATTTTGAGCTATCCTGAACGATTGTTCCGGCCCCATTCCGTGCAAAATTTGAACCTTCTCTCTTAAAGTGTTGCCATGAGTATCCTGCAACGGCGTTCAGCCTGCTATCTAAGAATGCGAGGTCTTTGGTATAGTCAAAATAAAAATCCAGCAACTCCATATTCTTTTTCTGTGTGTAGTCGGTTTTTCTACCAATACCACTTCTGTAAGTCCAGGCAGCCTGATCTGGGGCGTTGTTAAAACCTTCGCTGCTCGAATAATCGTAGCCCAGGTTCAATTTAGTTCGTAGCTCGGGAAGGAAAGGGAATTTATAATCAAGCTGAAGGTTGCCTATTGAGCGCAACACATCGCTCTGGTTATCAATCTGATTTATCAATCCGACTGGATTGCTTACTCCAATTGGGTTTGGATAGCCATTGGGGTCCATCTTTCCGTTAGGAAGGGTGTCGGCCAGGTTCACCCATGTATAATAACCTCCAAATCGGGTGTTTCCGTTCATCACCGACTGGGTTGGATCGTAAGCAACGGCAGCACCAACGGCGCCTTCATCACCAAAAGTATGCTTGGAGTTGGTTCCTTTTATGTTCAGATCAACTTTCAGGTGGTTGTCAAAAAGGCTGGGATTAAGTGCCAAGGCCAAAGTTGTACGCTTCATGTTTGTGTTCTTAAGCGTTCCATCCTGGCCGGTGTAACCTAACGAGGCACGATAGGGTAAATTTGCAACAACTCCATTAAAGCTCAGGTTGTTGTCGTGCGTCACTGCCGACCTAAATATTTCATCCTGCCAATCGGTTTCGGCTGTACCAAGGCGCTTGAGGGCTTTGTCGCTTAAACCTGAAAAACCTTTTGTTTTTAGATCGGTAACAAGCGCTTTGTACTCACTACCCGTTAAAACTTCAAGCTTTTTGGGCACAGTGTTCAACGAGAAATTACCATTATACGTAACACTGATTTTCTTTTTCAGTGCTTGACTCGTACCTTTTTTGGTGGTGATGATGATTACTCCGTTCGAAGCACGCGAACCATAGATTGCGGTTGCCGAAGCATCCTTGAGCACTGTAAATGATTCAATGTCGTTAGGGTTAATTACTGAAAGTGAGTTGGCTAAACCACTCACCCCGGTATTGTCAACAGGCACTCCATCAATCACAATGAGAGGATCGTTGCTGGCATTGAGCGAGGAACCACCCCTAATGCGGATGGTGGCCCCGGCACCCGGTGCGCCGCTGCTGGTTGTGATTACCACCCCGGTTGATTTACCAACCAGAAGCTCCTGGGCAGACGTTATGGCGCCACGGTTAAAGTCTTTCGTTCCCACAACACTCACCGAGCCGGTAGCATCGCTCTTTTTGACAGTACCATAACCTATTACAACTGCTTCTTCAAGCGTAGTAACGGATGGCTGTAACACCACATTGAGTGTTCTGGTTGCAGCAATGACAAATTCCTGTGAGTTGTAGCCAATAAAGGAAAACACAAGGGTTGCCCCGCTGTTTACATTGATGCTGTAATTGCCTCCAAAGTCGGTGGACGTTCCTGTTGTTGTACCCTTAACAAGAACAGTAACACCCGGCAATGGCTGGCCATCGGTTGCATCTGATACTTTTCCTGATACCCTGAGTTGTTGTGCGTAACCCTGCGTAATAAACAACAGGGCCAGCAATACCATCAGTACTTTCAGTAATGATAAATGCTTCTTCATAAATTTTGATTTTGGTTGATTGTTAGGTTAGCACTCTTTTTTGGTTTTGAGAATTAAGGCAATAAATTATGGAAAGACAAAAAGGTAACTAATAGTTTCTTTAAGACATGTATGTTTGAAACCGGTTTGATCATTCGATGGTAACTGTGGTTTTTGGCTGGCATATGATAGTCAACCGTTTTGTTAAAGGAATTAATTATCTTTCAAAGAAATGGGATCGAACGATTGATTTTCGATTGATCAGTGCAAAAGTACAAAATATTGACGCAACAAGCAATAGGTTTTATGCTGATTTATAGGGTTTTAATTATAAATTTTATGCAAACGATTTCGCAAACGTTTGCGCTCGTGAATTTTTTCATAGATTCGCAAAATAATTATCTAAAAAACGCCTATGAGCACTGGTAAAAGATTTGTAGGATGAAAACCAACCTGTATTCAATCGCCGATATTGCAAAGGATCTTGGTGTATCTGTATCAACCGTTTCCAGGGCACTAAAAAATCATCCTGACATCAGCAAGGACACCTGCGAAAAGGTTCAGGCATATGCCAAATCAGTGAATTATCGCCCCAACGCGTTGGCTTTGAGTCTTAAACAGCAACGATCGAATACAATTGGTTTGTTAATCCCCGAAATACAGCATCATTTTTTTTCGTCAGTAATTAGCGGCATTGAAGAGTTTGCCTATGCAAACGAATTCAGGGTAATGATATGTCAGTCGAATGAAGACTTTGACCGAGAGGTAATCAACACCCAAGCCTTGCTCGATCATCGGGTGGATGGGATTTTAGTCTCCATTGGAAAGAACACCTATTCTTTTGATCATTTCCAGAACCTCATTGAACACGGGTTGCCGGTAGTTTTTTTCGATCGGGTGTGCGAGGAGCTTAATACTGACAGGCTTTTGACTGACGATGCAGGTGGGGCGAATAGCATCACCAGCTACATGCTCCAAACGGGCAGAAGAAAGATCTTGCACCTGGCAGCCCCACAACATCTTCACATCGGCAAGGAGCGCTGCCGTGGCTATTGCGAAGCCCTTCACCAGCACGGGGTGCCCGTGGAGGAGGAACTGATTTTGCAATGCGATACACCGGATGAAGCGAATCGGTTGAAAGACCACATTCTGTCGTTGATGCCAGTGGTGGATGCCATTTTCGCGGTGAATGATTTTACAGCCATAGCGGTGATGCAGATGCTACAGCAGAATGGATATCTGGTGCCCGTACAAAAAGCCGTGGCCGGATTTGGCGATGACCCAATTGCATCTATTGTTCAGCCCACTTTAACAACCGTGCAACAAAAGGGATTCGAAATGGGGATTGAAGCAGCACAGGTCCTTATTAACAGAATAAAAAAGCCTGACGAGGATCTGCAAACAACCGTCAGAGTTTTCCCAACGTCATTAAAAATCAGAAATTCAACTTAAGATTCCGCATTGTGCACAATGCTGCATACCCTGGTAAGGGGGGTAATCTATAAGCCGATTTTATCTGCGATTTCGGTCATTGCATCTATCGAAATTGCTGTAAACTCATCCAGGGTTAAACCGAGTTTTTCGCATTCCATAATGGTTTCACGGTTCACTGAAGCAGCAAATGCTTTTTCCTTCATTCGCTTGGTTACAGATCTGGGTTTAACAGAAGAAACTTTCCGGTCGGGATAAACCAAGGCTGTGGCAGTAATAAGGCCCGTGATGGTTTCGCCGGCCGCCAGCGCGTGATGCAAGAGGGTTGAGCGCTGGCCACTTCCATTCATCTCGTTGTGCCGGATAATCGCGTCAAGTGTATCATGATCAAGACCTTTTTCTTTAAGTAATCGGATGGTTTCGTGGCCATGTAGTTCAGGTTTATCGGCCGTTTGTTCCACATCCAGATCGTGCAGCAGGCCGGCTAAACCCCATTTTTCCACATCCTGATTCAAGTGCTTTGCCAGTGCCCGTAATACAGCTTCGGAGGCCAGGCAATGGGCAATGGTGCGGGGATTTATTATATGTGTATGCAGAAGTTCAAGTGCGGTGTTGCGTTGCATAATTCATTGATTTTAATTTTAATGCAATTCGAGGCCATGCAACATATAGATTGTGTGCTTAAGGCTTTTAAATATTTCATGTGTGTACTCATTTACTGCTTTAACACTTCCGGGCATATTGAAGACCAAGGTGTTGCCCATGGCGCCTGCCACAGCCCGACTCAATAAAGCATTGGGTTTTTGCTCACCATATTTCAGCCGGATCATTTCCATGATGCCTGGAATTTCTTTATCAATCATCTTGAGCGTAACATCGGGTGTAATATCGCGGTGGCCGATTCCTGTGCCGCCGGTAGTGAAAACGAGATCAATATTCTCATTTTTTGCTGTGGCAAGCAGGTTGTATAATCTTTGGGCATCGTCGGGGATAATTTGATGCGAAATGTCGCATGGGTATCCTGATTCCTTAAAAAAATCAGCGATCAGCTCTTTTGATTTCGGGCCGCTCAGGTCTTCATATTCACCCCTGAAAGCACGATCGCTAAGCGTGATTATATGAACCCTGAATATTTTTGGATGATGGTGAATTGCATCACCAGCCCGGATAGGCCCGCCGAAGATTACTCTGCAAAAAATGCCTTCTTTTGGCATCACACAGTTTCCAACCTCGCGAAAAATTTCACATCCCTCGCCATGACATCTTTTTCCAATTTGAGTAACCTCTAACCTGGCCTCGCCAATCAGCAGGCAATCGAGCGGTTTTAATTTCAGGAGATCAATTCCTTGTGTAGTGATGTTTTCAGCAAAATCTCCGGGCAAATAATTACGATGTGAAAGTTCATCAAACTTTAAAATGCTTTCCATTGCAAGCAGGCTCACCTGTCGGTTCCAATGTCCGGCATGGGCATCGCCGGCCACGCCTTTTTCATTGATTAATACAAAATCAACGGGGCTCTTTGAAGTGCCTTTCTTTTCGGAAATATTAACCGAAATAACCGTTGGTTGCTCTAACTGATTCAATACATCAAATATTTACGTTGTTTCGGTTTTCGTTTTCTCAATCAAAAAGATGTTTTCGATGATCATCTTCTTATCCACCGCTTTACACATGTCGTAGATGGTGAGCAATGCTACTGATACTGCCGTGAGTGACTCCATTTCCACTCCGGTTTGCCCGTTACACTTCGTCGTTGCGATTACTTCAACACCATTATCAACTAATTGAGTTTCAACAGCAATCCTTGAAATTGACAATGGGTGGCATAGCGGAATAAGTTCGCTTGTTTTCTTTCCTGCCTGAATTCCGGCAATTTCTGCAAGCGTAAGAACATCGCCTTTGTGTATTAAATTTTCGCGAATCAGTTTTAAGGTGTCCGGAGCTAATCTGATAAAACCACTTGCTACAGCCTGCCGAAACTGGTAAGGCTTGCCACTGATATCTACCATGCTGGCTTTGCCCTGGTCATTGGTATGTGTAAGTTTGCTCATAAATCACTGTTTAAATTCTCAACCACCGATATTATAGAATCTTCCATTATGATTCGCTGTACCACACGCAGGCTTATTCTCAACCGCTGCGATGAGTGCTGCCCTCACCCCCAGTTGGCGCACATCAAACTCCATGTCGTCGAAAAGACAAGGTTTTATCTTGCCGTTGGCTGTGAGTCGAATCCGGTTACAAAGTGGACAGTGCCCCCCTGTGGCTCCCTCAACCCTGTAGAATTCGCCACTGCCGAGATTCATTTTTTTAATAAACCGTACTTCGAGTTGATTCGAATTACAGTATTCTTTAACTTCCCGGGCATCGGATTCGGAATCACCGTTTGCTATGACACAATTGATTTTGATCGGGTGGAGCCCTGCTTTTCTGGCTGCCATTATTCCTGATAATACCAGCTGAAGGTCTCCGGTTCGGGTGAGGGTTCGATATTTCGTTGGATTCATAGTGTCGAGGCTCACATTGATTCGTTTTAATCCGGCTGCTGCCAGCGGCTGGGCAAATTCACCTAGTAACATTCCATTGGTAGTCATCGAGAGGTCTTCTATGCCTTTGATTTTTACCAGGTCTGCCACCAAATCTAGCACACCACGGCGAATCAGAGGTTCACCGCCGGTTATTCGCACTTTATTAATCCCGAGTTCAACTGCTTCTTTCACAATGTTGTGTATCTCTTCAAAACTAAGTATCTGATCATGTGGCAGCAATTCAACCCCGCTATCAGGAATGCAATATTGGCATCGAATGTTGCAACGATCAGTAACCGAAATGCGCAAATAGTTGATTGTGCGGTTATATTTGTCGAACACGTACTTTTTCTCCTTTTGAAATTTTTGTAACGCCTTGCTGAACAAACATCAGCGCATTGGCATGGGTAAGGGCATTGATGTGTGCCGATCCGTGATATTCGATGATCTCAGCCTCTCCCAATCGGTTAATCCGAACCGGAATCATCGAAAGGCGTTCAGATTTGTTGCGTTTATATTCACTCGCTAGAGGAACAAAAAACTCGATGGGACGATGGTTGCTCCCCATCATTTTATAGAGGGCAGGCTTCACAAGCAATTCAAACTGATTGAATGAGGAAACAGGGTTTCCTGGGAGCGCAAAACAGATTTTTTGCTGTGGGTTGGTAGCAAAGATGGTGGGCCGGCCCGGTTGAACTGCAATGCTGCGGAATTGAAACTCAAAACCTGCCCTTTGTAAAGAATCGGGAACTAAGTCAAAATCGCCCATTGAGATACCTCCGGTAATAATCACTAAATCGTTGGTAGACATTGCATTGCAAATGGCTTGATAAGTCGCGTCTTCCTGATCGCTCACAATACCCAAGTAGCTTGAAATCACAGGGAGCTTTGCCAACTGGGCCAGGAGTTGCCAAGCATTGCTGTTTCTGATTTGGGTAGGCGATGGTGTTTGATAAGGTTCAACCAACTCATCGCCTGTCGAAAGAACAGCTACCCTCGCTTTGCGATAGACCCATGGTTGCACACATCCGAAAGCAGCAAGCACAGCAACATGCTGGGGCTGAATCAATAAGCCTGTTTCCAGAACGATTTCACCTTTTTTCACGTCCTCCCCTGCATAACAAATGTTGCCAGCGGTCTTTTCGCCGAGAAACCGAATTTGATTCTCGCTTAAGGTTTGAGTGTTTTCGACCATTATAACGCAATCAGCCCCGGCGGGGACTTTTGCCCCCGTCATGATTTTTGCGCACTCGCCAGGCCCGATTATGAACATCGGGTCTTGTCCGGCCGAAATGATTTCCTTCACGTTCAGGGGGTTGACAATGTCGGTCATCCTGCATGCAAATCCATCTACCGCCGATTTGTCAAAGGGTGGCATGTCCATATCTGCCAACACATCCTCCGCCATTACACGACCCAAAGCTACAGACAGTTCAATTTGTTCTACATCGAGCAGAGGAACGTGGCCTAAAACGATTTCAAGGGCTTGTGCGTAAGAAGTGGGCATTGCTAAAGAACATGAATGGTTCTGCAAAAGTACGGAAATTTAGGATGAGCTTTTGGTTTGATCAAAAGTGCCGAAACCATTGATTTTGGGCCCGTGGTTTGAGCGACGCTAAATTTGATTTTGATTTTTGCCTGTTTGTGAAAAGCCTTTTTGAAAAGTTTTTACTAAAAAGACTATTATTTTTTTATTAAATTACTGAAGCCTCCTATATTTGCATCCTGTTGTTCAAGAATTTCATCACCTACAAAACCCGAGTTTCAAAAATCTAAACTTTAAATTCATGAAAAAACTACTTATGATCCTGATCCCTGCCGGAATCATTCTTGGCGGCTGTAGCTCCGAGCCCAAGGTTCCAGAAAATCCTTTTTTTGCGGAGTATACTACGCCGTTTGGAATTCCACCATTCGAAAAAATTGACAATGAGCATTTTATACCTGCCTACCAGGAAGCCATCAAACAGCAAAAAGCTGAAATCAATGCCATTGTAACCAACCCAGAACCAGCCGACTTCGAAAACACCATTGTCGCTTTCGATAATTCGGGGGCAATGATGCGTAAGATTGGCCCTGTTTATGGTGGTTTGCGTGGAGCTAACACCAATCCACGTTTGCAGGAAATAGCCAAAGAGGTTACCCCAATGCTCTCTGCTCACAGCAACGATATCATGCTGAATCAGGAGCTTTTTGAGCGGGTAAAAACCGTTTATGACCAACGTGAAAGCCTGAACCTCAATGTTGAGCAAATGCGATTGGTTGAAAAAATTTACCAGGATTTTCAGCGTAATGGCGCTGCCCTGCCTGAGGAAAAACGTGCCGAGCTGAGGGCAATAAACGAGCGTATGTCAATGGTCTCGCTGCAGCTCAACGAAAATCTTCTGGCCGAATCGAATGGCTATAAAATGGTACTCGAAAACGAAACCGACCTTGCCGGATTGCCCGAAGACGTGATTGTTGCTGCTGCTGAAGAAGCCAAAAAGAGAGGCGACGAGGGCAAATGGGTTTTTACCCTTGATAAACCCAGTTGGATTCCATTTTTGCAATATTCAACGCGCCGCGACCTGAGAGAAAAACTCTATCGGGCATACTTTATGCGTTGCGACAACAACAACGACAAGGATAATAAAGTCCTTTTTGCCGAATTAATGCAACTGCGGGCCAAGCAATCGCAATTGCTTGGTTTTGTAAACTTTGCCGCGTTTTCGACCGATATAAACATGGCCAAAACACCGCAAAATGTTTACGACTTTTTATACAAACTTTGGAAACCTTCCCTGGCGATGGCTAAAAGTGAGCGCGACCAAATGCAAAAAATTATCAAAAGCGAAGGAAATAATTTTAAACTTGCCTCGTGGGATTGGTGGTTCTATGCAGAAAAACTACGTAAGCAAAAATATGATCTGGACGACGAGGAACTCAAGCCCTATCTTACTTTGGATAACGTACGCGAAGGTACTTTCATGGTTGCCAATCGTTTGTTTGGAATTCAATTTTTCCCGCTGAAAGATGTTCCAAAATATCATGAAGAGGTAGAAACCTACGAACTAAAAGAAGCAGACGGAACCCCCCTGGGTATTTTAATGATAGATCCGCATCCTCGCAAAGGCAAACGTGTGGGTGCATGGTGTGGAACCTATCGCAGCGGCGCCTACGAAAACGGCAAGAAGATTACCCCCATTGTAACTATGGTTATGAACTTCACACGCCCCACAGGCGAAAAGCCGGCCATGCTCAGTTGGGATGAAACCAGTACCTATTTTCATGAATTCGGCCATGCATTGCACAACTTTTTCGCCGATGGGCAGTATCGCCGCACCAGCCGAAGTGTTCCGCGAGATTTTGTTGAATTGCCTTCCCAGGTGATGGAAAACTGGGCCAGCGAACCTGAGGTATTAAAATTGTATGCCAAACATTATCAAACCGGAGAACCCATGCCCGATGGTCTAATTGCCAAGCTTCAGAACAGCTCGCTGTTCAATCAGGGGTTTGCTACAGTTGAGTATGTGGCTGCCTCCCTGCTCGACATGGATTGGCACACCATTCCCGTGCCAGCCGATGTGGATGTGAATGCATTTGAAAAAGCTTCGATGACACGGATTGGTTTGATTGATGAAATACTCCCACGATATCGCACAACCTATTTTGGCCACATTTTTGGAGGAGGTTATGCAGCCGGCTATTATGTTTACCTCTGGGCAGGAGTGCTCGATGTTGACGCATTTTATGCATTCAAAGAATCAGGCGACTTGTTTAATCAGGAACTTGCAGCCAAATTCAGAAAGCATATACTGGCCGAAAATTCGTTGGGCGAAGGAATCGAGCAGTATGTAAAGTTCAGGGGCAAAGAACCTTCGATTGATCCATTGTTAATCAAACGAGGGTTGAAATAAGATTTTCTTAGCCTTTATGGCATCTGAATTTATGTAAGCCATTGACAATATTCTATCACTAAAGCAGATGCATGATTCAATTCAAAGGCAGTCGAAGTTTCGCGGTTGGCCTGCAAGCTGCGTTGCTGCAGTTGAGGGACATTATCAGCCTGTAAGAAGCCATCGAAGTGGCATCATTTGCTTGAAAATTGATTGGAATTTTTTCGGGGATTCATGTCATCATATGCCAGGCGTTTTTGCCTTGAAAAAGCGATAGATATCTTCTTGTGCCCTGATTTTTTTACCAGAATCAGTTTTCCGGAATTCATTGATGCTATGCTGGCTCATGGTCCGTGCTTTCACATTGTCGCTCCATTGGAGGTCAAGCATGGTTTTTAGCTCATGCTGAATCAAGGGGTCGTGAATGGGGCACGCTACCTCAATCCGATTGTCGAAGTTGCGCATCATCCAATCGGCAGACGAAATATAATATTTAGGTTTGTTACCATTAGAAAACACCAATACCCGTGAGTGCTCCAGATATTTATCAACGATGCTTATCACCTCAATATTTTCGCTAAGGCCTGGGATACCCGGAACAAGCATGCAAATACCCCTGATAATCAGCTTAAGCTTTACCCCTGCCTGGCTGGCTTCATAGAGCGCTTTGATTGATTGAGAATCAGAAAGGCTGTTGAGTTTGATAATTGCCCAAGCCGCTTTACCGGATTTTGCATTTTTTATTTCCTTCCCGAGTAATTTCAGAAAGTGGTTACGCATATTAAATGGTGCGATGATAAGCTCCTTAAAATCTATTGGCTGAACTTTAGACTCTATTAAATAGAACACCTTGTTGACCTCGGATGTAATTGAGGGATTCGAAGTCCAAAGGCTGTCATCGGCGTAAACCCGGGCAGTTTGTTCGTTGAAGTTGCCGGTGCCGATGCTTGCATAATAAACATTCTGGTTATTCTCTTTGCGTTTAATGAGCAGGAGCTTTGCATGGACTTTCATTCCCGGAATGGCTTTGATGACATTCACTCCTTCCTCGAGAAGTTTTTCTGACCAATAAATGTTCGCTTCTTCGTCGAAGCGCGCCTGTACCTCAAGAAAAACGGTAACCTCTTTGCCGTTATGTGCGGCATTGATGAGGGCATTCACCACTTTTGAGAACTGTGCCACCCGGTACAAGGTAATTTTAATTGACCTGACTTTAGGGTCAACAGATGCTTCCCGCAACAGATCAATAATATGATTATATGATTGATAAGGATAATGAAGCATGATGTCCCTTGCACGGATGGTATCGAAGATGCTGACCCCTGAGGGAATAGATGGGTTCGGGAGTGGTGGCGCAGGTGTATAGCACAAGTCGGCGCACCCCGTAACCGAAAAATTCATAAAATCTTTGAAATTGTGGTAGCGCCCACTTTTGATCAGTGTATCATCTTCAGAGATATTTAACCTCATAAGCAAAGTCTTGAGCATCCTGGTGGGCATCTTTTTATCATAGATGAACCGTACTGGTACTCCCAACTTGCGTTGCTTCAGGCTCTCGAGCATCACCTGGAGGAAGCTTTTGGAAACATCATTTTCGATATCCAGTTCCGAATCGCGATTGAATTTTATCGTAAAGGCATCAAAGCTGTCGTAACCGAAAACAGAAAAAATTTCCGGCAATCCCACCCTGATCACATCATCGAGAAGGATGATGAATTTTTGATCATCTTCGGAGGGCAGACTTATGAATCTCGACAGTGCAGGCGTTGGAATCTTAACCAATGCAAAATTCTCTGCGTATTTTACCTGAAGTCGCTTTAAACGTATGGCCAGGTAGATAGACTTTTCTTCCAGGCGATTAACATCCTTGAAATTTTTGAGCATCAGTGGGAAAAGATGCGAACGCACGTGCTCCCTGAAGTAGTTGAGCACAAATTGCTCCTGTGGCCTTGAGAGTTTCTTTTCATTAATGATATGGATGTTATGATCCGCAAGTTCTAGCATAAGCTGGTCGTAAATTGCAGCAAATGTATTTTGCTGCTGCTTTACAATAGCAGCAATCTTTTTGAGGATCATGGCGGCGTCAAAATCAACATATTTTTTTTCTTTCTTCTTAAACTTCACGATACGGTTGAGTGTCGCCACGCGCACCCGATAAAATTCGTCGAGGTTGTTTGAAAAAATGCCCAGAAATCGAAGCCGTTCGATCAGGGGTACGGTGTGGTCAGCAGCTTCCTGCAGCACGCGCTGATTAAAATGCAACCAGCTGATCTCCCGATTGATCAGACTTGGATTATTCTTGGCCATTTGGATTTGGGTTTGCTCGGGTGTGAAAAAGCTGACTTACCAGCTTGTCTTATTCTTTGACAAACATTTTAGGATAGACAACAAAGTTTGTCCTTCGCTTTGCTGAAGCGATCTCAGCCCAGTCATTGGTTTCAAAACTGATGCTTACCATCCCAGAGGTTGGCAAATAGTCAATTTTGTTGTCGAGAAAGTGGTTTGAAAAATTCGTAATTGCAGGATTATGGCCTACAATGAGCAGCGAATTGACCCATGAAGGGATGTCAATAAACAACTCAAATAATTTGTCGGTGTCCCCGTAATATATTTTCTTCTCAAAGATTATCCGTTCCTGTTCATAATTGAAGGCTTGGGCAAATATTTCAGCAGTTTGCCTGGCTCTTGCTGCCGAACTCGAAATAATTAAATCAACATTTACCTGTTTATCCAGAAGGTAGTCAATTATAAGCTGGCTTCTTTTCAATCCTTTTTCAAGCAATGGCCTATCGAAATCATCAAGCTCAAGGGATTGCCATGAAGATTTTGCATGACGTAACAGATAAAGGGTCTTCATTTCTGAATCAGTTAATTATCTATTTACACGGTTACCATGTCAAAGGTAAACATTTCGGTTTTCTTGTCTTGCCTTGTTCCATGATTTAATGCAATCTCATTTTACAGGCAGTAACACATAAACAATTGCTTTGCCTGATCAAATCGGATTGGTTCTGTCAGTAAGCAAAAAGAGGAAATTCTTCCATCATGGAGTTTACCTTTATTTTCACCGCATTTAATACCGTTTCATCAGTAATATTTGAGATTACCTCGTCAATTAAATCTACGATGACCAGCATGTGGTGCTCCTTCAACCCTCGTGTAGTAATGGCGGGGGTTCCAACCCTTATGCCACTTGTTGTAAAAGGCGAGCGGCTATCGAACGGAACCATGTTTTTATTCACTGTGATATCGGCTTTAACAAGCGTATTTTCGACTACTTTTCCGGTGATTTCCGGAAATTTTGAGCGCAAGTCAATCAGCATCAAATGGTTGTCTGTTCCACCCGAGATTACATGATAGCCTTTGTCAACAAAGGCTTTGGCCATGAAACTTGCATTCCTTTTCACCTGCAACATATACTCCATAAAGTCATCTGAGAGGGCTTCGCCATATGCAACTGCCTTGGCAGCAATCACATGTTCCAGGGGGCCGCCCTGTACGCCCGGAAACACAGCAGAATCGAGCAAAGCCGACATCATCCTGATTTCGCCTTTAGGTGTTTTTAAACCCCAGGGATTTTCAAAATCCTTGCCCATTAGAATCATACCACCACGCGGGCCGCGAAGGGTTTTGTGGGTTGTGGTTGTAACCACATGGCACCATGGAATTGGATCGTTCAGGATGCCCTTGGCAATCAGGCCGGCGGGATGTGCAATGTCAGCCATTAAAATTGCACCTATGCTATCTGCAATATGGCGCATACGTTTGTAGTCCCAATCGCGCGAGTAAGCAGAAGCGCCTGCGATAATCAACCTGGGATTGTGTTCGTGTGCCAAGCGTTCCATTTGGTTATAGTCTATAGTTCCGCCCTCACGTGTAACCTCATATGGAACAGGTTTGTATAGGATTCCTGATGAGTTGACCGGGGAGCCGTGCGACAGGTGCCCGCCATGGGAGAGTTCAAGACCGAGGAATGTATCTCCAGGTTTCAAAACAGTCATCAGTACAGCCATATTTGCCTGAGCACCTGAGTGGGGCTGAACATTGGCCCACTCGGCTCCGAAAAGCGCTTTTGCACGATCTATCGCAAGCTGTTCGGTTTGATCAACAATTTCGCAACCACCATAGTATCTCTTGCCCGGGTAGCCCTCAGCATATTTGTTTGTAAGCACCGAACCCATGGCCTTGAGTACCTGGTCGCTTACAAAGTTTTCAGATGCAATCAGCTCAATGCCATGTGTTTGTCGCTCGCGTTCCTGCTCTATCAAATCGAATACCTGTTTGTCTTTTTTCATAATTATTAAATGTTTGGAATTTATATACCTGTGATACGGATTGTCAATGCATTTGCAAAGTTAAGGAAACAAAAACAATTCTGCGATCCCGAAAACAAAGCTTGCACGTCAGCGAATAGTCCCCAAGCTATTGCAACTATAATTCGTTGCTACGATTTTTGCATCAACCTTGCCTCGAGGTGTATCTTCATCTCCATAGTTCATCTTTCTTTGTTCTTTTGTCGTGACAAAAGAACCAAAAGCACTTGCCAAAACAATTGCCCTCCCGCTCTTGAAAAATACTTGAAATGCTGGCAAAGTAATGGTTTAAACCAGTGC
>JBBIIP010000028.1:0-39819 GCA_037446395.1 Lentimicrobiaceae bacterium
ATTACCGCCATCGCTCCGGGCGATTATACCCCTGTATCCGGCACACTGACTTTCAGCGGAATTACCGGCGAAACAAATACCATCAATGTGGCCACCATTGACGATCTTCTGCCTGACCAACTGAAACCTTTGTCGTGAGTCTAAGTAACCTGGTATGGGGGGGGCAACCTGAGCATCTCCAAATCGCAAGGCATTGGAACCATCACCGACAACGATGCCCCCTTCATCCTGCCAGGCGATGCCAACTGCAATGGGGAAGTGAACGTGCTCGATATCATTACCATGATCAATTATATCATGGGTCAAAATCCTTTGGAATTTTGCTTCGACAGGGCCGATGTCAACAAGGACGGAACCATTAATGTATTGGATGTTATCGCCACGATAAACATCATCATGAGCGGTTCATGATGTACTGCTGAAAAAATGACCCTGTAGCTTTATACAGAAACTCCACTCAATCGCTTTTGAATTGATCAGCAATGCACCGACTGGTTGAATTCGATGAGAGAGGACTGCCGACTATTCTTAAAGGTGACTCCCAATTCATCTCTTATAATACCGAGACCTTGAAGGATTGACTATTATCAGGCAGAAGGAATTTCCGTTATACTGTACCAAATTCTACTCCTGACGAATGCGAAACTTATGGGATAATTCGGGAAGGAATGCGAGGGCAAGATGTCAATATCATGCTTCCTGACCAACCAGTTCTTTTACTTTGGCTTCGATTTGAGGAAACAGATCATTGGCTTTTGAGGCCAGCTCTTTCACAAGCTTACCTAGTTCATTGGCATTTTGAATGTTTTCGGGGTGCTCGAGTTGGTGCAATATCTCGGTTATATTGGTGGCTCTAAGATGCCCGAATGAAGTAATCATTTTGTGTGCGAGGGCGCCAATGGCTTGGCGATCAGAGGCCTGAAGGCTATTGAGCATCGCCTGAATATTCTGATGGTTCTCCGATACAAACGAATTGAGTATAGATGCCAGTGCTTGGTTGTTGCCCTCAGAAAACCGCTCAAGTTCGTAGAGGTCAAATGCCGCACCATTATTCATGAACTCTTCATTTCTGACTTCATCAACCAGGTCCACCCGATCAAAATCCCAAATTTCAAGGAGCTTTAAATAAAGTTCTTTCTCCCGGTACGGCTTGAGCAAATAATCATCCATGCCAGACTTGAGGTACTGTTCAAGGTCGTCCTTCATGATATTTGCAGTAATCGCAATGATTGGCAGCGATGCTTTGTCCGGATTATCAATGGCTCTGATGCTTTGAGTCATTTCCACCCCGCTCATATCGGGCATGTGAATGTCGGTTAGCACAAGGTCATAGTCATTTAAGGCAATCTTTTGTAGTGCTTCTGCACCGCTGCCGACTGCGTGCACAGTAATTCCCCATGGCTCGAGTATCATGGTTGTCAGCTTCACATTCATGGCATCGTCGTCAACAAGCAGCAATAATTTATTCCTGAAGATTGCAGGATGGGCTTCAGTTACTTCTGTTGCTTGCAGCTGCAATTCCGGATCAGCAATCGTGAATGGAATTTCGAAAGTGAAAACCGATCCAACTCCCAACTGGCTGGAAACATTGATGGTGCCCTGCTGCATTTCGACCAGGCGTTTGCTGATGGTAAGGCCCAGTCCGGTGCCTCCGTATTTGCGGGTGAGCGAGGAGTCTGCCTGAGTAAACCCTCCGAATATTGTTTCGATTTTATCAGGGGCGATCCCAATTCCGGTGTCATGCACTTCAAATCTTACCCTGACTGAGCTTTGATCTTTGCCATGACTATTTATTGGGTGGCAAACAATCTTAACTTCCCCTGTTTCAGTGAATTTTATTGCATTTCCCACCAGGTTAAATAACACCTGCTTCAGGCGAAGTGGGTCGCCGAAGAAGATGGTAGTGTCGTGAATGTTGATATTGTATGAAAGTCTGATTTTTTTCTCTCTGGCCCTCAAGCGAAAGGTTTGAAACGTCTCAAAAACAATTTTTTTAAGGTCGAACGGAATATTTTCGAGTTTGAGCTTTCCTTGTTCTATTTTACTGAAGTCGAGAATGTCGTTTACCAATGCAAGCAAGTGTTCCGATGAATTTTTAACAGCGTTTAGCTGCTCGACCTGTGCTTTGGTGAGTGCCGTTTTGGCCAATTGCTCAGAAAACCCAATAATGGAGGTCAAAGGGGTGCGTATTTCATGGCTCATATTAGCAAGGAATTCCTCTTTCACACGGGCGAGTTCCTCGGCACGTTGTTTGGCTCTGAAAAGCTGATTACGGTAGAAGTTACTGCGTGAAACATTGCGCATAATAAAAAATGTAAAGAGCAGAATGATAAACAAACTGCTCAATACTATAGTGCTGATTACAAGCACAGAGCGACTTGCTACCTCACGGGCATCGTTAATTCTTGAGCTCACAAGCGAAAGCTCGGTTTGCTCCAATTCTACAGTGATATCCATCACTTTGCTGATTATCAATGAGTTGTTTTGAAGTAGCTCAAGCTCTTTCTTATACAATTCTTTTTGATTAACGCTTTCCTCTTCTTTGAGCTCGGCCAATACGGAACGTATGCGAGCCATAAGAGTGGTATCGGTTTGAATCAGGATAGCCGTATCGCGCACCACTTTCGTTTCTCGCAATACATTTTGCACTTTCTTGGCTGCTTCCTCGACTTTCTTGTCTTTTCCTGAGAAAAAGTCCGAAACACGGCTGAAAAATCCCCTTGATTGCTCTTCCCTTGGTTCAGGTTCGATAATTGAACTCAAAGTATCAATTGTCGAAATTGTGGTGGATGTGCGGGTATAGATACGGGTACGGGTTGTATCGTAAGGGGAATTTCGTAAACGCTCCAGCGCCCTGAGTGTATAGTTCATTGTATCGGCAGCTTGCTTGAACCCTACAAAATCATCAACGTTTTTTAACCTGTTGCTTAGTAGAACAGATATCAGGTTGATTTTTTTATACTGCTCGAGGTTATCAGAGGTATAAGTTTTTAGCGTGTCGATATCGCCGATGACTTTATTGATGTTATACAGATAGGTGTTGAAATATTGCTCATCCTTAATCAGCGCATAGATCCTAAGATTGCTTTCTGCTTCGGTGAGATTAAAGAAAACTTCGCGAATTTTAACAAGCTTTGGATTGGGCTCTGATAGCTCAAGCACACTTCCCACAAGCTTTTGGGTGTTGATATAAGTTAAATACCCGGCAGCCGCTACAGCCAGAAATGCAAATACAAATCCAAAAATTACATTTCCTCTGATGCCATAGGTTTTGATTCCTAAATCCTGCCTTTTCATATTTCTTGCAAAAACTGTGAGGATAAATCAGCCCATAAAGATAATAATAAATTGGTCAGCGCCCTAAAAATCAATATGCAACACTGCCGGGCAATGATCTGAATGATTGGCTTGTGGCAATATCTGGGCACTGAGTAAAAGATCAGTAAGATTATCGCTTACCATATGATAGTCAATACGCCAACCAAGGTTTCGAGAACGTGCATTTTGGCGGAAACTCCACCAGGTGTACTGTTGAGGTTGTTGGTTGAAATACCTGAAAGTATCTACAAAACCACTGGAAATGAAATTGCTCATCCATTCGCGCTCTTCAGGCAGAAATCCGGAGCTTTTTGCGTTACCAATCGGATCATGAATATCAATGGGTTTATGACAAATATTATAATCGCCCGATATGACCAAATAAGGACGCTCCTTGCGCAATTGCTCAATGTATTGCTGAAAGTCGTTGAGCCAAAACATCTTAAATGCCTGACGCTCATCGCCACTTGACCCACTCGGGTGATAAACACTGATTACGCTGATGTTTCCAAAATCGGCGCGTAGAAATCGGCCTTCATCATCATATTTAGGAATTCCCATGCCATAAACCACTTTATCGGGTTGCACTTTGGTGAGAATGCCTGTGCCACTATATCCTTTCTTTTGGGCTGAGTACCAATAAGTTTCATACCCCAGGGCTTCAAATTCAAACGATGGGATTTGGTCAGGCTGTGCTTTTGTTTCCTGGATGCATACAATGTCAGGATTGGCCACTTCAAGCCATTCTTTAAAGCCTTTTCCCAATGCCGACCGTATGCCGTTTACATTATAGGTGATAATCTTCTTCATGTAGTTAATAACAAATGATAAGGTGCATTTATTCTAAAATTGAATGGATTCTACAACTTAGTACCCAGGCATATTTGTCATAACCTGGGAGTCTGTTGGAACTGTAGCCAAAATTATTATTTTAAAACAGTAACGCAATAACATCATTTTCCTGATGAGCACTCATTAATTTCAAGCAAAATTTTTCTGCATTGTCGCCATGTTTCTTTAGTTTTGTAAGATTAAACCCTTAGCATGCACAGGCAACCCCTGCGAACCTATCTGCTCAATTGTAGCCTCAAACACATGAATCCACAACAAAGGATTCTGTTCCTGAGCTTTTTGGTGTGCTTATGGAGTGGAATGGCAGCCATCATTCTAAAAAATCTGGTCCACTACACCCATGCATTGCTCATCAGTCAGTTTACGGTAACCACAGGCAATCTGCTGCTGCTCGCATTTCCGTTCTTTGGCCTCTTGTTCACAGTGTTGTTTATTAAATATATTGTCAAAGCCGATATCGGTCATGGGGTCAGTAAGATTTTATTCGCCATATCTCGCGGTCGGGGAAGGCTCAAACCGCATAACACCTGGTCGTCAATGATTGCCAGCACCATTACCGTCAGTTTCGGTGGATCGGTAGGGCTGGAAGCGCCCATTGTACTTACCGGGTCTTCGATTGGTTCGAACATCGGACGGTATTTCAACCTCAACCGGCGCAGCATGGTTTTGCTGATCGGATGTGGCGCCGCCGGTGCGGTTGCCGGAATATTCAAAGCCCCCATTGCAGGAGTAATTTTTGCCCTTGAAGTGTTGATGCTCGACCTCACAATGGCTTCGCTCATCCCTTTGCTCATTGCTGCAGTAACTGCCGCCGTACTCGATCATTTTTTTATGGGGGAAAGCGTACTTTTCTATTATTCACTCACCGAGCCTTTTATCATTAAAACCATCCCTTTGTATATCCTCCTCGGAGCATTCACAGGATTGGTTTCGCTATATTTTACGCGTGCCAATCAACGAATTGAGGCATGGTTTGAAAAAATCGGCAATCCCTACCGTAAGCTACTTTATGGCGGACTCACCCTTGGTGTGCTGATTTATTTCTTTCCTCCTCTTTTTGGCGAAGGCTATGCCGCATTAAAAGCAATTCTTACCGGAAATGGAGCCGACCTCACCAACAACAGCCTTTTTTATACAATCAGAGATCACTATTGGTTATTCCCTGGATTTATGATTTTGATCTTGATTTTCAAGGTGATTGCCACAGCAACTACTACCGGAAGCGGTGGCATCGGAGGCGTGTTTGCCCCTTCACTTTTTATGGGGGGGGTGAGTGGATTTTTCTTTGCACGACTGGCCAACAAGCTTTCTTTTATCAACATTCCTGAAAGCAACTTCGCCCTGGCAGGCATGGCCGGAGTAATGGCCGGGGTGATGCATGCCCCGCTTACTGCCATCTTCTTAATTGCCGAAATAACAAGCGGCTATGAGCTCTTCATACCCCTGATCATTACAGCCACCATCTCCTACATCACAATCATGTATTTCGAGCCGCATTCAGTTTATACTAAAGGGTTGGCTGGCCGTGGCGAACTCATCACACACGATAAAGATAAATCGGCATTGTCGTTGTTGAGTGTCGAAAAGCTGATAGAGACCAACTTCCTGACCATTGGCCTGGATGCAACACTTGGCGATCTGGTAAAAGTGATTGAAAACTCTGAAAGAAATGTTTTTCCGGTAATTGATGAAACCAACATGTTTCATGGCGTAGTGTTCCTCAACGACATCCGCCACATCGTGTTCAAACAGAATTTGTATGAGACCACACTTGTGAAAGATTTAATTTATATGCCCGATGTGATGGTCGAAAAAACTGATACAATGGAAGATGTCGCACAAAAATTCCATTCGTGCCAGCATTATAACTTACCCGTACTTGATCAGGGTAAATATTGCGGGTTTGTTTCGCGTGCGAATCTTTTTTCAGCGTACCGCAAAATTATTCACGAATTTTCCGAAGAATAAGCAAAAACTTTTATTCCATTATAAATCAATTTTTTATGAACCGAAAAAAAGAAAACCAAGGCCTGAGTCGGCGCAGCTTTTTCAAACTCACAGCCGCCGGCAGCCTGGGCGCTTTAATTTTGCCTTCAGGCCTGCCCGAGTCCATCGCACAGGCATTGCCTGCACCAAAGCCAGCCACCAATATCGCCGATGCGCTGAAGTATCCCCGGACACAGTGGTCGCTGCCGGGCAAATATGCGGGCAAGGTAATCAAAGCCACCCACCAGCACTGTATCGAAAATGGCAAGATATTGCAGGAGCCTGTGAACCAGATGCTTGAAAAATCCATGCTAGCGCTGACCGATGCTCGAACAATTAAAGCTGCCTGGCGGGTTTTTGTCAAACCAGAAGAAACAGTCGGTTTGAAACTCAATCCAATCGGTGGGAAACTACTCTCTACCAGCCATGAACTTGTTCGATGTGTCATAGAGCAATTGACAAAAGCCGGAATAAAGAAAAACAAAATCGTGTTGTGGGATCGAAGGGAGTTCCAGCTTCACGAAGCCGGATTCACACCCGATGCTTACCCGGGTATCACCATCACCGGCACGGAGAAAAAAGATGCTGATGGTTCTTTCATCGGAAAGGATGGCAGGCTCTTTAGCGAAGACATGATTGATAAAGATTGGTATTATTGGGCAGACATCGAAGGCGACTATGACGATTACACCCTCCCGTATATGGTAAACAAAGGCAAATATTCATATTTCAGCAAAATTTGCACCCAACAGGTAGATAAAATCATCAATATGCCCATTCTCAAGAATGCAGGCACCTCCATCACGCTTTGCCTTAAAAATCTGGGATATGGCGTTATCACCAATACAGGGCGTTTGCATAAGGAGCTGTGGGGCGAAACCAGTGCCGAAGTGCCTTGTTTTCCACCTGTGAGAGATAAAGTAGTGCTGAATATTGCCGATGGTTTGATTGGGTGCTTCAATGGTGGGCCGGGTGCCAATCCGCAATTTATTTGCAATTACAACACCCTGCTGCTCGGAACCGACCCGGTGGCTGTTGATCGGATCGGATATGACATGATTTTGGCCAAACGCATTGCCGAAGGCGTGCAGCAGGAAGACGTACCGCGCAGCCGCCGCTTCATGGAGTATGCCCAGGAACTCGGAATCGGAGTGGCCGACAGGGAAGCCATCCACCTCAAAGAAATACATCTAACATAAACCATTTCTGCCAATGTGGCGGTCATTTAAAAGTCATTTCTCCAAGCTTCTTTTTATATGCGTTTTTGTGGCGGGTTGGGGAGCGGGTTTTGCGCAAATACCCGTGCTGATAGGCCAAAATGATTTGTCGGGAATTGAAAAAATCACCACCAACGTATATCCATCCGATGGGTTGTGGGGCTACATCAACGGCGGAGCAGACCTCTATTTGGAATATGGATTTGAAGAACTGATCTCACAGCGTATCACCATGGAAGGAAAAGATTATGTAGCAGACATCTACCGAATGGCCACCCCGCAGGCCGCCTTTGGAATATTTAGCGCACAGCGCTACAAATGTCTTCAAACCAATGTACTAAGTAGTCAGGATTGCCATACTGCCTTTCAATATCTTGCCGCCAAAAACCAATATTTGATTTCGATTGTGAACCCAACCGGGTTGGAAGAACATCGCCGCAATGTAGTTGGCATCGCCGGTGCGATTACAAGTAGAATCGAAGAACTACCTTTTGTCGCTCCCTACCAGTTTCAATCGGTTGTATTTCAACAATCTATTCAAAATATTAAATATGTCAGCGGTCCGTTAGGCCTGCAAAACGCTTTCCCTTCGTGGGAGGGTTTTTTTGAAGGCATAGATACATTCAGTGCCTGGATTTTACCACTCGAAAACCAGCAGGGCAGGGGAGAGGTTGCCAGGGTCGAATTGAAGGATGCAACAGATTATAATCGGTTTATTCGTTCAAATAATCTTTATCCCAACGAAAACCAAGTCCATCAAGCAGAACCAGCCAAAGGACTACATGTTCTCAAGCATGAAAACAATGTGTTATGGTTGGCCCGTGGCCATGTGGATGGCCTGATCCAGCAAACGCTCAAGAAGTAATCGCGACGCTTGCTTCAGTCACAGCACTATCCCACACCCTTGCTGCTAAAATTCAATGCGGTTGTAAAACATCTGTGCTCTCCACGGATAAACGAATTTCTTGGTTGCTTACCTCGGCATCAACCAATTCGCCGGCCATAAAAGCGCCATAAGCCGCCATATCAAAATGCCCATGACCGCATAGATTGAACAGGATGTTACGACTTATGCCCTCTTTGCGGCAGCGAATGGCCTCATCAATCACTGTGGCGATTGCATGGGTGGCTTCAGGAGCCGGTACAATTCCTTCGGCACGAATAAATTGCATGCCGGCGTCAAAGCATCGGGGTTGGGTTTGCGCCACAGCTTCAATAAGACCATCTTTAAGTAATTGGCTCACCAAAACTCCCGCTCCATGATAACGCAATCCTCCTGCATGGATGGCGGCGGGTATAAACCGATGACCCAGCGTATACATGGGCAAAAGGGGAGTCAAGCCGGCTGTGTCGCCAAAATCATAGCGAAATTCACCCCTGGTGAGTTTTGGGCATGATGATGGCTCCACCGCAATAAACCGAATGTTTTGCCCCTCGGTAAAATTTAGCCTCAAAAATGGAAAAGTAATTCCGGCAAAATTACTCCCGCCACCAAAGGGTGCTACGACGATATCAGGCATATAGCCGGCCTTTTCCATCTGAATGATGGCTTCCTGGCCAATCACGGTTTGATGCAACAGCACATGGTTGAGCACACTCCCGAGCGCATAATGGCTGTGCGGATCGCTTGTAGCACGCTCGATTGCCTCAGAAATTGCGATGCCTAAACTACCAGAGGAGTTTGGGTCTGCTTCCAGGATTCTGCGGCCGGCTTCAGTAATCGGCGAAGGGGATGAGTGCACCTCAGCCCCAAAAGCATTCATCATCAGTTTGCGGTAAGGCTTGGCATCATAACTCACCTTCACCATGAATACTTGGCACTCCATCCCAAACATCTGGCAGGCATAAGCCAGGGCAGTACCCCATTGTCCGGCGCCTGTTTCGGTGATGATGCGCCGTGTACCTTCGGTTTTGCTATAAAACGCCTGAGCAACAGCAGTGTTGGGTTTGTGCGAACCGGCAGGACTGACTCCCTCGTACTTATAAAAAATGCGTGCCGGCGTATCGAGTAGGCGCTCCAGGCCATAAGCCCTGTATAGGGGTGATGGCCTCCAGGCAGCATAGATTTGGCGGACTTCATCGGGGATTTCTATATAACGCTCTGTTGAAACCTCCTGCAAAATAAGCTCACGCGGAAAGAGGGGTTCGAGCATATCAGGAGTAATGGGTTGCCTTGTTCCCGGATGCAAGGGAGGCAAGGGTTTATTGGGCATATCGGCCACAATGTTGTAATAGAATCGGGGAATTTCGTTTTCGGCAAGTGTTATTTTTCGTTTCATTTTTTTAAAGCATTGATAGTGATTAAATTAGAAATAATTTCCAACTGACTTGGAAATGGTTGTTTTGAAATAAGCCTTACTTATTTGCAGCAGAGCAAAACGCTCCCAGGGGATGTTATGAAAGTATAAAGGCAGCCGCAGGGGCTTGCCACCAAGCCCAGATGTTCAGGAGGAAAGAAATAGAAACAGGGTAGAACATCCGGTAAAATTTTGGGCAAATATATAAATATTATCATAGGAAAAACTTGTCGGGAAATTTTTCCGGCCGAGTAGATTCAACCAAATAATTCAACTTGCAAATAGTATACCGGCGACATATATATGCAAAAAATCTTACCCACGAATAAAAACTTAGGCGTGCATTTTCCCAAACATCAATACTTTTTTTGTATCTTTGGTCTGCATTTCGCACCCTGTTTTTTTCCGACACAAACACAAAACAAATGCGAAATAGTTTTCAACACCTGAGAACGAAATACCTTTTTGTCGCCAGAATTTTATTGACTTTTTTTACCTGGCTGATGCTTGCTTTAGGCATATTTGCGCAGGATACACTTTTCATGGCAGATGGGTCCATCAGAATTGTAAAAATACTGCAGGTGAATCCAGACCAAATCAAATACACATCAGCGACAAACCTTGATGCTCCTACGCATGTCGTTGGAATTGATTACATTTCGAAAGTGGTTTATGAAAACGGAACCGTAAGGGTTTACGCACCAGGAGCACAGCCTTCTGGCGCAGAAAAGGAGAAGCTCCCGGAAGTAAATTTCAAAAAAAACATTGTTTCATTCAATGCCCTGGACTTATTATTTGGCTCAATTACAATAAGCTATGAAAGATATTTTAATAAAGGATATTTCGGAATTAAAGTTCCTTTGTCTGTCGGATTTTTAAAGCTCAAAAATGGATACACATTTGCAGGGCATGGATCCAGTTTTTTTAGCGGGGTGAAAATCATCAGCTCCGGGTTGGATTTTAATTTTTACCCCTTCGGCAATGAATGGTTCTCATATTTTGCAGGTATTTCGTGTAATTATGGAGTACATAAATACAATGACTATGAATTTATTGGGCAAGAGATTCGCCCACGGGTGGGATATTACCTCGGGGGATCATTAAACAATGGTGTTGTATTTAATTTCCACGAAAAGTTTTTCTTTTCGGGCAACCTGGGAGTTGGAGCCCTAAGGGAATTTACCCGCCATTCTGCCAGTTCTCAGCTAATTTACGGTGTAAATATCGGATATAAATTTTAATGCACAACATTATGAAAAGTATTACCCGTCTTCGCTTACGATTACAGAGATGCCTGAAATATAGTTCAGGAAATCGGTTTTTATCAATTGTTTCCCTATTCATGCTCATTGCATTTCTGAATCTGACCGTGGGTTGTTTTTACTACAAATCCACAACAATTGCACCGTCAAGCCAATATGCACCGCATCTGGTGAAGATGCAGTTAAAAAACAAGTTCTTCATCCTGCACATGGGCGACAAAGCCTGGCATCTGAATAACATCGCCATCAACAATGACAAAACTGAACTATCCGGAACACTCGAAAAACTTCCATCAAATCATCTTCATTATCTCGATGCTGATCCACTAAAACTGAACCGGTACAAATACAAAGAAAGCGAAGTGCTGCAGGAAGTACACATCTACACTTCGGAGTATACTGAAGGAATAAATGACCAAATCAACATACCGCTAACCGCAATTGCGAAAATCGAGGTTTACGACCTTGCCCAAGGGGCCACCATTGCATCATGGGTGTTTTCTGCACTTGGCATACTTGCCGGGGTATATGCAGTGCTGGGTATCATCATTTTGCTGACCAAGACCTCTTGTCCGTTTATCTATTCCTTCGATGGGAATCACTTTACTTTCGCTGGCGAAATTTTCAGTGGAGCCATCCAACCCGGCCTCGAGCGACATGATTATATGCTTCTCCCAAAGCTAATGCCATCAGACGGGAATTATAAACTGAAGGTAACGAACGAAGTGAAGGAAATACAAAACATAAACCTGGTTGAGCTCATATTAATAGACCACCCTGAAAATATCAGGGTTTTGATTGACAAATATGGCCGCTATCAAACCATTGTCAATCCGGAACCCCCGGTGACAGCAGAAACATTTTCCGGCAAAAACATACTTTCTCTTATCAGCGAAAAGGATTCGCTGTCATACTATTGCGATGATGCCTCCCGTGACCGCACTCCAAAGGAAGGTGTTATTTTGAAATTTGCGAACCCCGCAAAGTTAGGCACAGCAAAGCTGATCATACGTGCTAGGAACTCATTTTGGCTCGACCACCTATTCTCCAGCTTGCAGGAATTGTTTGGCAGCAGCTACGATAATTTTGCAAAAAAGCAGGAATCTAGAAAAGGCACGGAGCTCAGGGAATGGATGAAAAATCAAGACCTCCCGCTTGCAGTTTATCTCGAGAAAGATGGCCAATGGGTGTTTCAGGACTATTTTGAAATTGCCGGCCCCATGGCGATGAAAGATGATATCCTTACACTGAATCTTGATGGACTTGATAGTGAAACAGTTAAGGTGAAACTTGAAACCGGTTTTCTGTTCTGGGAGATTGACCATGCTGCCATTGATTTTACTGTCAATGTTCCGGTTAAAGTTACGCAGGTGGGGCCAGACGCAGCCGTGGATGAGAATGGAAAAAGCGTTCGCACCCAACTGCTACACGACGATAATCGCTACTACATCCAACCCGATGTGGGAAATGCGGCCATCCTCACTTTTGATGCACCGCCTCTTGGTTCTGAAAATCGCACCATTATACTCCATAGCAAGGGTTTTTATAAAATCCTTCGCGATCAAAGAGGCATTGCCAACCGGGCCACCCTCGAAACTTTCCGCAATCCTGGCAGGATGTCGCAATACTCTTACGAGAAGTATGAACAGATGATGTCATCGGCCACCAGATAAACAACCAAATGGCTCACGAGTATAAAAACCCAGGCTTAAATCCATCGGGTAGTCATATGGTAACCGGCCTTAGGGCCGGATGGGTGCGCTTGGGCCTTCTTCTCAATATTTTCAGAATAGCGCTCGCTGGAGAAAAGAACCTATATAAAGCCTTCCGGAGCTTTAATAAAATACGAACCCGAAGGAAACGGCTCCACAATTTGCCAAGGATTACCCGCTTTGTGAAATGTGATGGGAAGTATTACTGGTCGGAAAACATACCCGGCTATCCTTCGAAAAATATGGACACGTTTTTGGGAGGAGAGTTAAAGCGCAACAACAATGCAAATTCATCAAGTGCACCTTTGCAAACGATCATTTTTGCGATCACAAACCGTTGTCCGCTCTCATGTCTTCATTGCTATGAATGGGTTAATCTGCAATCGAAAGAGCACCTTACACGGGGTGAGTTGATGGCAATATTGAAAAAATTGCAAGCGCTCGGGCTTCGCCATATTCAATTCAGCGGGGGTGAGCCGCTGGTACGATTCGAGGATTTGATTGCATTGTGTAATGAGGCAAAAAATACTATGGATGTCTGGATACTAACCTCAGGCTATGGTTTAACAGCAACGAAAGCCCTACAGCTGAAACAGGCAGGCCTGACGGGTGCAAATATCAGCCTCGATCACTGGGACGAGGCAGCCCACAATGCATTCCGAAACAATAGCGAATCATTTTGTTGGGTGAAGCAAGCTGTTTCCAACTGTCAGAAAGCGGGGGTTCTTGTTTGCCTTTCGCTTTGCACGACACGAGATTTTCTGAGCGAACAAAACCTATATAAATACCTCGATTTGGCAAAAAAATGGGGTGTAAATTTTATGAGGGTGCTCGAACCCCGGGAAATTGGGCGCTACAACGGAGAAGATGTTACACTAAGGCAGGACCAGGTTGAGATACTCGAAGCATTTTTTCAGAAAACAAACCGCGATCCTGCATTTGGAAGCCATCCAATTGTGATGTATCCCGGCTATCACCAGCGAAAAGCAGGATGCTTTGGTGCCGGTAATCGTTACCTGTATATTGACTCACGGGGCGACATTCATGCATGCCCTTTCTGTCAAAACGCTGTGGGCAATGCGATTACAGGCAACTCCATTGAAGCAGCCATTGAAAAACTTAAAACCAACGGCTGTCATGAATTTATATTGAATACAGCAGATTAGGATTTTCGCGTTTTTTCAGGATTTACCTCCGCCTATCAATAATTATCCCTGAAATCTTTCTTCCTTGTCAGTTTCAGGTCTTGCAAAAGCGATGACTTGGCATTTATTTGAAACTCCCAGCTTTTCATGCCGCCTATCGGAATCCAGTTGAATCGCATCTCCCAGCAATGCAGGTCGCGATAGATACTCAAATTGGTATACGAGATCTTATGCGACATAAAATCATAGCCTGAATTAAATACGACTTTCCACTTGGGAGTGAGGTTGATATCACCATTGAACGACAATGTTTGAACGGTACTGTATTCAAATTTTTTTCTAACAAATGAATACTGATTTGCAATTCGCAAACTATAGCTGAAACTGAAGTTCCAGGGTTGGTTCCAGTTAATAAATTTTTCAGGGTACATCAAAACCTCCTGCATTTCTGCTTCACTGCCCGATTGGCTTGCGGGTGGCCTTCCTGCCGCGGTAGGCTTTGGGTTTCCGAAGGTGGATGGGTTTAATGAATAATTCATGCTGAAATTCCAGGTTGTGTTTTCCCTGCGCAATATCTTCCTGTCTGTTTCCCAGAAAAACTTATTGATCAGATTCCCTGCCGAGTCAGTGGCATAAGGATTCCAGCTCCCGTTATATTGTACCTGAAGGTTGTTAAATAAAGTTGTTCGGCCACTCACATACACTCCCGACCATCGCAAAGAGTCTCGCGCAATGTCGTAAGAAGTATTGATTGAAAGATTATCGAAAATCTTCACTTTTCTTGTGCCTGTGATTGTATCTTTCTTTGATCTCACCTTTGCTTCGAGATTATTGCTGAGGCTAAAGCTGAAATTTCCCGATCTTCCATCGGGTGCCGTGCCATAAAGCGAACTCTGGTAATAGGAATAACGTTGCATCCGTCCAAGAGAATCTTTTTGCACCTCACCCCAATAGCCCCATCGCTTATCCCCGAAATCGGGCCTGATGCTAAAACTTACAGAAGGATAAATCACATGACGTACCGCCCTCACAGGGCCGCGTTTGAATTGAAGCAATCCATACAACGTGGTGCTTATTGAAGAACGGAAATCAAAATCGCGGACCGCTTTGAACCCGCTGATTGTATCGAATTTGATTTTCTTCCCATTCCAGGATTGATCAATGCGCTGAATGTACCACCGTTCGTTAAAATTTACAGAATTTGTTACATTAAAAAATTTCAGCACGTTCAGGGTCGAATTGATGGGGATGGTGTGCCTGACTCCATTCCTGAATTTATTCAGACTTTCGTGCTTAAACAGCATCGAATCAGGTGTAGTGATCTGGTTTTGTGCATTCATCGAATAGTTGACACTGATGTTTTCGTACCAGCGCATGGCTCCAACCCTGTTCTTTCTTCTGAATGGATAGAAACGGTTTACGTTAAATGAAATGTCGGGAGTGGTCAGTGTAACTGAGCGAAGCAGGGTATTTTGGGAATGACTTAAGCCAACGTTGAGAAAATATTTGTCGGCAAAGCTGGTTTGATACGAAATGCCCGATGAAAATGTGTTAGAAAGATAATTGTTGGCCGAAACAGGATTATACCGATTGAACTTACTTGTAACAATATTGACATTGGCCGAGAAGCGACTGGTGGGGTGCGCCTTGGCATCCTGGTTGTGCTGCCACCGAATAGAAAAATCTTTATTGTCTTCATATCCGGGCGTTCCTTCTACTCCAATGATGTTGCGTGCAACGCTGAAATTGAATGTGCCGTTATATTTATACCTTTTAATATATCCAAAAGAGGGCTTGAGAGCCCAACTCCCTCGTGTATAAATATCTCCACGAATATAAAGTTCAAAAAAATCGCTGATGCCCCAATAATAACCTCCATTTTCGAGGCGGAATCCCCGATCGGCCGATTCGCCCCAGGATGGGGGTAGTATGCCCGACTTCTGTCCTTTTTTATTTGGGAATAAGCCAAAAGGCACAATCAATGGAAGTGGTACGTCAGCTATGGTTAGATAGACAGGCCCGGTAACAATTTTGTTGTTGGGTATAACCTTGGCTTTCTGATATTTGAATTCAAAATGAGGGTGATCGAGGTTGCAGGTGGTGTAGCTGCCATCCTTCACATTGGTTATTTCATTTTCCATTCTCTTTACGATGCGACCATGCAAAAAGCCTTCGCCCTCCTCGGTAATGACCTCGCTGATAATGCCCCGCTTGGTTTCGAAATTATAACTCATGGTTTTTGAACGAATGCTGCGCGCACCTTCCGAGAAAACAGGGGTGCCAATTATCTTTCCTGTTGAATCTGGTAAACCACTGGCAAACAAGGTTTTGGTAGTAAAGTCAATGGCAACGTATGCCGCGTCGAGCTTAATCTGCTGATATTTTATTACTGCATTGCCGAAAAGGAAAACTTTATTTTTGGCAATGTCAAAATACAATGAATCCTTGGCATCGTATTCAACTTTATCGTCAAGAACAGTTTTTTTGACAGGAGGTGCCACATTCGAGGTGTCAGCGGTCTGTGTTGCTTTAATCGGTTCTATTCCTGTAGTGTCAGCCCTGCTGCTGCGAACAGGTTGCTGTGCAACAGCATTAAAGCAAGGCAAAGCAATGAAAGTACAAAATATAAAAAGCCGCAGGAGCCAAAATAAACCAACGTTTGCAGAGGAACAGGATATTGATTTGGGTTTGCTCATGTTTCCTTTCGCCGGAGCTTGCTTCTTTGACTCTTGTTTTCCTTGTTCACTCCGATTTCTTGATGCCCTGATCGAATCAAAGATGAAAATAATCGTGCAAGAGTTTTAAATAATCAATTAATTTATTGTGCAGTCGAACAACACAAACGCTCAATTTGGCGTTTCAAAACTAAATAAAAACTACAACCCACGTGAAACGAAGGTTACTGCTTTTTGGTATTTTGATGGTTGCCTTGCTTTTTTCGTGCGATTTGGTTGCCCAACGAATACAACACACGGTTCGCAGGGTGGTGATTGATGCCGGGCACGGAGGATTGGACCCGGGTGCGGTTGGTAAAAAATCGAAAGAAAAAGATATTGCGCTTGCAATCGCGATGAAAACGGGCAAGTATATCGAAGAAAACCTGAAAGATGTGGAAGTTATTTATACCAGGCGTACGGATGAATTCATAGAACTTTTTCGCAGGGCACAGATAGCAAACGACAGCAAAGCCGATCTTTTCATCTCCATTCATTGCAATGCTGCCCGATCGGCCGAGCCTTACGGGGCGGAAACCTTTGTCATGGGTTTGCACAAGAACCAGGAGAATCTTGAAGTAGCAAAAAAAGAAAATTCTGCCATCCTGCTCGAAGAGGGATATCAGACTTCTTACAATGGGTTCGATCCGAATTCGCCCGAGGCACATGTAATTTTTTCCTTATATCAAAATGCCTACCTCGAACAGAGCCTCGATTTTTCGAAAAGGGTTCAGGAGCAATTTCTCAACCGGATGAAACTAAACGACCGTGGTGTAAAACAGGCTGGTTTTTTGGTGCTGCATAAGATTGCCATGCCTGGCGTGCTGATTGAAACAGGCTTCATAAGCAACCCAAAAGAAGAAGCATTCCTTAGCAGCAACGAAGGCCAGGGTTATATTGCTTCAGCCATTTACCGGGCTTTTAAAGAATATAAAGAAAGTGTTGAAAAGGCAGGCCAGGTTCAACAACTCACAAAAGCGAAAACTGAAATTGAAACGGTGAATAAAGCCAAACCCGATGCACCCGTCAATCCGCAGGGAAGCATTTCGTTCAGGGTTCAGTTTTTTTCTTCAGCCACAGACAAATCTTTGCATGCTCCAGAGTTCTCAAAACTTAAGACCGTGAGAAAATATAAACACCAGGGCTCATTTAAGTTTACAGTGGGTGATGAGAAAACACTCGAAGCAGCCATTAAATTGAAAGAAGAAATGTTGAAAAAAGGCTTTTCAGATTCTTTTGTAGTGGCTTTTCTGAACGAGGAGCGTTTGCCGGTTGACGCTGCCATTAAAATCCAGCAGCAAAGAAAGTAGCCATGAAAAATTGAATCTGCCTTCAATGGTTTTGTGCAACACACAGGTTGTAATGCGCTAAATAAATTGTACCTTTGTTCTTGTATCCCAAAAAATCAACCATGAAAATTGCAAGAGAGGTTAAAATCGGCGCTTTTTTCCTGGTAACCCTGGCTCTTTTTATCTGGGGCTACAATTATCTCAAAGGGAAATACATCTTTACGCGCCAAACAGAGCTATACGCCCTATATAATGATATCGGGGGGCTTGTTTCAGCCAACCCTGTATTCCTTAACGGGTTAAAAGTCGGACAGGTGAAAGACCTTTATTTCAAAGGCAATGGCTCAACCCTGATTGTTGCCAAACTACTCATCACCGGCGATCTTACTGTTCCGATCAACTCAAAAGCTGTGATTTACAGTCACGACATCATGGGTTCCAGGGCCATTAACCTGATACTGGGCACCTCGGCAGTGCAAGCAAACAATGGTGATACACTGATGTCTGAGGTGCAGGCCACCTTGCAGGAAGAAGTGAACAGGCAGGTTCAGCCCATAAAGAAAAAAGCCGAAGACTTATTGCTAAGTCTCGATTCGGTTGTAACCACCATTCAAACCGTGCTCAATGCCGATGCACGCTCCAACCTGGCACAGAGTTTCGAAAGCATCCGCCAAACCATCACCACACTCGAACACACCACTTATACGATTGATACGCTTGTGCAGACCGAACGCCGCCGCATGGCCGTAATTCTCGAAAACATTGAGTCAATAACCACCAACCTGCGAAACAATAACCAGATGCTTACAAGCACCATTCGCAATATCAATGCCATCAGCGATTCGATTGCAGCTACCAACGTTCGGCAAGCGTTTTTGCGCCTCGAAAGCTCCCTGGAAAAACTAAATAGCGTTTTATACAAAGTGGATAATGCCGAAGGCACCCTTGGCCTGCTGATAAACGACCCTATGCTCTATCGCGACCTGCATACTTCTTCGCACGAACTCAACCAACTTCTTGAAGACATTAAGCTCAATCCCAAGCGATATATGCATTTTTCGATTTTCGGCCGGAGCAACAAACGCTCCCCTTACACCCCTCCTCCGAGCAACTAATCGCGCTTGAATATATCGCTCCACGCCAGAGGGCGCAACGTAGCAAGCCATTTAAAGTTGCTTAAATAGCGCTGCGTCTCAGGCATTTCATCCTCTGGCGTGAGTGAAGCAACAGGCTTAGAGAAATAGAATATTTTCTGAATCTTGTTGTTCTCCAGCTCGATACGCATGCTGCTAGAAAGGGCTTTGTTGATACCGACGAGAGAGTTATCGCTTTCGCGAACAAAGTATATTGTTTCGGCATTGCCTTTCACAATGATGCTTCTGAGTTTGTTATCTTCAAAAAAACCTGTCATGTTCCTTCCTTTCACCTGGTTAAAGCTGGCTGTGTCCTCACGGTTGATGATGAAAGCAGCATTTTTCAAGGCAAGCCATTCAATCTTTTTCCCGTTGGTTTTAATGTAAACGGTATCAGCCGAAAGCTGGTTTTCTCCGGTCCAAATTACTGGCTTTCGATGCATTTCAATGATTGAATCAGCCAAATTATATACCAGCGAATCGCAGGTGCCTTGCAGGTCGTGCCTGAAATACTTAACCAGATTGAAGGCTTTTATATGTTTCACGTTCTGTGTGCTGTCGAAATATGCCTTGATGGTATCGGCGTGCATGTAAAGAGAATCGTTGTCCTGAACAAATACCGCCATAGGCCGGCTCGTAATGAATGTGTAACCCAGGGTCTTGTGATATTCTCCATAATTCCCTGTGAGTAAAATATTTTGTACCGTGTCGTTAATGTGAACATTTTCGAAAGCCTTTCCCAAATCATTTACCCTGTCGTAAAAGAGGCTGTCGCCACGGAGGATATGCTCTCCGCTTACAATATATGCTTTTTTATTAAACTGGGCTTTGTCTTTGTTGGTATCATACCACCCGTTCTCACAATATATGTAGGTTTTTTGTGCTTTGATGGTTGATGGGCCATGAAAATATGCAACCCTGCTGATGGTATAATAAACCAGCGTGTCGCTGTTCATCACATACTCGGGATTTTCGAGCACCACCTCACGACGGAAATGAATGCGACGCTCATTGGTCATATAATATCCGGTTCTCGAAGTTAGTTTGTTGCTTCCGTCAATGATTAGTCCTCCAAGCTCATAATAAGCGATTCCGGTGTTGCGGTCGTATAGCAGCGTGGGTGTGGTGAGGGTGGTTTGGCGGTCAACCAGTTTTACACTCCCGGTCACTTCCGCAATGCGTGTATTGCCGTTATATATCATCCGGTTACCATAAAGGTTGAGCGTATCGCCCGATTTGATCCGCACGCGGCTGAATGCATCAAAGCTATTGGTGCTCTCATAAAGGTGAGCACTATCGCAATACATCAGCGCCCCTTCATGATCGAGAATTACATTTCCGAGCAATCTTTTGGTGTCATTGCCCATTTGTCGGGCAAATCGCAACTCGTCTGCATTCACCATCCTGATTCGTACGGAGTTTTGGCCAAAGCAAAAAAATGGCAGAAGAACTGCCAATAATATAAATCTATATCTCAACGTATTGATTGGAAGTAGTATATGTAAATGAATAATTGTTTATTAGGGCAATTGAATAACAAAGGTGAGTATATTTTTAATAAACAAACGCAAAGTTCGTGAATTTTATATATTCGGGTCTTCAACATAATTTAATGCGGGTTTTTAGCACCACCATTAGGCCATTAAAAAATTATTCATATTTTTGCTTTTTCTTAAAACCCAGGAAATTTTTCAAATCATTAATCATTAATTTAATAGAAAATCTATGACCAACAAAATCACCAGCCTGGCCGAATATTTTAAGGAGTACCAGGAAAGCGTCGCTGATCCGGAAGGATATTGGGCGAAAAAAGCTGAATCGCACTTTTGGCGTAAAAAATGGGATAAAGTACTCGATTGGTATTTCGAAGGAAAGGATGCCCCCAATGTGAATTGGTTTGTAAACGGAAAGCTCAATATTACGGAGAATATTTTCGAGCGCCATATGTTTACACGCAAAAACCAGGCGGCAATCATCTGGGAACCCAACGACCCCAAAGAAGAAAACGTAGTGATAACATATGGTGAACTTTATGCAAAAGTATGCCAGTTTGCCAATGCACTTAAAAAGATAGGGATAAAGAAAGGCGACACTGTAGCCATTTATCTTCCGATGGTCCCTGAGCTTGTGGTTGCTATGCTTGCTTGTGCAAGGATTGGCGCCATTCATTCAATTGTTTTTGCCGGCTTTTCTGCCACTGCTCTGTCAGACAGGATTATAGATGCCTCTTCCAAATTGGTGATCACCGCTGATGGCGCCTACCGTGGTGCTAAAAGTATTCTTCTGAAAGAGATTGTTGATGAGGCCGTTACAAAATGCCCATCGGTTAAAAATATTATCGTTTTTAACAGAACCAATGATAAAGTCACAATGACTCCGGGCAGAGACATCTGGTGGCACGACCTGATTGAAGGCGTAAGTACTGAAAATGTTGCAGAGGTCATGGATTCTGAAGACATCCTCTTCTTACTCTACACATCCGGCTCAACCGGCAAACCCAAAGGCGTGGTTCACACAACCGGTGGATACATGATTTATGCTGAGCACACATTTAAAAATGTATTTCAATACAGCGATGGAGACATCTACTGGTGTACCGCCGACATCGGATGGGTTACCGGTCATTCCTATATTGTTTATGGCCCGCTGCTCACAGGTGCCACATCAATCATGTTCGAAGGCGTGCCAACCTGGCCCGACGCAGGCCGTTTCTGGCAAATTGTTGAAAAATACAAAGTCAATCAATTCTATACTGCCCCAACAGCAATTCGGGCACTGATGGTTCACGGAAATGACTTTGTGAATAAATATGACCTGAGCTCTCTCAAGGTACTCGGAACCGTTGGCGAGCCGATCAATGAAGAAGCCTGGAGATGGTATCACGATGTAGTAGGAAAAGGCAGATGCCCCATTGCCGACACCTGGTGGCAAACCGAAACCGGGGGCATTATGATCACCCCATTGCCCGGAATTACCCCTACCAAACCTTCATTTGCAACCCTTCCGCTGCCAGGCGTTCAACCCATTCTTGTTGATTCCGAAGGCAAGGAGTTAAAAGGAAACAGTGTTGAGGGTATCCTGTGTATTAAATTCCCCTGGCCGGGTATACTAAGATCCACCTATGGCGATCATCAAAGGTGCTATCAAACCTATTTCTCAGCATTCAAAGGTTTGTACCTTACAGGTGACGGAGCCAAGAGAGATGAGGAAGGGTATTATCGCATCATCGGACGCATTGATGATGTTATCAACGTTTCAGGACACCGGATTGGAACTGCCGAAGTTGAGGATGCCATCAATCAGCACCCCAGGGTTCACGAATCTGCCGTTGTAGGTTATCCGCATGAAATCAAAGGACAAGGCATTTATGCATATGTAATTTGTAGTGATCTTTCTGACGAAGAAAAGAAAACCATTGAACAGGAAATCAGAGATACTGTTACAAAACAAATCGGCCCCATTGCCAAACCCGACCAGATTCAGATTGTGAGCGGCCTGCCAAAAACCCGTTCCGGCAAAATCATGCGCAGGATTCTCAGGAAAATCGGCGAAGGCGATGCCTCTAATTTAGGAGACATTTCAACATTACTCGACCCGGGCATTGTTGAAGAAATCATTACCGGTGCTAAAGTTGAAGTTAAAAGGTAACCAAATTTTTACATGAGAAAAAGGCATTTATGGTCACATAAGATCTGAATGCCTTTTCTTTTTTTATTTAAAATAACATTAATAATCGAATATTACAAAAATTATGAATGAACCAAAAATACAAAAGAGAAGTTTTGTAGTTGTTGGCGCTATACTGATACAACTCGCACTGGGTGCAATCTATGCCTGGTCGGTATATACCAAACTACTGGTCGAGGCCGGGTGGACAAAAACGCATACCCAAATGGTATTTTCTGCCGGGTTAGCCATGTTCGCCATCGGAATGATCATTGCCGGCCGGATCATGCCAAAAGTAGGCCCTCAAAAACTTGCCCTTTCAGGAGGGATCGTCCTTGGTCTAGGATATATTTTGGCAGGATTGTTTGGCGCCGAGAATTTTACCACAACTTTCCTGTTTGTCGGGATGATGGGTGGCTCTGGCATCGGACTGGCTTATGTTGTTCCGATAGCCGTTGGCATGCGTTGGTTCCCTGACAAAAAAGGAATGATTACCGGGTTAGCCGTGGCAGGCTTTGGCTTTGGAGCCACGCTCTGGATGGCAATGGCCGATAAGCTTGGACCGCTGGGCGGAGGCCACTTGCTGACAAATCTTGGGCTATCCAATACCTTTATGGTATATGGGGCCGCGTATTTTGTGCTTGTAGCGGTCGGAAGCATCTGGATGGTATTTCCGCCTGAAGGATGGCGCCCGCTGGGATGGATTCCACCAGTTGCCACAAAACAAAATTCAGCCGGAACGATTGATTTTACAAGCGATCAGATGTTGCGAACCCCCCAATATTATCTTATCCTTCTTACATTTACCTTTGGGGCTGCTGCCGGATTGATGAGCATTGGCCTGATGCGGCTTTGGCCACAGGAAGCCCTGACAAAAGCGGGAATGTCACCTGGTGAGGCAGGAGCCGCCGCCACGCTTGCCATGGCTGTGTTTTTTGCTATTTTTAACGGCTTAGGCCGGATCCTGTGGGGAATGATCAGCGACAAAATAGGCCGTAAAACCTCCATCATCATAAATATGGCAACACAAGGCGTGGCTGTAATCCTATTCCAATGGATGGCCGGAAATGAGTATACGCTCTACTTGTTCGCGATGATTATTGGGTTCAATTTCGGTGGCAATTTTGCATTGTTTCCAACGATCACCGCAGATACTTTCGGTACCAAATTTGTCGGACAAAACTATGGCTGGGTTTTTCTTGCCTATGCCTTTGGCGGAATTTTTGGCCCTGTCATGGGTGGTAAACTTGGCGATATGGGTAATTTCCCCCTGGCTTTTTCCATTTGTGGCATTCTTTGCTTTGTTGCTGTTTTAACTATCTATCTTGTGAAGCCTGCAAAAAAGGCGATCACCTGATGAGTTATACCTGACAAAGTAATCTATACATGAAGACGAGCCTGAAGGCCGGCAAACCGGAATTCAGGCTCGTCCATTTTAAAACAATCCGGGAGCATATTTTTACTCTGGTAACTTTGTTTCGTACCTTTGCGTGATAATTCAATTTGTTCTAACCAAACTTAACCAGGATTTTTGAAACTTATTAATAAATTGATATACAGTATTTAAAGCTAAGAAACCTCGTTAAAATTATTCCTTTCAAATAATATTTATTATGCCGATAAAAAAACTGAACAGTATCTTTAAACCAAAACGCATTGCTTTGATTGGTGTTTCCAACGATTTGAATAGTGTTGGAGGAATAACCCTTAAAAATTTAGTGGGTGGTGGTTTTAATGGAGTGGTGTATCCTGTCAATCCCAAGCGGGAGTCTGTGTTGGGAATCCCATGTTTTCCAGATGTTAAAAGCCTGCCAAAAACTCCTGATCTTGCAGTAATTATGACTGCCGCTAAAACCGTACCCCAATTAATCCGCGAATGCGGTGAAGCCGGAATAAACGGAGTAATCATTATGTCGGCAGGTTTTAAAGAATCCGGAGAGGAAGGAAGAAAACTTGAGGAACAGGTCAAAACTGAAAAAGCCAAATTTCCAGATTTGAGAATTATTGGCCCCAACTGCCTCGGAATCATTGTACCCGGATTGAGCATGAATGTAAGCTTTGCTGATGGCATGCCAAAAACAGGCCATGTTGCTTTTATTTCCCAATCTGGTGCATTGTGCACTTCGGTACTCGACTGGGCCTATGAAGCCAATATCGGCTTCTCCTATTTTGTCTCAATTGGCAATTCAATGGATGTCAATTTTGGCGACCTGATTGACTATTTTGGCCAGGACCCTGCTACAAAATCAATCGTATTATATGTTGAGTCCATTACAAACGCCCGGGCATTCATGTCGGCGGCTCGTGCATTTGCACGAAAGAAGCCAATTATCGTATATAAATCAGGGCGTTTCCCCGAATCAGCTGCTGCAGCAGCTTCGCACACCGGCGCGATGGCTTCGGAAGATTCTATCTACGATGCAGCATTTAGAAGGGCAGGCATTGCAAGGGTATTCAGCTTTGGCGATATCTTTGATTTTACTGACCTGATCGGAAGGAAAAGGGTACCAAAGGGATCAAACCTGGCAATCATTACAAATGCAGGCGGACCTGGCGTAATGGCTACCGATTCATTGATGGCATGGGGAGGAAAATTGGTAAAGTTTTCGGAAACTACGATGAATAAACTAAATGACTATCTACCACCCTTCTGGTCGCACGGAAATCCGGTTGATGTGCTGGGAGATGCCACACCCGAAAGGTTTGCCAAGGCAACTGAAATCGTCCTGGAAGACGAAGGTGTGGATGCTGTGTTGGTGCTTCTAACACCACAGGCAATGACCTCCCCAACAGAGACTGCAACAGCCATCACCGAAATTGCCACCAAAACTTCAAAAACCATTATGGCCGGATGGTTGGGTGGTGCAAGCATGAAAGAAGGCATGGCAGTGTTCAACAAAGCCGGAATTGCTGCCTACAGAACCCCCGAACAAGCCATCCAGGCATTTATGACGCTTTCTTACTATTCAAAGAACCTCGATCTTCTGTTCGAAACCCCAAAAGAAGTACCCGTGCATTTTAGCTACGACAGAAATGAGCTCAGGAATAAATACCTGACAAAGATTTTCCCGAAAGCAAAGATTCTAAATGAAGACGACTCCAAATTACTCATAAACGACTATGGAATCACAACCACACATCCTGAGGTAGCGATTGACGAAGAGCAGGCAGTGCAAATTGCCGATAAAAAAGGCTACCCTGTGGTTTTAAAAATATATTCTCCTGATATCACTCACAAATCGGACGTAGGAGGAGTTGCATTGAACATCAGGAACGAAGAAATGGTAAGGGCAACCTTCAAGAATATGATAAAAACTGTTTCCGAAAAATTGCCCGATGCGAAAATAGAAGGCATAACAGTTCAAAAAATGATCTCCTCAAAGGACGCAGTTGAACTCATCCTCGGAATTAAGAAAGATCCTATTTTTGGAACAGTGATGTTGGTCGGGATGGGTGGAACCACCGCAGAATTGTTTAAAGACAACCGCCTGGAGTTTCCTCCCCTGAACGAGCGGCTTGCAAGTCAGATGCTGCAATCGTTGCAGATCTATCCACTGCTAACCGGATATCGAGGAAGCAAACCTAAGAACATAGAAAAACTAATTGAAGTAATTATTCGCCTGTCATACCTGGCAGCCGATTATCCTGAAATTGAAGAGTTAGATATTAATCCGATTCTGGTTACTCCGGATGATGTAATTGCACTCGACGCAAGGATTGTGGTTGATCAAAAGAATCTTGAAAAACCGGTGAAAGATTATTCCCACCTGGTGATGAGGCCATATCCTGAGAGCCTGATAAAAACAGATACACTTATTGATGGAACAAAAGTGCTGCTCAGGCCCATTAAGCCCGAAGACGAACCATTGTGGATGGATTTATTGGCAAGTTGTTCGAAGGAATCAATCTACCAGCGATTCAGGTATGATTTTTATTTTGATGCGCATGAAATTGCCACACAGTTCTGTGTAATTGACTATGATCGCGAAATTGCCATTGTTGCCGAGGTAGAAGAAAACGGAAAGAAAGAAATTATCGGCGTGGGAAGGCTAATTGCAGACCCGGATGTTGAAACCATGGAATATGCCGTTCTAATTACCGACAATTGGCAAAAGAAGGAACTCGGAAATATCCTTACTGAATATTGCATTGAAATTGCTAAAAAGAATGGTATAAAACGCCTTTTTGCAGAAACCACCAAAAATAACAAACCAATGATCTCGGTTTTCAGAAAACTTAATTTCAAGATTCAGTTTAACGAAGACACCACTGTCTCGGTTAATAAAATCCTGACCGAAGACACCTAATCATAGTATCTAAGAAATTTTTTTGCGTCCGCGTTGTAAATCTGTACTTTTTTCATAGTATGGATTGGCATAATTTTTTAAGTAAAGGATGATGATAATTAGTGATATAGAAAAAGCCGCCAACCTGATCAGGAGCGCAAAATATGCGATTGCTTTTACCGGAGCCGGCATCTCTGTCGAAAGTGGAATCCCTCCCTTCAGGGGTGACGAGGGCCTTTGGAATACGCACCATCCCATTTATCTTGAGATAGATTTTTTTCATAAGAAGCCACTGCAATCCTGGATAAAGATCAAAGAAATATTTTACGATAAACTGGGCAATGCACAACCAAATATTGCACATGAAGTTCTTGCAAAAATGGAACAACGAAGCTTCATCGAGTCCCTGATTACCCAAAATATAGATCATTTGCATCAGAAGGCGGGCAGCCAAAATGTTGTCGAACTGCATGGTACATACAAACAGCTGGTTTGCACCGGGTGTAATTCAGAATATGATATCAGTTTTGCAAATCTCAACTATCTACCGCCAACCTGCTTTGTCTGCAAAGGAATACTTAAACCGGATTTCGTTTTTTTCAATGAACCAATTCCGACTTATACAAAGAATCGCGCAATTGAAGAGGTGAACAAAACCGATCTGATGCTGATCATTGGGACAAATGCCGAAGTATTGCCTGCAGCCGACTTTCCGGTGATGGCAAAAAATAATGGCGCTAAAATCCTTGAAATAAACATTAAGCAATCTCATCTGACTGAAACTGTTACGGATGTATTTTTGAAGGGGAAGGCAACGGAGGTATTAAAAAGCATAGGCAAGTTTTTGCATCTGTAATTGTTTTGGGCTTAAAACAATAACCTATTTCTCAAAATTTGGACGCCATCCCTTATTGAAGTTATTTTGGCTATACAACTATTGCTTTTTGGGCACAAAATGCCACCCTTACGGTTTGCTTTTGCGTAGAGTGTTTTTAAGGGCAAGGTATAAATAAAATATTAAAAGAACAAACTGCAGGCCCCACATTGCAGCAAGTTATAGAAAATTTAGGTAGGTTTGAACCCATTTTTCTAACCAAGCTCTACAAATCATACACTCACTGCGTGAAAATATGCAAACCCGCGACACTATCACCAAGCCCCCGTATCTTGCCCGGCCCCAGCCAATTGCAACCTACGATCCTTATGGAGTATTGGTAGAAAGTGATGAGGTCACGAAGTTCCAATCCGATCCCTTCGCCCAGCTTCGCACTACATCTCAGGATACATTGTACAATACCGGGCCTGTCGTCAGGCCAGATCACGGCACAATACTTAAGTCTCAAAGCTATGACTGGGTTACGATGGTGCTTATTTTATGTTTTTTATTGCTTGCCTGGGTCAGGTATAACAACAATCGCCGATTAAAGCAAATATTGAGTGCTTGCTATTCGTCGCGCTATATCAATTTGCTTCAACGTGAAGGCAACCTTTTCAACGAGCAAATCATGCTTGCACTCGGAGTAATTTACCTGGTAACCTTGTCGTTGTTTTTCATGTTCGCATTTAACCATTTTAAGATGCTTGATGCAACATTCATTCGGTTTCCCATAATTTTTGCCGGACTTCTGCTTTTCTTTTTAATCCTTTGGGTCATGAAAGCCTTAGCAAGCCGAATCATTGCATTTGTTTTTGAGACCTATGATGCCGCCGAGAACTATTCACTCAACGATCTAGTTTTTTATTTGACCCTTGGAGTAATGGTGCTTCCGGTGTTGCCTTTTGTGATCTATACAGGGTCTGAAATTGCGTTCTGGCTGGCGGCGGTTGTGATTGTTATCGTGTGGGTCTATAAAATAGTTCGGGGTTTGATGATAGGATACTCACTAACCAGGTTTCCATTTTTTTACCTGCTCATATTCATCTTCAGCATCGAAATTCTTCCTGTAGCCATCATCGTCAAACTGTTGCTTGTTTTATCGGATACAAGTCATGGCCCGCTGTCTCCCTGATTCACGGCCATGAACTCAGAATATACTCTCTAACCTGATGATGCCGCTTGCCGAATAGCTTTTTTTCGCCACTTTGTTGTATTATTGTCTTGATTTATGAAAATGGAACAGCGTTTCAGATTTGGCAAAAACGAAAGATTAAGCAACAGGGTTGTGATTGCTGAACTCTTTTCAAAAGGTAAATCCTTCTATGAAGGCCCTTGTAAGGTTTATTGGGCAAATGCAAATAACAATCTCCCTCATCCTGCTCAGCTACTGATCAGTATTCCCCGTAAAAATCTTAAAAGAGCAGTTGATCGCAACCTTATGAAGCGGAGGTTTCGCGAGGCCTGGCGAAAAAATAAACCCGAACTGTATGCGCATCTGGAAATGCAGAAAAGAAAATTACTGATTGCCATCGTATTTCATGGCTTCCATCCCATTGACTATAGTGCGCTTGAGGCAATAATAATCGTAATTTTGCGGCGTTTAAAGCAAGGCAATGAAAAATCTGCTGGGTAAACTTTTTATCGTGCTCATTCGTTTCTATCAACAAGCCATCTCCCCCTATCTGATGTCATCTTGCCGCTATACCCCATCCTGCTCTGTATATGGCGAAGAAGCAATAAGAAAACACGGCCCTTTCAAAGGAGGGTGGCTCACTATTAAACGCTTTTTCTCTTGCAACCCTTGGGGCGGAAGCGGATACGACCCGGTTCCATAAAATATTTCATAAAATACTGTATATGAATAAATTAATAATTCTTTCAAGAAAATTGATTGGTGCCCTCATCCTGATGGTGGCGCTTTTAGCGCCTGAAATTATTAGTGCTCAGGCAAAGAGTGATTTTGAGATTGCAAAAAACCTCGACATTTTCTCTACACTTTATCGGGAGCTTAACGCAAACTATGTTGATGAACTGAAGCACGGCGAAATGTTCGAAGAAGGCATCAATGCGATGCTTCAGGCACTCGATCCCTACACAAATTTTATTCCCGAATCTCAAATTGAAGACTATAAGTTTATGACCTCAGGGCAATATGGAGGCATCGGTGCGCTGATTCAGCAACGAGATAATTTTGTGATAATCAGCGAGCCGTACGAAGGTGCACCTGCATACAAAGCCGGATTGCGGGCTGGCGATAAAATACTTGAGATCAATGGCAAATCGGCCCTGAATAAATCCTCCGGCGATGTTAGCACGATCTTGAAAGGCCAACCTGGAACCTCACTCACAATCAAAATTGAAAGGTTTGGCGAACCAAAACCGTTGGTTTTTGAGATCCTAAGAGAAAATGTAAAGATCAAGGACATCCCTTATCATGGATTAATTGGCGAAGACATAGGCTATATCAATCTGACAGCATTCACACAAAACGCTGCCCAGGAGGTTAACAAAGCACTGCAGGATCTTAAGCAACAAAAACCACTTAATGGATTAGTACTCGATTTGAGAGGCAATGGAGGCGGCTTGCTAAACGAAGCTGTTGATATACTCGGAATGTTCGTTCCTCGCAACGAAATGGTTGTCAGCACAAAGGGTAAGCTCAAGGAAACCAACCGCACCTACAAAACAGGACGGGATCCTGTGGATGGTAATTTGCCGATTATTGTGTTGGTTGACAATAATTCCGCTTCGGCTTCTGAAATTGTGGCGGGCGCACTGCAGGACCTCGATCGGGGGGTGATTGTTGGGCAGCGCACACTTGGAAAAGGATTGGTTCAAAATGTGATTCCATTGTCATACAACACGCACTTGAAGGTTACTGTGGCCAAATACTACATACCAAGTGGCCGTTGCATCCAGGCCATTGATTATTTTCATGAAGATGGGCAAGATGCCCCACATGCCATTCCTGATTCACTCAAAACACCATTTACTACCCGCAACGGACGAACTGTGTGGGAGAGTAGTGGCATTGAACCTGATGTGGAAATAGCCCCCAGACAAATGAGCAGCATCACATCTGCACTACTCATCAATTATGTTTTTATGGACTATGCCAATTTTTTTGTTTCGAAAAACAAAAATATTGCCTCCGCAAATGATTTTGTCATTACCAATGATATTTACAACGATTTTGTGGAGTTTGTAAAAAGAAAAGATATTCATTATTCAACGCGCAGCGAAAAACTTGTTGAACAACTGAAAGAAATAGCCGACAAAGAGAATTATATGGGTGCGCTGAAAGATGAAATTGCGCTTCTCGAAAAACAGCTGCAGGAGCAGAAAAAAAATGACCTGGAGCTGTTTAGTTCCGAAATTAAGGAAATCCTGCAATCAGAAATCGTTGCACGCTACTATTATCAGAAGGGTAGGGTAGTGAACCAGTTGAACCGCGACATGGCAATTCAAAAAGCGATCGAGTTGCTACACAATCAGCAAAAATACAACGCAATCATTTCCCCTCCGGTCAAATCAAACCGTTCAGGAACAAAAAAGGATTGAGTTATAGCCTGTATTCAATATCAATCAGGAGAACATGGGTAAATGTCGTTCGATATACAATGCCTATCTTTGCGCCCGACACCAAAAATTCCGAGGCAAAAAATTATAGAAATTGAAAAATGTATGCGCGTTGATCCAAGCCTTGCCATAATGATCACCGGTTTACAGACTAAATGGTTATCTGCAGACAGGTGGATACGAATACCTAATTAAATAACAATGAAGCACACAGTAATTAATATTCCGGTTGTTGAAACGGATCATTACAGGGAACTTTCTTCTCCCGACAAGCTGCTTGTTGAAGCTGCAATCACTGCATCTGATAAGGCATTTGCGCCCTATTCACAATTTAGAGTTGGCGCGGCCCTGCGCCTTTCAAACGGAACCGTGATCACCGGAAACAACCAGGAAAATGCGGCTTATCCATCAGGGCTTTGTGCAGAGCGGGTCGCACTGTTTTATGCTTCTGCCGAGTTCCCCGGGCAAGCAATTGAAACCATTGCTATTGTGGCAAATACTTCGCTCGTCGAACTTGATGAACCCGTTGCTCCCTGTGGTGCCTGTCGCCAGGTAATGGCTGAATTTGAGCAACTCAATCACAAAAAAATGCGCGTGATCATGGCCAGCTGCAATGGTAAAACCATTGTTGTTGAGGGAATTTCATCATTGCTGCCGTTTACTTTTCATGCCGATTATCTCAAGAAAACAAAACCAACAAACCAATAGCGATGAACACACTACAAAGGACCCTGATGATTGTGCTGGTGTTGATTTTCACCACGTCAATGAAAGGTGATAAACCTGCTTATAGATTCTTCGACAGTAAAGGAAAAAAGACCGATTATGGCAGTTTGCTGAAAGATGCCCAGAAAGCCGATATTATTCTTTTTGGCGAATTGCATAACAATCCTATCTGCCATTGGCTGCAACTCGAACTGACCCGAAGCCTGTATGCCAAAAAGGGAAAAAACCTGGTATTGGGAGCCGAAATGTTTGAAACGGATAATCAACTCATTGTTGATGAGTATGTGGGAGGCGCTATCAGGCAAAGAAACTTTGAAGCCGAAGCAAAACTCTGGCCAAACTATAAAACCGACTATAAGCCGTTGATTGAATTTGCGCGGGATAGTAGCCTGAGGTTCATCGCCACCAACGTGCCAAGGCGCTATGCGGCCATGGTCAATACAGGTGGTTTCGATGCATTGAACCAATTGACTGATGATGCGAAAGCGCTCATTGCTTATCCCATCGCTTTTGACCCTAACTTACCCCAATATGTGAAGATGGCTGCAATGATGGGAGGAGCTATGCCCGCCCATGCTGCCGGCAACAATACCGTAAAAGCCCAGGCACTCAAGGATGCCACCATGGCGAATTTCATTTTACGGAATTTTAGCAAAGGAAAGGTGTTTCTTCATTTTCACGGAACTTTCCATTCCGACCGTTTCGAGGGAATAATGTGGTATCTATTGCAGTCGAATCCTGATTTAAAGATACTCACCATCAGCAGTGTAGAAGTTGATGACGCAGCAGAATTACCTGCCGAACACATTGGATTGGCTGATTATATCCTGGCCATCCCAAAAAACATGACCAAAACACATTAAAAGGCACCCTTGCGATAAAAGAGAGCGGTTTACCAGGTCACAGCTGAACAAGCACAACCACTTTGTTCCCACTTCTTAAAAGCTCAACAGTAATGGTTTCACCGGCATTCAGCGTGTTAAGCCGGGCCATATATTCATAAATGTTGCTGATGGCTTGCCCGTTGATTGCCACAATCAGGTCGCCTTTCTGAATACCTGCCCTGCCAGCCGGCCCTTCTTTGCGAACGCCGTCTACCCCGAGCCCTTTCCCGGAAGAAGCAACATCAGGAACGATCCCTAGCGTTACCTTATAGCCTCTGCCCTGTGCGCGACGCATCATGGTTCCACTCTCGGTGAAGGTGAAAGGCTTCTCGAGGTTGGCAATGTATGTTATTGCCTCGAATAATAGTTGTTGAATGGTTGCCTGACCCTTGGAATTTAACTTTTCCCAGGAGTCTTCGGGTGTGTGATAGTCTTCATGGGCGCCAGTGCTGAAAAACAAAACAGGGATTCCGCTTGAGTAGAACGCAGCATGATCAGAGGGGCCATACCCGTCGGGCTGCCGGGCGATGCTGAACGGATATTTGCTTTCGATTTGATTCAACATCTCACTGATTTCCGGTGCTGTTCCGGTGCCTCCAATGGTCAATGCGCCTCCGGTTTTCAGGCGGCCTATCATATCTATGTTTATCATCGCCTTGATTTGGGTCAACGGAACCGGAGGATTGGCCACAAAATGCTTAGCACCAATCAACCCCATCTCCTCGGCGCCAAATGCTACGAAAAGTATGCTTCGTTTTAGTATTGATGAGCTTTTGTTTAAAGCCGCTGCCAGTTCAAGCATGGCGGCCACCCCCGATGCATTATCATCCGCTCCCGGGTGCACACCCAACGAATCGGGTTTGCGAGAACCCGAGCCCTTGCCACCAAAGCCTAAATGGTCGTAGTGCGCTCCTATGACAATGTATTCATTTTTCAAAGTAGGGCTTTTTCCCGATAGAAAGCCAACAACGTTCTGAGTTTTAACCTTTTTGTAATTCAGCGAAACATTTCCTTTGAAAATGGAGTGGGTTGCAAAGCCAAGCGGTTGTTTTTTTGTTAAAATTTCATTTTCCAATATTTCGATCGCCTGACCTTGGTTAGACGTAATTTTATTTGCAAGCGAACGGGTGATGTTTATTACCAGGATGCCTGCATCCGAGGCGGTTTTATCATAAAAAGCCGGCATAAGTTTATCTTCTTTTTCAGAAGTCACCCCTTTTACTATAAGTAAACCTGCCGCACCACGGTCTTTTGCATTGATTGCTTTCAGCCTGTCTGATGCAAACGGAATGAAGGCACTTTGGGTATTGTCAGGTTCGGGATCGCCTGTGAGAATCAACACCCATTTGTCTTTGACGTCAAGGTTTTGAAAATCGTCCCATATGCCGGGCATCACAATACCAAACCCAGCAAAAACCACCTCGGCTATTGCGCCTCCGTTTTTCGAAAACGACAAGGGAACAAAATCTTTCTCAAGCACACCTGGCTCCCCATTCAGTTCAATAAAATTGCCACGCATCAATTCAACTCCGGTTACAACCTCAAAAGGTTGATACCCGTCTTCAAACTGCAATTTCAAGCCCGATTTCAAAAAACTATTTTTTATATATGCTGCAGCTTTCTGATCGCCCAAAGTGCCCGGATATCTGCCTTCAAGCTCTATTGAAGCAAGATGACGGATATGCTTCTCGATCTTTTTGGGACTAAAAACCTGGGTTTGGGCCTGTAGCAACGACGAAGCTGCCAGAAACAGAATGAGGATTGTTTTGTGAAAGTTTTTCATTGAAAATTAAAATTATATGAATTCTTTTTTGAGTATTTCAACCCATTCTTTTATCCTGCGTTCGGTGAGTTCGGGTTGAGAGTCCTCATCAATGGCGAGGCCAACAAAAGCGCCATCTTTTTCGGCTGTCGAAAAATAATATGTATAACCGTCGAGTGGCCACCGGCCGATAACTACCGACTTGTCCGGAAGACGGCAAAAAATTGTACCCATTCCGTCAACAAAACTTTCGGGATAAAGCTTCTGATCACCAAGGCCAAATAAAGCCACCTTCCTACCCGAAAAATCAACTTCTGCCAGCTTATCAATAAATATTTCCCAGTCGCGATGCATTTCGCCAATTCCCCAAGCGGAAGTTCCAAGGATAATATTTTGATATTTTTCGATGTCGGCAGGTTTGCTTTCCGCAATATTGTGCAGTGAAACATTCTCCGGACCAAGTACTTCACCGATTCGCATTGCCACTTTCATGGTGCTGCCTTTGGATGAGCCTCCGTAAAACAATCCTATTTTTTGCATGCTTGTTAAAAATTTGTTATAAATTGCTTAACAAGGTGCAAAAGTAATTGTTCAAGCATTTGTCTAATAAACAAAAATGAATTATCTGACGTTATTGACACAGACATCAAAAACTTGTAACATTTGCCCAAGAACCTTCGTCATACATTAAAATGATAAATCAGATTACTATCCCATTTAAATATTTTATCCATGAAAGCTTTTGCAATCATCAATCTTAATACATTCGCCAAAACGGCCGCAGCCGGCCTGTTGGTTTTATTGTTCGCAATCATGCCAAGGGCCGCCTCATCAGAAAACCGGCAGACATTCGACTCTCTCATTGCCGAAAGCTATGTAAACGACGTACCCTTCGATACCAGGGAGGTTGTTATGAACTATTACTTTGACAACGTTTCGGAAAAAGTTCATTTAAAATCTGATAAAGAAACAAATGATTTTCCTTTCAATACTGCCTGTGTAGCTAACCTTTATTTTGAAAACGCTCAGGCAGCAAACCCATTTACTTCGCCCGATTGCCGCCTTCAGCCCCGGGAAGTAAAAAGCATTACCAAAGCCAATGTGTCAAAAAAATATTCTGCCGCGCTCCTTGGCTTTGCGCTTCCACCCGAGGTCGAAGCTGATGATATTCCGTTTAATACTGCCCAGGTTGTAGCAGATTATATCAATAGCAGCATGAAAGAGAGCAGCACCGTGAGCGATAATCTTTACAAAATATTTGCCACGAATCAGGTTCGGAACTTTCTTCATATCGGTGTTGCAGCATTGGTTCTTTTGGCGGGCGCTGGATTACTGGCCATCATGTTTTTCAATTTTCTGTATTGATTTGGGTTGGGTAGTTCTTAGTACATTTGTAAACCGAATGCAACCTAACCAAACCCAAAATCATGCGTCAAAATAGAAGTGCCTTTTACAAATTATCCAGAACCGGCCTGATTATCTCGCTTTTACTTATCATCCTGTCAGTCAACAAAGTGGTTTTATCTCAAAATAGTTCAAATCTGCAGGACGATACCAAAACCAAGTACAAAATCCTGGTAGGCCTATGTGAGCGGCCTGATCTGTACGATCCGGTACTTGGGTTTTATTATGACTGGGAGTACAATGATTATTCGCCCGACAGCACTTGCCTTGGCCAACTTGCAAGGTTGCCCCAAAATTATAACATTGTGGTTGTCTTAGGCACCTGGTGTGGCGATAGCAGGGACCAGATTCCACGGTTTTTCAGGTTGACGGACCTGCTTAAGCTGGATTCACATGCAATGAAGCTCATTGGTGTTGATCGCCAAAAGCAAGCTGTAACAATGGATATCAGCCATTTGAATATTCTCCGGGTGCCAACCTTTATCTTCTATCGCAACGAGAAAGAAATCGGGAGAATTATCGAAACCCCGCAGGTATCGCTTGAAAAGGACATGTTGAATATACTGACCAGCTCCGGTCAGTGATTCGTGACAATAGGGCTACACAACCAGACGATTACTATTATTTATATTTCAATGCCATCAGGAAAGAGAATACTGGTTTATCGTACAATCAGCGAAACGAAAAGCCACATATCGCTGCTGCACCGTAAGCAAAAAACCATCGGTTTTGTCCCGACTATGGGGGCACTGCACAGGGGGCACATCGCATTGGTCGAAGCAGCCAGGGCACAATGCGACGAAGTAGTATGCAGTATTTTTGTGAATCCGATTCAATTTAACAACCCGCTGGATCTACAAAAATACCCCCGCACCGAGGAATCCGATTTAAAAATGCTTGCCGACGCAGGTTGCGATTTTGTTTTCATGCCTTCTGTCGAAGAAATGTATCCTGAACCTGCCACTGAAACATTCGATTTCGGGCAACTGGATAAAGTGATGGAAGGCGCCTTCAGACCTGGACACTTTAATGGTGTCGCGGTAGTTGTAAAAAAGCTATTTGATATAATCACTCCCACCTTGGCATTTTTTGGCGAGAAAGACTTCCAACAGCTAGCCATTATTAAAGCATTGGTTCAGAAACTGGATTTACCGGTTAAAATTATTGCTTGCCCCACGGTGCGCGAAACCAACGGCCTGGCCATGAGCTCGCGAAATAAGAGATTATCTGAAGAAAACAAGGCAATCGCTGCCAATATCTATCGCATCCTCACTGCTGCAACTCAATTGGCAAACAAAAGTACCCCCAAAGAAATAACCTCATGGGTGTATTCGCAGATTCAATCCTACCCCGAGATGCAAATTGAATATTTCAGCCTGTGCGACAACGATACTCTACTTCCGATTGAAGAATGGATTCCTGGAAGACCGGTCAGAGGCTGTATTGCTGTGTTCATTGGCGGAGTGAGACTGATTGATAATGTTGCATTTGAAGGCTGAGAGGGACTCGTTTCCCGGTTGAATTTTTACCATTTACCAGCAGATCACCTCCGGTATATTATTTTCCGAACTATGCCTATATTTGCAAAAACTTAGCAGCTTGACCGCATGATGCAAATCGAAATACTCAAATCGAAAATCCATCGGGCCACCATCACCGATGCCAATCTTAAATATATTGGTAGCGTTACCATTGACGAAGACCTGATGAATGCCGCCCAGCTCATCGAATTCGAAAAGGTGCAGGTGCTAAATATCAACAACGGCGAAAGATTCGAAACCTACGTTATCAAAGGAAAATCTGGCTCGGGCGAAATTGTGATCAATGGCGCTGCTGCCCGCAAGGTTCAACCCGGCGACCTTGTCATCATCGTATCCTTTGCGATGATGCCGCTTGATGAAGCAAAAAAATTCAAGCCTGTGATTGTATTTCCCGACGACCATAATAAACTTTCGTAGGCCTTGAAAAGCAAGATCTTATCGGTGCTGAAATATCTTTTATTTCTATTGATTGGGCTTTTGTTGCTCTGGTTGGCCTTGCGCGGGTTGGATTTTACGAAAATCTGGGTCGAAATTGAAGCAGCTCGCTACAGTTGGCTGCTGCTCGCCATGATTCCCGGCTTTATTTCTCATCTGAGCAGGGCAGCCCGCTGGAATATTATGATCAATTCGATGGGCTATAAAACCCGCTTGTCTTCAACTTTTCACGCAGTGATGATGGGTTATCTTGCAAACATGGCAGTGCCCAGGCTGGGCGAAATTACCCGTTGCACCATTCTCAGCCGCCGGGATATTATCCCACTGAATGGCCTCATCGGAACAGTGATTGCAGAACGATTGTTCGACACACTCACCCTGCTGGTCATCACATTGTTGGTCGTCATCAGCCAATTCAACTTCCTTGCCGATTTTCTGGAAAAAATGTTTGTAACGCCCATATCTGACCAACTTCCTTCATCCATAAGCCTTCTTATTGTATTGATAATCAGTATTATTTGTGGATTGTTCCTGTTTTGGTTACTGCTGAAGTTTAGCATGCCTTTCATCAGGCGGCTATCTTTCTATAAAAAAATGAAAGATTTACTAATCGGATTTGCCTCCGGAATAAAAACCATTAAAAACCTGAAACAAAAAAGAGCATTTATGTTTCACACTTTGGTCATTTGGTCAATGTACTTCCTGATGACTTATATCCCGTTTCAGGCCTTAAAGGACACATCGCATCTTACTTTGCTCGATGCAACCACACTCCTGATGATGGGAACCTTTGCCATCGTGGCGCCTGTACCCGGAGGTATTGGGGCTTATCATTACATCATTTCTAAAACCCTTGGTGAAGTTTACAATATTGCGCCCGAACCTGCGGCTTCATTTGCCATCATGGCACATGCTGCACAAGTGTTTTTCATCGTTTTTATCGGTATCGTTTCATTAGTATTCATCGTTACGACTAAGAACCAACCGGCCAATGCAAAAATCAGCCCGGCTGAAAAGCAAGATATTTCTACTGCCTGAACTTCTCGAAAAAATTGCAGGCTGGAGAAAAAAGAAAAAGAAAATTGTTTTCACGAACGGTTGTTTCGACATCCTGCATTTGGGTCATATTGATTATCTCAGCCAGGCTGCTGATGCAGGTGATGTGCTGATTATCGGACTAAACTCCGACCATTCTGTATCAAGGCTAAAAGGACCTAGCAGGCCGGTCAACCATCAGAATGCCAGGGCAATGATGCTTGCTGCTTTGCAGCTGGTTGATGCCATCGTGATCTTTGAAGAAGATACCCCCGCTACGCTCATCGAAAAAATTCTACCAGATGTATTGGTGAAAGGGAAAGATTATCAAGTGCATGAAATTGCCGGGCACGAGGTTGTTTTAGGGCATGGCGGAAAAGTAATCACAATTGACCTAACCGAGGGTTACTCCACTACAGGACTAATAAATAAACTTTCTAATCAAGAGTGCCAGGATGGCTAAAACTCAAACAACCTTTTTTTGCCAGAACTGTGGTGCCCAGTCAGCCAAATGGATTGGGCGATGCAACTCCTGCGGGGAATGGAACACCTATGTGGAGGAATTGTTGCACCGCGATAAAAAGAACGATCCCTGGCAAAGCAAAGCAGGAACATCAGTTTCAAAGCCCCGGTCCATCAGCCAAATACAACCCGACCTGCTCGAAAGAATTGACACCCACAACCAGGAGCTAAACCGGG
>JBBIIP010000029.1:0-33245 GCA_037446395.1 Lentimicrobiaceae bacterium
ATTAAGCCTGCCGCTAGCGTTCATCCTGAGCCAGGATCAAACTCTCCATTGTAAATTTGATCTTTATATCTCAGATTTAACTCTTCTTCCCGACATCATCGTCGGGAGGATATTTGCTGCTTTGCTTCAAAATATCAAAGAACTTTTTTTCTTATTCAATACCTTTCAAAACGAAAAGGGCTGCAAAAGTAATCAATCTTTTTTATTGCGCAATACTTTTTGAAAAAAAATTTACACAAAATCTTGAATGAACATTTCCCGTTTTCGAATTGGGGCTGCAAAATTACAACCTTTTTCCACACTGCCAAATTTTTTTGAAAATTAATTCAACTTTTTTTCAAATTAAATTGTCTAATCATCATCAGGCTGGCGAAAAAGAACGTTGCTCAAAAGCGGGTGCAAAGGTAATTATTAATTTCTCTCTCGCAAATGTTTTGAAAAAGTTATTAATATACTGATAATGTGATAGTTGAAATCATTATAACAAAATAACTGCTTCGCTCAATCATTTCATAACTTTGCACTGAATATTCGTTTTGCGACAAACTTTCGATCCTAATCATATATAAATATATATTTACCTGACAGAATATGAACCCTTTTGAAAAACTCAGATCGCCTTTTTCCCTGCAAATCAACCTCACAATTCATTCTGACATCACGATCAATTGCTTCAAGCGGTTATTCATGGTTTCGGTGTTCTTATTGGAAATGATATTCAGTCCTGCAAGTGTGCATGCTCAAAAACAGGAAGCGAATAATAATTCGAAATGGTATCTAGGAGGGAATATCGGCCTGCAGGTAGGGCAGGTTACTTTGATTGATGTTTCTCCGATGGTTGGATATGCATTTACCACCCGGATTACACTCGGAGCCGGAGCTACCTATAAGTATTACCGAATTAAGAACTATATGCTCAATCAATTCACCGGAAAGTTTCAGAGCTTCAACAGCCATATTACCGGCGGGCAGGTATTTATTCGGTATTTTGTTTTCAGGCGGGTATTTGCTCATACTGAATACGAGTATCTGCGTTTCAGAAATACAATTTACCTGCCCAATTTTACAACACAAACGTATGACAAGCAAAATCGCATTGAGCATATCAACAGCGTCTTTATAGGGGCCGGATACAGGCAATTTATCGGTCCACGAAGCGCGTTTGATATACTATTATTATATAATGTCAACGAATCTGCTTATTCGCCCTACGAAAACCCGATGATCAGGATGGGTTTCGTTTTTGGTATATAGAGTAATGGGATCAGGCAGATGTATTTCCGGGAATATTTCTCAGGACTTCGAGTGTAAGCTCCCAGAATTTTGAAACAGTTTGAATATCAAGCCTTTCATCGGGCGAATGTGCTCCCCTGATGGTAGGCCCAAAGGAAATCATATCCATTCCTGGATATTTTTCGCCAATTACACCGCATTCGAGGCCAGCATGAATGGCCAGCACTTTTGGTTCCTGCGAGAAAAGGCGGCGGTAGGCACTGCGTGTAATGTCGAGGATTTCACTCTTTGGGTTGGGGGTCCAGCCGGGATAACCATCTGAGTGCTCGACACGGGCCCCGGCCAGGGCGAATACGCTTGCTACCATGTTTACTGCGCATTCTTTGGCGCTTTCGTGGCTGCTGCGCTGGCTGGTTGAAATTTTAATTTTTTGGTCAATAATTTTTACTGAAGCAAGGTTGGTGCTGGTTTCGACGAAGTTAGGTATATCTGCTGACATTGCCAACACACCGTGCGGGCAGGCAAAGAGCGCATTCAGAAGCTTTTCCTGGGTCGAAATGTCTATTAGGCTGGTAGGCAGATCCGTCGCTTTTAGCTTTATGCCCAAGGCTGGTTCAGAAATGCGGTATTCGTGTTTGATATTGGTTACAAATGACTCGGTAAACTGTCTGAATTCTATATCAAATCTCCGGGGAATAACGATGGTGGCAAAGGCTTCCCTGGCAATGGCATTTCGGAGGTTTCCCGCATCAATGTCGGCTATGCGTATGTCGAAGGCTTTGTTGCAGCTCCAAAGTAGCCGGGTAATGATTTTTACTGCATTGCCCCTGCCTTTGTTGATGTCGTCGCCAGAATGGCCGCCCTGCAAACCACTCACTTTAATCGTGTATGAAACAACATCAGAAATCATCATCACCCGCGAAAACGACATGGTTGCAATTGTATCTTTGCCTCCAGCGCAGCCAATAAACAACTCGCCTTCATCTTCAGAATCAAGATTTAGAAGAATACGCCCATCAAGAAAATCAGGTTTTAGCCCGAATGCTCCGCTCAGGCCGGTTTCTTCATCCACCGTGAAAAGGCATTCAAGGGGGCCATGGGCTAATTTATCAGACTCGAGGATGGCTAATTGAGCAGCTATGCCAATGCCATCGTCAGCCCCAAGGGTAGTGCCGCGGGCTTTAACCCATTCATTCTCAATGTATGGCTGAATGGGATCGAACTCAAAATCATGGTCTGTTTCGCTGTTCTTTTCTCCTACCATATCAATATGGCTCTGCAGTACTATCGTTTTGAGATTCTCAAGTCCGGCTGTTGCTGGTTTTCTAATCAGGATATTTCCGGCATCATCTGTGTATGATTCAAGATTTTGTGCTTTGGCAAATTTTTTCAGATAAGCAGCAATCTTTTCTTCCTTTTTCGATGGCCTGGGAATCTTGCAGATTTCTGAAAAATAGTACCACAAGCGTTCTGGCGCTAAGCCCTTAAAAACATATTCCATATTTTTTAATGATTATTTTTTACCTCACAAACTTATGGGATTTTTTTAGATTGCAAAGCAAATTTTTTGAAATTTAAATTTGGTTTATTCCTTACTTGGATAATCTGATGGTCTGTTGCTTTTGATCGCCGAAATCTGGTTTGTGTTTATTTCTATGACCTGATGGACAAACGCGATGATTCAAACGCTGGTCAATTCATATAGATTTCTGTCTTGTATGATTGACCTGACGGGGAAGGTGAATTTATGATGCCTCCCTTAGTCGCGAAAAATCGCAAACCCTGATTTGATGACAAAAGTAAGCCCGAGCAGCAAATCAGCAAGGCAGGAAAAACATTTTAATATTTTCCTGGACAATCATGGCCCGTTTTTCTAAACGGCTTTCCAAAAAATTTTTTAATTTCTGTTAAAAAGGTTACTTTTGCGCCCTTAAAATTTTTTTGAAATGGAAAGTAAACTTCAAGAGCTAACCAGCCGCATCTATTCGGAAGGTATTGAAAAGGCCAATAAAGAGGCAGCCATCATTCTCGAAAACGCACAACTGGAAGCAGCAAATTTAGTCGCTAAAGCAAAAAAAGAAGCACAACAGATTCTGGATTTGGCAAGGAATGAAGCGGACGACCTCCGGAAAAACGTAAACAACGAGGTTCAAATGTCGTCAAGGCAGGCCATCAGTGCCCTCAGGCAGAAAATCACAAACCTGGTTACCTTGCAACTGGTAGCTAATCCCGTGAAGGAAGTAATGAGCGACAAGGAGTTTTTAAGTAGAATCATCGAAACGATAATTAAAAACTGGAGTCCACTATCTTCGCAAGGCCTTGACCTGACTCTGGTTTTGCCCCAGGCCGAAGAACAACATCTCGGAAGATTTTTTGCGGCTAAATCCCAGGAACTTCTCAAAGGAGGCTTACACATCAAGTTCGACGAGCGTATGCAGAGAGGTTTCAAAATAGGACCAAGCGATAAAAGTTTTATCCTCAGCTATACAGAAGAAGATTTTGAAAATTTCTTTAGGGAATATCTCAGACCACGCACCACGCAACTGCTTTTCGGAGGGAAATAATGGGCAGCAGGAATTATTATTACCTGGTGGCGGGATTACCCGACATTATTATTGAACAAAGCAAGATTGCACTTACTCTTGCAGAATTTAAGCAAGAGCTTTCCAATCACCTGCATCCGGATGATTTTGAATTGGTTGAGATGATTTTTCTTCAGGCCGATAATTCCAATGTGTTAAATTTCCTATTAAAGATAGTCGCAGATTTCAACCTCTCGGGAAGATATAATTTTGATGAAATCGAAGAAGGGATTAAGGAACCGGAAATTTTCCCGGAATACCTTACTGCGTTTATTACCCATTTTAAAAGTGGCAACCCCATTGATCCTGAAATGAGCTGGGAAAACCAATTGACCACCCTTTATTACGATTATGTTCTGAAAACTAAAAATCACTTCCTTCGTGAGTGGTATCTCTTTGAACTGAATCTGAAAAACACAATGATTGCCCTGAATGGGCGAAGGCTTAAGATAAGATTTGATAACCAGCTGATTGGAAACAACATCGTGGTTGAATCAATTCGAAAAAGCAATGCCCGCGACCTGGGGCTTGCCAACGAATTTCCTTTGGTCGAAAAGCTGTCGCAAATTAGCGAATTCAGCAACCTGCTCGAACGCGAGAAAGCGATTGACCTGCTGCGATGGAATTATCTTGATGAATTAAATACTTTCAATTATTTCACCATTGAAATGATTCTGGGTTATGTGATAAAACTTGGGATTGTTGAACGCTGGATGAAACTTGACAAGAAAACCGGCGAACAGATGTTTAAACAATTTCTGTCTGACCTTGAAAAGAGTTATGAATTTCCTAAAGAGTTTAATGCATAATGAGTAGAGACAAAAATCTGACTGTTGGAAAAGTAACCGGCATTATCGCCAACCTTGTAATTGTTGAGGTAAGCGACCCGGTTGCGCAAAACGAAATATGTTATATTGACCACCTGGGCACAAAGCTCATGGCTGAAGTGATCAAAGTGGTTGGAAACAGAGCATATGTGCAGGTTTTCGAGAGCACCCGCGGATTAAAACCCGAGTCGTTTGTAGATTTCCAGGGGCACATGCTCGAGGTGTTCTTAGGTCCTGGCATCTTATCGAGAAACTACGATGGCTTGCAGCATGATCTGGATGTCATGGAGGGCGTTTTTCTGAAGCGTGGCGACTATACACGCGCCCTGGACCCCGATAAAAAATGGACATTTGAGCCCTTGGCCGGTATTGGGGATCTTGTTACTGCCGGCCATTGGCTCGGCCAGGTTAACGAGAACTCAATTCCTCATAAAATCATGGTGCCTTTTATATACGAAGGCAAGTATGCCGTGAAATTCATTGCTAAGCCAGGCGATTACACTATTAACGAAACCATCGCCATTCTCACTGATGAAAAAGGCAAAGAGTATCATGTTACGATGGTGCAACACTGGCCCGTTAAAAAAGCCATCAAAACCTATCGTGAAAAACCGCGCCCCTTTAAACTCCTCGAAACCGGTGTTCGCACAATTGATACACTCAACCCCATCGTAGAAGGGGGTACAGGATTTATCCCAGGCCCTTTCGGAAGCGGAAAAACAGTGCTGCAACACGCAATTTCAAAACAGGCTGAAGCGGATATTGTGGTGGTTGCAGCTTGTGGCGAGCGTGCCAACGAAGTAGTAGAACTTTTTACTGAGTTTCCTGAACTCGATGACCCGAGAACCGGACGCAAGTTGATGGAAAGAACCACCATCATTGCCAATACTTCAAACATGCCTGTGGCTGCGCGTGAAGCATCAGTCTATACAGCCATGACCATTGCTGAATATTATCGCGCCATGGGATTGAAAATTCTTCTGCTTGCCGACTCAACATCACGATGGGCACAAGCCTTGCGCGAAATGTCGAACCGGATGGAGGAGTTGCCCGGACCCGATGCCTTTCCTATGGACCTGCCTGCAATCATCTCAAACTTTTACAGCCGTGCCGGATTTGTTTACCTTAACAATGGTTTGTCCGGATCCATCACATTCATAGGAACCGTGTCGCCTGCCGGCGGAAACCTTAAAGAGCCAGTGACCGAAGCTACAAAAAAAGCAGCGCGTGCTTTTTATGCCCTGTCGCAGCAACGAGCCGACAGCAAGCGGTATCCAGCCATCGACCCGATTGATAGCTATTCGAAATACCTTGAATACCCCGAATTGCAGGAATACCTGAAACAAAATATTTCCGATAGCTGGGTTGATAGCGTGATGCTCCTTAAGAACATCCTCATCAGGGGCAAGGAAGCATCAGAACAAATTAACATTCTTGGCGACGATGGAGTGCCCCTTGATTATCATCTAACTTATTGGAAGGCCGATGTGCTTGACTCAGTGATTCTGCAGCAGGACGGGTTTGATAAAATTGACTGCAACACACCTATGGTGCGCCAAAAATATATGCTCGACAAAGTATTGGAAGTTTACCATACTGGGTTTTCTTTCGATGGATTTGAGCAAATTAATCCATATTTCAAGAGAATTATCAACCAACTCAAACAAATGAACTACTCTGAATTTCTATCGGAAGAATTTATTGCAAACGAAAAGGAGTTCTACAAAATAATTGAAGAAAGGAAGGTGGCATAATGGAGACGAAAGCTTTTCAGAAAATCTATACCAAAATTACCCAGATTACCAAAGCAACCTGTACGCTTCAAGCCACAGGCGTAGGAAATGAAGAGTTGGCAATGGTGCATGGCCGATTGGCTCAGGTTGTAAAAATATCTGGAGATAGTGTTACCTTGCAGATCTTTTCAGGAACCGAGGGCATTCCTACGAATGCCGAAGTGGTCTTTTTCAACAAACCTCCAACCCTCAAAGTAAGCGAAGAACTTGCAGGCCGTTTTTTTAATGCATTTGGTCGGCCAATTGATGGCGGGCCGGAAGTGGAAGGAGAAGAAATGGAAATTGGAGGCCCTTCTGTTAACCCGGTACGTCGTATGCAGCCATCGGAATTGATTGCAACCGGCATTGCAGGCATTGACCTGAACAATACCCTTGTAACCGGCCAGAAAATTCCCTTTTTTGCCGATCCCGATCAGCCCTATAACCAGGTAATGGCCATAGTGGCCCTCAGGGCGAAGGCCGATAAAATTATCCTTGGCGGCATGGGCCTCACCAACGACGATTACCTTTACTACAAGAATGTTTTTGATAACGCCGGCGCGCTAGACCGCATTATCAGTTTTGTGAATACCACCGAGGACCCACCCGTTGAACGGTTGCTGGTGCCTGACATGGCCCTCACTGCCGCTGAATATTTTGCGGTGGAAAAAAAGCAAAAAGTGCTTGTACTGCTTACCGATATGACACTCTATGCCGATGCCCTGAGTATTGTATCCAACCGCATGGACCAAATTCCCTCCAAGGATTCTATGCCAGGATCGCTTTATAGTGACCTTGCAAAAATTTATGAAAAAGCGGTTCAATTCAGCGACGGAGGTTCCATTACGATTATTGCGGTAACAACCCTATCGGGTGGCGATATCACCCATGCCATCCCCGACAATACCGGTTATATCACCGAAGGGCAGTTATTCCTGCGTCGAGATACTGAAATCGGCAAAGTAATTGTTGACCCCTTCCGGAGTTTGTCGCGATTGAAGCAATTGGTGATTGGAAAGAAAACCCGCGAGGATCACCCCCAGGTGATGAATGCAGCTGTTCGGCTCTATGCTGATGCAGCCAACGCCCGTACCAAACTCGAAAATGGTTTTGACCTGACAGATTATGACCAACGCACTTTGAATTTTGCTAAAGAATACAGCGACAAAATTCTTGCCATTGATGTAAATATTGACACCGAACAAATGCTGACAACTACCTGGGCACTCTTTGGCAAGCACTTCAATGTTGCTGAGGTTGGCCTGAAAAAAGATTGGGTTGATAAATATTGGTCCGGAGAAAATTGAGAATCAGGTATTTTAAGATTATCCTTTTAACAAACATTTAAACAATCCATATAGAAGCAAAAAAACAGATACTTTACGAAAAAGCAAACAGTGATTATTCGCGATAATGATATGCAAATCAGCAAAATATATACATTATGCAAACACTCTTGCATTTTATAGTTTGAGTATTTAACCTGCTCTCACTAGCCAAGTATCAAATTTGAATTAAATCAATGGCGATAAAATTTCAATACAACAAAACCTCTCTTCAGGAACTGAACAAGCAGCTCCGGATACGTTTGCGCGCGCTGCCCACACTTAAAAATAAAGAATCGGCTTTGAGACTTGAAGTGAAACGCGCCAAAGATGAAACATTCCGGCTCGAAAAGCACCTTGCCCAACGCATGGCTGAGTATGATGAAATGGTAAGACTTTGGGGTGAATTCGATCCCGGACTTGTGATCATTGACGATGTTGAACTGAGTATAAAAAAAATTGCCGGCGTCAGGACACCCATACTCAATAACATACAATTCAGAATTAATGACTTCAGTATGTTTAATCAACCGGCCTGGTTCCTTGATGGCATTACCATACTCAAACAACTGGCCTCGATTGGAATAGAGCGTGAATTTTTTATCCGCAAGATGAACTTGCTCGACAAGGCAAGGAAGAAAACCACCCAAAAGGTGAATCTTTATGAGAAAGTGCAAATTCCCGGCTATGACCAGGTGATATTAAAGATTAAGCGGTTCCTGGAGGATGAAGAAAACCTCTCAAAATCCTCACAGAAAATTGTTAAAACCCGCCTGGAGAAAATGGAGGATGAGGCATGATTGTTCCAATGAAAAAATATGCCTTTCTGGTTTATCATGCAGATTACCAGTCTTTTCTTGAGGAACTCAGGTCTTTGGGCGTACTCGATGTTGTACCCCGTACCAAGGATTTCGATAGCAAAACTATGGACAAACTGTTGCTCCAAAAGCAAACTACCGATACCATTAAATTGCTTCGCAAGCGTAAAATTGAACCCTCCGAAAACATTGCCGAAATAAATGAAGGGCTGCATAGGGTTGAAGCCATTAAAGCGCTTACTCAGGAAGAGGAACAAATTCAGCAGAAACTTAATTCTGTTGAAAAAGAAATTACAAACCTAAAGCCATGGGGAGATTTTTCAAAAGAGACGTTGCGAAAATTAAGCGAAAAGGGGCTTAGGGTGAGTTTCTATGTTTGCTCAATCAAGAAATACGACCCTGACTGGGAGAAGAAATATAATATCGGTAAAATCAATACAATCTCTCCCAACATCTATTTTATTTTAGTTAGAGAGAACGAAGATGAGATAGCCATTAACGCTGAAGAAATCCGCATTCCAGAACGAACACTCTCGGATTTGCAATCAAGTCACCAGCAATTGACCGAAAGACAATTTTTTATCAATCAGCAATTGGACTTTCATGCTTCGAACAGCATGGATGCTTTGCAACAAACCCTATATTCTCTTCAGAATGAAACAGAGTTTGAGAAAGTGCTTGCACATACCAAACCGCAGGTTGATGATTCAGTGATGTTGCTCGAAGGATTTGTGCCGGTTACAAGAGAAGCCGACCTGGTAAGATTTTGCGAAGAACGGGAAATACTATATGTATCAGATGATCCGGCCAGTGAAGACAAGGTTCCGGTCTTGCTCCATAATAATAAATTTGCAAAACTCTTTGAGCCCATCAGCAAGCTATTTTCATTGCCAGCCTATACTGAGCTCGACCTCACACCGTTTTTCGCCCCATTCTTCATGATGTTTTTTGGTTTTTGCCTGGGCGATGCTGGGTATGGTTTATTGGTATTGCTTGGTGCAACATTATACAAACACAAGGCCAAACCAGCATTCAAACCTTACCTCTCTCTTGCCCAATACTTAGGTATCGCAACAATTATTTTTGGAGTGGTTTCGGGAACATTCTTTGGAATTGATTTGATCAAGGCGCCTTTTCCATTCCTCGATTCGGTACGGAATTACTTTTTTGACAGCCAAAAGATGTTTTACCTGGCCCTAGCCGTTGGCGGAGTCCAGATTATTTTTGGTATGTTTGTAAAGCTTTTTAATATTATAAAGCAACAGGGTTTCGCCTATGCCCTCTCAACCCTTGGTTGGCTGGTGCTTATCCTTGGTATGGTGGCCCGCCTTACCTTAATCCACTTTAAAATTCTACCTGATGGCGAGAAGACGGTATTGTACCTGATTTTGGGATTGAGCGCAATTTTGATTTTGTTTCTCAACGACCCAAAGGCCAATGTATTTGTGCGTGTTGGAAAAGGCGTCTGGGATATTTATGGGATGGTAACAGGAATCTTTGGCGATTTGCTCTCCTACATTCGCCTGTTTGCACTGGGAATTTCAAGTGCAATTCTCGGGCTTGTAATCAACAGTATCGGAATGAACATGTTGGATGTTCCCATCATTGGCCCGGTTATTTTTGTTTTGTTTCTGACAGTGGGGCATCTGGCCAATATCCTCATTAGCTCGCTGGGCTCCTTTGTCCACCCGATGAGATTGACTTTTGTAGAATTTTATAAAAATGCCGGCTTCACCGGTGGAGGAAAAGCATATAAACCTTTTGCAGAAAAAGCGAAAAATTAATCAATATCAATAACTCTTAAAAACTGTATTATGACAACAGCAATTATTTTGGCTTACATTGGAGTTGCCCTGATGATCGGCCTGGCCGGTATTGGAAGTGCAATCGGTGTTTCGATCGGCGGCAATGCCACCATTGGTGCGCTGAAAAAGAACGATGAAGCGTTTGGATCGTATATGCTCCTGAGCGCCTTGCCCGGAACTCAGGGATTATATGGTTTTGGTGGGTTTTTTATCATCAACGCAAAGCTCACTCCTGAATTCATTGCCAACATGACCATTGCACAAGGGGTGGCAATTTTTGCTGCCGGTCTTGCTCTTGGAATGGTGGGCCTTATGTCTGCCATCAAACAGGGACAGGTTTGCGCAAATGGCATCGCAGGTATAGGTTCGGGCTATGATGTTTTTGGAAAAACAATGGTGTTGGCTGTATTTCCTGAGCTATATGCCATCGTGGCTTTTGCTGCCACTTTCCTCATCAGTGCAAGCCTATAAAGCGTTTTAACGAAATAGGCACTCGCACAGTGTTTAAGGTTTTGTTTTGCCGGCAGGCAAAACAAAATCTTTTTTCTATGGTGGCATAGTTGTATGGGAAGCCCCAAACTGTATATGTTCTCCAGGTTGGGTGGAGGTACTTTTTGAAAAAACGTTTTGATTGGCAACTCCTTTTTGCCCGGTTTGCGATAGATCGGTGTCGTCGCTAACGCGTTCAGGCCCTGATTTATCGCTATGTCGTTCTTCAATTTCAACTCCATCCACATCCTCTTCTTCTTCATAAGCTTCATCTACACCTACATCCTCATCCTCCCACTCGTAATGATCCCTGGCTGGACCCTCGTGTCGGTGAAACCATGCAAGAACCAAACCGGCGAGCATCCCCATGAGGTGCCCTTCCCATGAAATATTTTTGTCTGGCAAATATCCTGGAAAAATACCCCAAACCATGCTTCCATATAGAAAAACCACCAATATTGCAAAGGCCATTTGGCGCAGGTTGCGTTTGATAATCCCAGTGGCAAAATGGAATGCAGTCAATCCATACACCAAGCCACTTGCTCCGATATGAACGCTTCCGCGGGCACCTATCACCCATAACCAGAAACCAGAGATAAAAAATAACTGCAGGAAAATAATGAAAGCATTGGGGCGATAATAATAGATTAGTGCAGTTGCAAGAACCAGCAGGGGCAAAGAATTTGAAATCAGGTGGGAAAAGTCTTTGTGCAGAAATGGGTAAGTGAAAATCCCGATCAATCCAGCGAAACTTTTAGGTGCTAACCCGTATCTCGACAGCGAAAGGCCGCTCAGCTCTTCGAATGCTTTTACCAGCCAAAGTAAAAGTACGAATAACACAGGATATATTGCGCTTATAAGCAGTCGCGATTTTTCTTTATCAGATTCAGAGAGTGGTTGATTATTTTTATTCATCACCCGCAAAAGTAAGGGTAAATTGATCGGATTGATTTATCTTTGAATGTGAAATCTCCAAATCATAGATGAAAGTTGATCTGTTGCGCAGCCGGGAATCCTTTGAAGAAGGCTTGAAAAGAATTTTTACCTTCAACATCCGCCAGGCAAGCAATTTTCTGACCCGCAAAGGCAATCAAAATGAGAACATTCACCAGGCAAGGCTTTGCTGCAAACGGATGCGAAGCCTGCTGCGTCTGGCTAGGTTCTCGCTTGGTGAGGAATACTACCATGCAGAAAACTCTTATTTGCGTGACATAGCAAAATCACTGGGAGGAGTAAGAGACACTTCAGCAACCTATGATGCTGCAAACCGGCTGATTTCACCGCGAATGAATCAGCAGTCCGGTTTTTGGATATCGAATTATATTTCTGTGTTGCGCTCTCACCGAGCTAATACCCTGCTTGACCTGAATACGCAGCGCGTTGTGTCAACTCAAATTGAGCAATTTAATTCAGTGCTGCAACGGGTTGAAAATTGGAACCTCTCCACCGATCCTTCCAAAATTATCTATGAGGGCTTTTTGCGGACGTACAAGCAAGGTCGAAAAGGGTTCCTTAGGGCACAATCAGAACAAAACGATCATGAACTTCATGAATGGAGAAAGGATGTGAAGTATCTCTGGTATATGCTTAAACCCTTCACTCCGGTGTGGCCTGAACTAATTAACGGATATATAGCCAGGCTTAAAACGATAAGTGTCTGCTTGGGTAGTCACCAGGATTTAGTTCTACTTGAGGAAGACATTGACCTCTACGAAAAGATTGCTGCCAAAACTCCCCAAAGTGTAAGGAGGCGCATCGCACTACGCAAAAGAAAAATGCGCGAATCAGCTTTGGTTTTGGGAGAGGCATTTTATGCCGGAACTGCCAAAGATTTTGCATTCCGCATGAAAACATATTGGGAGCAATGGAATAAACATTGAATAATGAGAACTGCCATTGTTACGGGAGCATACGGGGCTATCGGAAAAGCCATTGCCAGGGGGATAGCTTTAAATAATGATTTCAGGGTGCTCATGATCGGTCGTGACGAATTACGACTTTTTGACGCAGCACACATGGTTTCTTCTGAAACCCCCAACAACAACGTGGTTCCGATTGTGATAGACCTTTCTTCATTGGAAAGTATCCACGCTTTTACCAACGCATTTCATGATGAGGTAAGTATATTGGTAAACAATGCTGCCACGACACCGCGTCAACGCCTGGTTTCGACAGAGGGAGTTGAATTGCAATGGTCAGTAAATGTATTGGGATATTTCAGAATGATACAGGCACTAATCCCAAACCTGATGAAGGCAGAAAATGCCAGGGTGATCAATGTTGCAAGTTATTGGGCAGGGGGCCTCAATCTCGACGATCCGGAGTTTAATTCAAGACCTTATCATAACGATGTGGCCTATCGCCAATCAAAACAAGCCGATCGGATGCTGACAAGGGCATTTGCCGAACGGCTCAGGCATATAAATATTACCGTAAACGCATGCCATCCGGGAGACGTGAATTCAAAACTGAGCAATGACCTTGGTTTTGGAGGCCATCAAAGCCCGCAAGAAGGAGCCGAAACACCACTATGGCTTGCTTTGAGCCAGGAGGCAAAGGGGTTTACCGGAAAATACTTTGAGCAACGAAAGCAGGTAAAATGTGATTTTATGAGCGATCCGGTTGCAACAAAAAAACTATACAGTCTGCTAACAACTTATTAACCTCTCTGTTGTTTGATTATTAAAAATCTTTTGGTTTTTTAATGGTAAAAACCCTGGTGATATTGAATCCGAAATAGATATCGCCATTCATCCAATTACCACGAGTTTCTGTAATGAAACCCCTGTCGAACATAGGTTGTGAATTGGTGAAATGGAGTTGAAAAACATGTCCCCCTGTTTCGATATCAAATCCGAAGGACAGGGGATTGTTAAAGTTATCATCAATTTGTCCTGGAAAAACATAGTAATATTCACCATTGAATGTAATCCGGTGGGTTAGTTTTATTCGGGCACCTGCACCCAAAGCAAAAATGTCATTGCGATCCTTAATTTTATCTACCAGGTTTTTATGAACAAGTGCGGGCATCAACTGCATTGAAAAGGCATTGCTGAATTTTCGTGCAATAAGCAATTGGTATGTATAGGCAAGGCGTGAAGTAAAAAAATTCTCTCGCTCGGGTTCGCTCCATTTCAGGGAGTTCAGGGTGGTGGAAGAAAAAAGAGTAACCGAAACCGGCATATTTCTGTGGCCGGTGCTCTGGCGAAGAAGTTTTGCTTTTAGAAAACCATCGTAGGTTTTTTCAAATGTACTCCGGCCAACTCCAAGACACAACCAATTGTTTAAACTATATTCAAACCCGATGCGCATGGTCGCCTGGTCGAGTCCAAATAGGTTGTAAAATCCATCATTTATCTTGCCAAAATGATGAGAGATAATAAATAACATCACTCCGGGTGCAGGGTTTTCTACCGAATGAGCATTTACTACACGTGTGGTTTTGAATGTGGCATAAACAAATTCAGTGGCAGGTTTTTGATCCTCTTTGAACAAATCCATTAAATCCTGGGGATAACCCGAAACAAACCGCAGAGAAAAAACAACAACAAGAGCAACTTTAAGCAATCGAATCATAAGGTGCGGTTTATATTTTCTTCATGAGCACGTCAACCCTAATCTCAATGGTTTCGGCGATGTTGTTGGCAACCGTTTTTGGAATCTTTACATCATAGTCTTTCAACTGGATCGTAAAAGTACATTTGCCCCTGATTTCCCCTTCCTCAATTTCAAATACTCCGCTTTCCTTCACTTTTTTTGTAACCCCATGAATGGTAAGATCACCTTCGACAACGGCTTTGTAACTGCCTTTTTTTGTAAAATCTATTTCGCTCATATTTAGCACTTTGCCTGAAAAAGAAGCATTGGGAAATTTGTCAGATTCTACATAGTTCTCGTTAAAATGCTCTTGCATGAGGGCTTTCTCAAAAATGAAAGATTTCATAAGCAACCGAAAAACGAAATCGGCGTTCGCCAGGTCCAATGCCGAATTTACCTGCCGGTTGTGTGCCTCAATGTTTTCGAGAGGCGTTTTTGAAAAGAAAGAAATATGACCGTTTCGTGTCATGAATTTTTGGGCAAAAGCCTCGGCAGAAATTGAGGTAAATCCAATTACCATCATGGCGAAAATGAAGAAGGTGAGTCTTTTCATGGTGCTTTTGTTTTTTAAGTATTGTTATTTAGAATTAATATAAATAACAATGAAAGGCGTAAAATGTTATTCCGCCAATGAACAATTCTCAAGAATAATATCCGTATCATTAAACCCTGAACAAAATCCCTTGATGGTAACATAGTCGCCGATCTCAAGATTATCAATGGCTTCATTAAATTCAGGCATCATCGAACACCGCACACCTTCGGCTCCGAATGCCCCTGTTTCGAAAGAAAACATAATCACCCTGAGGGTGTCAACAATTTCAATATCATCCACCCTCCCGGATATTTGAATAATTTTCCCATTATAAGTGCTTTCGGCAGTCGAACGGTTGTCAATATATGCCTGATAAAGCTCGGCTGCAGTTAAAACAAAAGCCGGCGAGGCTTTTTTATAATCGGGATGAGGTTTATTATAGACAAAGAAATAAATCAGAAATGCAGCGATGAGGCCAAATATCCCGAGTGCCAATAAAATTTTTTGATATTTTTTCATAATGGATTGATTAGGTTATCATTGTCTGTTTTTCTGTGTTTGATTAGGGCTGGTTTGCCATAGCCTAAAATCAAATCTATAATCTGTTCTAATTTTGCAACGCACCGGCATCAATCCACTTCTTGATTTTTAAACGATTGCATGCCGAAAGTTTATCTCCGTTTTTTGGCATCGGAGAAAACCCGGAATTATGATTTATGGCTCCCCAAAACCTTCCGTTTAAGACGTATGTACGCAGGCTTGTATAATTATTCAGAACCACGCCACCCTGCGGTGAAGATGCATTATGGCATCCATTGCAGTGGGTAGCCAACGTTGGAGCAACAAATAAATTATAGGTAACATTCGTCGAATCACAGGATGTACCCGACCCGGCCGGATAGAGGTATTCTTCGCTATCGTAGTAGCAGGAATGGATAGCGAAGGCCAATATGATGAGAACAAGTGCTATTCGAACGCCTAAGTATTTCTTGTATGCTTTCATCTTGTGGTACAAATCTTAGTTTTCGTTGCAGATAATGTCTTTCGCGCCTTGCAGTATCCATTTTCTGATTGCTTCAATCTGTTGAGGGGTAAGGGCAGCCAGGGGAGGGGGCGGCATGCGTTTTGACGGATTGGTTTCGATTAGAACCTTATAAAGTTTGCTGTTGTCGGGATTCCCCGGCCTTACTTCGGCGGTTTGCATGACCGTTGAAAAGCTTGTAAGCACAACATCATCAGCTGCAGAAGCTGCATCGTGGCAGCCTGCTTTGGCGCAGGATGACCTAAGCAAAGGCAAAATATCCTTCCGAAAATAAACCGTATCGGGGTGGCAGGGTGCACCTGTTACTATCTGAGTAGGATCATGCCTGCAGGATTGATGAATAATCAAACCAAAAAGGATGATGAATAGGAATGAGAATATCTGACGCATTTTTAACCCGCTGTTTTGTATTGCAAATCTAATTTAAATAGTCGGATATATTCATATTTGGCGAAAAAATTCACTCAGCAGCGAAAATCGCTTCTTCCTATAAATAAGTCCTCGTGTGGCAAAACCCAACACAAAGCCACGTTGTATAAAATTCCGTCATACTTGTACACTTTGGCGCTAGTAATTTTAAGTGATTTGAACGGCACTGTATAGGCTTGCCCTTTTGCGTTGCGGGATTTTGTGCAGAACGAATTTTGCATAATGGCGGGTGAGGTGCATTCATGTTACTATTGGTGCATGGAAGTACTGTAGTTCTATTGATCTTTGGTGCTGATAAACAGCCTTATGCACCAATTGCAGGCGTGTTATGTACAAGGCAGAGAGACGCCCTTCCAGATTGATAAGCATAATTAAAGACTATTCTATTCAGAAAAGAATTTTATTAAAAAACTGATTAAAAAGTTGGCTTGAGGTCAAAGTTTAATTAAGTTTGTATCGCAAACTTGCATTATTTATTAAGCGTTAAAAGCATGGAAACGAACCAGCAAAATAGAGATACATTTGATGAATGCCAAACATCTCAAGTTATTAAAGAGATGATTCAGGTTTCTCGAAAAAAATTAACAAATAATGGTATTCTGTTTATCCTTTGGGGGTGGATTTTGTTTTACAGTGGCATTATCGGTTATATCGGACGGGAAGTATTCTTAACCTATAACCTTCAGAGAATCCTGGATAAATCTGGAATTGCACTCGGCCTGTTCGCACTTGCATTTACTGTATATTATTTCTGGAAACAACGCATTAAGGTCCAGACTTATATTGGAATTTCATTAGGATTAGTATGGATATCGATGTTTGTAGGTTTTGTTTTAATTAACCTGATTCAATTTAACGTACTGCAAGAGGTTAACTTTGAGCTACAACATCCTTTATTTATGGTGATTATGGCATTTGCAATTGTTGTTACCGGAGGGATATTGCGATTTAGACCAGTTATACTTGGCGGGATAATCTTTGGTTTATTAGCCTTGATATCATCGTATCTTCCATTGCCTTATCAATTGCTTTTAGAATCTTGTGCATGGCTTATCGCATTTGTTATTCCAGGTCATTATTTATATGCAAAACGTAACAGCTAAATATAAGATTGTTGTTCATCTTCTTTGGTTAAAATGCCATTGGGTTCTTTTAATGGACAGTTTGATCAATCAGTCTGCCTGATCTGCGGCAACTTTATCGCATTTTCGTAAGCCTCCTGCAAGGCGGGGACCGAAAGATGAGTTTTTAAATCTTAAAGAAATAGGGATGAAACACTCAAAGATTAAATTACAATTTTGACAGGCGGGAGCAAAATGCATGCAAAGGCATTTCATTAGTACCTGGAGATGCCAGAGAAAATGCATGAATAACAGAATGGAGCTTTTTCGAGAAAAGACCTGAATGAAACTACAAGCGTGGGAGCAAAAGGAGGGCCGTAATTTGTAATCAGGCTTTTTAGTTGGCTGATGAAAGATATATACCAAATCAGCCTGAAAAGGTTTGTGCAGGTAAATCAAAAAGTAGAAGACATATCGAAACAATTAGCAGGATGGCAAAATACATATTAAACTACTTTGCTGCTTAAAATGTGGTATTTGTAAGCTGAAACTTCCCTTTTTCGTAACGGGATTTATTACATCAACTTTAATTACATGGCGGTTGGTTGCAATAATTTCAATTCCTGACACATCAATTCCGGTATAGGTAAAAAGATTATTTTTGGCATAAAAATGGGAGATGAGAATCGATATGCATCACTTGCAACAGTTTTGATTCTCAAACGTTAAAGAGAAGAAAGAAAAAGTAAAAATCATGAAATCAAAGAACCCATATTTTAATTTAATGGCAAGCGCAGTTTCAATCATGCTACTGGGCACTTTTTTGCCTGCATCCGCACAACTTCAGGATTCGCGTATGGCATTGCAGAAATTTACATCTGCCTACCAATTGATCAATCTCGCCTACGTTGACAGTGTGAATCAGCAAAAACTGATCGAATCGGCCATCATTGAAATGCTGCAGGAACTGGATCCCCATTCAGTATATTTAAGCAAAGCCGAGGTTGATAAAGCAAACGAACCCCTGGTCGGAAATTTTGAAGGCATTGGAGTTCAGTTCCAAATATTTAAGGACACCATCGTGGTTACTGCCGCAATTGCCGGCGGGCCATCAGAGAAGGTTGGTATTATGGCCGGAGACAAGATCGTAAAAATAGATGGGCAGGAATCAACCGGTTCAAAAATCACCAACGACTATGTTTTAGGAAAGCTCAGGGGTAAAAAGGGAACAAAAGTGAACGTTTCAGTTTACCGTCAAGGAAACTCAAAGTTGCTTGACTTCGCCATCACCCGTGACAAAATCCCTCTCAACAGCATTGATGCTACATTTATGATCTCGCCCCAACTTGGCTATATCCGGCTAAATCGTTTTGCCCGCACCACCATGCAGGAATTTCAGCAGAGCCTTCTGCAATTGCAGGCTGCCGGAATGAAAAGCCTTATCCTTGATTTACGAAATAATTCAGGTGGCTACCTGGATGTTGCTGTGGACCTGGCCGATGAGTTTTTGGATGGAGATAAAATGATTGTCTATACATCAGGTTTGCGAAGCCCAAAACAGGATTTCAGGGCAACCCAGCGAGGGAGCTTTCACAAGGGCCGCCTGGTCGTTTTAATCAACGAAGGATCTGCTTCGGCAAGCGAAATTGTTGCCGGCGCAGTGCAGGACTGGGACCGTGGCCTGGTGATGGGTCGGCGCTCATTTGGCAAGGGCCTCGTGCAACGCCCGTTTAACCTGCCCGATAGCAGTGTGATCAGGCTTACTACAGCAAGATATTACACCCCCTCAGGGCGAAGTATCCAGAAACCCTATAATGAGGGAGTGAAGGAATACCACCGCGAACTGAGAAAACGCCTTGAACATGGAGAAATGATTTATGCCGACAGCATTCGCTTTCCCGACTCGCTGCGCTATTTTACCAATCACCGACGAGTGGTTTATGGCGGCGGCGGCATTATGCCTGATATCTTTCTGCCAGTTGATACTGCAAGCAATTCAGATTACTATGCCGCTCTTTTCCGTAAAGGGATTTTCAACAGCTTTACGATGGATTACCTGAATTCAAATCGCCGTAAACTTGAGAAAGATTATCCTATAAGCGATAAATTTATTGACAGTTTTGAGGTGGACGAAGCCTTCCTAAAGCAATTTACAGATTATGCCGCCCAGCAGGAAATTACTCTCGATGAGAATGCCTTGGCCATATCAGGGAAAAATATTCGATGCATTCTCAAAGCCAATATAGCACGAAACCTGTTCGACCTCACCGCCTACTATCGCATTGCTGCAGCCATTGATAACGAACTTCAGCAGGCCATTGCCACTGCAGCAAACGAAACGGCTTTCGCCAAACTGGTCAATGGGAAGCAATAAAATTATTTCAACCATTCATTGAACGAAATCATTCATTCTTTCCTACACAAATTTTTGTTGCAGGAAGTATGCATGATTTTTTCTGTAAATTTGTTTGCCGAAAATAGTCATCAATATAAATTCCAGCATTATGGCCAATCTTTCAACAACATATATGGGGCTTAACCTCCGCAATCCAATTATTGCCGCCAGCTCAGGATTAACACACTCGGTCGAAAACATCATTGAACTTGATAAGAAAGGGGCAGGAGCAGTGGTTCTCAAGTCTTTGTTTGAGGAGCAAATCAGGTATGAGATCAGTAAGTCGGTAAATCACTCCGATGAGTTGCCGGGAATGTACCCTGAAGCGTTTGATTATGTTGGAAATTATGCCCGCCTGCACTATGTTGATGAATACCTGAAACTGATTGCAGCATCCAAAAAAGCAGTGACGATTCCAATCATTGCAAGCATCAACTGTGTGAGCGCCGACGAATGGACTTCATTTGCCAGGCGAATTGAGGAGGCTGGGGCTGATGCACTTGAGTTAAATATTTTTATTCTTCCGGCAGATCCGAATTTTTCAGCCGAGCAGAACGAAAAAATATATTTTGATATTCTCGATGCTGTGCAAAAACAGGTGTCATTGCCGATCGCACTTAAAATCAGTTATTACTTTTCAGGCCTGGCCAAAACTGCCCTCAAACTTTCATGGGCAGGTGCAAAAGGCATCGTGCTGTTCAACAGGTTCTACTCACCCGACATTAGTCTGGATAACTTAAAAATTGTGCCCTCAAATGTTTTTAGTTCCCCGGAGGAATTAAACCATAGCCTGAGGTGGGTTGCAATGCTTAGCGACCGACTATATTGCGACATTGCTGCCTCAACCGGAATTCATGATGGGAAAGGCATGGTAAAGCAATTGCTTGCCGGAGCTAAGGTTGTTCAGATTGCCACTACTTTATATAAAAATGGCTTCGGACGCATCGAAGAAATGCTGCAATACCTCAATCACTGGATGGACAAACATCAATATAATAAAATCAGTGATTTTAATGGCATGTTGAGTCTGAAAAAGGCAGAAAATGCTGCAGTATGGGAACGGGTCCAGTTTATGAAACATTTTGCTGGCATAGAATAACGTGCCCAATTCCGATTAGCATTGCTTCATACGGATCATTGGCATCCGGTTGCAACCACAATCAGCTTCACACTTAAACCAAAGACCTAAACCTACCTTGCTCTTCTTCTCAGATTATTTGGTTGTAATGACAACTTTTTTGACCTGCCTGAGGAAGTAAATTTATTACCCTGTTTTTTGTGGCGCCTTCCGCGTTTTTCGCCATGAACCTCTTTTGGACGATATTGTGGTGATTCACCTATAAAATCGGGGAGGGTGGCTTTTTCTATCTGCTTTCCAATCAATTTTTCAATATCGGCAAACCTTCCGTGCTCTTTGTTTCCGATCAATGTAACCGCCCTGCCTTCGCTCTCGGCCCTTGCAGTTCTGCCAATGCGGTGAACATAATCTTCTGCATCGCGGGGAACATTATAATTGATAATCATGTCAATGTCTTCAACATCAATTCCCCTCGCAATAATATCAGTAGCAACAAGTACCCTGATGCTGCGGCTCCTGAATTGATTCATCACGGCATCCCGTTGGGCCTGCTCCAGGTCAGAATGAATTTCTTCAACACCAGGCATGGCCCTTCTAAGAACCTGACTCAAATTTTTTACACCCGATTTCGTATCACAGAAAATCACGATGCTTTTCAAACTCTCATCAGCAGTTAACCATTTCAACGCAGGGATCTTTTGGTTCTCATGAACCAGGAATGCTTGCTGCCTGATTTTTTCAGGAGGGCTTGCCAGGGAAATGCTAATTTCTACAGGATTGGTCAGAATTTTACGGGCCAATTCCCTGATCTTCGAAGGCATAGTGGCAGAGAATAGGAGGCTTTGTCGCTGAGCCGGAGTGGCTGCGATAATTTTCATGATGTCGTCATGAAACCCCATATCCAGCATACGGTCTGCTTCGTCGAGCACGAAAAAGTCCAGGTAATCAAGGTTCACATAACCCATATTCAGATGGGAAATCATGCGGCCTGGTGTGCAGATCACAATGTCGGCGCCGTTTTTAAGTGCACGTTTTTCGTTTTCAAAAAGCCCGCCATCGCCGCCACCATATACAGCCAGCGAACTGATCTGCGCAAAATATCCCAATCCTTCAACCTGTTGTGCAATTTGTTGTGCGAGCTCCCGAGTGGGGGCTACCACCAATGTTTTAATGAAGTTGGTTTGGGGTCCGGCGATAATTTTATGAATGATGGGCAAAAGATATGCGGCAGTTTTGCCGGTACCGGTCTGCGCACAAGCAATCACATCATGTGCAGCAAGTATTTTAGGAATTACCTGTTGTTGAACAGGTGTCGGGGTTTCGTAGTTCATGGACTGAATCCCTTCAATGAGTTGAGGGCTCAGGCCAAAAGATAAAAAGTTCAAATGATTGAAGTATTAATAAAAACTGCAGCGAGATATATTGAATGAGGCTATTTTTTGCTGATTTTCTCTGTCACACTTTGGCCGAGCTCAATAAATTTCTGAGGATCGCGAAAACCGGCTGTGGAGAGAACAACTTGTCCGTTGTGATCAATGAAAAGCAGCGAAGGATAGGCTTTGACTCCATAGCGCTGCGCCAGGGTGCGGCCTTCGCCCTTTTCTCCATCCAGCCTGACATTGATGAAATTCTTGTTGTAATAATTACCTACTTCGGCATCCGGAAAAGTGATGGCAGCCAATCGCTTGCATGGGCCACACCAGGTTGCATAAACATCAAGAAAAATTATCTTTTTTTCTTTTTTGGATTTCTGCAGTGCTTCATCCCAGGAGCCTTCAAAGAAATTGATGCCTGGGTCGGTTGGAGTCTTGGGGTCTTTTGCCGATGCCTTGTAAATCCCTGAAAAGAGGATCATAACGATGCCAAGTATGGTTAATGCTGCTTTCATAATAAGTTATATCAAATTTGTGCAAAGGTAAAGTGTTTTTATAATAGACAAACAGTTGGCGGGAGAAAAGGTTTACTATCTGCTTCAATTAGCATTTGCTATGCCATAACCATGCCAAAATTAACCCATCAATCGAATCAGAAAGGTTGTTAATATTTGAACGCCTTAAAATGGGGTTAAGGGTCAACAAAACTTCAGCAAGTCTTCCTCATCGGATAATTGCCAATTTTGAATACTCTGTTTTTCTGTCTTTGAAACGCAACGCGACAATATATACGCCTTCGTTCAAATCGCTTATATCCAATGTTATGGCCGCATTGAAGCGTTTAACTACACTGCCATTTATGCTATAAATTTCGATTTGGTTCCCTTGTTCCTGGTCCGATAATTCAATAGTAACATAATCCTTTGCCGGATTGGGAACGATCTTTATTTTTTCGGGCAACATTATATTTTCTGCAACACCTACCAGGCAATTTGCCTGGGCAAACGTGGGGGGATTTAAGAAAACAAAACTACCCGTCCCATTCGGGCATCTTCCCATCGAAACATCGCCTGCCTGCACTCCAAAAACAATATTTTCGAGTATATCGGATGCACTTTTACTCAGAATAATCACTTCTCCGTCGGCTGATAATTTGAAGTTACAGTGCAGATAAAGGCTTGTGCTTGGCCTTTCATCGGCAACGATTATCAGGTATCCAAAGGGCTGGATTAGAGCCGTTTCGGGGAATGCCCACTTCATTGGATTTGATGCGTTATCGGAAAGAAAGAGGCCAAAGAGGTTAAACTGCTGTCCGGTGTTGTTATAGAGTTCAATCCAATCGGCCCGTTCACCATATTCGCTGAGAAAGCCGGTATTGTTTTTTGCCAAAAACTCATTAATTACAACCTGGCCTTGCATTGGGGTGACAATCATTGGCTGAAGGTTATAAAACTCGTGTTCAGCCCGGGGTGGGTTGAAGGCGGCTGCAACATTATTTAAGGCCACAACATAAAATTGAAATTGAGACGAACTTACCACCTGTGAGCACCCATATATGTTGTCGTTGGCAGCGCCATCGTTATGGTTTCCATCATCATACATGGTGAGAAAACTGAAATTGGCGGTAGAACTTAACCGGTACCCAAGATGCACTGTAGTTGCATTTATTACCTGGGCAGTGAAGGAAACCTCCGAGCCGTATAGGGGAGCCTGACTTGAAGGCATAACCGAACTGATAGTCGGTGGGCTGGCAGCATATTCCTGGTGACTTTGCAAGTAGGTTATACGGGCACTCATCAGGTTTGATATTCCCGGAACCTGATAGTTGAGCACAGGATAGTTTGTAGTGAGGCCATTTTGAAAATGTGTATAGGAGAAGAATTTATTCACATCGCGCTGCACAGCTGTGTCAATCAGTTGCTGCATACTGGTTGCCAAAGGAACGTATGTATTCGGTGCGAAGTTTTCTGAACAAATGGTGCGCAGGTGGGCAAAATACTTTTTGCGATACACAGAATTATTCATCACAATATTAATGAGCGGCCAATAAATATCCGTTGCATGAGCGGTGGGTGTGAGCTGTTGCATATTGGCAATGGTAAGGCTTCCCATACTGCTGTTTGAGCTTCCCACAAACGGGAATCCGCCAAACGACATATTCAGATCCCACACAATCGGGTTGTAACGGTTGGTGACATCCTTATATAAATAGTAATTCTGCACAAACACACCAGTATAGCTGTCGAGGTTCACCAGGGCAGTATTAAAAGCGAGCATCCACAGCACCCTGTCCATGTTCATCACCTCTTCGATGGCTGATTGGTTGTTTGTGACAGTATTGCAGAGCGAAACAAGGTCTTTCCAGCCATAGGTTGATTTGATTTCGTAAAGATTGAAATAAGCTGTGCTGTCGGCACCCAGGTACCTGAGATTGCTTTTAGTCACTGGTGTAGGCAGGACAATGGGATTACATTTAATAAATGTTGTACCTGATATGTTAAAATTCTGCGAGCAAAAAGTCTTGCCAATACTTTCGGTATTTGCGTAGACCCCAATGTAGAGGTTATTGATATATACCTGTGCAAAGTTCGCCCTGGGGCATTTCATGTAGTTGCTCAATATCTGGTATGAAAGCACTTCGCGTATCATCGAAGGGTCAGCATATCCGTTGCTCAGCTTGATATCCTTAATTCCCTGGTAAGATTGCGAAATCAAATTGTCCAGTTCGATATGCAAAGGGTTCTTTTTATAGGTTGAATCGTAGGAACTGTTGCCTTTATACTTTACTCCCACGGTATTGAATTGCATTCCGTTAATTTTTACCCAATCGGCAATAATATAGCCATCCTTCCCGTGTTTGGCTGTGTCAAGTTGATAGTCCCAATTGGATTGAGAAAAATTGATTTCGATTTTTTGAATGGTATTCAAATCATAAAAAGTGGTTTGAGCCATCATCCCGCCGTGGTGCAAACAAGGCAGTAGGCCTAAAAATACCCCAAGGACTATCAGCTTTTTCATGGTTTACATTTTTGCAAATTTCCTGACGGCAGTCTTGTTGGCTTGCATTACAATCATAAAATACATTCCGCTTTTATAATTGCTCAAATCAATTCGGTTTGAAGGATTTGTAAGCTCCGTTTTTCTGACCATCTCTTTTCCTGTAAAATCGTATATGGCGATTGTGAAAACGCCACTGGCGGGTAGGCTCACATCCAAATAATCACTGGCTGGATTCGGACTAATTAATATATTTAATTCGGTTGGCCGGTCGGGAATGCCAAGTGCCGAGCAATCTGCACAGCGCGAAAAGCAAACTGTTCCGAGAATAATATCTTCTGATACAATAATTTGGCGGTTGTTACTAATAGCACATGCTTGAGGCACAATTTCGGTTGAAGCAGGTGTGTTTCCATTATAGAATTTGTACTGATAGGTTCCGGCAGGCAGGTATTGGATGATTTCATACACTCCTTCTCCAAAACTATACAACCGGATGGTTGCAGGGTTCCAGGCCTGAAAACTTCCTGCAACATGCACACCGGAAGGTGGAATTGAAGGCGAAAGTTGCATATTGACAAGGAATCTTACCAAATACTTCCCTGCTGGTGCATTTCCGCCAAACACAATTGCGCCAACATAGGTTGTATCGTTGGCAATGGAATCAACATAGATCCATCGGTTGTCGTTGAAATCATAGCCAACACGGGATTCAACCGGTACGAATTCAGATTCATAAAACTGGTCACCATTTACAAACCTGTATTCATATTTTTGAAAAGCCGGCACATCAACCACCCTGCTATAGATGGATGTGCTGCCCTCTTGAATGAGTTTAGTTGTGTTTGGCGTCCAATCACCTCCCGGAAATCCTGCCACAGTTTGAAAATCGCCGGTAACATGAACACCATTTGGGCTGACCTCAAACCCGGTGAGATCAACTGCGAACTTAACTTTTTTTGCGGTGGCGAACATTGAAACTGCCACCATCACCATTGCGAAAATAATTTTTTTCATGGCTTAATATTTAACTGTGCTATTTTTGAAGGAGTATCTTTTTGGCGGTTTCGCCTCGTTTTAATTTGATTTTTACGAAATAAATGCCAGCATCGAACGATGAAAGGTCGAAAGCGGATGTACGCTCGTATGTATCTATAAACCTTCCATGTGCATCGAATATATCAATCTGAATAACATCCTGTGCTTCAATATTTAGAGTTACCATCCCGCTGGTTGGATTGGGATAAACATTCAATTTTGAATCAGGGGGAACTTCCGGAACGGAGCTGGATCCTGTGAAAGCTTTGCCGCTTGAATAGACGAAATGACAATTTCCGGCATCTGTTATTCTCACCACATAGATGCCGTTTTGAGTTGGTGTGAAAGTTTGGGTTGTGGCTCCCGGTATCAGGTTACCATTTCTGTACCATTGATAGGTGGCGGCGGCACTCGATACCAGGTTGTCGTTGTTAATGCTGATAACCGGGATAGGGGGAGCCGGATTGGTTAAGTAACATGCACGGTATCTGTAAGCTTTGGAAACAATTCCCGAGGCTTGTTTTGACCACACCGTGGTTCCGGCAGGATTTACCTCATACATCAGTCCCGACATGGCCATACAAACCAGCAAATTACCATTGGGCAGAGACTGGCTGCCGCTTTCGTTACTGCTATATCCGTTACATTGGTGCCTGTCGGTATAGGTAGATGGAGCAAAAGCTGAGCCAAGGCTGATGGTGTAGAGATATTCGACACGTGGAGGAATAACCTGATCAACCGACGACCGCGTTGTCGAAACCCCCTGGTTGTTGAAAGCGGCTATCCTGCCTGCGTTTGGCCCACCTTCAGGAATCCAGTGCGAATCGTGTACCACCCTGAAAACATTTGTGCCACTAACATTGTAAGCAGCTGGATTACCCCAGCGATAAAGCAGGTCGCCTCCCTTGCCTGAGTTTCCCCCTGTGCCAGTAGCTGCCTGAGCTGTGGTAGTGCTGTGATCAATCACCCAAAATTCGTTGAAATTATGTGAGCTTACCACGATCTGGTCAAGAATGGGATTGTAATCTATTCCGTTCATGTGTATCCAGTCCTTGGAGGCTTTGTAGTTAATGTTTATCAACTGGGGATTATTGGCAATAGAGGGTTTGTAATTGGCTTTTCCGGGGTCAACATTCTGAACCAAATGATCCCATACTTTCCATTCCCATACAATTTCAAATGTGTTCAGTCCGGTTTGTTTTACTTCGACAATTTTTTCTGACCACATATTGCCGATGAAGGTTCCCCCGGCCTGTGTGACTTCGGCCGCAGTGCGTAGTTCGTAGCAAATTAAAAGCACGTTCCCGTTGGGCATGGGGCAAATGTCGTGGTGCATCGAATAGGTTGACGTACAGTAAACAAAATCCCAAAGAATATTACCGTTCCAGTCAACTTTTTGTAGCCTTCCGGTTTGTCCGCCGCCAGCGAAAACATTAGGGGTATAGTAAACCGTCCGAAGCAAAATTCCTCCGGGCAGTAGATAACTTGAATACCCTGTTTTATCGGTGGTGTTAAATGTCCAGGTTTTGTATACATTGTTATTAAGGTCAATCAGGTAGGCCAGATTCGTGTTCCTGACGCTATAGAGTGTATAGTCGCCCCAGCTTTGTGCAAAACTTAGCAAAACAAAGCAGCAAAACAGGATAGTAAGGTGTATTCTATGGATCATAAATTTCAGTTCCGAAAGTAGTAAAAATCTAAAAGATCGTTCTGAAAGTTGCATTTACGCATTGAATTGATGTTAGCTTGCCAATATTTGCATTATTTTGATACAAAAACCTTCCTTGTAATTTCTCCCCTTGATGTTAAAATCTTAATCACATAGATACCGTTTTCGAGTCTCGAGAGGTTCAAGGTTGGGGTAGGTCCATCATAGAACAAAAACCTTCCGTGCAAGTCGAATACCATACTTTTCTTAAGTTCCGATGCAGGCATATCAATGTTTAAGATGCCCTGTGTTGGGTTTGGATAAATATTGATTTTTTCAAGTTTAAGGTTTTCTTCAACAGAGGTTGTAACGGTGAATGCTTTGCCCGATGAGTAGCTGAAATGACAATTGCTTGCATCAGTAACCCGAACAACATAGATTCCTTTTTGCGACGGGGTATAAGCTTGTTGTGTTGCACCTGATATGAGATTGCCGTTCCTGTACCACTGGTAGGTGGCTGCCTCACTCGAAACCAGGACATCTCCATTGATAGTGATCACGGGAATTGGAGGTGCCGGGTTGCTGACATAGCAACTGCTGTATCTGTATGCCTTTGATACAGACCCGGTAGCCTGTTTGCTCCAAATGGTGGTTCCAGCAGGATTCACCTCATACATCAAGCCCGATGTGGCCATGCAAACAAAGATATTTCCATTCGGCAAAAACTGACTGCTGCTCATGTTGCTGCTATAGCCGTTACATGAATGCCTGGCAATGTAGGTTGCAGGTTCAAAAGCCGCTCCAATATTTCTTGTATAGAGATAATCTAACCGTGGCGGAATAACCTGGTCAACCGATGATCGTGTGATGGATACCCCCTGGTTGTTAAAAGCAGCCAAACGGCCTGCATTCGGCGAACCTTCAGGAATCCAGTGTGAGTCGTGTACAACCTTGAAAATCTGTGTTCCACTGGTACTATAGGCAGCCGGATTTCCCCAACGATACAAAAAATCACCTCCTTTTCCTGAATTTCCACCCGAATGCGAAGCCGCTTCTTGTGTGGTTGTACTGTGGTCAATTACCCAAAGTTCGTTAAGATAATGTGAACTCACAACAATTTGATCGAGAATTGGATTGTAATCAATGCCATTCATGTGTATCCAATCCTTGGTGGGTTTATAGTTGATATTGAGCAATTGCGGATTGTCAGAAATGGAGGGTTTATAGTTATCCTTACTGGGGTCAACATTTTGAACCAAATGATCCCATACCTTCCATTCCCACACAATCTCGCCGGTATTGGGGCCGGTTTGTTTCACTTCCACAATTTTTTCCGACCACATGGTGCTGTTAAATGTGCCCCCCGCTTGTGTAACTTGTGCTGCTGTTTTAAGCTCATAGCATATGAGGAGTACATTTCCGTTGGGCATGGGGCAAATGTCATGATGCATTGAATAGGCCGAAGTGCAATAAATAAAATCCCAAAGAATGTTACCGTTCCAGTCAACCTTTTGCAACCTGCCGGTTTGCCCACCACCTGCAAAAGAATTGGGAGTATAATACACAGTTCTGAGCAACACTCCGCCAGGTAAAAGATAGCTTGAATAACCAGTTCTGGTTGCTGTGGTAAAGGTCCAGGTTTTATAAACGTTGTTGTTCAGATCGATGAGGTAGGCAGCGGTGCTGTTCTGAACGCTATAAAGGGTATAGTCGCCCCAACTTTGTGCATTGCTAAATGTTAAGCTGCTGAGGAATAGCAATCCGAGGGTGAATTTTCTAAGCATGTATGACAGAATTATAAATAAACTTTGACAAAAATTATACCAATAACTTGCATAAAACAAAAAAATATTTTCATGATGGCAAAAAATGTATTGAATGGATTCTTATATCAAAAATCATCCCTCGTTGCTGGAGCTCGGATTAGGTAGCATTAGCATACCAACCAGTTTTTCAAGTCTTTTGACTCTGGTTTCAGGTTTTTTTGCTTCCTCAATCCATTGAATATACTCTTTTTTATGGGTGTAAGAAAGATGCAAAAAGTTCTTTTCTGCATCGGGGAGACTCGACAGTATCGCTTGGAGATCTTTTGGAATGATAACTTCTCGCGGTTCCACATCCTGTTGAATAACCACTTCTACCGAATCGCCAAATGTTTTGTTCAAACGCTGCCTAATCTCTTTGGTAATGCCTAAAACATGGCATCCTTGCCCCATGTTGGCCAGACTGCCCCGATAAATTATTGAGTTGTCGAACTGCGCAATTACCTTCACTTGCCCTTTGGTGTTAAACAGTGCCTTGGTTTCGAAAGGAAATCTGATGTAGGCTGCATCAATATTTCCTTGCCTTTCAATGATAGCGCTAAAAGTGATTTTTTGCAAGGGGCAATGTGTTACTAAATTTTCATTGCTAAATTATATAAATTTGCTTCATGGAAAGCAAGAAAATTGCAGGGCTTGAGCGAAATATTTTTTTTACAGGCCTCACCAGTTTTTTCACCGATACTTCGGTGAAAATGATATATAGCATCATGCCCCTGTTTTTGCTCTCGATAGGTGCAAGCAAAACTGCTATTTCGCTGATCGAAGGCATTGCCGAAAGCACTTCAGCTTTGCTAAAAACTTTTTCGGGCTACTGGAGCGACCGCATTAGGCGCAACAAGCCTTTCATGGTGTTTGGCTATGGCCTCACTGCCCTCGTTACACCGTTCTATGCGCTGGCTGCCGCACCGGTGCATGTGCTCATGTTGCGCTTTACCGAGCGTATTGGCAAGGGCATACGCGTTGCCCCACGCGACAGTTTGATTGCCGGTTCTGTTATGAAAAATCAAACAGGAAGAAATTTTGGATTTCACAAAGCCATGGACAACAGTGGGGCCATTGTTGGTCCGCTGGCGGCCTTTGCACTGCTTTATTTTTTTCCACTCAACTACCAGAACATTTTCTTACTTGCAACACTCCCTGCACTGGCCGGGGTACTTACCATCATTCTCTTTATTCATGAGGCACGCAAGCCGGAAGGGGTGCCTTACCAGTTTAAATTTAAACAGTTGCCAAAAAAATATTATTTTTTTCTGGCGGTGATCTTTGTGTTTTCATTGGGCAATTCAACCGATGCACTGCTCCTGGTGCGAACCAGCGAAACGGGCATCAAACCGATGTACGTCCCCTTCATCTACATGCTTTTCAATATGGTTTCTGTGATGGTTGCCATCCCGATAGGCAGGCTCAGCGATCGGATCGGGCGCGAAAAGTTGTTAATTGCCGGATTTTTGGTATATGCAGTTGTGTATTTTACATTCGGTGCATCCAACGAAATCCACGTATATGTGTTTCTCTTTGCACTATATGGCTTCTATAGCGCCTTAACTGATAGCAGCCAGAAGGCCATGATCTCGGATCTTGCTGCTGCAGAGCACCGCGGAAGCGGGTATGGCATTTATCATGCGCTGCTGGGCATCTCCTTGTTGCCAGCCAGCCTCATAGCCGGCTTGCTCTACGATAGATGGAGTGCTGGCGCACCCTTCTTTTTCGGCGGCACCATGGCCCTTGCGGCTGCAGCGATGATGGGATTGTTTTGTTGGAAATACAGAAATAAACCTTTGCAGAAATAGTTTAGCAAGGCAAACTGAGCTGACCAGAGTCATAAAATATGCGGTCGCTGTATTTTAATTCATTACAACCAAAGGCCCTGCAGATCAAAATCAATTAATCACTACCCGTGTATTTAACCATTTGTATTCGGCACTATTTTTGGAATGCCATTCATGGATAGTAGTTGAAAACCTTGAGATAGGAAACAATATAATCTAGCATTGCAGTGTTGATATATATTCTCCCAATATAGGCTATGTTGAAACCGAAAAGTAAAGTACGTTATCACACAATGATTCAAAAAGTCTTGCTCAGCCTGCTGGTTTTGTCCATTCTCACTTCTTATGCGAATCCGGGAAACAAAACCTTACCCAGGGGCAGAAACGAAAGTTTTTCGGTGGGCGAAGTCCTGGATTTCAGAATCTCATTTGGAATACTGACCATAGGAAAATGCACGGCCACTGTCGAACCCGAATACACCAGGATCAACAACCAGGATTGTTACAAAGTGAACGTATATGCTAAAACCACCGGGGTGGCCAGTTGGATATCGGATATAGAAAACTATTACAGTTCCAGTTTTGATACCAGCACCCTGTTGCCCTTTACATTCTATCGCAAGCAGCGCGAGGGAAGATATAAACATGAAGAAAAGACGGATTTTGACCAGGCGAACAAAAAAATTTCTGTCGCAACAGTCGAAAGCAAAACAGGAAAATGGAACGCTCCTAGGATATACAATGCCCCTAACCAGGTTAGAGATTTGATCAGTGGGCTATTCTTCTTGCGGACGATGAACCTTGCCAAGTGCAACCTCAACGATACACTGACTGTTTCAGGTTTTTTTGAGGATGAATTTTATGAGATGAAAGTTGTATTCAGAGGCAGAAAGGCCATTAAAACGCAACTCGGCAAGATCAATACACTTGTGTTTAAACCCATTATGCCAAAGAGCTCGGTTTTTGAAGGTGGCGAGTCAATTGCAGTTTATTTTTCTGATGATAAGAACCTGATCCCAATTCGGATTGATGCAAAAATGTTCATCGGAAGGGCAAGCATCGAATTGAACGGCTTTTCGGGATTGAGAAGTGCTTTCAACTCCGGCCTTTAATCAGGGCGAGGGGTTGCTGATTATCGTACAAGCAATAAAGTAAGAGGGTTTAACTTGTCTTGTCAAAAAAAAATGACACAATATGCTCAGGTTGTCGAATAATTCACAAATTACTATGAAAGAAGCAAAGCAATTTCGCTTTGAATACTGTCGGTTTTCTTTCTTTCCTGGCCGAGTAAAATTAGTTTTCCAATTCAGGCAATTTTCTTAAAATCTTCGGTTCAATCGCTTACCAACAGATATGCACATGGCAGGTGGACCTGCCAAAACATCGGGAAGAGGCGTTGTTAGGTAAATCCTGGCTCGATTGAATTCATCTCTTAAGGTATAGAATCGAAAAACTAAGTTCGGTTGTGGGATAGGTGCTGATGAAGATGTGGCGGGTAGGTTATCCTTGCAAAATGGCTGATCAGCAAACCCGATTATTTTTCCTACAACCCGGTTTCATTTACTATTTTTGCTCCATCTTGTAACCCACAAATGGAAAAAATTGTTGA
>JBBIIP010000030.1:0-32962 GCA_037446395.1 Lentimicrobiaceae bacterium
TGAAAACCGAATTAATGAAACTGACACAGTTTATTGAACACTCCCAATTGGTATACAAAAATTGAGACTTTTAGCAACACTATCTGGATTCAAAATAAAGAAATATCATTTCACTCGAATTAAATCAACTTCACTTATTCTATTTCCATTATTTTATCCTTTAATTTTAATATCTAATTGGATATCATACAAAAAGAATTTAAGAAAAAATAATGATTATGATACTAAGACAAAACAAGAAATTTATGGTGAAATTTTTAAATTGGCCATAAGTCCTAAGATCTTAGTTGGTGGCAATTTGATGGTTGAATTTGAAAAGGAACAAGACTTTGAAAACGTACCCCAAAGTTTAAGAAGTAAGCATAAAGAATTCGGGACGACATAATTACTTTGGAATATAAATAGGAATTGAGCGGTCTGCAAAACCCGGCGATTATTCAATGTTGAACTACATCAGCTGGTTTCAGTGTTATGCACTTAAAGAATGTTTTGTTTGTTTTGAAGATTTTGAAGAAGGAAAATAAACCCAGATTACGCAATAGGATTTTCTAATTTTATCTGTAACTTCGTCAAAAATTGAATGGTTGCTGCTGCATCAAACGCCCTGCTCATTATACGTAATTTTACGAAGCGGGGTAGCCGAAAACCGACAAGAGTAGGAGACAAAAAAGTGCAGTGTCATCATTTTAATTACTGACCACAAAAAATGAAAACCTCATTCTTGACAGTAGCACTGGGACTGATTACAGACATCGGCTACCCACAGACAAGTCCGATTATACTTGTTCAAAGGGTGGACAGTATTATTACAACAGAAAGGCAATAAAACCTATGTCCCCAAAAGATGACCGATGAAAACACGAATTTTAACATTCTTACTTGCTATTCAATTCCTTTTTGCATACTCGCAAAAAGTTGAAGGCATTATTTCCAAAATTATTGATGGCGATTCCTTTGAATTAATTTCAAATGGCCAAAAATTTCAAGCAAGACTAAATGGCATTGACTGTCCAGAATACGACCAGCCAATCGGACAGGAAGCCACTAACTTTGTTACAAAATATCTTAACAAAAACATAGAGTATGTTTCCTTTGGATTGGATGAGTATAAAAGAGTTCTTGTTGACATTTTCATTGACGGTGTTGCTATAAACAGTTTATTAGTTGTTAATGGTCTTGCTTGGCATTACAAACAATATTCATCAGACCAAGAACTTGCCAATAAGGAAAACCATGCGAAAGCAAAGAAAATTGGAGTATGGAGCCAAGAAAATCCTATTGCTCCGTGGGACTGGCGAAAACAAATCAAAACAAATAATATCTCCTTTTCTGATTCAACTCAAACAACCGTTCCACAATATAACAATTTCACTGCTACCAACTCACAAGAGATTTCTGAGGACAAAGTAATTATCTGCGGAGGAAAATCTTCTACAAAGTATCATAAAAATGCAAGTTGCCTGGGACTCGAAAATTGCAAGGGTGGACTATACGAAATAACAAAACCTGATGCGCAAAGCAAAGGACTAACCGCTTGTTCAATTTGCTATTGACCGCCACGAAAGACAAAAAACTAGGTATAGTAAATAAAGGGTTAAGCCATTCTATGATGAGGTTAAGACAATTGATAAAGATTTTTGGCTTTCAGAAAATCAAAACAATCAATACAAAACAGTGGTATAACCCACTAATCAACTGGACAAAATTTGTAAAGTCAAATTAGTACAGAAAATTAGCTACACGATGAGAAAAATAAAGAGGAAAATCACAGTAGAGGAGAAACTCAAGATCATCAGAGAGGGGGGAAACGAGCGGGATCGAGGTAACCTGTCGCAAATACCAGGTTTCCCGAAGTCTGTTCTACAACTGGAAAAACAAGTTTGACCATCAGGGGCCAGATGGTCTGGTTCTGCGCCAATATCGGGTTGATCCCACCATCAATGCCCTGGAAAAGGAGAATGTACGCCTGCGCAAGATCATTTCCAGGCAAGCACTTGAACTTGAAGTGAAAGAAGAGCTTTTAAAAAAAGAAACTCCGCCACAAGTAAAAAGACAGCTGATTACGGATTTTAGGTCTTTTGTGTCAAGGAAAGATCTTTGCCAATGGTTGTCAGTTGGCCGCAGCACCTGTTATTACAAACCTTCCACTGGTAAACCAGGCGCTAAACCCAGCAGTCATACCTCAATGCAAGAATAGATATTTGCTTTATCCACATTTACCAGGGCCACCTCGGCCCGTTGCACAATTCTGTGTAATTTTGTTATTTTATTATAAACCTCCTACCCTATGTTGAAGCCTGATTTTAATAATGCCATTCTGCAAGGCATACCCGAAGTCCTTCCCGGGAAAAAATCGCTTGATGAAGATGTGAGCCATGCCCCCATAAGAAAAGACATTCTGAGTCGGGCAGAGAAAAAACTCGCAATTAAAAATGCTTTACGGTATTTTCCGGCACACCATCATGGTGTACTGGCGCCCGAATTTGCTAATGAACTGAAGCGATACGGAAGGATATATATGTATCGGTTTCGGCCTGATTACGAGATGTTTGCACGTCCGATAGAGGAATATCCCCATCATTCAAAGCAAGCGGCAGCCATTATGCTCATGATACAAAATAACCTCGATCCGGCAGTCGCCCAACATCCCCATGAACTCATCACCTATGGCGGCAATGGTGCAGTGTTTCAAAACTGGGCGCAGTATTTGCTCACCATGCAATACCTGGCCACGATGCGCGATGATCAAACCCTGGTAATCTATTCAGGGCATCCCCTGGGATTATTTCCGTCGCACAATGAAGCCCCACGGGTGGTGGTAACCAACGGAATGATGATTCCGAACTATTCGAAACAAGACGACTGGGAGCGTTTTAATGCACTGGGAGTTACGCAATATGGCCAAATGACCGCCGGTTCCTACATGTACATCGGGCCCCAGGGCATCGTGCATGGAACCACCATTACCGTGCTCAATGCAAGCAGAAAAATTGCAAAATCAGGCGAGGGGATTGCAGGGCGGCTTTTTGTAACTTCCGGGCTAGGAGGAATGAGTGGTGCTCAGCCAAAAGCTGCGAATATTGCCGGTGTGGTGAGTATCACCGCTGAAATTAACCGGTATGCAGCCCAAAAACGCTTCGGGCAGGGGTGGGTGGATGAAATTGTGGATGACCTTGACAAGGCCATTGATCGGGCTTTGCAGTATCGGAAAATAAAAAAGGCTCATTCCATCGCTTATCTCGGCAACATTGTGGACCTATGGGAGCGCCTGGCCGAACGAAACATTCCAGTGGATTTAGGGTCTGACCAAACATCGCTTCATAACCCCTGGGCAGGAGGATATTACCCGGTTGGTCTTGGATATGAAGAATCGAATGAAATGTTGGCACATGAACCCGAAAAATTCAAATTAAAAGTCCAGGCGTCTCTTCGAAGGCAAGTAGCTGCAATCAACAAACTTGCTGCACAAGGAATGTATTTTTTTGATTATGGAAATGCCTTCCTGCTCGAATCTGGCCGAGCTGGAGCCGACATTTTTAAGGCCGATGGCTCGTTCAAATTTCCTTCCTATGTTCAGGATATCATGGGCCCGATGTGCTTTGATTATGGATTTGGCCCATTCCGTTGGGTGTGCACTTCGGGTTTGGCCTCCGATCTTGAAAAATCTGACCAAATTGCCATGGAGGTAATGCAAAAGATTGCCCTGACAGCACCTAAAGAAGTTTCGCAGCAAATGAAAGACAACATACATTGGATTGCTGAGGCACAAAGAAACCGGCTGGTAGTCGGCTCGAAAGCCCGCATCTTATACGCAGATGCCACCGGTAGGATAAGCATTGCAGAGGCTTTTAATAATGCCATTGCAAGTGGCGAAATAAGCTCTCCGATCGTGTTGGGCCGCGACCATCATGATGTTTCGGGAACTGACTCCCCATTTCGCGAAACAAGCAACATCTATGATGGATCTCAATTCACTGCCGACATGGCTGTTCAAAACGTAATCGGTGACTCATTTCGAGGTGCTACCTGGGTATCGCTCCATAATGGTGGCGGTGTTGGCTGGGGCGAAGTGATCAATGGCGGTTTTGGCCTGCTTCTCGACGGAACTCCGGAAGCTGAACGTAGGCTGAAATCAATGCTTTTTTGGGATGTGAATAATGGAATTGCCCGCCGCAGCTGGGCGCGCAACGAGGAAGCCATGGACGCCATCAGGCGGGCCATGCTGGCTGAGCCGAAACTTAAAATTACCCTCCCAAATTTAGCCGAAGACAGTTTGCTGGAAAGCCTGGATATTTAGGAAGATTTATTTTATCTTGGGATTGGCTTGTTCCGCGTAAAAATCATTCCCTTTATCATCAACAATGATAAAGGCAGGAAAATTTTCGACCCGGATTTTGCGAACAGCTTCCATACCCAGTTCCTCAAAATCAACAAGCTCAACCGATTTAATACTGTCTTTGGCCAAAATGGCAGCTGGCCCACCAATAGAACCCAGGTAGAAGCCACCATATTTCTTGCAAGCATCGGTCACTTGTTTGCTGCGGTTACCTTTGGCCAGCATAATCAAGGATCCGCCAAGGCTTTGAAATTTATCTACATACACATCCATTCGTCCTGCCGTGGTAGGCCCGAAACTTCCTGATGCCATGCCTTTGGGGGTTTTCGCAGGCCCTGCATAATAAACAGGATGGTTCTTGAAATATTCCGGAATCGGTTCACCTCTCAAAACCATTTCATATATACGCGCATGAGCAATATCGCGGGCAACAATCAGAGTGCCTTTGAGGTTTAAACGGGTTTTCACAGGATGTTTACTGAGTTCGGCAAGCACTTCTTTCATCGGACGGTCGAGGTCAATTTCCACAGCGGGTTTCATATGAGGTGCTGCCTTGGGCAGATATTTGGCCGGATTCTTTTCCAGCTCTTCAATAAAAATGCCCTCGACGGTAATTTTTGCCTTGAGGTTGCGGTCGGCCGAGCAACTAACCCCAATGCCCACCGGGCATGAAGCGGCATGGCGAGGCAGCCGTATCACCCGTACGTCATGAACAAAATATTTTCCCCCGAACTGAGCACCGATACCTGCCTCGTGGCATATTTTCATAATCCGGTCTTCCCATTCCAGGTCGCGAAATGCTTGTCCCAGGTCATTGCCTTTTGTTGGCAAGTGATCGAAATAACCGGCAGATGCCTTTTTTACGGCAGCCAGGGTGGCTTCGGCTGAAGTACCACCAATCACCAATGCCAAATGATAAGGCGGGCAGGCAGAAGTGCCCAAGTCAAAAATCTTATCTCTTACGAACTTCGTGAGGGCTTCTTCGGTGAGCAATGACTTGGTTTGTTGATATAGAATAGATTTGTTGGCCGAGCCTCCACCTTTTGCAATAAACAGGAATTCATACTCATTGCCCGGTTCTGCATAGATGTCTATTTGGGCTGGTAGGTTTGTTCCCGTGTTTTTTTCTTGGGTCATGGTTTGCGGTACCACCATCGAGTATCGAAGATTTTTGAACTGATAAGTTTCATAGATTCCCTTTGAAAGATGCTCAGCATCATCAACACCGGTATATACATTCTCTCCCTTTTTGGCCATAATGATGGCTGTTCCGGTATCCTGACAGCTTGGCAATTCTCCTTCGGCTGCCACCACCTGGTTCATGATCATGACATGGGCTACAAAACGGTCATTGTCGGTGGCTTCGGGGTCGGCAAGGATGTCGGCCAATTGTTGCATATGGGTGGGCCGAACAAAGAAGGCCAGATCGGTGAATGCCTCACGAGCCAACAGTTCAAGCCCCTCTGGAGAAATTTTCAGAATTTTCCGGTTATCGGATTCAATAACCGATACATAGTCGGTGGTCAATAAACGATAAGGAGTATTGTCTTCTTTAACCGGATAAGGTTTTTGGTACTTAAAATCAGCCATTTTGGTGATATTTTAGGTTAATGATTAAGGAGTTTGTGCAGTTATAAACACCCAACAAAGTTAGACAAATGCATTATGACAATACATATTGAGCCAAGATAAATAAATATGGCTGATTGAATCAATTCAATCAGCCACATAAGAAATCGTTATTCTGCTTTTTAAGCCTTTATAAAGTTGTTTTCCAGAAAAAACAGGATTATTTATTTCAGCACTTGCTCAAGTCTGCGATTGACTTCTTCCCAATTTACAAGGTTCCAGAAATTCGTGATGTAATCAGCACGCCGGTTTTGGTATTTGAGATAATATGCGTGTTCCCAAACATCTAATCCAAGAATTGGTGTGCCAGTCTTTTCGGCAACATTCATCAAAGGATTATCCTGGTTGGGAGTTGATGAGATAAACAGGTTTTTGTTCTTATCCATACTCAACCATGCCCACCCGCTACCAAAACGGGTTCGTGCGGATTCCTCGAATTGTTCTTTGAAGTTTTCGAACGAACCGAAAGATTTGGTGATCGCTTCGGCCAACCGGCCCTTAGGCCGGCCTCCGCCATAGGGCGACATGACACTCCAAAACAAGACATGGTTGTAATGACCGCCCGCATTATTTCTTATGATTGCAGTATGATTGTTCATATTGGCAAAAATCTCTTCAAGCGTCATTTTTGCCGTTTCGGTTCCCTCGACTGCCTTGACCAGGTTGTTAAAATATCCCCGATGGTGACGTTCATAGTGAATATTCATGGTCATCTGGTCAATATAAGGTTCCAGGGCATTGAAGGCATAAGGCAGTGGGGGAAATTCGTGCATGCTTTGCGCAGTTATCTTTTTGCCAGCAGCACTGAGTAGAAGTAAAACCAAAAGGGTAGCAATTAATCGTCTTTTCATTTATTCAATATTTTAGATTCATAGGAATTTAAAAAAGCCGGTGCCGTTTCCAGCATCCGGCCTTACCCATCATTAACCATGAGAAAACAAACAAATTGGGCAGGTTGTTATATCTTGCCCAACGCTTTTAAGTAATTCTTGTTCACCGATTTCCAGTCAATCACGTTCCAGAAGGCGTTGATATATTCCGGGCGACGGTTTTGATATTTCAGGTAATAGGCATGCTCCCACACATCAATTGTCATAATCGGCTTTCCCGGGCAATCGAAAATATCCATCAGGGGGTTATCCTGATTGGCTGAGGAGCAAACACAGAGCTTATGATCGGCTTTTACGCTCAACCATGCCCATCCGCTGCCAAAACGATTTGCTGCGGCATCGCTGAACTGCGTTTTAAATTGCTCGAAAGAGCCAAATTCTTTGTTGATGGCCTCGCCAATCTCTGCTTGGGGAGTGCCGCCACCATTCGCCGACATAATATTCCAGAAAAGGTGGTGATTATAATACCCTCCTCCATTATTGCGTAAAGCAATGGGAAGCTTCGATATGGATGAAAAAATTTGGCCGAGCGATAATTCTTCGGCTTCAGTACCTTTCAGAGCAGCCATGAATTTGTCGTAATAAGCCTTGTGATGCTTGCTGTGATGAATCTCCATAGTCATTTTGTCAATGTATGGCTCCAGTGCATCATACCCATAGGGTAAATCGGCAAAAGCAAGATTTTTTGAGATGGTGGTTAGTTCCATTGTTTTATTTTTTTTAAGTTATTTGAAAAGTTAATAATTTGAATTCATTACAAATAACACACGATGGTGAAATTTGTTCATCTTTTGCTTGGCTAACCGGAAATTTTGATGAAGTCAGAAAGTCGCCTGAAGTTTTAGGTTTATCTGCCTCGGTGTAAGATAGTTGGGAATCCCGTACTTGCGGTTATTCACATCGCTTATCCAGATATAGGAAACCGTATTGCTGATCTGCAACAGGTTAAACACCTCCAGGCTTGCCCACATGCTTTTGATATGTCTAAGTGGATGTCCTTCCCTTAACCTGGTTTCTTCGCCGATAATCTGTTTAGAAAAGCCGATATCTACACGGCGATAGGGCGGAATGCGGAAAGTGTGTTTGTATTTTGGAGACCCCGGGGCGCCAAATGTCAGGCCACTGCCGAAAAGCAAACTCAGGTGCATCTTGTAGGAAGGATTGCGTGGCAGATAATCCTGAAACACAAGACTGAAATTCACCCGCTGATCGGTTGGGCGGGGAATAAAACCAGGTTCGATTCGTGCACTATCTGTGATTTTGGCACTGCTGCCAGGAACAACTATTTTGCCGTCTTTATCAAAATACCTGTAATAGAAATCTCCTTTAATGTCTTCCATGGTTTTCATCACCGAAAGGCTGGCCCATGATTCGATGCCTGCAACAAACTCTCCGTTTACCTTTAAATCAATCCCGGCAGCATATCCCCGTGCATTATTGTTGGCATAATACCGTATTCGGACATTGTCAACTTCATAGGGCACCAGGTTATCGAAGTGCTTGTAATAAATTTCACTTACAAACTTAAACGGCCTGTCCCATGCCCGGAAGTTCCAGTCGCCGCCGGCAACAAAATGAATACTTTTTTGAGCTTTCACACTGGTATTCAGATTGCCTTTTGGGTCGCGCAGCTCCCTGTAGAACGGGGGTTGAAAATAATAGCCGGTCGAAAAGCGCAAAACGACATCTCTTTTCCCGATGGGCTTATATGCTATTGTTGCTCTTGGACTCAGTAGGGTTTCGTTGTTCAAATCCCAATGATTGAACCGAACGCCCGCATGTAGTTGAAGCCGGTTTGCATCGCCATCGAGTGCAACGATATTTTGCAAAAACCCCGAATATCTTTTTGAATATAATTCAATTTTAGTTTTGACTACCGAGTTAATCTCAAAAAATGGCTTGCCGTTGCCTGACCCGGGGTTATCTGGTGGGTGTGGGATTGAAAAACCGGCAGAATCTATGAGCACCCATTCGCTAATCCGGTCGTAGATATGTTCTTGCTGAAATTTGGTGCCCCATTGCCAGGTTTGATTTTTCAATGCCAGGTTTCCACGATGTTCTAAGCTTACAACTTGTGCATCCAAATAATTACGGGCATGATTCAGATAAGATCCCACGCCGATGGCTTCGACTGCTTGTCCAAAATCCCCGCTTCCGAAATCGGCTTCGAGCCTCCCAATCCAGTATTGCCCCAAAAGGTCATAGGTTTCACTTTCGAGCGATCGAAATGCTGATCCAATTAACTTTAGGTTTAGGTTGTTGCGCGGCTTAAAGGCCAAGCTCAGGGCGCCCATATAATTTTCAAACCGGTCAACTTCCTGCCCCTCAAAATATACTTTGAATTTGTATGCTTCGCTTATGGTTCCAAAAGATGTTTCACGATCTGTTGGCACGACCTTGTAATTGTTAATCGCATAATTTCCAAGGAAAGCCATCTCGAATTTGTTCACGGGCGCCCATGAAACATAGGTTTGCACATCGCTGAACGAAGGCTTGTACTCACCTTTGGTTTCCATGGCTCTGAGTATATACTGGTTTGATTTATAGCGAATTCCGCTAAGATAATTGAGCTTTTTGTTATTTGAAATTCCCTCTATATGGGCAAAAGCTCCCAGAAAGCTGGCCGAAAAAGAACCTGCAGTGGCGTGGGGCTTTTTATATTGTATATCCAATGCCGAAGCCATTTTATCGCCATATTTGGCATCGAATCCACCTGCCGAAAAAAGAATGCTGCTTACAAGGTCGGAATTGATAAAGCTCAATCCTTCCTGCTGACCCGAACGAATAAGAAAAGGCCGATAGATTTCAATATCATTCACATAGATCAGGTTCTCATCAAAATTACCACCCCTGACGGAATATTGCGAACTTAGCTCATTGCTCGATGAAACGCCGGGCATGGTCTTCACCAGTGACTCAACACTGCCCGAAATGCTTGGGATAGAAACCACAAGGCGTGGATCAATTCGGGTGAGGTTTGTCGAACGCACCTGCTGGTCTTCGATCACAGGCCCTGAAATTATCCGGTTTGTTTCAATCAGTACCACATCAACTCGTCGTCGTTCATTCTCTGAAAGGATGAGAGTAATACGTTCTTCGGAAAAGCCCAGATAACTAAAATTCAGAATGATCTGCTTGCCTGCAGGAACGCGCAGTTCATAATTGCCTTTTGGGTCAGATACAGTGCCTGTTGTGAGATTTAGCAACCTGATATTCACCAGGTCGAGTGGCCTGCCTCCACTGGTGCTGACGGTTCCATAAATAACTGCACTGGTCGGTTGTGCATATATTTGCGTAAAGAATATTGCCCCCAGGAACAATGATGAGCAGCTGAATAGTTTACGGAACATCAATTCATAGGTTAATTTAATAAAAGATAACGGTTCTTTTTAATCTTTCTTGCGAAAGTCGCCATTTTTCCAGGCCTTAAAAAATTTTGCCCAGGCGAATGGATTAAAAATACTTATCGGGGGCGTTTGGCCATTGTAATATAATCGGTCGGTTTGCTGCTGCATATAATTGCGAAAGTTCTGTGAACCATCCATAGGCATATTTTTGGCGCGGTCGCGCATCTCGAGCAAGGCAAGATTCTTATTGGCTGTGGTCATGTCATCGTCAGGAACCCTATTGCGGATGAAGGCTTCGCGAAATTGCTCTCGTGATGGCCATGGGTAGATGACAGTTTCAGTGAGCAAAATCGTATCGGTGGTCATCATCTGAACCATTGAATAGCGACGGGTAGTTATCGTATCGGGAATCTGAAAGTACCCTTTTTTAAATCCAACAGCCGTAAAAACAATCAGGTCGCCTTTGTGGGCTACAAACGAAAAGAAACCGTTGTAATCGCTGCTGGTCGCCTTGTGCCTGGATGGGATCAGGATGTGGGTAAAAGGAACCGGCCTGAGGCTGTCAGCTGTAAGTGTAATTCCTGAAAACTGCACCAGGTCAGTGTCTTTCACCTGTGCTGAAATCAGTAGAGGCAAAAAAAAGCAAACAATTAGTGCCAGCTTACGAAACTCATACATATAGTTTTTTTGCAATGAGGATTTTACATCAGTCGCTTACGGAATAAAATAATTATAATGATGGAAATGCCTTGTTTTATTGTTCAGTCAATTAAAATTCATTTAACCATCGGTTTTTATTCCAAGTATTTCCAAATCCCTGAAAAACTCCGGGTAGGATTTTGCCACACAATCCGCATTCATGATGGTAACCGGGCCGTCGGCCGAAATGGCTGCTATTGCAGCCATCATTGCAATACGATGATCGTCATGCGAATGTAGGCAAGAATGGGCAATCGCGCCTCCGGTGATGTGCATTTCATTTCCTACTATTTTTATCATGATTCCAAGTTTTTCCATTTCTTCCTTTATGGCAAGCGCCCTGTTGCTTTCTTTGTAAACTAACCTGTTTACACCGAAAATTTTGGATGTTCCCCTACAATTGGCAGCCAAAACAGCAAGTGGGGGAAATAAATCCGGGCACTCGGAGGCATCAAAACAAAATGCCGACAATTGTGATTTGGAACCCCAAAAAGTATTGTTATCAAACTCAATTTGCGCTCCGGAATTTTTCAGGGCTTCGAGAATTGTAATATCCGATTGCTTGCTATGGGCATTTAGTCCTTTTATCCTAACATTGCCATTAACCGCTCCGGCAACCAGCATAAACGCAGCGCCACTCCAATCGCCTTCTACTGTATATTCCAATGGCCTATAGGTTTGCTGCCCAGGGATCTTAAACAATTCAAAATCGTGGTTTTCAATTGTTATTCCAAACCCGCCAAGCAGTTCCAGTGTCATGGCTATATATGGCTTACTTTTAAGATTCATTACCCGGACTTCAGAATCATTTTCTAACAAAGGCAAAGCCATCAACAACCCGGTGAGGGGTTGTGAGCTCACTGACCCATCAATCACAGCATTTCCGCCTTGCATAGGCCCCTGTACACTGAATGGCAGCAGCCCATGATTCGACTTCACACTTACCCCCAACTGAACCAGGGCTTCTTCAATCATTTGAACAGGGCGTTTTTTTAAGGTTCCTGCGCCTGTAAAAGTGATTTTTTCAGAGAGCAGTGCTGCAATAGGGGCAAACATCCGCATTACAAGTCCTGATTCGCCACAGTGTAGCAGGGAATCCTGAGCCTTAAATCCACCTGTAATTACAAAATTGCCATTTCTGGCATCCACTTTGGCACCGAGCTTCCTGATTACGTCAAGGGCAACCATCGAATCATCACATAACGAGGCATTTATGATAGTACTTCTGCCATTGGCCAACAATGCTGCAGCAAATGCCCGCTGGGTCAGGCTTTTGCTTGGCGGGGCTGAAATTTCGCCAAATGCTAATGACGGGTGAATAATTTTGATCATTCAATCAGGATGTCGTACTTTGTTCTATAAAGATTAATCTTTTAATGTTTTGTGTGGTTTGAAAGTTGAAAAGATTGTTAGCAAATGTTATCGAAAAGGTTATGCAAAATACAGACATACAGCATTTTGGCTATATAATATTTCTCAACACACCTAAAATGCAGGACCTACGTTCAAATTTCGATAAATTTTTTTACCTCACAAGAGCTGTATTAAAAAATATCATTAAGGCTTCTTGGACGTTAACTGATCGTATCATAATATCATAAAACCAGTTGAAATAGGCGTCGGCTGCTTAACCGCAAGACCTGGTATGTAAAAAAAAATCAAACGAAATTTTTCAAAAAATATTTAACCATAAATCGTATCTCATTGTGGCAGGCGGAAAGCTGAAAATAAAAATGCCCCAACGATTTTTCATTGAGGCACGCGTTATTCAGGGGAAAGACCTTATTCAAACAAATACCCTTTGTCGGCTGCTTCAGCCAAACAAGCCTTTATTCCTTTTTTATTTATCGTGCGAATTGCACCCGCCGACACACGGAGAGTAACCCATAAATCTTCTTCTGTTAAGTAAAACTTTTTGGTTTGAAGGTTAGGATAAAATCTTCGTTTGGTTTTCATATTCGAATGCGATACTTTGTTTCCCACCATCATTCGTTTACCTGTAATCTGACAAATCCTTGACATGATTCAATATATTAGGATGTAAAAAACTGTTTTATTAAACGGGGTGCAAAGAACGGAATTATTTTTGAGATGACCAAAATTCAGAAAAAGAAAATTTATGACTTTAGTGCAAGCCGCAACATATTCAATGCCGACAAGGCTGTTCGGCGGATATTCCTTTCGCGGTTGTCGCCAAATTGAAACCGCTGTGAGATGGTTTTGCGTGGGGTAGCCAGTGCAATCCAAACAGTTCCAACCGGTTTCAAGGGTGTTCCACCGGTGGGCCCGGCAATGCCGGTGGTGGCAATGGCATAATCACAATTTAAGATTTGCCTTGCTTCTGAGGCCATCATTTCTGCTGTTTGGCTACTCACGGCACCTTGAGTTTCAAGAATAATGTCGGGAACGTGCAGCAATTTTGTTTTTATAGCATTGCTATATGCAACAACCGAGCCCTTAAAATAGTCCGAACTTCCTGGCACCGAAGTAATTAGATGGGCCAGGTAACCGCCTGTGCAACTTTCGGCAGTTCCAAGGGTCAGGCCTTTGTCCCTAAGCATCTGGCCGATGATCAATTCGAGGGTGTCGTTGTCATAACCAAAAATGTGCTCTGAAATAAGCCCTTGCAGTTTGTCTACCTCCTGTTGCACCTGGTTCTGAAGCAATAAACCATCTTGGCCTGATGCAGAAAGCCTGAGCCTCACAATTCCCGGCTGTGGCAGATATGCAAGCTTTATATGTGGAGGAAGGCCATCCTCCCAAGGAGAAAGAATATCAGCCAAAAACGACTCACCCACACCTTGCGTCAGCACTGTTTTATGCAGAATTACTCTGCCATTTGCTTTTTCTGCAAGCCTGGGCAATACATAATCAGTCATCAGGGCTTTCATTTCGAAAGGGACTCCCGGCAACGAAACCAGGATTTTTCCATTTTGATCGAACCACATGCCCGGTGCTGTGCCATTGGGATTGGGTAAAGGTTGGCAGTTGGCCGGAATCTCTGCCTGCTTTCGGTTAAGATCGGTTAGGGCCCGGCCCCTGTTCAGGAAAAATTGCTCGATATGGTACAAGGTAGGCTCATGCAAAATCAGATCGGTTCCAAAAAATTCGCAAAGTGTGGTCTTCGTGATGTCATCTTTTGTTGGCCCTAAACCTCCGGTCAGAATAACCAAATCAACATTTTTGAAGGCTGTTTTCAGGGCATGTTTGATGTGTTTCTTAGAATCACTGATTGTTCGGATCTGGTAAATCCGAACACCAATCATATTAAGTTCTGAAGCCAACCAGGAAGCGTTTGTATTTACAACCTGCCCAATCAATAGTTCGTCACCGATGGAGATAATTTCGCAAAGCATAGCGCAAGTTTGTATTTAATGGAAAAGCAAAACAAAACCAGGGTTAATTTTTCCTTACTTTTGTCCGCTTTAATGCAAATTTAATCACAATATCTATGGCAAGACTTGCAGATTCGGAATTGGTGCTCAACGAAGACGGAAGTATTTATCATTTAAAGCTACACCCTGATCAAATTTCAGATCATATTATCATTGTGGGCGATCCTCAACGTGTAGAAACAATCTCATATTATTTTGACAACGTTGAATTTCGGATGCAAAACCGTGAAATTATTACTCACACAGGATCATTCAAACACAAACGGCTTACTGTGATGTCAACCGGAATGGGAACCGATAACATTGACATTGTGATCAATGAGCTGGATGCCCTTGCCAATATTGACCTGCAAACACGTGAGCCGAGAGAGCCATTTAAACAAATAAATATAATTAGATTAGGAACATCTGGCGCCATTCAGCCTGAGATACCGCTGAATGCTTTTGTAATGTCGGAATACGGAATCGGAATGGATGGATTATTAAATTTTTACCATACAAACCATCCGCTATTCAATCATGCGATGACCGAAGCATTTCTGCACCACACACAGTGGCCGGCCAGCCTTCCAAGACCCTATGCTGTGAAATGCTCAGAACTTTTGAAAGAAAAACTCGGACAAGGGTTGATGTGCGGAATTACTGCTACAGCCCCCGGTTTTTATGGGCCACAGGGGCGCAAACTCAGGCTTGAACTGGGTTTTCCGGATTTGAACAACAAACTCGAGACGTTTGGCTTTGAGGGTTTAAAAATCAGTAATTTTGAGATGGAAACCTCTGCTTTGTATGGTTTGGCAGCCCTACTCGGGCACAATGCACTGACCATTTGTGTTGCAATAGCCAACCGGCACAGCAAGGAGTACAACAGGAGTTATAAAAAATTCATGGATCAACTGGTTCAGCTCACACTCGAAAGACTTACGTCCTGAAATAACGTTTCAACTATAACTCGGACGAAATGAAAAATGGCCGAAAACCTTAAAGATCCGGAAACCCAGCAATCACTCAAAGCCCTGCTAAGTTTGATTGACGAACCCAATCCAAACGTTTATCTGAAAATTGCTGATTCTGTTTTAGCTCTCGGGCCAATAGCTATTCCATTCCTAAAAGCAGAGATTGAAAACACTTTCAATCCATTTCTTCGCACCAGGTTTCAGTGGCTCGTTCAGCAAATACGATTCAAAGGAATTATGAGAGCCTTTCACCGATGGCATACTTCGGAAAACCATGATTTAATCCAGTTTCTGAAAATTCTGGCCAGGCTTCATAATCCTGCAATCAAGCACGCTGAATTTGAAAAGCGACTACATGCACTCAAAAAAGATATTTGGCTCGAGCTAAGCCAGAATCTTACCTCGCTCGAAAGCATCGGGCTGGTAAATCACATTTTGTTTAACGTCAGAAAATTTAAACTTGCAACTGCTGGAAGTCCATCGGCTGAGTGTCTTTTTCTCGACCAATTTCTGGCAAACAAAGCGATACATCCGATGATGTTAGGCGCGTTTTACCTTGGAATTTGCCAGCGGCTGATCTTGCCGGTATTTTATGTGGGCTTGCCCGATAATTTTCTGGTAGCCTTTACGAAAGCACCAGCGGGCGAGAAAGAAATCAGAAAGTATGAACCGTTGTTCTATATCAATCCTTTGATGCAAGGTGTTGCTTTCGAAAAAGCCCAGATTGAAAAATTTCTTGAATTAAATAAAATTAAACCCGAACCGCAATTTTTTACCCCCCACGAAAATCTTGCCGTTGCTCTAAAGTTGCTTGAGATAGTAAAAGCGTATTATAAAGCCAGTGATGATGACCTGAGGTCAGAAAATATTGATGCAATGATTGCATCTTTGGCGGTATAGATAATCATACGGTTGACTCCACATGAATAATTTGCGCCTAAAAAGCGGTCGCGGCACAGGAGCCTTCGAGACCTATCGGTAGTATGCTCTGAGAAACGCGGTTGTATTTTCCTTAATCCGTTTGAGAACATCGGTTGCTTCGGCCTTTTCAAATTTCGCCCCGGTTATTTTCTCATATAACTCAATATAACGCTCTGAAATTGAAGCTACAAGCTCTTTGTTCATTGCCGGAACTTTTTGCCCCGGTTTTCCCTGGAACCCATTTTGCATTAGCCATTCCCTGACAAATTCTTTTGATAGTTGGCGTTGAGGCTCACCAAGTTGCTGACGAGCCTCGTATCCGTCGCGATAAAAATACCTGGAAGAATCCGGGGTGTGAATTTCGTCTATGAGAAATATTTCACCATTGGCTTTTCCGAATTCATACTTTGTGTCCACCAGAATTAACCCCATTTGAGCAGCTAACTGAGTGCCCCGATCAAACAAAGCATAGGTGTATTTCTCTAGTTTCCGATAGTCCGCAAGGCCAACAAGTTGCCTTTTCAGGATTTCCTCCCGCGAAATGTCTTCATCGTGGCCAAACTCCGCTTTAGTGGTGGGGGTTATGATCGGCTCAGGCAGCCTGTCGTTTTCTTTCATGCCCTCTGACAATGGCACCCCACAAATGCTTCGATTGCCAGCATTGTACTCGCGCCAGGCATGTCCCGATAGGTATCCGCGGATGACCATCTCAACCTTAAAGGGCTGGCAGCTCCTTCCCACCATGACCATTGGATCGGGTTGGGCTATTTTCCAGTTGGGAACAATATCTTGTGTGGCATCGAGGAAGTGGGCTGCAATTTGGTTAAGCACTTGTCCTTTGTATGGAATTCCTTCGGGCAACACCACATCGAAAGCGGAGATTCGATCAGTGGTGATCATTACAAGCAATTCATCATTTATTGTATAAACATCGCGAACCTTGCCCTTATAGAAATGGGTGGTTGCGGGGAAATTAAAATTCGTGTGAATTATGGTTTGCATGATTGTCTTCTCTATCGGTTCACCGGGTTGGATTCATCTTTGGAGTAGGCATTAAGAATGCGGGTTACCAGCTTATGCCTGATTACATCTGTTTCGTCGAGAAAAACAAAAGCCAGCCCGGGTATGTTGCGAAGTATCCTTGAAGCATGCACAAGGCCGGAGGATTGGGATTTGGGTAGGTCAATCTGTGTAATATCTCCGGTAACAATGAACTTTGCTGAACTTCCCATACGAGTAAGAAACATCTTCAGTTGGTTATGGGTGGCATTTTGCGCTTCATCTAATATGGCAAAAACATTGTCGAGGGTTCTGCCTCGCATGAAAGCCAGAGGGGCAATCTCGATGGTGCCATCTTCGATATAACTGAGTAGTTTTTGCGGGGGCAGCATATCGCGCAAAGCATCATATAATGGTTGAAGGTAGGGATCGAGTTTGTCTTTGAGGTCTCCGGGAAGAAATCCAAGGTTTTCACCGGCTTCGACAGCCGGGCGTGTTAGAATAATTCGTTTGATTTCTTTGTTTTTAAGAGCTCGCACAGCAAGTGCAACCGCAGTATAGGTCTTTCCTGTTCCGGCAGGCCCAATGGCTATGAGCAGATCGTTGTGCTCCATTAACTCAACCATGCGTTGTTGATTGGCGGTACGAGCTTTGATTAACATTCCGTTCCGCCCATGTACCAGTATGCTTCGATCGGTAATTATTTGAGGAATCACAACACTGTCTTCACCACCGAGAAGTTGCGCAATATCATTTTCAGTTATACGGCCAAATGTGTCGTAGCTAAGCAATAAAAGAAAAAATTTTTGTTTGAATACTTCGGTTTCTGATTCCTCTCCCACCACAATCAGCTCATCGCCGCGTGCAATCAACTTCAGCTTCGGAAAAAAAGACTTGATGATATTGAGATACTTATCATTGACACCATAAATGTCAATCAGGTTATACATTTCGAGATTTATTGTCGTTTCGCTCATGCAAAAAGGTAGGATTTTTTGAAACTTTTTTCAAAATTAGTAGAATTTTACGGAAGTTTGCATAAAGTTTTGTCATGCCAGTAATCACACTCCTCAGCGATTGGGGTACTAAGGATCACTACACTGCCTCTGTGAAGGGCGCCATTCTGAAGCGCGATCCATCCACTATCATCGTTGACATATCGCACCAGGTTGAATCCTTCAATATTTCTCAGGCATCATTTATTCTGCGCAATGCTTACCCCGATTTTCCGGAAGGAACCGTACACATCGTAGCCATTAATACCGATGAGTCAGAACAAACACCGCATTTGGCCATATTTCACAACGGTCACTTTTTTGTCGGAACAGACAACGGGATCTTTCCGCTGGTATTTGATGGAAAGCCTGAGAGAATTGTTGAAATTGAAATACTTCAGGACACGGGATACTACACATTTGCTGCCCGCGACCGTTTTGTGAATGCTGCACTGCATCTGGCTCATGGAAAAAAGATTGAAGAATTGGGTTTTATGAGAGCAAGCCTGACGGAGCTCTTCAATTTTAAACCAGTGCTTCAACCCTCTTTAATTATTGGAAAAGTGATATATATTGACGGCTACGAGAATGTTTTTACAAATATTTCGGAAGCCACTTTCAGAGAAGTGTGCAAAAACAGGCCATTTACAATACAATTGAGAAACAAATCACATCATGTCAAGAAAATTTCAACTTCTTATCACGATGTAAAAGAGTCAATGATTGTTGTGTTATTTGGCTCTACCGGTTTGCTCGAAATAGCTATAAACCAAGGTGCTGCAGCCAGCCTACTTGGGCTTTCGGTTGATGATTCCATTCGGGTTGAGTTCGAAGAATCAGAAAGCCACCAAAAATAGATCAATATTTAGGCAAAAGATTATAAATGCGCTAAGACCTCTCTGGTGGCAGAATAATTATTTTTATATCAATGCTTTTTGATACACCCTGAAACGCTTGTGAGGTTGGGCATTAAGCTTATGAATTTCTGCCAGCATTTTGTAGTTGGTTTCAAGAATCAAGTGCACTTCAATTTTCTCAAATCCAGCATTTTGAGCCGATTCTTTCATTTTAAACCCCATCAGTACTTCCAGGCCAAGCCCCTGATTAACCGGTTTTACACCACCCAGCATCAGGTCGAGCTGCTTTGTGCGTTTCATTGACTGCATAATATGAAATATCCCTACGGGAAACAGATACCCCCTTGATTTTTGCAACCCCTTGCTGAAATTCGGCAATGCAATAAAAAATGCAACCAATTCATTGTTTTTTGTGATAAGCTTCACAAAACGGGGATCTATAATAGGAAGGTAGCGATCGGCAAAAGCCTTTTTCTCTTTTTCATCCAGCGGGATAAATCCGTAAATATCAGCATAGCATTCGTTCATCAGGGCTAAAATAGATGGAACCCACGGAACCAATTCTTTGCGCTTTGAAAATTCAATCACAATCAGGTTATTGTTACGCAGGGTCCTTTCAAATATCTTCCTGTGAGAATCTGGCACTTCAAAATCAACAGGCAATCTGAAAGCCAAACAATCTACTTCTTTGGAGTAACCGTTTTGTTCGACCAGCTCAATCATGTATGGGTGGTTGCAACTCGATGCAATCAAAGCAATATGTTCAAATCCTTCTATTAGAAAACCCTGAGGGTCCTTGTCAGAAAACCCATAAGGGCCAATCATGCGGGTCATGCCATACTGCAAAGCCCATTTTTCAATAGCTTGCAACAATGCGCGGGCAACTTCCGGATCGTTATAGCATTCAAGAAACCCAAAACGACCATTGGTTTCATTTTTCAGGGCATTATAAGAATTATGAATGATGCCCATGATGCGCCCGACTGCTTCTTTTCCTCGATAGGCAAGCAACAGGATGGTATCGCAGTGTGCGAATGATTTATTTCTTTTGGAATCAAAAAAAGCTCTTTCGTCCATGATAACCGGTGGAACCCACTGCGAGTGATCCTTGTGAATTTTAAAGGGAAGGTGGATGAAAGTGCTGTATTCTCGCTTGCTTTCAACTTGCTTTATTATGATTTGCATATAAGGTACTAGTGTGGTGTTGGTTTTAAAAAGTGCTCGAAAGTATGAAATATATTTGCATGGGCTCACAAGCATTGCAAAAACAAAAAAGCCACGCTGATGTGGCTTTTTGGGGTGGGAGCAACAGGATTCGAACCTGTGACCCTCTGCTTGTAAGGCAGATGCTCTGAACCAGCTGAGCTATGCTCCCAATTTTTGTTATTTTAAGAACGCTTGGGCTTCCTAAAAACCATCGGATTGATCATGCTCCGAAAATGGAGTGCAAAGATACAACTTTTTCTTTTCTGCAAAATTTAATTTTTTGTTTTTGACCAGTTATCCTCAGAATTGCCAAATCCTGGCTCTTAGGGTTGGCAAAATCATTTATTTTTGCTGCCACCTTTTACAGAGACTATTATTCCTGAACTATATAAAAATTCTCTTGATACTATCTCCTTGAAAAACAACAGTTTCAATTTTTCGGTTATAAATAAAAGTCTGGAAAGGCTGGGGATTTTTGCATTTGCATTTATAACCAGCCTGTCGGTCGTTGCGCAGGAAGACAATACTCCGAAAGCTTTTAGTTATGGCCTCTACACCTCAAGTTGCATTTCGTTCGCCGGATATTCGGCTGCGGCAGGCGGATATTACATGGGCAGAAAATCAATGCTCATGCTCGGATTTAATACCTCCCTTCCCGATTTAATCTATCGTAGGAATTTAAGACAAGGCTTGCAGGTTGCGTATCGATATTATGCGCAGGAAAGAACCGATAAGCTATCACTTCATATGGGGCCCGTCATACAATTTACTCATACCAGGAAATACGACAATAACACCGGCAGGGGCCGCTCATTGCTTTCAGAAGCTTTCATGGAATATGGACTCGACTGGCGAATATTACCGCGCCTAACCCTTGGCAACACAGTCGGATTTGGAGTTTTCTACGAAGATTATAATTCGAACATACAGTATGATGATGGCATTGTGCATGGGTTGAACGCCAGGGCAAGCATCAACATAATTTTCAGAATCAACAAATAATGGTTAAGAAATTTCTAAAAGCGTGAATGAAGGAATTCCCGCAAAGTCGTGGCCAAACATACTTCGAGAAATGAACAGATGTTTTTTGGCAATTGTCATTGGGTTGTTTTGTTCCTGTATGTGGGGATGCAGGGAACCTGACCTGGAACAATATACTCCTGCTCATCTTGAGAAAATTATAGTGCTGGGGCATGGTGGTGGCGGCATGACCAGGTTTAATCAGTATTTCCCTTTGAACACCCTGGCAGCAGTCCGAAAAGCTATTGAGGGATATGGAGCCGATGGAGTTGAACTTGATGTTCAATTTACTGCCGACACAGTGCCCATTCTCTACCACGGTGCCGAACTTTATGAGCGAACCAATTTCGGAGGCCCGGTTTGCAGCCATGCATGGATGACCCTTAAATCTTGTTATTATCGCCACAACATCTATGCAGGAGAAGGCCAAAACCAACCTCTAATTAGCCTGGAAGAAATGTTAAGCCTTTATAAAGCCTATCCGGCAAATCTCTATCTCGTCCTTGAGGTCAAGCTTGAGCGATTTTGTGGGCAACCCTATGAGATCACATTTAAATTTGCCGAAAAGTTGAACGAAGTTATCCGGAAAGCAAACCTCCCGCATCGCATCATCATCGAAGCCAAAGACATGAATTTTTTGAACCATATGCGGTTGTTGAATCCAGGGCTCAAATACTTTTACTATGCCAGCGATTTTGAGATCGGCTTGTCAACCTCACTCGAACACCAATACAATGGTTTTGCTGTTTATCATAAAAATATTACCGGCCCACAGGTAAGAACGGCGCAGGATGCCGGATTGTGGGTGATGTTATTTGGAAACCGCAACTACGAAGAAACTGTATCGGCCATCAGGAAAGCTCCCGAATTCATCACCTCCGACAATATCCCCCTAACGCTTGGTTTACTTGAGAAAAACAGAAATAAATAAATAAAATCGGTCTATAGCATCTTGGGCGATAAACCCTTATGGAATGCCTGTAAACCAGTCACCTATGAAGCGCTTAAAACCTCTCGGTTCGTTAAGTCATATAAAGGCTTGGTTTGTTGGCAGGCATTGCACCAGGCCATAGTTCCCAAATCCAGTTCCAATAAATGAATTTACCCCAAAAGGGTTACTACCATCATATTAACAGCCCCACTCACTTCCGGAATGAAAAAACCACCGGGAAATAATTTCTCGGTGGTTTTTTGAGGGTGTTGTCCGACTAGGATTCGAACCTAGACCAAGAGAACCAAAATCTCTTGTGCTGCCGTTACACTATCGGACAATCGAAGGTGCGATTTTGAAGGCGCAAAGGTAATAAAAAATCTTGTCCGCCATAGATTGTGCCCAAAATTTGCAATGCTTTGATCTTCAGGTCAGAAATTGTATTGCTGGCGACTTTTAACCGAGTGCATGGTGCATCTTTGGATTTTTCGTACTTTCGCTCATCGTATTTTGATAGATGCCTCCTCATAGTAGCCATTTTTAGAAAAACAATTTATGCCAGAAAATAATAAAATGTTAAAAACACTCGATCTCGTGCTGGGTTGGGGTGTCTTCCTCGTAACATCAATCGTATATCTTCTTACCATAGAGCCAACATCCAGCTGGTGGGACTGCGGCGAGTTTATAGCCACAGCCTATAAAATGCAGGTTACCCACCCACCCGGAGCACCTCTTTTTCAGATGCTTGGCAGGGTTTTCTCATTGTTCGCCATGGGCGATAAAGCAAATGTAGCCATGATGATCAATGTTATGTCGGCATTAAGCAGCGCATTGACTGTGATGTTTCTTTTCTGGACCATCACCTTGCTGGCCCGCAAGATCGTTGGGAAAGAAAGCGAATTGAACAAAGGAAACGTGTTTGCCATTATCGGCGCCGGCCTTGTTGGCGCATTGGCATTTACTTTTACAGATTCTTTCTGGTTTTCGGCAGTTGAAGGAGAAGTATATGCCATGAGCTCGTTCTTTACTGCGCTAGTCTTTTGGGCCATTTTGCGCTGGGAACGCGTGGCAGACCAAAAGCATCACCTGCGCTGGATGGTTTTAATTGCCTATGTGATCGGGCTTTCGATCGGAGTTCACTTGCTAAATCTCCTGGCAATTCCCGCCATCGCTTTTGTTTATTACTACAAGCGTTACACACCGAGCTGGAAAGGCATGATTTATACAGGTATAATTTCGGTCTTCCTGCTGTTCTTAATCATGAATGTGATCATCCCCGGCGTGGTGAAACTGATTGCCAAAACCGAGCTTTTATTTGTCAACACATTCAGAATGCCTTTTGATAGCGGAAGCTTATTCTTTTTTGCGCTACTCGCGGCTCTGATCGTTGGAGGATTATATATTACCTACCGTCGCGGTTTAGCATTCCTAAACACGGCTATCCTGGCGCTTACGTTTATACTCATCGGTTATTCATCGTTTTTTATGATTGTCATACGTGCCAATGCAAATCCGCCGCAAAACATGAACAATCCAAACGATGCTATATCTATGCTATCATACCTGGGCAGGGAACAATACGGGGCCTGGCCTTTATTCTACGGGGCCTATTACAATGCTCCCCTCGATCCCGAAAAGCCCTATTTGGATTCAAATCCCGTTTATCGCAGAGACCTTCAGAAGCGCCGTTATGTGATTGCAGATGATCGCAAAGAAAGTGTACCAAACTTTGACTCAAGGTTTAAAACTATTTTTCCGCGCATGTGGAGCAATCAAAAACCAAGCCACATAAACGCATATAAAGCTTGGGGCAAAGTAAAAGGAACCCCCATCCAGGTTACCAGACCTGACGGAAGTCAAGAAATACTTTACAAACCATCGTTCATCGAAAACCTGAGATTCTTCTTTTCTTACCAGGTGGGTCATATGTATTTGCGATATTTCATGTGGAATTTCGTTGGACGACAAAACGATATCGAAGGACATGGCAGCATTGAGGAAGGCAATTGGATCAGTGGCATTAATTTTATTGACAAGACGCGTGTTGGATCACAGAACGACCTTCCGCCCAGTATGCAGAACCCTGCCAACAACAAATTTTATTTTCTTCCGCTGCTTCTTGGGCTTGCGGGCTTGTTTTATCAGGTCAGGCGCAACTCGAAAGATGCAGTGGTGGTAGGATTGCTATTTCTGATGACAGGCCTTGCCATTATTGTCTATTTGAATCAAACCCCTTTTCAGCCAAGAGAAAGGGATTATTCCTATGCGGGGTCGTTTTATGCATATGCCATCTGGATCGGGTTGGGAGTAATGGCTCTTTGGAGTTGGTTAAGTAAAAAAATCAGCAGTTTACCGGCAGCCTTGATTGTTACTCTTGTCAGCCTGTTATTGGTGCCCGGAATTATGGCCCGCGAGGGTTGGGACGATCACGATCGTTCACATAAATATGTTGCACGCGATTTTGCATACAACTATCTCATTTCCTGCGATCAGGATGCCGTGCTGTTAACTTATGGTGATAATGACACTTTCCCTTTATGGTATATTCAGGATGTTGAGGATGTGCGGACTGATATCAGAGTTGCCAACCACATGCTGGCCTCAGGAGATTGGTATATTCAGCAACTCAGCCGAAAAGTCAACAAATCCAAACCCCTTCCTTTCACACTGACCAATGAACAATATGGAAGAGGCGCCAATGATGTTGTTTATTTCTACGACCGCAACCTGCCCGATTATGTTGAGCTAATGGACTTGGTTGATTTTATTGCCAGTGAGTCGGACAACACCAAAGTTTCATTTGGTGGCCGAAAGGTAAATTATTTTCCCACGAAAAAAGTGAAAATGACCATCAACCGGGACGCACTGATCAAATCAGGACTGGTGCCGCAAAATATGATTGATGAAATAGAACCGCAACTGAAGTGGGAAATCCAACAAACCTATCTCTATAGAAACGACATGGCCATGATTGATTTCCTGGCAACCAGCAATTTCGAGAGGCCATTTTTTTTCACCAGCCCAGGCGGAGTAGATAAAGTAATCAGCCTCGATGAATTTATGCACCTCGAAGGATTCTCATACAAACTCATGCCGGTTAAAGCAAAACACCATGTAAAAGGTTTAGGCGGAATCAACGTTGATGCTACCTATGACGTCCTGGTTAATAAAGCCAGGTGGGGCAATATCAACGACCCTAGGGTTACAATTGATCGCGAAAGCATGCGCAACTCAATGTTTCCGCGGCAGAACTTCATGCGGTTGGCTCAGGCACTCCTTGAGGAAAACAAACTTGATTCGGCAAAAATAGTAGCAGATAAATTCCGTGAAATTTTTGTTAATGAGAAAATTCCTTACGATATGTACACGATGCCTTTTGCTGAGGTTTATTATGAGTCGGGAGAAACAGCCAAGGCAAATGAAATGATTATGACCATCGTCAACAACTACCTGGCCGATATTGCATGGTACGACAGCCAGCCAGCGCACATTGCAAGCTATTATCAGGAGAACCGGCAACAGGCTGTTTCAATACTCCAACGATTATCTATGATGGCAAGGCTTTACGATCAAACAGAAACCAAAGAAAAAATAGATTCTTCCCTGAAAGTGATTCGCGGTCTTAATTGATCTCCCCGGAACGTTTGAGCATTGACCTGTAAACCAGGAAAATACCCACAGCAACAAATGGAATGCTTAGCAGTTGTCCCATATTTAGGATCATGTTCTGCTCAAAAGAAACCTGGGGCTCTTTGACGAATTCGATCAAAATACGAACCCCAAAAATCAGAATCAAAAACATACCCATCAAATATCCCCTCGGAGGCTTTCCGTCCTTTAGAAAATAGTATCTGATCAGGTAAATAAAAATGAGCAGATAGGAAAAAGCTTCGTAGAGCTGGGTGGGATGTCGGGGCAGGTCATCATGCTGAACAAACACAAAACCCCATGGCAATGTAGTTGGGCGGCCAAAAACTTCTGAGTTAATCAGGTTTCCTAGTCGGATAAAAAAACCTGCAAGCGCAACCGGCACTGCAATTCGATCAATCAGCCACAGAAAGTTCCATTCGTATTTACGGGCAAACAATAAGAGGGCAAGAATAATCGCTATGGCTGCACCATGGCTTGCCAATCCGCCTTCCCAGATTTTGAGAATTTCAAGAGGGTGTTTGAGATAATAGCCGGGTTCATAAAAGAGGGTGTGACCCAGCCTGGCACCGACAATTGTAGCCAAAATCATCCAGGTTGCAAGTCTTTCGAGGATTGACTCGTCGAGGCCCTCTTTGCGAAACATACGCTGAACAATAAGAAAGCCAAGGTAAAATGACACCGCGAACATCAAACCATACCAACGAACAGAGAAACTTCCGATGCTGAAAATTTCGGGACTCACGTCCCAAACAATTGCTGCTAACATTCACTGATTATTTGTTAGCAAACCTAAGAATTTATTTTTCATTTTTGGACTCCCTGGTTCATTTATTAATGTTTTGCCGTAGAAAAGAAAAATCTCAGTTTGGCGGGCAAGTCGCAATAGTTCGGCATTTGTTCTCCTAGATCAAGTAGTAGAAGGTCCCAATTATTCCATATCCAAATTCAGCACGTTTTAAGTATTTTTGCCCCGCTGGCAGTGGAATGCATGCATCCGGGAAGAAATTGACCAACTCGAGCAGTATGCCAGATTTATATATTTAATATATTTCATATCTGTTTTACTTTATGCCACTCGTTCACCAAATTGCACTGACTTTTATTCCCGGAATTGGAGATGTGCTCGGGAAAAACCTGGTTGTCGCTTGTGGCAGCCCGGAAGCTGTTTTTGAGGATAACCGGAAAAACTTATTGAAAGCCGAAGGAATAGGCGAAACCCTTGTTGATTTGATTTTGACGCATAGGAAGGCAGCGCTCGACAGGGCTGCCGAAGAGATAGAGTTTATCGAAAAATATAAAATCAAGACAATCTTCTATTCCGAAACAGACTATCCAAAACGTTTACGAGAATGTATTGATGGCCCGTTACTTATCTATTATATGGGCAATGCCGATTTAAATGCCGCAAAAGTGGTGTCTATTGTCGGAACCCGAAAGGCCACAAATTACGGCAAAGACATCTGCCATTCACTTGTCGAAGGACTGAGTGCGCTCAATGTGCTTGTTGTCAGCGGATTAGCATACGGAATTGATTCATTTGCCCACAAAGCAGCCCTCGAAACAGGATTGAATACAGTTGGGGTTTTGGCTCACGGGCTCGACCGCATCTATCCGGCTGTAAACAAACCCCTTGCGGGTAAGATGGTGCAGCGTGGCGGCCTGATAACCGATTATCCATCAAATACCATTCCCGATCGTGAAAATTTTCCTACCCGCAACCGCATTATTGCCGGCCTTGCCGATGCTGTAGTGGTGGTTGAAGGCGGTGTCAAAGGAGGGGCGCTGATCACAGCCGAGTTGGCAAACTCCTACAACAGAGATGTTTTTTCGGTTCCTGGCCGTGTCGGTGATACATTTTCGGCCGGTTGTAATTACCTCATCAAAACCAATCGGGCACACCTGATTCAATCGGCAGCCGATATCAAATATATTATGGGTTGGGACGAAGACAAAAAGCCTGTACCTGTACAAAAAAAGTTAATGATTCATCTGAGTCCGGAGGAACAAAAGATAGTAGATTTACTCAGTCAAACCGAAGAGGCAAGCATTGATAGGCTTTGTTCAGCCAGTGGACTTACCCCGACAAAAGTCGCCGGCGCCCTTCTGAATCTAGAATTCGAAAGCATCATAAAGTGTCTGCCAGGCAAAATGTATAAACTGAGCTAATTTTGGAACGCATTGTCTCGCCTATTGGCAATTTTCAATGCTTTTATGCCCAGAACTCCTACAAGAACCATTGAGCTGGTAAAATAAACAGGCAATAGGCCGTAGTTCCTGCTGAGCATCAGAAACTCATACACGGCGTGAAAAAGAGTGGAGGCTCCCAACCCTTTAAGCAAGTAAAAGAGCTTGTTTTTTCTGCCTTTGGCATACCCAACAAAGAAGCCTGAGAATATTGCAGTAGTCAGATTTACAGGAAAGGTAAAGATTGCGCGCCACCTGGCCGGATCATCAAAGAACGGGTTCATGCCCGACCAAACAATGCTGCTTACAGAAAAACCAAGTGCAACGTACAAGGCAAAGAAAATTCCATCAATGGGGCCTTTAAAATTTGCTTTTGGCATGGCGTATATCTTAATAATCAAATATTTGCCAAGTTCGCTGATAAATCCGGTCATTAATATCGGATAAAATCCCAGCGGCCTGATTGAGGGCTTAGTGGTATTGATAAGATGACTTGTAAGAAAATCATTAAGTATGACGGCCAATACCCAGCCTGTCCCGAAAAGAAATGTGATAATAAATGATCTGGCAGGCCCCGCACCAAAACGCTTAAAAATGTAAATGGACAAAATTGAGGCGATCAATACCGTTAAAAACGAAGAGATGTAATGTTCAATTTCCATGAAACTTGCAGTGATGCAGATATATGTCGTAAATTTACGCAAAAATCCAGCACACCTGATGAGCAAAATTATAGTCAGAAAATTATCGGAAGCCGAAATCGAATATAGAAAAATTCACGCATGGCCCATTTGGGAAAAAGAAACTTCGCGGTTCCCATATATATATGATGCAGACGAGGAGTGCCTGATTATTGATGGGGAAGTGGTGGTCGAAACCAGCGAGGGTCAATATATAATCAAAGCCGGCGACTTTGTGGTATTCAAAGACGGCCTAGATTGTATTTGGGATATTAAAAGCCCAATTCGGAAATACTATAATTTTCCATAAATTAAATCAGCAATCATCTAGGCCAATTGTCTGTGGAAGGAATCATAACACGCTCTACTGGAAGTTTCTATTCTGTACGAGCCGAAGACGGCACCCGTATTGAATGCAGGTTGCGTGGCAAATTCAGAATGAAAGATCTTAGAACCACCAATATTGTTGCCGTAGGCGATAAGGTTGGTTTTATCATTGAGCCTGGAAAAGATACAGGCCTGATCACTACTATATTACCACGAAACAATTACATCATCAGGCGAGCTACCCGTTTATCCAAAGCATCGCATATCATTGCAGCCAACCTCGACGAAGCCTGGCTTATTGCCACCCTTGCCATGCCAGCAACTTCAACCGGGTTTATTGATCGCTTCCTCATTACAGCCGAGGCATATCACATTATGGCAAGCATTATTTTTAACAAGTTTGACATCTACAACCCACGAACCCTGGAGCGCCTGCATCAACTCACAGAACTCTATTCCGGAATCGGGTATAAGTGTTATATTGCTTCGGCATTTTCGGGAGAGGGCATTCAGGCGCTCAGAGATCGCCTGATGGGCCGTACGATCCTTTTCTCTGGACATTCAGGGGTGGGCAAATCGGCACTTATCAATGCCATCGAGCCAGGTTTGAAGCTCAAAACAGGAGAACTGTCAGAATATCACGAAAAAGGAAAACACACTACCACCTTTGCCGAAATGTTTGAACTGGCTTCGGGCGGGTTTGTCATTGATACCCCGGGCATTAAAGAGTTCAGTCTCACCGATTTCGATCGTAAAGAAGTGTGGGAACGGTTTCCCGAAATGCGCGCGGTGAGCCGGCACTGTAAATTTCACAACTGCACGCACACCCACGAGCCCAACTGCGAGGTAAAACGCTGCCTCGAGGCAGGTACCATAAGCCGGAACAGGTATAAAAGCTACCTGAGCATCCTTGACGATGAAGAATTAATTATCAATGAGTGGGATTGACAGTAAGGCATTGGAAGAGAATTTTCCGAGTTAAATAAAAGTATAACTGATGGAATATTTCGAGAAGTAACCATCACTGACAAACAATGATTTATGCGAGTTGTAATACAGAGGGTGAAAGAAGCATCCGTAAGAATTGAGAACCGGATAGCCGGAGAAATCGGCAATGGAATGCTTGTTCTACTTGGAATTGAAGAAACCGATGAGCAACAAGACATTGAATGGTTGTGTGGAAAAATTATTCGCCTCAGAATATTCAACGATGCAATGGGTGTGATGAACCTCGACGTTACCGAAACATGTGGCGAAATACTGGTTGTCAGCCAGTTTACCCTGCATGCAAGCACCCGTAAAGGCAATCGCCCTTCCTATATCAGGGCGGCTAAGCCAGACACTGCCATTCCACTGTATGAGCTGTTTAAGAAAAGGCTATCCGAACTCTCAATGAAACCGGTAGAATGTGGCGAGTTTGGCGCCATGATGGATGTTCATCTTGTCAACGATGGCCCGGTGACAATTATAATTGATTCGAAAAATCGGGAATAGGCCAGATTTCTCTTGCTTCAATTTTTGATATTGATATTTTGTGCCCGGAGTCAGAACGACAAGCTAATCCCCAAACTTGGCATGATTGGAAGCTGGTCAATGCGCTCACCCGTGACACGATCGAGATAGAAAACATTGCTGCGATTATAGAGGTTCGTCACGCTTGCAGTTGTCTCGAGCCTGGTATTTTTATTAAAATGAATGCGGTTTTTTACACTAATATCCATTCGGTGATAGTCGGAAAGCCTGCCTTTATTCAATTCGGCATACACAATCTCCAATTGGCCATTTAGCCTTGTGTAATCGGTAAAAATCCCATCATTAAAAGTAAGCCTTTCATAATAACCTTGCGATTGGGTAAAAGGGAAACCACTCCCATAATTCCAGCGGCCACTAACCTCCCAGTTGTCGTTCTTGCCAAACTGATACGTGGCAACCAGGTTCACGCTGTGTCTCCGGTCGAAATGGGGAGCATAATGAATTAAACCATCATATCGGTCAACAAAGGTCAGAGAGTATACAGCCCAAAGATACCACCCTTTGCGCTCGTACTTCATTGAAAAGTCCATCCCATTGGCCATTCCGCTTTCGATGATAAAATCTTTTCGAAGCCGGTCGGGTTTGTCAGCATAGTCGGGGGTATCTTTATAGATTTTATCCCTATTCAGGTTGGTGAGTTGGGTGAAGTTTTTTATATAGCCTTCGAGATTAATCATCAAATTTTCAGCGATATCGTATTCTGATCCAAGGATCAGATGCCAGGCTTTCTGCAATTTGTGCGTGACTTTTTTTCCGTCAAATTCTCTTGGCAAATTATCCGATCCTGATAAAAAACCGTAGAAAAGATTCACCACATCGCGGTCGGAAGATCCGCTCAGCAGGTTTTGAGAGTATATTCCTGTGGCAAGTTTAAACCTTAGAAAATCTGTTGCATTGTATTTAAGTGCCAGCCTGGGTTCGGGCGAAATAGTACTCAAAGATGCATACCACTGCATGCGCAACCCCGGCTCAATCAGGAATTTGCCAGCCGTGTGTTTGTATTTCACAAAGGCAGCCAATTCGGTAGTATTTTGTTTTTGGCTGATATAGCTCCCTGTGGAGTTGTAGAAATTAAAATCAGTAAGAAACCCTAATGTTTCAACCCCATATTTAAATTGATTTTTACCCAGGAAATATGTGAATCCCAAGCCGACATTAAATCCATTAATTTCGCTCGTACGTGGCGACCCGCTGTCGTCGTTCATGCTCACCAGGTAGCTCGAAAAAGCCACTTCCCCATCGAGCAACGCCGGAGATTTGCCGGGGATTACATGAAAATTCATGCCCCCGCCATAAGTGTTCCATTGAAAATTGCTTACCAAACGATAGTTGACGTTATCACTAAAGTTGAAAGCATAGAGATTTAATTTGCTGCCATTGCCTGCATTGACAGATACTTTACCATAAATATCCAGAAAGTTGTATGGTAATCCGGTGGTGTCAATGTAGTTATAGAATATTTTTGAGCTTTCTTTAAGGTATGAGTTCTTAACAGACAGTACGAAGGATGAGGTGAAATCATCTGCCCGTTCTTCATTAAATTTTACAATCGGTCCTTCGAGCAAAAGCTTGGCCCCCAGGGTCGAAAAATCAGCTTTTCCGGAAAACCGGCTGCGATTTCCATCACGGGTGGTAAGATTCATTACCGATGAAATCCTTCCACCAAATTCAGAGTTAAAGCCACCGGTATAGACATCTACGTTGCGAAGCAAATCAGTATCAAAAACCGAAAATAAACCGATTGAATGAAAGGGATTGTAAACAATCATCCCATCGAGCAACACTTTATTTTGAATAGGCGGGCCTCCGCGAATATATAACTGCCCGCCCTGATCGCCGGTAAAAATAATCCCGGGTAAAACCTGCAGATATTGAGCCAAATCAGCTTGCCCGCCGAAGGTAGGAAGCTGTTTTATTTGCCTTGGTGTGATTTTTATAACCGAGGTGCGTGTTTCAGTTTGAGCTTCCTCGCGGGTAGCGGTAATTTGAACGCCCTCGAGCTGAACAGCACTCTTGCTGAGGTAAAGATTTCGTGTAATCACATCACCGGCTTTTATGGTAATGGGAAGCTGAAGCGTATCGAACCCTAAACTGGTAACGAGCAGGGTATAACTACCCGGAGGAATTCGGGAAATTACAAAATAGCCGTTGACATCTGTTGCTGCACCAATCGAAGTGCGCCTGAAGTAAACATTTGTGAAAATAACCGGTTCGCCATTGTCTTTCTCGTAAACAAAGCCGCGAACCATTCCGGTTGCGGTTGTTTGTGCAAACGCTACTGTAGCGCTAAGAAGAAACGGAGTTATAAAAACGAAAAGCGCAAATATACGCTTACGAAAACTTGCCATGGAAGTAGATTATTCAGATTGAAAATGAGTGCACAAAGTTATACAAAAGAATCAAGTGAGG
>JBBIIP010000031.1:0-22226 GCA_037446395.1 Lentimicrobiaceae bacterium
GCAAAATTAGTAAATTATTTGTAACTACCAAATGCAGCAGTATATTTTTTCCCTGTACTGATTCAGTTGTTCTGAGATTTATGATTCATCTGGGTTAATTCTCATTACCAGTTTTTTCAAAAACAATTATTAAATGATTGCTCAACAGAACATCAAAGGAAGTGTTTATTTGAAAGATTTCCTGGAAAGTTTTTCGGTTCTCAGGCTGTTGCTTCACATTTTTCATAAACGCTTTTCTGCTAAAACAATATATCATCGGGTAAAAGAGCAGCAATAAAACCGAAGTCATGCTATTTTTGGTCCTGACAATTTGCTTTATTTTAAGTTTTTGAATGGCAGCAAGGGTGCGCAATCTTAAAATTCCACTTACAAATAGTTTTGAGAAATACCCTTCGGTTGACATACTGTTTTCCCAATAAGTATAGGCATTATATTCATTTGGCAGTGGACTGTTGTAGTGGGCAGTCTCTCCGACGAATTGCGAGAACCGGCCACGCAATGATGAAGGGTTAGGCGTTGTGAGTATGAGCCTGCCATTGCGTTTTAAGATGCGTGATGTTTCTTTAAAAAATAAATGATGATCAGGCAGATGCTCGATGGTTTCAGCGCAAATTACAACATCCGCTGCTACGTCGTCAATGGGAAAGTTCTGCTGTAAATCAATTTGCCTGCATTCGGCCTTACAGAATTTATTATTCGCGGGAAACAGGTCATAAGGATGAACTTTGGCACCCTGTTCATGAAACAAATTGATAATATAACCACTGCCTGCCGAAAGGTCATATACCTCCAAATCCTTCAAATTCGACCTTTGCTCAGCAACGTATTTTCTGAAAAACTCTACCGATAATTCTCGGGAGTGTGGTATGTTCATGGCAGAGATATTTAGAATTAATAGGATTACATAAGGAATTCTAGGAATGCTTATTAAAACAATTATTGTTGGTCAATCTCCGTGTCAGTAATTCAATTCGCTTATACCACTCAGAATGTCAGTGTTTTGTGCTATATTGAAACTAATCAGAGTGAACAACAATCAGGGATTAAAATTAGAAAAAAGAGCTTTCCGATGCTGATCATTTTTCGGGCAATAAGGCAAAAAAATTTGGCTGCCCGGCACTCAAAAAAGTGGAGCAACGCAGAATTGGGCTAAGGTAATCAGAAGAAAAAATTGAACCTGGCGCCGAAAAATTACTTTTTATTGGTTCACAATTGCTTCTTATAGGTCAAAGCAGCCAAGATATTATACTATGATTGATTGTGCGGTATACATCAGAACAGTTTTTGTGAATCTGAATCATAAACTTTCAATAGTTTGCATGCACGGGTATGCTCTTATTGATAGAAATGTCGAGCGGGATCAAGTACTTTTATTTTGATACGATCACCATCTTTCTGTTCAGGAACTGGTTATTGCTGCGCAGTCCGAAATAGTAAACACCTGGCTTTAAGTTGTATTTTGATGCATCGAATATCACCTCATACTTGCCTCGCTCAACCCAGGCGTTGTCTTCCAAAACTGCCACCATCCTGCCAAATTGATCATACACAGCCAGGTGTATTGAACCAGCCTGGTTCACTTTGAAACCGAGATAAGTGGTTTGTTGGAAAGGATTTGGGTAATTCTGGTCAAGGCAAGCATTGAGTATGCTCTTTTCTGAAATCCCGACATTCAAGTCGGCAATGGCAGTCCAGATGCTGCGTGTTCCATTATCCATGCGGGTCCATATTGGCCTCACCATGTTGTTGTGAGCGGCAATATTGTTATAGTCGCCAAAAAATACCGAAGCCCAGGGCAGAAAAGGTGCTTCGCTGATTAATAAGTTCTGGAAGGTCAAACCTCCATCGCGTGAGATGGCCATGTAAACATCGGTCTTATGATCGCTGTGATTGCGGCGGTCGTAAAAAACAAAGTACAGATAGCCTGTTGCCTGGTCAATATCCATCCATGTAAAAAACTGATGTTTCCCCGGCGGGTCATTATTCACCCTAATGGGTACCGACCAGGTTTGGCCTCCGTTAACAGATTTCACCAGCCACACATCTGTATCCTCCACACCATTGCTTTGGTCGGAATAGTTGACGTAAATGGTGCCATGATGTGGCCCTCCGCTCAGGTCACATTTGGTGACAGGCATTCCGTTGCAACGATAAACCCCGGGAATGCTGATGTCCCAACCTCCCGGTTGGGCGGTGACGAAAACATCATTCTCGAGCCAGGTCAGTCCCTGGTCAAGTGATCGGTCGAAAACAATCCCGGCGGGACCTGACCAGGCTACATAAATTTCACCGTTTGGGCCTACGGCCGGAACCGCTCCCTCGGTGGTGTTGTCGCTATCAATACAGTCGCCTGAGATTTTGTTGATTTGAATGGCCGGACTCCAGCTTTGCCCTGCATTTGTTGATTTACTGAACATGATGTTGCTCTTGCAGGTGGGACTGGTGCTGCCATATTGGTCGAACTGTGTCCAGGTTACATAAATGTTGTTGTTTGTGCGGTCAACAACAGCCCACTCCTTGTCCTGGGCCTTTGTTCCGTTAAGTCCCATGAAAGTGCCTGCACCCCAAGCTCCGGTTGCTTTATTATACTTCTGGCACACGATTCGGTCTATCCAACTGCCTGCGGGTGGATTTGCCAGGTGGAAATAATAAAAGTCGCCGGTAGTGTCGGCTATAATTACAGGGTCGCCCCAAACACCCAATACCGGTTCGGTCAGAATTCCCTGTTGCCAGGTGTATCCTCCATTTTCGGAATAATAATACCGGTTGATGTTTGCACCTGCCATGATCTGCTGTACATTCCTGAGATTGATACAAATTGTCGGTTCGTTTGCCGAGCCGGAGTCTCCGATTTTGACATTCAGAAACTGGGCATGAACCAGCGATGACCCCAGAAAACCAATGATAAATAATGCAATATTTTTCATAGCGTATTGATTCAAAACACGGGATTACTCCCCAATAAATTCCTTGATTTTATGCCAGGGTCCATATAGCACCAGCACATCGTTTTCTTCAATCATGGTTTCGGGAACAAACCTTCCGATATCATTGAGTTTGGAGGTTCGAATACCAAAAATATTGGATTTCAAACTCGCGCGCAAAATCGCAACCAACTGAATCTGAGCAGTTATAAAATCAATGTTTTCAATAGTCTTTCCAATAAATTCTTCAGGAGCCGTCACTTTTACCACCATTATATTTTCGCAGATCGTAAATGCATCTATTACTCCGGAAAGGTGCAAGCGATAGGCAAGTCGTTCAGCAGTTTCTTGCTCAGGATGGACAATTTCGTCAACCCCGATGGCATTGAATACAGCCTCATGCACCTGTGAAATAGCTCTGCATATTAACTTTTTGACTTTCAATTGCTTAAGCAATGCTGTCGTCATCACCGAGGCACCAAAATCCTCGCCAATGGCCACGATGGCAAGGTCAACCTCCTTTGTAGGCAGTGTTGTCACTGATTGCAGGTTGCTGCTGTCTAAGCATACCGAGTATGTAATCTTATCTTTCAGGTCATTCACTTTGTTTTTATCAGTATCCACCCCAATCACATCATGCCCTAATTCTGTTAGTTTGACAGCAATGGAGGCGCCAAAATTCCCCAATCCTAAAACAATGACTTTCATATTTAGACTTTAATTTTCAGTTTATCATGATATTATCTTCCGGGTAGCGATAGTCGCCGAACCTGATTTTTCTTACGATTCCGATGAGCAAGGTCAGTATCCCGACTCTGCCGATAAACATTGTAAAGATAATCACAATTTTGCCCCAATCGGATAAGGAGGGAGTGATTCCGAGGGTAAGGCCTACTGTTGAGTAAGCCGAAAAGCACTCGAAAACGATCTCTGTCAGGCTATGTCTTCCATTTTCGAAAGCTGCCAGAAGAAAAGTTGAACTGCCAATTACCACCAGCGATAAGAACATGATTGAAAACGAGCGCTGGATTGACGCATCAGAAATTTCCCGGTTATGAATCTCAACCCTTGGTTTGCCGCGGATGAGCGAATACATATTGATCACGGCCAACGCAAATGTGCTGGTTTTGATTCCTCCTCCGGTTGAACTGGGTGAGGCACCAATCCACATCAACACGACGATGAAGATTACCGCCGGTAATGAGAAGGAATTCATATCCACCGTATTAAAGCCGGCTGTGCGAGGGGTAACCGCCGCAAAAAATGCCGCAACCAGTTTATCAAGACCTTTCGCCTCTGCCAAAGCACCATTGTATTCTATAATTAAAATTAAGACCGTGCCAAAAGCAAGAAGCGCCAAGGTAGTAATAACAACAATCCGCGTATTTGTGCTGATCAGGTGAGGAAGGTAACTTGGCGCACCTCTTCTCATGACCTTGCGATACGTGTTTATGAAAAAAGACTTTAGATACCTGTAATGGTTTAGTACAATCGGAAAACCCAGCCCACCGATGACGATTAACCAGGCGACTGAAAAATGCAGGTTGTAGCTATATCGCAGGCCCCTGTGAAATAGTCCATCAGTTATGGATGAAAAGCCCGCATTACAAAATGCGGATATGGAATGAAAAACTGCAAACATTGCTTTTTCGGAGGTGGAGGAAAAAATATCTTCAGGAACCTGTAAGAAAATGATTGCGGCCCCGATAGATTCTATAATAACTGTAAAAAATATGATTTTTAATAGTGTTTTGAAGATATTCCCCAGGCGTTCCTCGCTGATAAAGTCTCTAAGATAAATCTCGGTTTTAAGCGAAGGGTGTCCCTTGAAGATGAATCCAAAAAAACTGGTGAATGTCATGATACCAATCCCTCCGAGTTGAATCAGCAGCAGGATAAACTGTTGACCAAGGGGTGTAAATGCCGTAGCTGTGTCCACCACAATCAACCCTGTCACGCACACCGCACTCGTAGCTGTGAAAAAAGCATCCAGCATCGAAATTCCTTCTACGGTTGACCGGGGCATCAGGAGCAAGCCCGTGCCCACGACAATCAACAGAAAGAAACTTCCTGCAAAAAGCAGCGATGGGTTGATTTGTATCCTGTGTATCTGAATGCTTGAGCGTGAAATTGTGACCACCGCTATAAGAAACAGCATTAGCCTAAGTACCCCTTCTCCTGATAAGGTTCCAAACGCCAGTTGGGTGTAGTCGAACCGGCCTGCTTTAAACACCAATGATTCTGTAAGTAAAAATGTGAGAAACACCAAAACAAAATCAATGATTCTTTTCGCGAATGGCTGTTTTTGGGTGATTCCAAACAGTATGGTCAAAGCGAAAAGTAAAAAGAAGGCAATAAAGATGATCGAATAAAGGGAATAAATGATTCTTTCCAAGCCGGGGGTTTTGTCGAACCCAAGGTCATACACAACAACCAACAGAGCAAAAAAACTTAGGATGGCCAGCCAATTGCCTACCTTTCTCAGCATCAAATCTCTAAGCTTTCGAATTTTATGAGCCAATATCATACCTTGCTCAATTGGTTGTCAGATAACAAAGATAGTGAATCGTTGAGATACCTGGAGATGATGACAATAAGGCTTATTTATTACAGATGCAACCAATTGTTTCCAAATCTCATCTTGCAACCAAATTCTCTCAAAATCAATGAATGCAGTAAAATTAACAGGATTATTGCTGACTGTTATGATCTTTTTTGCCTGTGAAAAAGAAAACAAATTATTTTTCAACAAGAATGATAAAACAATTGGATGCTGGGTTAATCCAATCACAGTTGATACACTTTGGAAATATACAAGGGCCAAATCCCTCAAAGACAATGATTATGGATTTATATTTTATTCGGATCAGCGCTTTGTTGAGCGCAAAAATGCCGGTTGGTGTGGTACCCCCCCGATCTCCTATGCTGATTTTGATGGAACCTGGTCTAAAAAAGATTCAGTAATTGACATAACTGTCAAATTTTGGGGTGGCTTGGCTGATTATCAGTGGAAGGTTATTTCGGTGGATGATAACAATTTGGCAATACTCAAATTGAAGGAAGTGTATCGCCCAAAGATATAAATGGCATTTTGCTCCCTGTTTCTAAAAGATCTTTAAGTAAATACCGTAAAGCCTAATTTGAGCTTTCTTCTTTCGTGCAAATAACAGTGTCCGTATTCCAATAAGCTCAATTCGTGGACGATTCGTTTTGTTGAATAGTTAGAATTGACGGCAAGCAACGAATAAGAATCAAATTCCCATTTTACTTTCACGCTCGCGTGCAGTATTCAGCCAACCAGGAAGAACAGTGGAAAGGAACTCAGCCTTATCAGCGCGGATTTTATCCATCGGCAGGCCGGCTACTTCCTGAGCCTTCGCTTTCGTGCTGATATCAGGCAGTTGCACCGGAACTTTCAAGCCTTTTCTGACAAAAATTTCGGTAAGAAGTATGCGTGCTTCATTTGATTTTTGGATAGATGTTCCCAGCACTCTTAGGGCTTCAGCTATGGAATGAAATCCCAATCCATTTGCAGCGGCTACCCAATCCCAGCGCCATTGAGCATGCCTGATAAGGGTGAGTACGGGTTTCATTTCTTCTTCCGAGGCGCCGCTCTCCCAAGCCAATTTGGCTTCGAGGTGCACCCGGGCCAGGTTTTGCTCAACCAATCTGCGCAATTCCTGCACCTTGTTCTGGCGCTCTACAACGTTGGCAACCAACTTGGCTTCACTTTCGCGATGGCATACCTGGCAGCTTCCCGATACATTTTGCAAAGGGCTGGTTATGTGATGATTGGTAAACTTCATTCCGCCTTCGCGCTTGTACGGCATATGACAATCGGCGCAAGCTACCCCCCTGTCGGCGTGAACACCGGTCATATACAACTCATAGTCGGGATGTTGTGCTTTTAGCATGGGCGCTTTACTGAGTGCATGTACCCAATCAACATGTTGGTATTCGTCATAATAGACTTCCATATCGGTGGCACCAAAACCCTTATCCCACGGAAAAGTAAGATACTTTCCATCTCCTTTGAAATAATACTCAACATGGCACTGGGCACACACCAGCGAGCGCATCTCCTGATTCGTGGCTTTGGAGATATCTCTTCCCTGCCGTTCAAATGCTTCGGCAAGCGCTGGCCTGGTTATCCGCAGGTTCATGGTCTTAGGGTCGTGACAATCCTGACAACCGATGTGATTGACAATTTCCGGCCCCATGTCTTTCCAGGTAGACTTATAGAACTCAGCAACACCTATTTGATTCATTACCCTTGGAACATCCGTGCTTTTGCAAGTCCAGCAGGTGGCCGGTTGCGGCTGCACAGTTCTTAATGATTTATGAACATCACTTACTGCATAATAATGTCCCCGACTTTGTTTGTAATCGCGCGAAAACGCATATCCTGCCCACATAATAACCAATTCAGGAAATTCATTCAGGTAGTCAATTGTTGCAGGTCCGCCATGTGCAGATTTGAAACTGGTGTCTGCAGTTTGCATATATGTTTCGTATTGTCGCGGAAAATTCTGCCCCCAAACTGCATTTCGGGGTTCCCATTCCGAAATTTCCTTGGTCATCTGAAAATAAAGCTTCGATTCGCTGCGGCGTTCGACGATGGATGAAGCGAATAATCCAATTAGAAAAACAACCACAACTGTGGCAATGAATATGACCCAGTTCAACCAGGAACTTTTTTCATTTTTGTCGGGAATTGATTTCATAAGTTTTTTCTATTAAAATATATATCAATGTTTATTTTCATTTTTCATTCTTAGTGTATTGTTCCAACCATCTTGGCATGATTGATGGCAACCGCGTCACCAAAGAGAATGGAGTTGAAGAGAGGCTCCTTACTGTTCCGTGAGGCACTTCCCGATGGCAATCCCAGCAGCGTTTGCCCTGGCTTTGTTGATAATTTTTTCCGGTTATTTCTATTAATGTAGTCATTTCTACCAGGTCTTGGTGGCAGCGAACACAATTATCCTGAACCGCAGTAATTCCAGCTTGCTTAATATGAATCACTTCCGGTTCGAGCCTTGCGGTAAAAATGGCTGCATGCCTTGCTCCATCGGCTGCCTTGAAAAAATACTTTTTTGCCATATTATCATGGGGCACATGGCAATCGCTGCACGAGGCCACCTGGCTGTGGCTGCTATGCTTCCAGGAAGCATATTGGGGGTACATTACGTGGCAATTTATACATGTTTCCGGTTTATCTGACAAGTAGGAATGAGCCCTTGAAGCGTGAATCACAAATAAACCGGTTCCAACGAATACACCCAACAGGATAATCACAGGAAGCCTCCAACCCGGTGGTGGAATGAGCATTCTGATCAGTTTTGCCTTGAACATAGGATGAAATTGTTTATCATTTCAGTATTATCGTACTTTAAATCTTATAACTGCACAAATTTAAGAACAAAATTGCAATTTGGTATAAGATACCTTAATTTAGGTTGGTTCTAAATAACAATGGGCTAATTTCCTTTGTTGGAAATTAGCCCACAAAAAACCGGTTATCCATCCAATTAACTACCCAAAGTGGCCACCATTACAGCTTTAATGGTGTGCAGACGATTCTCGGCCTGATCGAAAACAACAGATGCCGGTGACTCAAAGACATCTTCGGTTACTTCCATGCCATCGAGGCCATATTTCTGAAAAATCTCTTCACCAATGGTGGTTTCACGGTTGTGGAAGGCAGGAAGGCAATGCAGAAACTTCACTTTTGGATTCCCTGTCAGAGCAACCAATTCTTTGTTCACCTGATAGGGCTTAAGAATCTCTATTCGTTGCTTCCACACTTCGGCGGGTTCTCCCATCGAAACCCATACATCTGTATACAAAAAATCAACCCCTTTTACTGCCTCTGAAACATTGTCGGTAATTGTAAGTTTGGCACCGGTTTCTTTCGCGATTTCACGACACTGCTTCACTAACTCTGCATTTGGCTGCAGTGCTTTGGGAGCGGCTGAACGAAAATCCATCCCCATTTTTGAAGCTCCAACCATCAATGAATTTCCCATATTGTTTCTGGCATCGCCCAGGTAGCAGAACGAAATCTGGTGTAGGGGTTTGTCGCAGTGCTCAATCATGGTGAGGAGGTCAGCAAGGATTTGTGTGGGGTGAAACTCGTTGGTGAGGCCATTCCAAACAGGAACTCCGGCATATTGGCCCAACTCCTCAACAATAGCCTGACCGTATCCACGATATTCAATGCCATCGTACATCCTCCCAAGTACGCGGGCGGTGTCTTTCATTGATTCTTTTTTCCCGATCTGCGAGCCAGAAGGCCCGAGGTAGGTTACACAAGCACCCTGATCGAAAGCTGCTACTTCAAAGGCACAACGGGTGCGGGTGCTGTCTTTTTCAAAAATTAGTGCAATGTTTTTCCCTTTCAGGCGAGGCTGCTCCGTGCCTGCATATTTTGCTTTTTTAAGTTCCTTGGAAAGGTTGAGCAGAAACTTAATTTCTTCGGGACTAAAGTCTAATAGTTTAAGAAAGTTTCGATTTCTTAGATTAAGAGCCATAAGTGTTTGTATATTAATTATTTATATTTCTTTCGGACATCATGATTCTACAAATTTCTACACGATAGAAATTCTGGTTCCGCCGTTGTCTACCCCGAGCATATCTGTGCTGGTAATGATTGCATCTTTTCCGGTATGGGTTGCGAAATGAATAGCTGCAGCAACTTTTGGTCCCATGCTTCCTTCGCCAAACTGTCCTTGTGCCAAGTACTTCCGGGCCTCTTTCACGCTCATGCGGTCAATTTTTTGTTCGTTGTGTTTGTGGAAGTTCAGGCAAACCTTTGGCACATCTGTAAGTATAAAAAACTTATCAGCATTGATACCAACCGCCAGGAGTGCAGAAGCAAGGTCTTTGTCAACAATTGCATCTATTCCCTGAAGTTTATTTTCGGCTACAAAGAAAACAGGAATTCCGCCCCCACCCACAGCAATCACAATTTCATGTGCACGGGCCAGCTTTGCGATTGATTTTTGGTTGAGTATAGCAAGGGGTTGAGGCGAGGCAACCACTTTTCGCCAGCCCCGTCCGCGAATGTCTTCCTTGAAGATTGATCCGTTTTCGGCAGCGATTTTTTCTGCCTCTTCTTTGGTGTAATATGGCCCTATTGGTTTGGTTGGATTCGAAAATGCGGGGTCTTCCCTGTCAACCAATACCTGGGTAATGATGGTGATGATGTCGCGTTCCAAATCGTGTGATTTTAGCACATTTCGTAATTGCTGCTCAATCACATAGCCCAGAAAACCCTGCGAATATGCAACACTAATATCCATGGGCATATCGGGAATGCCGTGAATTTTTTCGGCTGCAGTATTTGCCAGAATAATATTTCCTACTTGTGGCCCGTTTCCATGGGTAATTACCAGGTCATAATTCTTATTGATGAGGGTAAGAAGGCGTTCGCTTGTGGCCAGGGCGTTGGCCTCCTGCTCTTCAATCGTACCACGTTGATCACTGCGAAGAAGGGCGTTTCCGCCAAAAGCAACCACTGCAAGTTTACTCATAAATTTTTAATTTTTAGTATAATTAGTACATTCTAAAGTCCAATTTATCAGCACCATATTGAGATCTATTGACTGGTAAGCCAAACCACCAGGTCAATCTATCCTGATAATCGGACGTAAGTTTTAGCGCATCATATGGTGAGTTGCCGGATATGAAACACCTTCAAAATTCTTTTGCGTGCAAATATACAAAAGTTTGCCAAGCTGAAATCCTTTGCTCTCTGGCAACGAATCTGAATAAATTAATGAAAAATTTCTGAAATAAGCCTCACCACATTCTATCTTTTTTTTAAAACATTATATCTTTGCGCAATATTGCAGGTTTTTCATCATCGCTGCCGCCTTGATGAAATGAAAAGGGAACCCGGTGCAAATCCGGAGCTATCCCCGTAGCTGTGAGTCGTTTACCAAGGTGTCGGCATCTCCTTGCCACTGTCACGAATCCATCGCGATGGGAAGGCCGCCCGACCACCCGACAAGCCAGAAGACCTGCCTGCAAAAGTGTTTTGTGGTTTTCGGGACGAAAAACCAGAAAAATTGTGTTGTTAATTTCTGCCTCCATGCGGGTACAATATGGCTTTTTGCTATCAGTTGTTTTTCTGACCGGGTTATATGCTTATGCGCAGAACCCGGTAACTGACTCAATTCAACTCCAGGCGGTTGAAATAAAAGGCAAACGGCCCACTCGAAATTTGCAATCAGCCGCAGTAATACAAATACTTTCGGCAGCACGAATTAAAGGTATTGCGGGTTCATCGGCGGCTGATGCTATCAAAGCATTTTCAGGAGTAACCCTTAGGGATTATGGAGGGATTGGAGGACTCAAAACTGTGATGGTCAGGAGCTTGAGCGCTCACCACACGGCAGTTTTTATTGACGGGATGGCGGTTTCAGACTTAGCTTCAGGTCAGGTTGACCTCGGAAAATTACCGTTGGCAGGAATAGAGGAGATAAGTATGAGAATCGGTTCTAATAGCGTCCTTTGTCAACCGGCCAAAACCCTGGTATCGGCAAGCAGTATAAACCTGCAATCCAAAACCATGGATTTTGGAAATAAGAAGATCAATTTCTTCGGGGGATTAAAAGCCGGTTCGTTTGGTTTTTTCAATCCCTTTTTAATCGCCGGCTACAAATTAGGCCCAAAAACCAACCTTGTTTCCACCTTGAATACCCGCCTTGCTCATGGCCAATACCAATTCATTATCAACAACTTATCACATTCGTCCACAGCCAGAAGAAAAAACGCCGATATAGAAGCGAGTCAGTTTACTCTCCTGCTTGACCACACTACAAAAGATAGTTCTCGCCTTAAGATTCTGGCGAATTATTATGATTCGGAGAGAGGGCTTCCGGGAGCAGTAATCTTCTATAATCCGTATTCGAAACAACGGCTATGGAACAAGGACTTATACACAGGCATACAATATAAGAATCCTGCAAGCGGAAAAATTCAGTCACTCTCTAATCTTGCCTACTCGCGTTCTTTTCTGAAGTACCTCGATCCGGAATACGCGAATAATGCAGGCAAGCTCGAAACAAGGTTTGAACAGCAGGAATTTTATATCTCGCAGGCGATGTCTCTTAAAACTACACATAAACTAGAGTTAGGCGTTAGCAGCGACCTGATGGTTCACACCCTTGAATCGGACCAATATAAATATCAAAATCCTTTTCGTCTGAACTGGCTGACAGCGATAAGCACCCGTCTCAGATTGAGACAGATTGAAGTGCAAGGAAATATTCTGACCTCCCTCGTACGCAATAAAACCGAGTCAGGAAAGGCCGAAAAAACACGCTTAGTACTCAATCCCGGGTTTGAATTCCTATATAAGCTTCGGGCACAACCCGACCTGGGCATCAGGTTGCTGTATAAAAAAACCACAAGGATGCCAACATTCAACGACCTGTATTACTCATTTACAGGAAACACGGGACTCAGGCCTGAATTGGCATCCCAGATTAACCTCGGATTGCTGTTTGAAGGTTCGTTCCGCAATATCGGTCGCGTTTCAATTTCAGCCGACGGCTTCTATAATTCAGTGCAAGATAAAATTGTGGCTATTCCTACACAACAGCTTTTTGTGTGGAGTACGCGCAATATAGGTCTAGTTGATATACGGGGTATCGAGTTGCAATTCGACGGCAATTATCCATTTTCGATTAATACCGATTTATCGTTGTTGGGTAATTACACGTTGCAGTATGCAACTGACCGGACTCACAAAGGTTCTATCACCTACAAGCATCAGATCGCATATATTCCTTTTGAAACAGCAAACGCTTCTCTCATTTTCAGACACAGGCAAATCACAGTTTCCCACAATGTCCTTTTCAGCGGGTTTCGCTATTCCTTGGGCCAGAATATTGCTGCAAACGCAATGCCCGCCTTTTGGAATCATGACCTGACAATTGATTGGCATATATTAACCGAAACTTTATCATATCGTTTCAAAGGGCAGATAAGCAATTTATTGAATAAACAATACGAGGTCATCCGAGGGTTTCCGATGCCCGGAAGAGCAATATATATAACACTGGAAATCAACTACTAACAAATCAACCTACATGAAAACGACATTTCCTTCAAAACTTTTAGCGGCATTGCTGGTGTTTCTTTACGCAGGTTGTGTTAAAGAGCCCAAAGACCAGCCTGGCCCTAAAGTCGTAGCAAAGGCAGTAGGTATCTATGTGTTGAACGAAGGCCTTTTTGGCATGAACAATTCTACCCTGTCCTATTATGACATTGAGAGCAAGATAATCCATCAGGATTTTTTTCGCACCCAAAACAACCGGGGGCTTGGCGATACAGGCCTCGATATAGCCATCAATGGCAGCAAGGGTTATATTGTAGTGAGTAATTCGAGCCAGGTAGAGGTAATCAACCCAAGCACCGGAAAAAGCATCAGGCAAATTCCTTTTTTTAACGGAAATATTTCACGTCAACCCCGGTACATCGCTTTTCTAGCCGGTAAAGCATGGGTGTGCTCTTTTGATGGCACAGTTGCCATGATTGATACTACTTCACTAGTGGTCGAAAAAATCATTCAGGTTGGCCGCAATCCGGATGGAATCGCGGCGGCAAATGGTAAGATATATGTTTCAAACTCGGGAGGGCTTGATTTTCCGAATTTTGATAACACTGTTTCGGTAATTGATCCAACAACGCAAACCGAAATAGCCAAAATACAGGTCGGATTGAATCCCTTTTCGCTACAAGCCGATGCCTACGGAGATCTCTATTTAATTGCACGTGGCAATTACTCCACAGTACCTTCCAGGTTGCAGATCATAAACACGAACACCAATACATTAAAGCACACTTTTGAGGGATTCGAAGCAATGAATTTCACAATAAATAACGACACAGCCTATCTCTATCATTTTGATTATATGTCCAATAAATCGAAGATCGTGGTACTGAATGTAAAAACCGAGCAGGTGCTACTAGAATATTTCATCAACGATGGCACCAGCATCGAAACCATCTACGGGATAGCCGTTGATGCAAGAAACGGCGATGTTTATATCGCCGATGCCAGGGGGTTTGTGAATACAGGCATGGTTTATTGCTATAACAAAATGGGAATCAGAAAGTTTGGTTTTGAGGCAGGGCTAAATCCAAACCGGTTGATTTTTGTGAGAGAATAAAAGGGTATAGAGTAAGAGCTTCTGAATAAATTGGATAGGTATAAAACACGAATGGGAAGTTGATCTGGCCGAGCAACTTCCCATTCCACCGTGCTGAGAACCGTAGCTTTCAGCGGGCGCCAGGTTACTGTTATTTTGGCATTCCTTTGGTTAGGTGTCCGTTGCCGAACGTGGCTTTTAATTTTCTGATCCTTAAGTCCATCAGCGTGAACTGTGGTTTTCATGATGCAGACTGTCAAAGCCCCTTCCGTTTGGTCAGGCATCCTTTGGTGTCGCGTCTTTCGATGTTAGACTTCCGGATACCCTCTCCTGTTTTTCCCTTAGCTCCTTCATCAGAAGTTGCTTTTGGTGCTTTCGATGGGTTCCCTTGTCCTTTCTTGCGATCGGACCGGGCTGTTATCCCGTCTTCAGGAGGTGTGCCTTTTATCCCTCACTTGGTCAAACAAAGGTAAGCCAAAATGGAGGTTGTGTCAATAGTTTTGCCTTACTAAAACCACACATGATATCCACACACAGTATTAACAATTGTTAATAACCTGTATCTCGCTGAGAATCAAAATGCCCTTTCTTGTTTTCTCGAATGCAGCAATGATTTTACTCCCATTCCGAAATGTGATATTGCTTAATAGCTGTGCTTTATGATGCCCTTCCTGCTTATCTTTCAGCAAATAAGTTGTAACCGGGCGTTCCTTTTTGTCCAGGGTTACCCTGGAATGGACAACCTCAAACCAATAGTACTCTTTTGCCTTAAAAACCGGATGCAGGGGCTCCAGAAAAATTCTCCCAGAGCAATTAATTTTATCTATCTCGCAAATGATATCAGAATTTATAGGTACATCAAGGTATGGATAGTATTTTGCAGGTAAAAGAAAGCGATGCCTGCCGGGGCTTTCGAGCAAATAGTATTGATCTGTTTCGTTCAGGGTGATTCGTTTCAAAATCTTAAAATTCAGGAGCATTCCTTCGATGAATTCCTCTGAGAAGTACTGAGCCTTGCGCGGCATGCGTGATCGGTAACCAGTGTAGCTCATTTCTTTTTGCCAGTTATTATCTCTTTGTTAATTCCCGGCAACACGCGAAGCCTTCTTCACCCCGGGTATTTTTAATATCCGGTGAAGCAAAGAATCAAGAAACCGCGAATCCATCGCCAATACTTTTATGATTCCCTCGAATTTTCCGGATGAGGTTTCGACTGAGATGCCTCGAAGATTTAGTTTTTGATCCTGGCTGATGGCTTGCGTAATGTCGTTCAGTATTCCCAGGCGATCTTGCCCGGCGATGCGTATGGTGGCCACAAAACTGGTCACTTCTTCTTTTTTCACCCATTTGGCAGCTACAACACGATACGGGTAGCGTGAGCGCATTTGCAGAGCGTTTGGGCAGTCGGCACGGTGAATTTTAATTCCGGCTCCAACTGTAACAAACCCAAAAATTTGATCACCAGAAACAGGTTGGCAACATTTGGCCAGGTTAAAGTCGCTTATTTCGGGGTTGTTTTCGATGAGCAGAAAGTCGGCACCAGGTGACCCGATTGCTGCTTTGGCAGCAATTTTCTTTTGAATTTTTTCCTTCAATGCCTCGTCAATTGAACGAACCGGGGCTAAAAGAAAATCTTTGATATCGGCTAAATCAATTTTATCTTCAGCAATTAGATGAAACAATTCCACAGGTTCCGAAAGTTTATAATGCTGTATGATTTTATTCAGGATTGCATCGTTGAATGTAAGATCAAGTTGGTTGAGCTTCCGGCGCAACATTTCTCTTCCTTCATCGCTCCGACTATACTCCGCAACCCTTAGAAATCGCTTTATTTTGTTGCGTGCCCGTCCAGAAACTACCCAGTTAAGCCAATCAAGGTTGGGTTTTTGGTTTTTTGAAGTGAGTATTTCAACCTTATCGCCGTTTCTAAGTATGTGTTTTATTGGTACCATCAGCCCATTGACCCGTGCTCCGGTACATTTTTCGCCCACCCCTGTATGCACTTCATAGGCAAAGTCGAGCACGCTGGCGCCTTGCGGGAGTTTTTTGAGGTCGCCTTGCGGTGTAAAAACGAAAATAGAATCTTCTGCAGCACGAATCTTTAGTTGCTCCTCGGTGAGGGTATTCGCCTCAGGTTTCTCAAGAATTGCCCTGATGTTATCAAGCCAGTCGGATTTTTTACCGCTGCCTTTCACTCCCTTGTAGAGCCAGTGGGCTGCATGGCCTTTTTCTGCATTTTCGTCCATGCGTTGGGTACGTATCTGCACTTCCACCCAGCGGTTTCGTGGACCAACCACTGTTGTGTGCAATGACTCGTAGCCATTCTCCTTGTGAGTGGTAATCCAGTCGCGCAGGCGTTTCGGATTTGGTTGATAGAGGTTCGTTACAACCGAATAGGCTTTCCAGCAATCGTCCTTTTCATGTTCCAGCGTGCTATTCAATACGATACGTATGGCAAAGAGGTCATACACTTCATCGAACTCAACATTCTGCGTTTTCATTTTATTCCAGATCGAAAAAACAGATTTTATGCGTCCTTTGATCGCAAATGTCAATCTGGCAGCACTTAATTCTTTTTCAATAGGTTCTGAAAACTCTTTGATATATGCATCGAGCATTGCGCGAGAGTCCTCAAGTTTGCGTTCTATGGAATGGTAAATTGATGGTTCAGCGTAGCGCATCGAAAGCTCTTCCAACTCGGTTTTGATATTGTATAAACCCAGGCGGTGGGCAATGGGCGTGTATAGTTTGCTTGTTTCAATGGCAATTTTGTCTTTATCACTTCCCTGTAAGGAATCCAGCACGCGCATGTAGTGCAACCTGTCGGCCAGTTTGATGAGGATCACGCGGGCATCGTCGGCAAGGGAAAGCAACAGGCGAATAAAATTTTCGGCATGCAGCGAGACTTTATCGGTTCTCAACAATGATATTGTGGTCAAACCTTCTATGATTTTCCTGATTTCAGCGCCAAATTCCTTCTCAATATTTTCGGGTGTTGTGCCGTTTTCCATCAAAGCATCCTGCAGCAAAGTGCTTACAATGGTTGTATAACCCAATCCCAGCTCCAATGCGACAATTTTGGCCACTGCTATTGCATGAAAAAAATAAGGCTCTCCCGAAGGCCGGATCCTGTCTTTGTGAACATCGAGTAGCATCATGAATGCATTGCGAAGCAGTTTCTTCTCTTTTGCATCGAGGAGTGCATGACAGGCCCTAAGCAGTTCGCCATACTTATTCCGCACAATGCGGTTTAATTGATATTTTGATGGCTCCATGATTAGGAAACGATTGAGTGAATAAAAATAGGGATATTTCTTCAGGCATGAAAAAAGGGTTGGTTTTGTAGCCAACCCTTGGGTAGTGATGTTCGGATTTGGGTTGGTTTATTTTTTAGATGTATCCTGATCTTTCTGCAACTTGGCACTTCCAGCCGGATCGGAGATGGATTCGCGCATCTTGGTGTCGGCCTGGATGTTTTGCAGTTTATAATAATCCATAATTCCAAGGTTTCCGCTACGGAACGATTCGGCAATGGCCAATGGGATTTCGGCTTCAGCAAGAATAACTTTTGCACGGGCTTCCTGTGCCTTGGCTTTCATTTCTTGTTCTACAGCTATTGCCATAGCCCGACGTTCTTCGGCTTTCGCCTGGGCGATGTTTTTATCGGCATTGGCCTGATCCATCTGAAGATAAGCACCAATGTTTTTCCCAACATCAATATCGGCGATATCAATGGATAGAATTTCGAAGGCAGTGCCGCTGTCGAGTCCTTTGGCCAATACTACTTTGGAGATCACATCAGGATTTTCGAGCACGCTCTTGTGCGAATCGGCCGAACCGATTGCACTGACTACTCCTTCGCCAACGCGTGCAAGGATGGTTTCTTCTCCGGCTCCACCCACCAATTGTTTGATATTCGCTCTCACGGTGACCCTGGCTGTTGCAATAAGCTGGATGCCATCCTTGGCCACGGCGGCAATTTGTTTGGTTGTGATCACCTTGGGATTAACCGACATCTGAACGGCTTCGAGCACATCGCGGCCGGCCAGGTCAATGGCAGTAGCCATTTTGAAATTTAACGCTATGTTGGCTTTGTCGGCTGAGATCAGCGCGTTGATAACAGGTTTAACACGACCACCAGCCAGAAAGTGCGCTTCGAGGTCGTTTCGGGTGACAGTGATTCCGGCTTTTGTGGCAGCAATCATGCTATTCACAATCACTGCAGGGGGAATTTTTCTCCAGCGCATCAGTACGAGCTGCAAGAGCGAAACGCGTACGCCAGATACCAGCGCCGAAAACCAGAGGCCCACGGGAATAAATACAAAAATAAACCATAGCCCAAAGAGGGCGGCGATACCGATCGCAACAATAATCAATGCATTGGTTTCCATTTTTTAATTTTTAGGTTTGACAAGAATTTTACTATATTCGACTTTGATCACAATAATTTCCGTTTGCTGGTCAATAAATTCGCCCAAGGTGTGCACTTCATAGTATTCTCCGTTTATGATTGCTTTGCCTGAAGGGGCCAGGCGCGAGATGGTTTTGCCTTCATCGCCGGGTTTCACCTTTGCCGGATCAACTTCATTCATCTTAGAATCTATTTGTGTGTTCAGCATCATCAGGCGCCAGGTTTTCGATTTCAGCGAGAAGTAGAGCACCAGGGAAGTAAGCACCAGTGTTCCCAGCAGGGCATAGTGCCCGGCAGGAGTTCCATAAATGGCATAGGCTTGCCATATGCTGACAATAAGCAGCACGAAACCAGTGATGCCTACAAAGGTAGTACCCGGTACTACGAGTACCTCGAGCAGGAGCAGAAGAAGTCCTACAATAATTAACAACAGAATAACAGTCCACGTCATGGTATTTGTAATTTTGGTGCAGTGGCCCTGGCTTTAGAACCGTCAGGGTCATAATATTTTAATGCTTCGGGCATGAAAGCTTTGATTGCTTCAACCCTGTCCTTACTCGAGGGATGTGTACTCAAAAAAGTCGGGGTGGATAGCCCTGGCATTGACGCAAAGTCTTGCCAGAATGTCAGTGCCCGCTCGGGGTTATAACCTGCCATAGCCATAAAAACCATTCCCAGCTTGTCGGCTTCGTACTCATGCTGACGAGAATAGGCCAGGGAACCAACTGTTCCGCCAATCCCAAAAACAGCGAGGAACAAATCTCGTGTTTCCTGAGGTTTTTGGCTCAGGGCTATGTCCAGTCCGATAGCGCCCATTGTAAGCGCAAGTTGCTGGCTCATGCGTTCGTTGCCATGACCAGCTATGGCATGTGCAATTTCGTGGCCCATGACCACGGCTGCGCCTGCCTCGTCCTTTGTATAAGGTAAAATGCCGGTATAAAACACTACTTTTCCGCCCGGCATACACCAGGCATTTGCATCATCATTCACAATCAGATGATATTCCCACGAAAAGTTTTTAAGTTTCTTAGCCAAGCCCCGTTGCTCCAGAAATTCCTCTACTGCAGTGGTGATTTTATCACCAACACGGTCTATCAACTGCATACCCGGTTGATCGGCAGGAACAGTTACGTTTGAGACCAGGAAACTGCGGTACTCCGACAGGCTCATCCCTGTAAGCACGCTCTCGGGCAACATCTTGAATTGACGCCGATTGGTATAAGGCACCCTGGCACAAGCATTCATCAGCATGGCAATAATCAGCAGGGATAGGTTTCTTATATTCATGGCCTCAGAAATATTTACCTAATAAACCGAAACGGTTAATCCGACCTTAGAGAGCTCATCGTGAGGGGGTTTTAATTCGATGAACGTACCGCTTTTTATAACACATTTTCCGTTGAAATGTGCAATGAGTGTGCATTGTTCGGCTTGCTCAGGCGTGTGGTTGCAAATCTTGATCAGGCTATCAATCACAAATTCAAAACTATTAATTTCATCGTTAAACAGTACCAGCACTTTCTCATTCGAGAGGATTTCGTGCGTTTGATCAAAAGCCTGAGGTTTAATTTTAGTCATGCTCGATGCAATAGGCAATAATTTGCTGCGTTCTAAAACCCTGTAAAATTAGACATTATTTAAGATATAAGCGTTAATTTGGTCATTCAATTTTAATTCATTGGCCGAAAGATCAGTCAGTCAGAAATAAAAAGCCACCCATGCATGCATTTAGTAGATATCACTGGCCGGTAATTCATCAAATATATTTTCAATCCTGAATGGCCAAAATCTTTTCTTACCAAATCCGCTACTACTTTTGATCTAACAAAGACCCATGCAGCCCTCAGCCCTCATCCGAAATCTAAAGGAAAAATTTCAGCTTCCATTGCCGGGGATCGAATCTCACCTGAAAATGGTCGCGGTCGAACGCATGGAATATCTTGCCAAAGCCCGTGCGAATTTGAATTCCATTCAAAGCAGTGTATTGGTTACACTCTATCCACTTGACAATGGCCTTGGTACTATACTTATAAAACGCACTACCGATAGCACGCCCCATAGCGGGCAAATTGGTTTTCCGGGCGGGAAGAAAGAAGACTTTGACCTGACTTCCGCTGACACTGCCCTGCGCGAGGCATGGGAGGAAATCGGGCTACTATCCCATCATGTAAAGATATTGGGGGCATTGAGTCCATTATATGTGTTGCCGAGCAATTTCACAATAAATCCGGTAGTCGGGTTTATTGAACAGCCAGGCACCCTGGTTCCAAACCCGGGAGAGGTAGAATACGTTATTAAGTTACCGCTTCAACAATTACGCGAGCACATCGCTTTTTTAGATATGGAAGTTAGGGGCTATCAGTTGAGAAAAGTACCCTGTTTCAGTATGAATGGTCACATCATCTGGGGAGCAACTGCCATGATCCTACAGGAACTTCTTGATGTGCTTTATGGTTCTGCCACTTCATAAAAAAGCCACTACCAAACTCTTTTTGTGTGGTAGTGGCATTTAGGATACAAACCGCCAATGGCGGCTTATCTCTGAATCATGATTTTGCGTGTAACACGGCCATCGGGTGTTTCGAGTAAACAGACATAAGCACCCTTATCGAAATGGCTCACGTCTATCAAGTATTGTTTCACATCGCCTGCCTGGGCATCAATGCGCTGAAACAGCAATTGTCGGCCAAGCACATCGTGAATCATCAGCCTGAGTTCAGCGTTCCTTGAAACCTGTAGGTCAACAGTGAGTTGCTCGCGGGCTGGATTGGGATAAACCTTGAAATAATCTACCATTCCCTGCTTATCTTCGACTGATGTTGCCAGGATGGTGGTCGTAGTGTGGTAGGTGCCTGAAAATACCTCCTGGTTGCCAATGCTGTCGGTCGCCAGACTGTAGAAGCGATAGGTGTTTCCGCCGCTCCCGCCATCGAAAAGGCTACTTTTCAGGTGGGTATTGAGCAACCATACATACGGCGTAGCCCCGTTTTTCGAAACAAAAACGGTATAGCTTTTTACCCCGCTGTGCTGATCGGTACCAATCCAATTCACCATGAATGTGGTGCGGGTGGTTTGCGCCGGAAGCGGGCTGACCACACTTGTCGGTGGCACACGGTCAATGGCATTTACCCATGTATTGGTGCGTATGGGTGCGTTCAGGTCGAACACAATTGTGGCCTTGTTCGATATGACGGATGCATGTGGCAGGTTTGGTTTCAGGCGAACTGTAAACGAAACATACCCTTCTCCTTCGGGCGAGGTTACATTGGGTGGAAGAAATCCTCCAAAGGGATCTTCGGTAAGTCCCATCGTAACCGGATCGAGTGAGGCAAAGCTCCACCGTGCAATCCCTGTTTGGGTGTCGAGCCTTGCATTGATGCGCAGAATGATGTTTTTGGCAGGCCGCAGGTCTATGTCCTTTGTAAACGCTTTCAGTCCGGGCTCTACATATACGATCCGGTTTCCGAAGCTTATGTTTCCGAAAAAGAACGAAGAAATGTCGTATTTGGCCAAATCAAGGGTATCATAAACAAACACCTCCTGCGCGGGAGCTGTGGCAGTTTTTAGGTTCTCAAAGAAGATCTGATAAGGATAAGCGATGTTATCGAAGTTATAGTTCATCGCCGCATAACCTCCCGGGCCTACTATTTCGTTAGGATCGATGGAGTTCAATACGCTTTTCGGATTATCCTTTATTTTATCAGGTGGAAATTTTTTCTTGCAATCCTC
>JBBIIP010000031.1:22326-25379 GCA_037446395.1 Lentimicrobiaceae bacterium
AAGGCTGTCAATCGGGAACCATGGCTTCACCGAATCGGCAATGGCTTGCCAGAGTGGGTTGGATTGCAAAGGCAACCCAATTTGCCTGGATAAAAACTCTATCTCCAGTCCGGGTATATCTGATACGAGCAACCACAAGGGCGCCACATACAAATCGTTGTTGCCCAGGTTTCCGTAGTTTACCGTAAAGGTTTGCCAGCGGTTCACCAGCACCACATCGCGTCCGCTTACTTCGGCCCAGAACTCGTTGGGTTTGCCCGCTTCGATGGTGAATGTATTGGTGGCCACCATGGGTGGCAGGGGGGCAGTATTGGCAACTACATTATACACCCCCAAAGGTTTTCCGTTGAGGTTAAACCGCGCGTTCAGCTTACCTGGCGAAACAAGGTAGTTCGTATCGGCATTGATATCAGGAAAACCAGTACGTCTTAAAACTATTTTTGTGGCTGTTGTAAGCCCGCCTCCATTCACAGTTATTGTGGCAAGGCCTTTATCGCCGGCTTTGTCAGGGACCACCGAAGCAATGCCACGGACGCTGACCTGTTTGGTAATGCTGTCGGCACCCGAAATATTTCGGGCAACCAGCTTCACCATATATTCGCCCGGCTGGCTATAGGTTTTTGAAGGGTTCACCTGGGTTGATTGCGTGCCATCGCCAAAGCGCCAGGTATAGGTTTTTGCCAGGCTCGAATTGTTGTTGAAGGTAACAAAATTGCGGTCTACCAGGGCATAAAACTCTGATTTTGGAGCCGGCGTGGTAAGCGATACAGTACTGCTCCAGTTTTTGCTGGCATCGCGAAAACGCACATAAAGATAATCGAAACCAATGCTGCTGTTCAGAAAGATTTGTTGCACCCAGTCTTCGGATGGTTGACCGGCAAGGGTGCCAGTGACCTTGTTTTGGGTTTTGTTGTCGAACCAATACTCAAAGTGGGTTAATGTTGGGCCCGCCCTCCAAAAACGGTGGCTTTCGATCGGGCTCCACACCCCACTGGCATCGCGAAAGCGCATATTCAGCACATTCAGCCCACCGGCAAGGCCGGTGGTAGGCAGGTTGGTGATGAGTTTCAGCGTATCGAGGGCACTTGGATTTACGATGGTCCGACCGGCAAAATTGTCGTTGAACCAATACTCGTAGCGGGTGATGGTGCGGCCGGTCTTGCAAAACCAATGGCTCAGTGGAACGCTCCATCGGCCATTGTTGTCGCGGAACCGGATGTGAAGGATGTGCAAACCGGTTTTCAGCGCTGCGGTGGATAAGCCCTCATTCAGTTGAAAATTGGCAATAGGGCTGATGCCGGTGGTGATTCTTGCTGCATAATCGTCGTTAAACCAATACTGCCAGGCATTGATTTGTGTGGTTTGTGCCTGCAGGAAGCAACCAATCAGCAGCAGCCATATAATGTAAATAAATTTTCTCATGGCTCCCATCTTGGCAGATTATTGAGGCTGGGCAGCAACTGTGATATTTACCTGCAGCCTGGCCTGCGGATCTATCCCGAGGGCGATGTTTTTACTGACAATGCGCGGGATCATAGGCACCGACCCATCTTTGAACGGATGTAGCCCCCCATAGATGCCAACCTGGGTTCCATCGGTTCCCGGAAAATTGGCAGGAGCCTGCAGACGGTAATTATTATTATAGTCAAAAGTGGTGCCCGACTGGTTTACATAAAATGTTGCAGCGCCTACATTGAGGTAATTGTTTACAACGGTTATTGCACCGCCGTAGGATGGGCTGGATACACCTAAGAAAACATTATTGTAATACGAATTATTGCTCCCACCGTTGCCTGGCCATGAGGATCTTGTCACACAATTCCGAACCTGCGAATTAGTGCCTGAATTAAGAATATGCGTAGAACCATGGAGGAAAATACAATTTGCTACGATCCCATAGTTCATGTTAGTTAATGTATAGGAATTTGAAATGCAATTGGTGATGGTTATGTTCCGGCCATTGGTGAAATATTGTTCGCCGGTGAATACCAATACACATTCAGTAAAGAGCGTGTTTTCGCTGGGTGTGTTGTAGGGAGAAGTTCCAACATAATAAATTTGGCCAGAAATTCGGCACCGCCTGAAGACCACATTGTTGACAGCCTGGTTGTTTAAAAATGTTACGGCATTTGCAAAATGCACCCCCTCGAACCGGGAATTGCCGGCTCCGGCGAAGAGCTTCAGCTCGCCCGTAAGGATGGTTTCGCCTGTGGTGGCTGTAAAAGCCGGATAATGGCCTGCACCAAAAACATGAACGGTTTTGCGGATGGTATCGGGCAGGACAAATGTGCCGCCGGGCAAATAGATAGTATCGCCTGAAGCTGCAGCATTGTATGCCAGGCGGAAGGCAGTGGTTCCGCTAAAGTGCTGCACTCCTGTGGCCTTATGGAGCGCAACAATGGATTGAGCCAGCACCGAAACACCGGATAGTGCCAGCAAGCAAATGAGGTAGGTTTTCTTTTTCATAAGTTTGGATCTTTGGTTATTAGAATGGTACCCATCAGTGGGTGCAATTTTTTGTTTCAGAGGACTTAGTTAATCAGCAAAGCAATTTTCGTAGGGTTATAAAGGTCATAACAGATACAAAGTTAATGCAAAACGATAAAAAAAAAAAACAATATCGAAATATTTGTTCCAAAAATATTTTTTGGGGAACAATAGAAAAGCAAGGAATCAATTGGCACGGCTGGAGTCTATTCTTGTTTCCCCTTTTTAAAAAGCCTGCCTGCCAGTCGAGCTTCCCAGAGCAACTGGGAGGTGTGTGGGATTTGTCTGATAACCGACGTACATTTCAATTCTCATCCGGCATTAGATCCTTCTTCCGACTTCGCCAAAAATGAGGGGTAGAGAGCGGCTACGACAGAGCGAAAGGATGCACGAGGTATTTTTGCCATAGAGTTAGATTTTACGATATACCCCACTGATGGCATAGACGGAGCCGAGCCAACGCATTCGGGTGCATACGTTAGTAACTTTTTAGCTTAAGAATAATTCAGGATATAATATCAAAAAACCTCAATTTCGATTGTCAGGTTCTTAGCTTTGAACGCTTA
>JBBIIP010000032.1:0-24812 GCA_037446395.1 Lentimicrobiaceae bacterium
GGCATACACATGCGGTACAGCAAACTCATCGCGATACACATGCACTTCGCCCTGCAACCCTTCAATTTTTACCGCCTCGGAGTAATTGGGCAGTGCTCTTCGTGTTACAATTTTCACTATAATAAAGGCAGCTAAGGCCACCACTGCCAGCAATATTGCAAGGCCGGCCATAATCTTTTTTAGTGTTTTCATGACAGATATTTTTGGGTTCTACAATCTACAATGAGCTCTTGCTTGCCAGGTCGGCCAGATAACTTCGGGCGTGCATACTGAACGACCGCATGCGGTCTGCCATCACGGCACTCATTCCATCAGCAGCTTGTTGGCCTTTGTCGGCGATTACTACCTCAATGATTCTATCAATATCGGGATGGTCATTGGCTTCGATGGCAGGATCGCTCACCAAATGCTTTGGCATAAACAGAGCCAATGATTTATCAACCGCTTTCGAAACAGAAGCCGATTCTTTTGATGCTACATTCATCAAAAAATCGTAAGAAAATCCTAATATTTCAACTGGATTGGCCAGCGCTACTATGAAAGGGTGGGTGTCTGCCCTATTGCGCAGTGCTTGCCTTAGCTCCTGAACCTGAAATTCTTCAAAAACCGTATGGCGGTTTGATACCAACTGCACAGCGTGGTCTTTGGCCTTGGGAAAACCCAACATGGCCTTCAGGTTAATCCATATCATACGGAGGGTGCTCACCCCTGGCAAGGGCTTCATGTGGTAGGGCATTGATACATCGCCCATGTAATGGATGCCCCATCCGGCAAAGCGCCATCCCCAATAGGGTTGGTTTTGGCTAAATGCAAACTCGGCCAGGGCTTTGTACAAGAAAATGCGGTAGTCGATAAAGGTGCGTTTCAGAAAAGGCCCGAATTTATAAAGGATTCCGGCCTCGTGAAAAAATCCCATATGAAACGGAGCCTGGCTGCTATACTCGAGGTTGGGATTGCCAAACGATTGTACACCAAATCCATAAGAGGGACCATAGTCAGTGGTGTTGTCGCCGAAAAGGCCCAGATCAAATCCGTAATCGGGTTCGTCGCTTGCGCTAACCAGCACATCGAGCGGGGCAATCATTTCGCCTTCGTTTATCCACACATAGGTAGTGTGTAGCATGGAGCTAATATCTTTGAGTGTGGTTATGTCGCGTGGATCGGCAACAGGGCGCCCACCGATGTCGTCGTGGGGCAGCAGATGCAGATAGAGTGGCACCTTTACGTTTGGATTGATACGAATGGCTGTGTAAAATCGCTTCAAAATATCATCGGGATTGCCAGTAGCTTTAAAGACCAGTGAGTCGGGGCAGGGGGCATAGTTGGGCAAATTTGCTCTCGACCATGCTTCGTGTGAAGCCAGAAAAGCTTCCATTTGCTTTTCGGTTTCGATAAGGAAAGCCCTGAGGCTTTTAGCAGCCACCGCATTATGCCTGCTCCATAGCTCAAGGTTTTTTATAGCCGGCCTCACGAGCATGGGATGCTCGCTCCAGCCAAAGGCAGAAGTAGAAAAAAAATGTACGGTCGCAAAATAGAGGACCAGGCAGCGAATTGTTTTCAGGGTTTTCATATGATGTTTTTTGTATTGCAATAATAAGGATTTTTGTTAATAAAATTGATTCAATGCCTGCCTGGCGATTCCACAATCCTCAAACTTTTGGCCGAATCAATTTAGGGTATTACTTTGCGTGATGACAAATATTATTATTTTAGCACCTTGAAGACCTGGATGCCTCTCACCCCAGGCTGGGAAATCAAATACAAATTTAAAAAACAACCTATGAGAAAGAAAACCTCGACAATGATCTTGGCCTTGGTGGCCACGACAATTTTCTTATTTTTTATCAACAATTCCGTTGTTGGGCAACAAGAGAGCAAGGAAAAGCAAAAAACCAAGACCGGCTGGACTTTCGGAGCACTGCCTGCCATTTCCTTCAATTCCGATCTTGGATTTCAGTATGGAGCCTTGGTAAATCTTTATTATTTTGGCGATGGAAAAACCTACCCAAAGTATATGCACTCGCTCTATGCCGAGGTGTCGCGCTACACAAAAGGAAGTGGAGTTAACCGGATGTTTTATGACTCCGAATACCTGATTCCCGGCATTCGTTTCACTGCCGATTTAAGTTACCTTACCGAAAAAGCTCTTGACTTCTATGGATTTAACGGCTACGATGCCGTTTACAACGCTTCCTGGGAAGACGATGCAGACGCTACAAACTACAAATCGCGGCTCTATTATCGCCACGAGCGCAATATGTTTCGTTTTATGGGCGACTTTCAGGGACAGATCATTGGCAAGAAACTTCGCTGGGTGGCTGGCTTGGGAATCCTAAATAACGACATCGCCCCACTCGATATCGCTGCATTGAACAAAGGGAAAAAAGACGAAGACAAACTACCAAATATTCCCGGATTATACGATAAATATGTTGAATGGGGAATTATCAAGGCAAACGAAAAAAATGGCGGCTGGAGCAACAATGTCAAACTAGGTGTTGTTTATGACACCCGCGATTTTGAGCCCAACCCCATGAAAGGGATTTGGAGTGAATTGGTATTTTTTGTGGCTCCAAAATTCTTAGGAAACGGAGATTTTGGCTTCACAAAAATTTCGGCTACCCACCGCCAATATTTCACCCTTGTAAAAGACCGGCTGTCGTTTGCTTATCGGGTCAATTACCAGGGAACACTCACAGGAAAAGTGCCCTTTCACATGCAGCCTTATATGATCAACTCATTCAGCAACTCTTCAAACACCGATGGCCTTGGTGGATCAAAAACCATACGCGGCATGTTGCGCAACCGGGTTGTGGGCGATGCTTTTGCATTTGGAAACGCAGAACTTCGCTGGAAATTTCTACGAACTGTAGTATTTAACCAAAATCTTTACCTCGGGCTTAACCTGTTTGCTGATGCCGGCCAGGTGCTAAAGAAAATCGAGGTTAATCCTCCTGCATCATTGGGTGCAGACAAGACCAAATTCTTTCTTACCGATGAGGAAAAACTACATACAACCGCAGGAGCTGGCTTGAGAATTGTACTCAACGAAAACTTTATTGTTGCGGTTGATTACGGCAAGGCCCTCGACAAACGCGATGGGGGCGGCGGGCTTTATATTGGCCTAAACTATCTCTTTTAGAGTCGGCACGCCGATATGAGTGCAAACAAAAAACCCCGTATTGACAGGTGAGCAATGCGGGGTTTTTTGCTGCAATAAGGCAGGTCTAGTTCACTAAAACCATTTCTTTAATCAGGTGACCGGCACCAGCATATTTATCTATGATAAAAAGCACATAGCGTATATCAACACTGATGGTTCGTTGCAACTCAGGCTCAAAGGCAATATCGCCACTCATGGCTTCCCAATTGCCATCGAAAGCCAGGCCGATAAGCTCTCCTTTTCCGTTCATTACCGGGCTGCCCGAATTACCTCCTGTAATATCGTGATTGCTGATGAAGCATGTAATCATTTCGCCATTTTCGCCATATATTCCATAATCCTTTTTGGCATATAATTCTTTAAGCTTTTGTGGCACAACAAATTCCCAATTGGTAGGGTCTTCTTTCTCCATCACACCTTTCAGTGTGGTTTTATAGTCATAATGAACAGCATCTGCCGGAAAATAATCGAGTACCTGTCCGTATGTCAAGCGAAAAGTTGAGTTGGCGTCGGGATAAAACCTCTTTTCAGGTTGCATTTCGCGCAGCCCGGCAACAAACAGGCGGTTGCCTTTAGCTAAGGCCTCCTGAATGGGAGTAGTTCTGTTATTTAGTTTTTGACCGAATTCTGAAAATTCTTGCGCCAGAACAAAAGCAGGATCTTTGGCTAAAATCTTTGCATTGGGTTTATCTAAAAATGCCAGCACCCGGTTTTTGTTTGCAAAAACCGATTTAGCAAAAAGGTGTGCTGCAAAGGCATTAAAATCGCCTTTGAACTTGCTGTTAATGGCCAGCATTGCAGCGGGTTGTTGATCTTTTGGGAGGTCGCTAAATGACATGGCCAGCATGGCCCCGAGAAGTTTCTGATCGGTTGGGGGATTATAGTTTTTAAAAAAGCTCTCTGCTCGTTGTTTCAGGCCTGCAGCTGTTTTTGCTATTTTTTCCTGGTCAGCTTTTTCATTCATTTGTTTGAGTAAGTCCTGAAATTGGATCGCGAAACCCAGAATTTCTGCTCCGCGCATCAGGGCTTCTCTGTAATAAACCTGCAGAAGATTATCAGTCTCCAGCTGTGCATAGGCAGTTTTGATTAGGTCCAATGCATTTCCATATTTATTGCGCCTGGTTGGGTCGGCCATTACCCATCTATTAAAATCATCTTCAATTGCCTGTTTTTTTTCGAGAACTTTTAGTCGCTTCAATCCTCTTGTTTGGCCAATATAATATTTCCAATAGTTTGAAATGCCTGCATATTTCGAAGAATATTGAATGCGAACGGCATCGCTTGCCTGCATGTCTTTTAGCATAATGGCCAGTTTTTCCTCACGAATTTTTACTACCGCAGGGTTACTTTGCTCAATGGCCATTTTTACGCCCCACGACGTAAGGTACCGGTCGGTGCTGCCCGGATTTCCCATAATGAAAGAAAAATCGCCTTTTTTTACTCCGGCTACTGAGACTGGAAGAAAATGTCTCGGTTTTAGGGCTATATTGTCTTTGCTATAATCAGCAGGTTTGCCATCGGGGGCAGAATAGACGCGAAACAATGCAAAATCACCGGTATGGCGTGGCCACATCCAGTTGTCGGTATCGGCACCAAACTTTCCGATTGAGGATGGGGGTGCCCCTACCATGCGCACATCGCGATAGGTTTCGAAAACAAGCATATAATACTCATTTCCGTTGAAGTAGGGCCTGACGATTGCAGAGTAATGCGTGCCCTCAGTGGCTTGTTTTGTAAGCTTTCCGGCGATATCGCTTACAGCTTTGCTGCGCTCCTGGGCGGTCATGTCATCTCCTAAAACACCCAAGACTTTTGTGGTTACATCTTCCATGCGAATGAGAAACGTAACCGTGAGGCCAGGGCTTGGAATTTCCTGTTCGCGGGTCATCGCCCAAAAACCATCTGTCAGATAGTCGTGTTCTACCGTGCTATGCGATTGGATCACCCCATAGCCGCAATGATGATTGGTGAGCAGCAATCCGTCGCCCGAAATAATTTCACCGGTGCATCCACGGCCAAAAATCACAATGGCATCTTTGATGCTTGAACTGTTGACACTGTAGATCTGCTCTGGAGTAAGCTTCATGCCCATCCGGCTCATGTCTCCATATACCATTTGCTCGACAAGCATAGGAATCCACATGCCTTCGTCGGCCTTCACATAGCTGTGGCTGATAAAAACATTTACCAGCAAAAGAAGGAGTAGTTTTTTCATGAAAATTGTTTGAAAGTTAATATTAAGGTGTTCTTTATTGGTTACACAAATTGTTCTCCTTTATTGGCCCGCACATCTTCGACAAAATTGCGGATTTGTTGTTCGTCCTGCCTGCGGCAAATCAGCAAGGTGTTGTTTTCCTCCACAACAATATATTCTTCAAGCCCCTGGATAACCACAAGTTTCTGATTAGGCATATTGATTATACAATTACTTGATTCATAAGCCATTACATTATTTCCTGCAATCGCATTTCCGTTGCTGTCCTTTTGCCTGGCATCATACAACGACCCCCAGGTGCCAAGATCAGACCAACCAAAATCGGCTGACATTACAAATACATTGCTGGCTTTTTCCATTATTCCATAATCAATGCTGATGCTTTTTACGATGGCATAGGCCTTAGCAATAAATTCATTTTCGGCAGGGGTGTTATATTTTCCAATTCCCTCCCGAAAGACATGGTTCAGGTCGGGCAAATATTTTTCAAATGCCTTCAGGATGCTTTTCTGGTTCCAGATAAAAATTCCGGAGTTCCATAAAAAATCCCCACTTTCAATAAATGAAATTGCTATTTCGAGTTGTGGCTTTTCGGTGAAAGTTTTCACTTTAGATATCCTACTATCAAAAGTAGTTGCCTGATTATCATCAAATTGAATATATCCGTATCCTGTGTCGGGGCGGTTGGGATGAATCCCCAGCGTAAGCAGGATATCATGTTTCTCAGTTGCGCTGAGTCCGGCTGCGATTACTTCTGCAAAATTATCCTCGTTGAGAATAATATGATCCGATGGAGCTACCACAATGTTTGCGCAACTGTTTAGTTCTGAAATTTTATAGCATGCGTAGGCAATGCAGGGCGCTGTATTGCGGGCCATCGGCTCGCAAAGAATTTGGCTGGCAGAAAGTTTCGGAAGCTGGGCACTTACGAGATCCCGATATTTTTCGTTCGTAACAACATAAATGTTTTCGGGGGGACAAATTTTTTCGAACCGCTTAAACGTCTTTTGAATTAATGTTTCCCCGGTGCCAAGGATGTCAATAAATTGTTTGGGATGCAGAATTCTGCTCATTGGCCAAAAACGGGCGCCAATCCCTCCGGCCATGATTATACAGTAGTTGTTTGGATTCATGCAGGAGATCGGAATGAGTATTTAGTTTTAAACGATTTAGCAAAAATATAGAAACACATGGTGCGCTCAGAAAAAGTTTGCGATTTAAGCATCTTTCTGTGGATTTATTCTTTGATTGGCTCTACCAAGGCCAGCGGGCTGAAAAGATAATAACGATTGTTGTGCATATTCAGGCAGCGGAAGCGTTTCTTCGCTTTTTCAATTTTCTTAAAAATGCGCCCGTTGCGAAAACCAAAAGTGCTGCCATCCGCAAGGGTTTCAATCTCGACTAATGCAGAGGGCTGATCATATGAACGCAGAACCCGCGCCAGGTTTTCGGAGGCGGCCCTGCTTCTCTTTTTCATATTGAAGACGGCATTGAGTGCTTGTTCTACATCGTTGGGCAACCTGTTGATAAGCATTTTCTGGGCAAGTTCTCCGAAGGCTTTTTTCCACTCTTCTCCGTGGGGAGAAATTTTGTCTTTATGTTGCTGCCACGCCACAAGGTGGGCCATCTCATGCACCAGTGTAATAGCGAAAGCATATGAATTAAGGTTGCCATTTACTGAAATCCGGTGCGGTTTTGTGAGATTCGCAGGCCGGAAATCACCGAGTTTATTTTGTCGCGGGCGAGTAATGGTTAACCTTGCTTTATGATTCACAAACCATTGCATAAAATCGGGTGCACAACCTGCCGGCAGGTGTTTATCTAAAATCTGTGTGCCTTGCATAGGCTTCAATAGCAAGCGTTTGATTGTCAATTGGTTTAGTTGTGTCATCCCTGCAACTGCAACCACGATATTTCTTTTTTTTGTAGTAATTACTTTGGTTATATCGCGGGCCCTGGCAAGAAGCCAGCAAAAGCAGGATCAATGAAGACATCAGCAGGAAAGATATTCTAATTTTTATCATCAGACAAATTGTATCCCGAAAAAAGAAGAGCTAAATTGTTTTTTTTGATGGCTGCATTGATAACGAAAAAGCCACCATAGTATTATGTATTTGGTGGTTCCTTAAAAAATAACTTCAAAGATGATTTTTTTAGATTTTCAGAAGAATTCCTGAAAGTTCATGTTTTCATTCACAAAGTCTGACAATTTGCGTAACTTAGCGCAAATATTTACACTATGTATTGGCTTAGGGAGCTGGGGCAATATTTGTTACTGATGCGTGAGGTGTTCAAAAGGCCTGAAAACCAACGAATTTACCTTCGGCAGATCATTTTTGAAATTGACAAACTCGGCCTTGAGTCGTTAGGGATCGTGGCAATTATCAGCGTTTTTATGGGGGCAGTGCTTTGCATTCAAATGGCCTTCAACATCGAGCATCCGCTGGTGCCGAACTATACCATCGGCTTGTCGGTGCGCGAATCGGTTGTGCTCGAATTTTCTCCCACCATCATCAGCCTCATTCTGGCCGGCAAAGTAGGATCGCGCATTGCTTCAGAAATTGGCACCATGCGTGTCACCGAACAAATTGATGCCCTTGAAATAATGGGTATAAACCCAGCCACCTACCTGATCTTTCCAAAAATCGCTGCTTCCGTACTAATTAATCCCGTGCTTATTGTTTTCAGCATGTTTCTGGCCATTCTCGGAGGTTGGGCGGCCGGGGTCACGACAGGGCTAATTACTTCGAGTGATTATATCTATGGTATCCAATCGTTTTTTGTGCCATTTAATATTTTCTATGCACTCATAAAAACAGTTGTGTTTGCGTTTCTGATTGCATCTATTTCGGGCTATCATGGCTACATTACCCGAGGTGGCGCGCTCGAAGTGGGAACCGCCAGCACCCGAGGTGTGGTCTACAGCAGCATCATGATCATTTTCTTTAACCTAATTCTTACACAGCTTTTGCTTACATGATTGAGGCAAAAAACATCAGTAAAAATTTTGGAGGCACTCCTGTTCTCGAAAACGTTTCGGTAACTTTCGAAAGGGGAATTACAAACCTGATCATTGGTGCGAGCGGTTCGGGAAAAACCGTACTCATGAAATGCCTGGTAGGCCTTTTCAAGATTGACCAGGGAAGTATTTTGTATGATGACAGGGTTTTTTCCGAAATGCCTTCAACAGAACTCAAGGAGCTCAGGCGCGAAATCGGGATGCTCTTCCAGGGCAGCGCACTGTTTGACTCGATGACAGTAGAAGAAAATGTTATGTTTCCACTGGCAATGTTTACCCAATTAAGCCTTTCCGACAGAAGAGAGCGTGCCAACTTTTGCCTGAAACGTGTTGGGCTTGATAACGTTGGAAATCTTTTTCCAGCCGAACTGAGCGGTGGGATGAAAAAACGTGTGGCCATCGCCCGTGCAATTTCTATGAATCCGAAGTATCTGTTTTGCGATGAGCCAAACTCAGGCCTCGACCCCCAAACTGCCAACTTGATTGATCGGTTGATCAGCGAAATCACCCAGGAATACCAGATGACCACGGTTGTGAACACACATGATATGAACTCAGTGCTTGAGATCGGCGATAAAGTAGCATATATCTACAAGGGCACCTTGTGGTGGCAAGGCGACAAACATGAAATACTTCGCAGCGATGACAAGGAACTCAACACCTTTGTTTTTGCCACCGAACTAACCAGGCGTCTTAAAAAATAAAAGCTTTACTATGAATTACCTCGATATCATTTTATTGATTCCGGCTGCATGGTGGATCTTTAGGGGATTTTCCCGAGGCTTGATTATAAGCCTGGCATCGCTGGCGGGCCTGGTAGCCGGTATTTATTTTGCAGTATATTTTTCTGATTTTATTGGAAATTGGCTCGCCCAACAGCTACATTGGCAAAGCCGGTATATGCCTCAAATTTCCTTTGCCATTACTTTTTTGCTGGTTGTAATTGTGATTCAGATTATTGGCCGCATTTTTCATAATGCTGTGGATTGGGCTGCACTCGGATTTCTAAACAGGCTCGCAGGCGCTGTGCTCGGGCTTGCCAAAGCGATTGTTTTTTTGAGTGCAATCCTTTTCATTATCAATACCTTCGACACTCACAAAAAACTTATCAGCGAAGAAACCCGTAACGGATCACGGCTTTATGCGCCCCTGAGTGCAGTGTTCCCTTATATCTGGCCCAGGCTCAAGGAGGTTCTGCCAGAAGTGGAACGTAAAGAAAACAAACAAAACGTGGAGGTTTATTTATAACTGCACCCTTAGCCCGGTTTGGAGCGCAGGCCAAGCAGACTGGGAACTCCTGATGTTGTAGGGTTGTGTTTTATTGAGAAAAAACACTTGCATTCCGGGTTGAATATAAATGCTGATGTGTTGCGAAAATTTAAGCCCAACTCCGGCTGATGTAAGCGAAGAAATCTGAACTCCACTTACATCAAAACTTCCCGAAACAAAATCATATAACCGATCGTTTCTATAGCGCCTTGTTTCATAATCGGCCGAGAGGCCTTTTTCAAGCACAATGCCCTGTACAAGGTAAATCTCGAAACGCTTTTTATTCAATAGATTATAGCGAACTGAAGCGGGCAGGCCTAAATAAATCAATTGGTTTTTATAGATGGTGTGGCGTTCATTGTCGAGATATGTTTTGCTCGAAGAACCAAGACGGGTGAATAGCAGCCCACTTTCGACGGCCCAGTGCTTGCTCAATTTGCGCGAAAAATTGATGCCTAATGTGAGGGGTTGAGCATGGGTGGTGTTTTCGATGTTTGCGAAGTTTCCTGTTTCAAGCGAAAGGTTATTGGTATATGCATTTGCATCAAATAAAGCCTTTTGCGATGAAAAAAGATAATCCATTTTTGACCCTGATAATCCCTGGATAGTGCTTAAGGCTGCAGCAATCTGCCATGACTTCTCTTCGTTTTGTTTCAGGTTAAAAGCTTCCTGGTTTGGATCAACCTGGTGGATGTTGGTTATGGGAAGAGGCCTTTTGGCCTCCCCTGACTCTTTGAGGGTTTGGCTTTCCTCAAGTCTGGCTACCATCTGGTTTGAAGTCTCAGTTGGAGTGTGGTTGCTGGTGTCCTGTGCCAGGATTTGATTATCTTTTATAGAAGTTGTCAAATCTCCTGCTAAATGCTTCAATGTTGTCTTTTCAGCTTCAAGCAGCTCTTTTGATGCTGGCTTTTTACGAAACGGTGTTTGTGATATTTTCTGATTCGCTTGGTGTACGCTTTCAATTGCAACGCTCGATGCGATGCCATTGTCGGCATCTGCAATTAAAACATCAGCTGGCTTGGCAGTAGTGCCGTTCTCTATCGTATTCCCGTTTTGGCCGGCCAGCGAAACATTCTCGCCCTGCTGGCTCAAAAACAGGATTGCCGGTATTGAGAAAATCACCAACAATGCAGCTGCTACTCCTAGTTTTCTCCACAAAATAATTCTTGCGCGCCGTTGCAAACCCGACACAACGCCATCCCACACCGTTTTAGGCGGAGTTACTTCGAAATTGCTGAACGCAGCATCGAAGTGGCTTATTATTTTGTCGTCATCAGCAGCTTTCATTTTTTATCCAAGATTATTTCCTGAGGTTCATTCTTACGAAGTATTTACTCAAATTGTTTATTTATTCGGTTTTGGAGCCAGGCTTTCGCTCTGGCGTATTGAGATTTTGACGTGCCTTCGGCAATCTGTAGCAGCTCGGCAATTTCGCGATGCGAATAGCCTTCGATTGCAAAAAGGTTGAACACTGTTCTGAACCCTGAAGGCAATTCCTGCACATGCTTAAGTAGGTCCTGGTTGCTGAGTCTACTGACAGCGTCATATAAGCCGGAGTCTTTTTCGTTAGCCATTTCTAAATCAACAGTGTATTTCAAAACATTTCTTTTACGTAAAATTTCGAGGGCTGTATTTGTGATAATCTTGCGTATCCAGCCCTCAAATGAACCCTCGCTGCGATAGCTTCTCAAGTGTGTGAAAACCCTGATAAATCCTTCCTGTAGCATATCTTCGGCCATCGCGCGGTCAATCGCATAACGCAAACAAACCCCAAACATCTTGGGCGAATAGCGGTCATAAAGCTGCTTCTGAGCGCTTCTCTTCCCCTCAAGGCATCCATCAAGGAGCTGCTTTTCATTCATCAACACTCGCAAGCGCTTTTTTGATCCACACCTTCGTTATGACGAATATTTACAATAAAAGGTTGCATGATAATAAATTATTACCTTGGGCAAGGAATAACGAAATATTTGAAGAAGCCAAATTAGTGCTTTTTAAGGCACCAGACTAACTTACAACACCAAATCAGCACTACTCTTTTGATTTTGCCAGGTGGTTTCACAGAAATAGGTATTTTAGCACGCTGTATAAATCTCAACACCATGATAAAAAAAATACTGACGCTTTTTATTGCCACATTTTTTGTTGCTGCTCAGGTCTTATCGCAAGACCGTATCACGGGCCGTACATTTGCAACCCGCTCTGAGGTGATTGCCGTCAACGGCATGGCTGCTACAAGCCATCCTCTAGCTACACAAATTGCAATTGATATTCTCAAAAAGGGGGGAACTGCTGTGGATGCAGCAATTGCAGCCAATGCTGCCCTGGGATTAATGGAACCTACCGGAAGCGGCATTGGAGGCGATTTGTATGCAATCGTTTGGGATGCCGGCAAGCGTAAATTATTAGGTCTGAATGCATCGGGCCGGTCGCCACAATCACTTCCCTTTGATTATTTCAAAAAAAACAAGATTTCTGCCATTCCATCGCATGGACCTTTGCCGGTTTCGGTGCCCGGTTGTGTAGATGGCTGGTTTGAGCTACATAAAAAGTTCGGGAAACTCAATATGCCCGAAATTATGGCCCCGGCAATCGAATACGCCGAAAAAGGATTCCCTGTCACAGAGCTCATTGCTTATTATCTTGCCCGCGGCGTGAAAATTCATGGCGACCGCTATCCGAATGTATATAACATATATACTCTTGATGGAAAAACAATCCCTGCCAAAGGAGATGTTTTCAAAAATCCTATGCTGGCAAAAACCTACAGAATTATTGCTCAGCAAGGCCGGGATGGGTTCTACAAGGGAGAGGTCGCCAAAACCATTGCAGGTTTTATTCAATCCCAGGGCGGGTTTTTAAGCTATGATGACCTTGCCCGCCACCGCTCCGAATGGGTCGAACCGGTAAGCACAAACTATCGTGGTTATGATGTGTGGGAACTTCCGCCAAACGGGCAAGGGATTGCTGCACTGCAAATGTTGAACATTCTGGAGGGATATGACTTTTCGAAAATACCATTTGGTAGCGAAAAGCATATCCATCTTTTTATCGAAGCAAAAAAACTGGCATTCGAAGATCGGGCAAAATATTATGCTGACATGGATTTTGTAAAAGTCCCGGTGCAAACACTTATTTCGAAGGAATATGCGGCCAAACGCCGTAAACTGATCAACGAACAACGAGCCGGTGCTTTTGAAGCCGGAACTGCCATGGAAGGAGGAACAATCTACCTTACGGTTGCTGATAAGGATGGCAATATGGTATCGCTCATTCAAAGTAACTATCGCGGTTTGGGTTCTGGCATGGTTCCGCCAGGGCTTGGATTCATGCTGCAAAATCGCGGCGAGCTCTTCAACCTGAACGAAGGGCATGCCAATGTTTATGCTCCGGGCAAACGTCCCTTTCAGACCATCATTCCCGGGTTTGTTACAAAAAATGGAGAGCCATTCCTGAGTTTTGGCGTGATGGGAGGGGATTTTCAGCCCCTTGGCCATGTGCAGATCATCATGAACCTTATTGATTTTGGAATGAACCTGCAGGAAGCTGGCGATGCACCCCGCATCAGTCATAGCGGATCATCCGACCCGACCGGATTGCCAAAACCCAGCCGTGGCGAAATTGAACTCGAAAGCGGGTTTGACTATGAAACCATCCGCCAACTGATGGAAATGGGGCATAAGGTGGTTTTTTCGAACGGCAACTATGGCGGCTACCAGGCCATCATGTTCGACCCGGTTAGGAAAATTTACTTCGGTGCCTCCGAGTCACGCAAAGACGGGAATGCTGCAGGTTATTGACAGTTCCATTTTTTATTATACGAGAAAGCCAGATTTAGCGATCTGATGATAATTCAGATTGTTTTTTAGAACATCTTCGCTATTGTCATCCCGAAAATGAGATTATTGATGCCAATATTCGGGGTTTTTAACTGTGCATTTGAGATGTGACGAAGCCCGCTGAATAAAGCCATTTCGTAAAAATTATTTTCATATCGGTAGCGATACTTATAGGCAGCCAAAAAATTGGTCGAAAAAATAAATCCGTTGATCTGGCGGGCAGTTACCAAATCAATATAATGAGGGCCCGCACCAACATTAAAACTCAACAGGCTGTTGGGGCTGATGGCCAGGTTGCCGTTCAGGTATAGATTCATCCCGAACTCGAAATTCATTTTTTCTGTCACAGAAAAACCAACATGGGGCACAAAATCAACCCCATAGACGAAGCGTTTTTTTGTTTCTGAAACCGGAATATGTAAAGTTCCTCCCAAAAGCAGCGGGCGATAGGCATAGCCTTCCGGAAGCAGATAAAAGTAATGGCCATACTGAAGCATGAATCCGATGGTGCGTTGATTGATGTGGCGAGAACTCACGTCATTTTTCTGCGCCATCGCCCCTGACAAAAAAATTAGACATCCTGATAATAGTAATACAAGCCTCTTCATAATAGCAAAACAAGTTTTTATCAAACGATTACTCCAAAATTTTGAAGGCGCAAAAATACATTAATCTGCTTGTATAAACCGCGTGAATGTTCAAGAGGCTAATTCTTTTCCCCGGATTATGATATTGTGTGGAGTTCGACATCGTGGGGCAGATTTTATACATTTGCAAAATCAATTCCCTAACATTAATCTTTTGCCAGATGAAAAAATTATTGTATTTACTTATTCCGCCAACCATTGCATTGTTGGCAGCCTGTGGAGGACAGCAAATGAAAAAACAAGAACTTTGTGTTTCGCCTATAATGGCCGAAACCACCGAACAAGTAGTTAAAAACCTTGTGGGCAAGCATGGCGAAGATCATCGGTTCAGAATTGAGCGTGGTGTGAACCAGTTGTCTCAACTGTGGCGCGAAACTGATGGCAGCACTATGGATTTCGAAAAATTTTGCCTCGAAAAGTTTATCGCTTCACCTGAAGATCTCGATGTGGTTTTCGGAAAACTCATGGGTTTTAGCGAAACATTAAGTGGCCATATGCTCAAGCTGAAGAAAGAACTCATGCGCCCCCTGCACCTCGATCTGGGCCCAATCCATCCAATTGATGTGGCGTTTGGGAGCTACGAACCTGGCGCACATATCCAGGAAGATTTTTACAACAATAAGATCGGATTCATTGTTGCCTTGAATTTCCCCTTCTACACACTCGAAGAAAAAACCAATCTCGGGGCCAACTGGGACCGCAAACAATGGGCTTATGCGCGGGTGGGCGATTATTACACTTCCCGTGTTCCAGCCGAGCTCATTCAGCAAGCCAGTGCCATTGAAACCGAATCAGATAACTATATTGCCGAATACAATATATATATGGGTAATCTGGTCAATAACGATGGAGAGAAATTGTTCCCTGCCGATCTTCGCCTGATCACCCACTGGGGCTTGCGTGACGAGTTGAAATCGAACTATGCAGATGATCGTGGCCTTGAAAAACAGCGAATGATTTATGCAGTAATGAAACGCATTATTGACCAAAGCATTCCTGAAGCTGTTATAAACAGCAACCAATATACCTGGAATCCTGTTGATAACATTCTCTTCGAAAACGATAACACTTTTGACTTCACATCCGAGCCTGATACTCGTTATCTGAGGCTGCTCAACAACTTCAAGGCTCAAAAAAAACTAGACCCTTACTATCCAAATTTCCCCACCTACAGTCAGAGGCAATTTGAATCGAATATGGAGATACCAAAAAAAGATGTCGAACGGCTTTTTACGGAATTCATTTCGAGCCCCCAGGTGAAGGAAGTTGCCGCACTCATCAGCGAGCGACTTGGAAGACCTCTTGAGCCATTCGATATTTGGTATAACGGTTTCAAAGCCAGGGGTACCTATACTGAAGAGCAACTCGACAAAATTGTAAAAGCGAAATACCCCAATGTGAAAGCGTTCGAAAACGACCTGGGAAACATTTTGGTTAAGCTCGGGTTTCCCAAAGAAAAGGCGTCGTTTATTGCCGCAAATGTTCGTGTGGAGGCCTCGCGCGGAGCCGGGCATGCCTATGGTTCGACCATGCGTGAAGACAAGGTATTGCTGCGTTCAAGGGTAGGCAAAGATGGCATGAACTACAAAGGATACAATATTGCGGTGCATGAATTTGGGCACAATGTGGAGCAGGTAATTTCGCTGCACGATGTGGATTATTATTCGTTGAACCGGGTTCCGAACACAGCTTTTACCGAAGCCACAGCATTTCTGTTTCAAAAGCGCGACCTGGAATTACTTGGCCTCAAAGACAATGACCCCAAGAAAGATCATTTGCGTGCACTGGCCAATTTTTGGGCTAGTTTCGAAATTATGGGTGTTTCGCTGGTTGATATTATGGTGTGGGAATGGATGTATGCCCACCCCGATGCCACCCCCACACAACTGAAAGAAGCGGTTATTGCCGCCGCCAAAGAGGTGTGGAACAAATATTATGCACCTGTTTTTGGAACACAGGATGAGCCTATCCTGGCAGTTTATTCCCACATGATAAGTAACCCGCTGTATCTTTCGAACTACCCGCTTGGCCATCTCATAGATTTTCAGATTGAACAATACCTCGCCGGAAAAGATTTTGCTGCAGAAATCCTGCGAATGTATAAACAGGGAAGTATCGTTCCCCAGGCGTGGATGAAAGGCGCAGTGGGAAGCGAACTCTCCATACAGCCAACCCTTGATGCTACCACAAAAGCAGTAATGGCCATTCGTGAATGATAAGCAATATTGAAAATGAAAAAAACCTCCAAATCAGCATTGTAGAATCGCTCGACGGAGGGGGTTCAAAGGAACTTTTTCCCTTCTTGCCATATATACTGCAGGATATTACCGAAATTGGTGCAGATCCACGCATTATAGAAAAACTCCTTGTCCACTGTAATTGCAATACCGGCTCATTGGTGCTTGATCTGGGTAGCGGGAAAGGGGTGGTTGCCATTCATCTGGCCGAAAAGCTTGGGTGCCGGGTTACCGGCATTGATGGAATGGAGGCATTTATTTCCGATGCAAACAGGTTGGCGGCAGCCCGCAATGTTTCGCAGCTATGCAGCTTCATTCAAGGAGATATTCGACAAAAAATCCAAGAGTACAAAAACTTTGACATTGTCATCCTTGGTGCAATCGGACCTGTTTTTGGTTTTATCGGAGCTACCCTAAAAACCATTTCAACCGCAATAAAGCCGGGGGGTTACGTGGTTATAGACGATGGGTATAAGCCCGACGGGGCGATGCCAGGTTATGACCGCATCTTGGAAAAGACCCCATTTTATGAGCAAATTGGCCAAGCGGGCTTTACAATTCTTGAAGAACGAATCATTTCTCCCTCCGAAATCTATGATTCAAACAGGTATATTCAAAACCACATTATTCAAAGGGTAGGGGAACTAGCGCTGCTTTATCCTGAAAAGGAAGCGCTCTTTAACGGGTATGTGCAGGCGCAGGAAGACGAAATCATCAAAATGGAAAGTGAATTGGTGGTGGGGGCGTGGCTGTTGCAGCACACAGGGGCGAAACTGCTTTGATTCATATTTGAATGCACTTGCAAATGATTGAATAATCAGAAATCAACATCCTGGTTATCGCGACAATAGCTATAATTTGTGGCTGTTATGAAACTCGCTGATGACTAGCCATGCCATAAGAGAACTGCCTGTGAGCAACGCTTCGTCATCCACATCAAAAGTTGAAGTGTGGAGATTTGAATGAATCCCTTTTTGTTTGTTGCGTATTCCAAGCCGATAGAAGCAGCCAGGGACTACCTGCGAATAACGTGAAAAATCTTCGGCGGTCATGCGTGCGTTGATTTCGATGGCTTTATGGCTGCCAAGGAATTCTGCTGCTGCATGGTTGGCGCGTTGAGTAAGGGTGGGTTCGTTGTTCAATACCGGATATCCTTTTTCGATCCGCACACTACAATCGCCTCCCATCCCCTGACAAACCGAAGCCGATAGTTTGCGAATCAGTTTGTGGGCTTTTACCCTCCAGGCATCATCATAAGTTCTGAGAATACCTTCAAGCTTTGCCTCATCAGGAACAATGTTCACTTTGCCCTCGGCAACGAAACGGCCAAAGCTAAGTACACAAGGGGTGCCGGGCGGTGTGTTCCGGCTTACCAACTGCTGCAAGGCAGTCACAAGATGAGCCCCTATCAGGATCGGATCTATAAGCAAGTGTGGTGTGGCCCCATGCCCTCCCTTGCCAAATATATGGATATAAATTTCGTCGGAAGATGCCATGGCAGGGCCAGGCCTGAAACCAACAATACCTGTGTCGAGCTGCGGACAAACATGCTGCCCGAAAATACATCTTGGACGGGGATTTTCCAACACGCCTTGATCAATCATCATTTGGGCACCCCCCGGCAAAATTTCTTCGGAGGGTTGAAAAATCAGGCGAACGCTCCCCTCAAATTCATTGCGCAGTTGCTGAAGAATATAGGCAGTACCCAAAAGCGATGCCATGTGCGCATCATGCCCGCAGGCATGCATTATTCCATCCACCATTGAACGATACGGTTTCTCCCCTTCTTCAAGTATAGGCAACGCATCCATGTCGGCACGAAGGGCAATCAAATTCTTTTCGGGGTTTCTTCCCCTGATGATGCCTACAATTCCGGTTTTTGCAATTCCGGCTTTGTAAGAGATATTCCACTCGTCAAGACGGGCGGCGATATAGGCTGCTGTTTTATGCTCCTGCATCGAAAGTTCAGGGTTTGAATGAAAATAATGCCTGAATTCGACCAATCGGGGATAAATTTCCCTCGAATGGAATAGAACTTTTTCTTTTAACAGTGTCATCATCAGAAGCTATCCACGATTAATCATTGCAGCAAACCATTATGCAGAGAACAAAAGTAAGACAATTAATTGTACTTTTGCCTCATGGAAACCTTAAGACAAAGCAAAATCGCCCGCCTGCTTCAGCGCGACCTGGGCGACATCTTTCTGGCCGAAGCCCGGAATCATTTCGATGGTGCAATGATTACAGTTACCACAGTCCGGATGAGCCGCGATCTTTCTTCAGCCAAGGTGTTTTTAAGCCTTTTTACTGCAGCCGATAAACAAGCCTTGCTCGGAAAAATTATTGCACAAACCCGCGAAATCAGGCATCAGCTTGCCGTTCGCATTAAAAACCAGGTGAGAATTGTGCCTGAGCTTCAATTTCATCTCGACGATTCGCTCGATTACATAGAGCATCTCGACGAATTGCTGAAGAAATAACTGTAGTCCGTCAACCGTTTAACAATGCATTACGACCCCATCAAGCAAACCCTCGGAAAAACCATTGGACACAATCTTTTCTTAAGAAAATTATTTTATCGGATTCTCGACCTGCTGCTCTTGCGCGCCTGGTACGTAAGAAAAGAGATATTCAGGTGGGAAGAAAATCAAAAAGGATCAATCAATGTTCTCGATGCCGGGTCCGGTTTTGGGCAATACACCTATTTGCTTGCCCGAAACTTCAAAAAATGGAAAATTCTTGGCGTTGACATTAAACAAGAACAGGTTGACGATTGTAATGCATTTATCACAAAGGCAAAATTGGGTAATGCCCGTTTTGAATGGGCCGATCTTACCCGGTTTAATCATCCCACTGTATTCGACCTGGTAATCTCGGTTGATGTAATGGAGCACATTGAAACCGACATCGAAGTCTTCAGAAACCTGTATCAAGCCATGAGCGACGGCGGAATGTTGTTGGTTTCAACCCCATCAGACCAGGGCGGTTCGGATGTTCATGACAATCAAAGCACATCCTTTATTGAAGAACATGTGCGCAACGGTTATAACATCACTGAAATACAGAATAAACTTAAGGCGGCTGGATTTAAGAAAACAATTGCCCGGTATCAATACGGTTGGCCCGGCAAATTATCGTGGAGATTCTCGATGAAATACCCCTTAAAGCTGTTGGGCGTTTCGAAGGTTTTCTTCTTCGTTTTACCGTTATATTATTTAATTCTCCTTCCTATTTGTTTAGTTCTAAACACCTTAGATATAAACATTTCGCATAAAAGTGGCACAGGGTTGATTGTTAAGGCTTTTAGATAAATCGTATTTGTAATTTTCATCCCGACTTGAACCTATCATTACATATAGCCCGCCGCTACCTGGTTTCAAAAAAGAGCCACAACATTATCAACATCATTTCGATTATATCCGTGGTTGGAGTGATGGTTGGGACTATGGCCCTGATTATTGTTCTATCGGTATTCAACGGATTCGAGTCACTCGTAAAGTCGCTGTTCAATTCGTTCGACCCGGATCTAAAAATTACACTGGTCGAAGGGAAAACCTTTAACCCATTAGAAATTGATAAAGACCGCATTGAGAAACTTTCCGGAGTCATACGATATACTGAGGTTTTGGAAGAAACAGCCTTGCTTAAATATCAGGACAGGCAAACCATTGTAACCCTTAAGGGTGTTGGAGAGAATTTTGAGAAATTCAGTGGCCTCGACAGCATGGTGGTGCACGGAAACCTTATACTTGAAAGGGGTGAATACGACTACATTGTGCTCGGCTATGGCGTTGCTCACCTGTTAGGGGCAAACCTCAACGATCAGCAGGAACCTATCTCGGTTTTTGCACCCAGGCGCATAGGAAATTTCGGGGCATTTCCTGAGCAAGCATTTTCGAACCGGGCATTGTTTCCAAGTGGCATTTTTTCGATTCAACAGGATTTTGACACGCGTTATGCGCTGGTGCCACTCCGGTTTGCCCGAGAAATATTTGACTACGGCACAGAAGTTTCCTCCATCGAAATTGGGCTCGAGCGTAGTAATGGCACCGAAACCATAAAAGAGTCTGTCAAACAGTTTGTGGGGCAGCGATATCAGGTAAAAGACCGATACGAACAACAAGAATTACTCTATAAGATCATGAAATCAGAAAAGCTTGCTATATTTCTTATTTTATCATTCATCCTTTTTATTGCCACATTCAATATCATCGGAACATTATCAATGCTGATACTCGAAAAGAAGAAAGATATATCGGTGCTGCACAGCATGGGAGCAAGCAAAAAACTCATTAAGCGCATATTTTTTACCGAGGGGTTGCTCATCACGCTGGCGGGAGCTTTGGCTGGCATGTTCCTTGGTGCGCTGGTGTGCTGGATTCAGATCAAATTTGGAATCGTGCCATTGCAGGCTGGCTCTGAAGCAGGCACTTTTATTATTGACGCATACCCAGTTCAGATGAAGGTGATGGATTTCCTAAAAGTATTGCTTATTATTTTGATTATCGGAATACCGGCCTCATGGCTTCCTGCCCGGCGAATTGCCATCGCATTTCTGAATCAGCGATTGGCATAAAATACATATTTTCAAGTATATAAATATGTTATATTAAAATATTTTATACTTGACATTTGACAAGATACAGAACACCTTCGCTCATTTTCAACCACTTAGTTAAATTTTTATTGAAAAATCAAACGGGTGAGAAAATTATACTGTATTTTTGCGATGTGATCTCCTGTGTCAAATGTGCTAATCAATTCAATAATTAGTCAATCAATCTGTTGAAAAATGAATAAATTTTACGCCTTGCTCAGAATGAGCAGTAAATTCTACTTTTTCGCGATTCTCTCAGTCGGTCTTTTTTTTAATCTAACCACCGGTTATGCCCAGGACCTTGCCATTGAATTTGGCAATACGCCAAATAAGACCGAAGTGCGTACCGACAACATGCAAAAACTCCGTGTCAATTACAAATATGCAGGCATTGGGTCTTTCGGCGTTGCCACGAAAAACGCATCATTTAATGAACTTTATATTCCAAACTCATATTGGATCGGAGAATTAGGGACACCGAAGCTGCCTGCCTCAAAAGACCTGATTGAAATTCCATTTGGCGCCGATTTGACGGTTAAAGTTCTAAGCTCAAATATTACCGAATTTAAGTTAAGCGATTATGGCATAACCCATCCCATCATGCCGGTTCAGCCATCCGTTCGCAAGGACCAGAATGCAGATGAAATTCCTTTTGAATACAGGGCAGAGGTTTACCAGCAAGATCAGTTTATCGAGCATCCGGTAGCTTCGGTGGAGATTGTAGGGGTGTTGAGGGGGATTCGGCTGGCACGTCTAACCATTGCCCCAATTAGTTATAATCCTGTCAGAGGCCTCATTCGGGTTCACAACGACATTGAAGTAGAAATCAATTATACTAACACAGATGCTGAACTCGGTAATTACATCAAGGCTTCAACCTATTCACCTTATTTTGATGTGATTTATAAAGGGTTGCTCAACAATCCCGAACAGGATTATCCAAACAACCCAGACCTGACCAAATATCCGGTTAAGTACCTGATTGTTTCCGACCGGATGTTCGAGGCCACTTTGCAACCATTTATCGAATGGAAAACCCAAAAGGGATTCCAGGTAATTGTTGCCTACACCGATGTAATTGGTACAACGTACCCTGCAATTCAAACATGGATTCATGCCCAATATAATGCCGGGACGCCTGCCAACCCTGCCCCATCTTTTATTTTACTGGTTGGAGACACCCCGCAAATACCTGCCATCAACGGTTCTTCGTCGGCAAAAATGACCGACCTGTATTATGCAAGCGTTGATGGGGATTATTTTCCGGAAATGTATTACGGACGTCTCTCGGCACGAACTGTAGAGCAACTGGTACCCCAGATTGAAAAGACACTTTATTATGAGAAGTACCAGTTTACGGATCCGGCTTATCTTGATAAAACCACACTGATTGCAGGAGCCGATGCCACATGGAATCCTCGTGTGGGCCAACCCACCATACATTATGGTACACAAAATTATTTCAATGCCGCCCATGGATACACTGACGTCTACACCTACCTCACAAGCCCCTATACTGGTTGCTACGACCCATCACGCATTGCAGTGGGGTTTATCAACTATACTGCCCATTGCGCCGAAACAAGCTGGGGCGACCCTCTCCTTTCACAAACGGCGGTTAATAATTTCACGAATGCCGGAAAATATCCACTGGCGGTTGGAAACTGTTGCCTGGCTGCTGATTTTGGCTTTGCCGAATGCATTGGCGAAACCTGGCAACGGGCTGCAAACAAAGGTTCTGTTGCCTACATAGGATCATCACCAAGTTCATATTGGTTCGAGGATTTTTATTGGTCAGTGGGTGCATTTCCAATAGTAGGAACCAACAACGGTTACGTGCCAACCTATAACGAAACATCCTGGGGGGCTTATGATGCACCTTTTGTTACTCCCTACGTTACGGCAGGAGCCATGGTTTTTGTTGGAAATCTTGCGGTAACAAAAGTTCACATTCAGGGTTATCCCAGTCACTCAAGTCCGCTCTACTACTGGCAGGCATACAATGTGCTTGGAGACCCCTCATTGGTTGCCTATCATACCCAGGGGAGCACCAACACTGTATCTCACCTGCCCATTCTGCCCATTGGCCTCCAAACCTTTGAAGTGACCGCTGAAGTTGGATCCTATGTTGCCATTTCGAAAGACGGAGTGCTGCATGGAGCCGCTCTGATAACTTCCGGAGGATCGGTGCAGGTGCCCATTACCCCCGTTCTATCATCAGGGATGGTAGATATTGTTGTTACCAAACCGCAATATAAACCATATATCGCCCAGGTTCCTGCAGCAGCCCTGCAAGGGCCGTACATTGTGCTCGACAGCTACACGATCAATGATTCGGGAGGCAATAACAATGGGCTGGCCGATTATGGCGAAAACATCAGCCTGAATGTTATCCTTAAAAATGTCGGTGCTGATCCATCGGGCCCGGTGGTAGGCATTATTACAGGCACCGATCAGTACATGTCGTTTACCGGGCCGGCCACCCAGAATTTTGGAACAATTACCCCAGGGCAAACTGTGACCCTGACCAATGCATTTACTTTTTCAATTGCCAATTTTGTCCCAAATCAGCACAAGGCTACTTTTACGCTGGCATTGACTGATGGAACCGGCTCCTGGAGCTCAACACTACGCATTACCCTGCAGGCCCCGGTCATGAATATTGCCGATGGCTTCCTGGTTGACGACTCACAAGGCGGCAACAATAATGGCATACTTGATCCGGGCGAATCAGCCCTCATTAAGGTGAACATCAAGAACACTGGAAATAGCGCTGTATCAAACGTTGTGCTTAATGTTGCCTGCAGCAATCCGATGCTTACAATCACAACGCCCACAGTCAGTGTGGCCAACCTCGGAGCCGGACAAACAAGAGAGGCAGTTTTTGGTGTGAGCGCCAGCGCAAGCTCTCCTATTGGTAATCCGGTAAATGTGGGATTAAGCGTTGCGGCCGGTGTTAGTGGGCAGTTCACAACCGACAAAACCATTGTGATTGTGATTGGCCTGATTCCGGACTATAATATGGCAAATGCAACCATTACTACCTGCATCGGAACATTTTACGACTCAGGAGGTGCTAGTGCAAGTTATGGTAATAACGAAAATTTTACGATGACATTTCTTCCCCATACCCCCGGAGCCATGATCAGGGTGAAGTTTATTAGTTTTGATACTGAAAGTAACTTAGACAGGCTTTTTGTTCACAACGGGCCTAATGCGTCTGCCGCACAAATTACAGGCAGTCCTTTCTCCGGCACAACCAGCCCGGGAACGATTACTGCGCAAAATGCTTCGGGTGCTCTGACTTTCAGGTTTACATCTGATGGATCGGTAACGCGGGCTGGCTGGAAAGCTGAGGTAACCTGTTATCTCCCCACCACCCCTCCTGCCTGTGCCACTAACCCAAGTCCGGCGAATGGTGCAATCAATATCGGGGTAACTGCCCCACTTAACTGGACAGCAGTTGATGCCAATTCATTTGATTTCTATTTCGGGCTTACACCCAATCCACCATTGGTTACAAATACAACCACATCCAGTTTTAACCCGCCAAAAGAACCCAACACAACATATTATTGGAAGGTAGTTCCAAGGAACATTATTGGCCCCGCTACCGGTTGCCAGGTTTGGTCGTTCACAACCGGTGGCCCAAGTTATTTGATGTCGAACAGCACCTTGAATGCATCTTCAGGATTATTTTACGATTCGGGTGGCCCCAGCAGCAACTATGGAAACAACGAAAATTTTACGATGACATTTAGGCCAATCATTGAAGGTGTTCCGTTGCGATTTACTTTTACCTCCTTTGAAACAGAAAACATCTATG
>JBBIIP010000033.1:0-24791 GCA_037446395.1 Lentimicrobiaceae bacterium
GTTGCGTATGATTAAAGACCTGGTTGCTCCGGTTTGGTTCACCCTTCCATCAATGGTAACTTTGTCGGCTCCGTTCAGGTCAATCATTGGGGCAGCGTTGACGGTGCCTGAGATTGATAAGCCAGTGGTAGCAGGAAAAACCCTCAAAGTGTTCCAGGTTCCTTCATTCAGGCTGGCTGTGGCGGTTTCGTTAGTGTTCGCAGTAAGTGTAACAAGGATATTGAAACCGGTTTGAGTTTGTGCGTTGATTGCTGCAAAAGCTGCGCCTAGGCTTCCATAGCTGCCATTGCTGCTGGCATGGGCGTTCGAAACAATCACCGTGTTTTGTCTTCCGTCGAATTCATCGGCCCCTATGTCGGGAGCTGTACCAAAACCATTTTGTTGGGCCGGATAGCCCGGGTTTCCGGCACGAATATCGCCTTCAAAATCGGTGGTGTAGGTTGTAATATTTGCAGCTCCGCTTTCGATAAAGGTGTTTATCAAGGGGTTAATCTTTAGAAAATCGGCGTCCGACCCGATTGTGCTCAGAAAAGGCGGACTTTCCGTAATTGAGTTGGTTTCTCTTGGAGTAACTCTTGTTTTAAAGTCTGCGAGTGTTTGCCTGACCGTTGTTCCTTCTACAAATATGGCCCTGGTATTGCCCGGAGTGCCTGCAAACAACAAGTTATTATTAGAGTTGGTGGAATAGTTTTTTAAATTGTCGGCTGCGTTGCGGTGCAGAGCGGCGGTTATCCCTGCTCCATTTGGTGTTGATAGGTTGACAATAATGTTGTTGCGCAAATTTAGAACGGCATCCGTATCTTTATTGACATAGGTGTGAAAAACCCCCGACGACCCAAAATTAGTTCCCGAGGAAGAAGCGTTCAGAAAAATGCTGTTATAAAAAACATTGATTGTCGAAAAGTTTAAAGTAGAAGTAATATTTATTCCCCTGAGTGGGTTTGCAACATTGGCAGCAGATGTGCTGAGGTTTCCAATGCGGTTGTTGTAGATGTTATTGGTAGTGCCGCCGGATACCAGAATACCGCTTACTGTTCCTGAAGTAATGCCAGAGCTTGATGAGGAAAGGTTATAGATCTTGTTCCGGTAAACATTGTTTGTAGTAGATGTTGCAACAGATATTCCGCTTACACTGCCGGATGTTATATTGTTTGCCTGGAGGTCATAAATTTCATTCTGGTAAACGTTTTTGGTTGCACCGCCCGTGATAGCTATACCGGATGAATTTCCTGTGGAGCCGGTTGTTGTAAGAGCCCGAATGATGTTTGTGTAAATATTATCAGTTGGACCTGAGGTAGTAATGCCGATGAATGCTGATGCTGCGGTGCCAAATGCCGAACAGTTTTGAACGGTGTTGCTGTTAATTGAAATGGTAGCGGTTGCTGCATTGGTGATGCCGTTAAAGATACATACGCCTGTGGTTGTTGTGCCACTGGTTCCAACGGCTATCGAATTTGCAGTGCTGGCGCTGCCGATAAGGTTTGATGAAATTGTAAAGTTTCCTGCACCGGCAGTATTGATGCCGTGAAATGTATAGCCGATGGTTGCAGCACCTCCGGTAATGATGGCGCCAATGTTATTGTTTTGTATCACAACATTTCCGGATGTTGTGGCATAGATGCCTGTTATGACCGGGGTAGCGTTGGTGGTTGTAACCTGAATAGAGCCGGTGCCCGTGGTAGCACCAATCGTGTTTGATGCAGTTGTTCCAACGTTTATGCTACCCGCCAGAACGGAAATACCTGAAAAAATACCAGGCAAAGTAGTACTACTGCTCGTAGTGGATAGAGAAATACCTGCAATCGTATTGCCCTGAACATTGGAGGCAGTAGCAGTGCCTGCCGTGAGTTCAATGGCTCTGTAGAGGTGTGCTACTGAACCGGCATACGAGGTTGTTCCTGTGCCTGCAGCATTCGCAAAACCAACAATGTTGTTACTTATGGTATAATTTACGCCGGATGCAGTAAGGATTTGGACTGCCCTGTGTGTGGCAGCGGTGGTTGTTGTGCGGGTGGCTTCCTGATAAAACCTATTGCCGCTTATCGTCCATGCCGAGCTGTTTGAAGCAATGAAAATGCCGTTTGAGGCAGTAGCGGCTGCAAAAAAATTGAAGATATTACAGGCAGTAACAGAAATACCGCTGTTATCCACTGCCACGGAGGTTCCTGCCGAGTAAATGGTGTTGTTTGGGGTGGTCGCCCCGTCGCATATATCGCAGTTGGCGATGGTGTTGTTGTCGTTTCCTGTGCTTGTTCCGGAGCCGAATACGATCACCCCACTAGTAGCGGAAGTGGCTACCCCGCGTACAATGCAATACCTGATGGTGTTTGAAGTAGCATCGGTTATAAATTGGATGGTGGCCCCTCCTGTATTGGTGTTGGCAATGGTCAAGCTTTTTGTGCTGCCTGTTTGATTTACCCTGCCATCAATGGTAACATTGTCGGCGCCATTAAGGTTGATTATGGGGCCAGCAATAGTACCGCTTATTGTCCAACCCCCTACTCCTGTAGGATAAATGGTTACTGCACTGTAATTGGCGCTTCCGCTTCCGCTGGCATTGAGTGCGGCTGTGGCCGTTTCAGTGGTGTTGCTGATGACCTGAAGAACAATGTTGCCGGTAATACTGCCGGCATTGATGGCATCAAAGGCACCTTTCAGGGTGGTGTAATTTCCTCCGCTTCCTACAGTTCGGATGGTTTGGGCAAAGAGGTAGCCATGACACATGAAGGTCAAAAGAAAAAAGAGGACTATATGCAGGCAAACTTTTTTCATCTGCCTAAGTGCTGAAAAAGTGAATATTTCCTGTATTTCTCATTTCAGAAAAATTGAGAATACAAATTTAATAATCCTGCACGATAATTGGGCAAGGGACGCAGGAATATAGAGGCAAAAGGCAACCATGGAAGAAGCAGGAGGTCTTTGGTTAGAAGTACTCGAGCGATTGTATTGCGAAGCATTAGGAGAAAACAAAAGTGGTTTCGAAGGTATGCCTCAGGAAGTGGAGTGTGTGCATGTTGTAAAGAGATGCGCGTCTATCTTGGTTTTTAACTCGCGGCTAGTAAAGGGCTTTTCAATATAGTCGCAGGCTCCGGCATCAATACAGTTCAATCGCTCCTTGCTTGCCTCAAGATTCGAAATCATCATTACAGGAATGTTGCATAGCTTCTTGGCTACCTTTAGGTTTTTCAACACGTCATAACCATCATATTCGGGCATTTTTATGTCGCTCAGAATAATATCGGGCAAATTGCCTTTGGTGAGCTCTTCTAATGCCTGCCGGCCACTTTTATAATAATTGATCTCATATGAATGGCCCAAATACATTTTAATAACCGTAGAAATCTCAGGTTGGTCGTCAATTACAAATACTTTGGGTCTCATAATTATATTTATAAAGCTTCTGAAAGCTTAGAACACACCATGAAGAAAAATTCGATACAGCAACAATATGACTGGTTAAAAAGATACTCTCAAATATCTTGCCAAACATGATAAATGTCTTATAAACAAAATGTTATGACTTCTAACAAATAATTTTTTGATTTTATTATTCATAAACGAAGAATAAGTATTATGATAGCTATTTTGCGCCCGCCTGAACCCGCAGCAGAGCCGATACGGAAAAATGAGCTCAGTCCGGTCATTAATTGACAAAATCATTCATGTAGATTCATGCAATTTTGTAATTTTACATTGTAATAAATGAAAATTGAGTACACGCCTCTCGGTTTTGGTTTTGGACGATGAGCCTGTGATCAGGGCATCATTAAAAGCCTTTTTGCAAAAGGATTTCGAATTATTCCTTACTGGCAGCCCATCTGTGGCATTAAAAATCCTCAAAGCCGAGGAGGTTGATATTGTCATCAGCGACTTTCAGTTACCCGAAATGAATGGGCTGGAATTTATCAGGCTTGTGAAAAGAGATCATGCTGAAACCGAAATTATCATGATCAGTTCGCATGCCGATATGGATACCGTGATAGCAGCCATGCGATTGGGAGCCATTGATTTTTTCAGGAAACCTTTTGATGGCAATGAAATTAAAGTTGCCATTGAGCGGACGCGTAAGTTTGCCGAACAAGGAAAGAAATTAAAGAAACAAGAGAGCCAGTTTAAGGTTTTACAGAAAGAACTCATTGAAAAATACGGGGTTGAAATTATTGGGCGCAGCCAACAAATTATCGAATTGAAAGAAATCATGCAAAAAGTGGCCCAAACCCCTGATACCTCAATCATAATCATTGGTGAAAGCGGCACAGGAAAAGAATTGGTCGCCCGCGGCATTCATAACCTGAGCGCGCGCAGAAATCAGTATTTTGGAGCGGTAAATACTTCAGCAATCAGCGAAAACTTGTTTGAGAGTGAGTTTTTTGGGCACAAAAGAGGATCCTTCACTGGGGCTGATAGCAACCGTGCCGGCTGGTTCGAAATTGCCGACAAGGGCACCTTGTTTCTGGATGAAATCGGTGAGATGATTCCTTCCATGCAGGTAAAGCTGCTCAGGGTGCTCGAGGATCGAAAGTATATTCATGTAGGGTCGCAAAAGGAGCACAGTTTTGATATCAGGATTATTTCTGCCACCAATAAAGATATTGAAAAGCTAAGAAATGGTCAGGGTTTTCGCACAGATTTATTTCATCGGCTGGCGGCATTCGAAATTCATGTTCCCCCATTGCGCGAACGCAAAGAAGACATACCCTTGCTTGCAGAATATTTCATGAACTATTTTAACAGGAAACTGGGCAAAAATGTAAAGAAAATTTCAGACGAAACGATGAGCATGCTACTCAACTACGATTTCCCGGGCAATATCCGCGAATTAAAAAATCTTTTTGAACGTGCTTTGATTCTTTGCGATACAGACACATTAGAGAAAAAACAATTTTCTCTTATATCCGGAAAACCGGAATTATCGAACCAGGTCGAGGAGCGGGTGTTTGATCTTGAGGAGGTAGAAAAACAAGCCATCATCAAAGCACTTGAGAAGTGCGCTTACAACAAAACCCAGGCAGCGCAATTGCTTAACATACAATGGAATGCGCTTCACCGCCGGATGTTGAAATATGGAATCGAAGACAGGGGATAACCTCGCGGGTTATAATTCTCAGGTTTTTGGCAAGGGGGTTGAAAAATAAAATGTAGATCCTTCGCCAGGCGCACTCTTAAACCACAGATTGCCATGATTCTGGCGGGCAAGTCCAAAGCCCAGAAGCAATCCAAGCCCGGTTCCCTTTTCCTGGTTGGTGCCGTAATAGGTAAAGTGGGCTTTTTCATCAAAAAGCTTCTTTTGATCCTCCGGCTGAATCCCTGTCCCGAAATCCTTCACCGAAACAACAAGGTAATTGTCGTCAAGGTTTTCCGAAATAAGAATTCTTGAGTCTTTGTACGAAAACTTTATTGCATTGGATAAAAGGTTTCGCAATATGGTTTTAAAAATATCCTGATCGCCAAACACAGTATTAGAACTCGGTTTTTTTTCATAGACCAACTCAATGTTTTTTTGACGGGCAGCAAGAAAAAAATGCGAAATACATTCATGGATTGTGTTCGTGACCGCAAATTCAATCCTATTCACCACAACCCTTCCCGACTGCTGTCGGGTCCATTTCAGCAGGTTGTCCAGGAAATTGAAAGATTCATCAATGGTTTTATCCATCATCTCTAACACCTGAACCAGGTCTGGGTCTTCAATCTTTTCGATGTTGGCGTTGATTACATTGCTCAGCATTTTCAGATTGCTCAGGGGCGCCCTTAAATCATGGGCTATCACCGAATAAATTTTATCCCGGAGCCGGATAACTTTTTCCAGCTCCTCATTTTGTCGGATTATTTTTTTTCTGGCTAAAAATACCTCAAGGTGGGTATTAATTCTGGCAATGAGTTCTTCTTTTCGAAATGGCTTTGTTAAATAATCGGCGCCTCCGGAGTTGAAGGCTTGCAAAATGTCTTCGGTTTCGTTTTTTGCTGAGAGAAAAATTATTGGGATGTCTTTTGTTTTTTCGGCGGCTTTTAAAATGGCAGATACTTGAAATCCGTCCAATTCGGGCATCATAATGTCGAGCAAAATTAAATCAACCGGGTTTGCTTCAATAATCTTCAATGCCTCGCGGCCACTGTATGCTGCCCGAATATGGTAATCAAAACGGGAAAGAACTGCTTTCGCCACCGACAAATTCACGTCGTTATCATCAACGATCAGGATGGTTGGGCGATGTTTTTCTGTTTCCATTGCAAAAAAATCCTCCTAAAAACATGAATTTGTAAAAATAGAAAAATATTCCCCTGTTATGGCATTCTCATCAATCGGTATCTAAAAACTGATGGATTTCAGGCCTTATCTCGGCAAATGCGACCCGAATTTTATCGGCAAGCAATCTCATTTTTTCAAAATCAGGCTCGTCTATTGCATTACATTCAATTGCAAGTTGTGCAATTTTATGAAAACTCATGTTCAGGGCAGCGCCTTTGAGGGTGTGCGCCCATAATTTTGCCATCTCAAAGTCCTTCTGGTTTATAAATTGACAAAGATTTTCAATGTAAACCGGAAAAGTTGTCGCAGATAAATGCAGCAGTTTTTTAGCAATTTCTTCATCCCCGTTGCAGCGCTCAAGCAGGGTGGCCCGATCGAAACAGGGTTCGGGGGCGGTGGGTTTTATGTCGTTCATGTTTGCATGTGTTTTTTAAGATGGATGTGGAATTTTTCGAACTTCGACAAAAGCTCTGATTGATTTAAAGGTTTGGATAAAAAATCATCAAAGCCTGCCTCAATAAAGCAAGCTTCGTTATCCTCTCTGGCATATGCAGTAACCGCAATAACAGGGGTGCCCCGAGAAATGTTCTTGATTTGTTTTGTGGCTTCATATCCATCCATCACAGGCATCTTGATATCCATTAGCACAATCTTTATTGTCGGATGGGTGTTAAAAACTTCAACGGCTATTTTACCATTTGTTGCCGAAATAACTTTGTAACCAAACTTTTCGAGCAAGGTAATCATCAGAAATCTGCTGATGTGATCATCTTCGGCTACAAGAATAATTGCGTCCGAAGCGGGGTTGTGCGCCCCCGCTTCCTCGACATGATGAAACGGAGTGAATGTCATTGGCCTGATAAGGTATTGATATTTTCGGGGTTAGAGGTAGGCTTGGTGTGAATAGACCGCGCAGACCCATTGGCTGGAATTTGAAAAGTAAATTTGCTGCCTATGCCCAATTTGCTTTCGGCCCATATCTTCCCGTTTTGTTTTTCAACAAACTCTTTGCACAACAATAGTCCCAATCCTGAGCTAGATTCTCCATTAGTGCCACGGGTGGGGCTTATTGCTTCTATTCGGAAAAGATTACTCAGGCGGTCTTGTGTGATTCCAACGCCGCTATCCGCCACCTCGCATTGCACCATGCCATCGTCGGTTTTTGTAGCTGAAACGGTAATTTCTCCGCCGTTTTTGGTGAATTTGAAGGCATTGCTCAACAGGTTAGATATAAGAGAATGCATCATCTGAGAATCGGCAAATATTTCCAGATCGGGGCTAACCTGAATGCTGACTTTCAGGTCTTTTGACGAGGCCAAATCTCTCAAAGAATCAAAGCTGGATGATATAGTTTCGGATAGGTTCAGTGCCATAAGCCTGACCGCTATCATACCTCTTTGCAGGCGCGACCATTCGAGCAAATTCTCGAGCAACCTCAATAACCCGGCGGCCGATTTGTGCATGGCTTGCGAAAGCTCCCTGAATTCATCGCCAGAGAACTGTGTTGTGGTATCGGCCATGAGCTCAGTCAGGCTGAGGAATGAAGCAATCGGACCCCTCAAATCATGGGCAATAATTGAAAAAAGCTTATCCTTCTCTGCATTTAGGTTGACGAGATTCTTTTCCTGTTGTGTTAGTTGTTCGAGCAATTTATGCTTACTGATAAGCAACGCGATCTGATTTGCAGCGATTTTTCCGTTTTCAATTTCTTCTTTCGTAAAATGATGTGTTTGGGTAAAGCCAATCAATACAGCGCCAAGTTTCTTTTCGCCTGCAATCAAGGGTAGGGCAAGCATAGACCTGGTAGGAAATAGTTGGGCTATTCTATGACTAACATAAGGAGTGTTAAAGAGATCTTCAACAACAATAGGCTTTCCGGCTTGCATGACCGATTCAGTAAGGGTTGGTTCGTCGGGCAAAATTTTAAGAGCTTGATAGCTATTGCTTCCGGGCCCCGAAATGGCAACAGGAGTGACTGTTTTGCTCTCTTCGTCCCAAAGTGTAATGAAACTAATGTCTGAAGATAGTAATGAATTTATATGATCAGCCAACACTTGAAACAGGTTAGGAAAAGAATGGGATTCGAGTGCAAAGTTGGTAAGTTCGCTCAAATGCAACAAAAAACTTTCACTGTTACGCAGTGCTTCCTCTGCCCGCTTGAGCTCAGTGACATTGCTCGATAAGCCGACTATTCCAACAATGCTCCCCTGTGAGTTGCGAATAGGTACTTTTGTTGCCAACATCCAATGGCTCTTCCCACCGATTTGAAAATTCTCTGCGCTGCGAATCAAAGGAATACCCGAGTTAAAAATGAGTTGCTCATCGTCGAATGCCTTTTGGGAGTGCCCCTTGTCGAAAAAATCAAAATCGGTTTTTCCTACGGCCTCTGTTGGGTCTGAAATTCCCAACAATTCGGCCTGCGCTTTATTTATTTTCGTAAAACGACTAAAAGTGTCTTTAAAATATATGCTGTCGGGAATATTGTCGAGGAGCATTTGAAATAAATCCTGTTCCTGCATGAGCATTTTTTCTACCCGGTGGCGCTCAATTGCTTGCACGAATATATCAGAAGCAATTTTTAAGATTGCCATTGCATTATCAGACTGGGTCATATAATCTTTCACAAAATCAAGACCGATAAATCCCGCTATTTTTTCCCCCAATCTGGTTGGAATTATTACTGCAGACCTAATTTCCTGAGCCTTCAGGGTTTCTTTTTCTGCCTCTGCTTCAGGAGGCATTGCTGCAACATCTTGGATAATGATGGGTTCATTATTCATGATTTTAGCCGTTAGCCATGGGAAAGCCTCTGTCGGAAGCTGCTGCAGGCTGTCTTTTTGAGGAACAATGCCCGGAGCGCACCATTCATGCGTATTGGTGATTGTGTTATGAACGCTATCATGAAGAAACAGATAAGATCGGTCGGCCATACTTTGTCGGCCGATATCTGCCAAAGAATCATTAATTGCCAAGTCCAAATCTGTAATGGTAACAAATCGTGAGGCAATTCCAATGATACACTCCTGAAATGACAACCGTTGGATATACTCCGCCTCTGCTGATTTTTTGGCCGTAAGATCCTGGTAAATTCCAAAAATCAATCCCGGCCCATCTGCGAGGCTGATAGGTTTTCCGGCAATGGCCACATCTAGAATGCTGCCATCCTTGCGTTTTCTGATGGTTTCCTGATAAATGGCTTGCCCGCCGGCAACGGAGTTCGATAACTTGCTGGCTTCCTCGGACAGGTCATCAGGAACTATTAGCGTGTTGATTTCTTTGTTTATACATTCGTCTTTTGTGAATTGAAACAAATGTGTAAATTCTTGATTGCAATCAACTACCCTGTCGTTCAAATCTAATATAATAATTCCGACCGGAGCAAGGTCAAAAAGATTCTTGAAATAAGCTCTTTCAATCTCAAGGATTTTTCCTGCGCTAACCTTTTCAGAAATATCTGAAAATGCACAGATTAAACCCACGCAATCGCCCCACTCATCATAATGCAGGTTAGCTTCAATTTGCAGGTGCTTAGGGGTAGTGCTTGGTTGTTGTAGGGTATAAACAGTATTGTATGGAAATGAGTTACTCGAAGCCGAATGTGCACTCACTGGGAATATAAAGCCAATATCTGGAAATATCAAGGAGAGAGGTTTGCCGATAAGATCCCGTTCAGAGGCATTTAATATTTTCAGGGCGCTCTGATTCGCCCAATAGAACTTTCCCTGCAAGTTGGAGAGAACAATTCCTTCGTTCATATTCTTTAAAATTTCTGATGAAGGAACATTGCCAGCGAGTGTCAAAAAGCGATATTTATTGATTGCGACCCAAATTCCAATCATTGGAATTAGCGGGACGGCAGCTGTAAGGGGAGAAAAAAAATCTACATCTAGCCAGGGAAGCAAGGCATCACAAATAAACCCCAGGCCGAGGGCGGCCAGAAGGGTGTATCCAATAATTCTGGATTGTATTTTTTGGTGATTAAATTCAGAGTTTTTGCCCCATCCTCTGATGAGAATGATTGAACATAATATGATAATGAAGTAATAAATAATAAATAGCGTGGGCCAAATTGAGGCTGGAGGATTCTGAAAAACCCAACCAATGCTGATTTTAGCTACTGACCCCGAGGATGTCCATGCTTCTGAAGTAAATATATATAGAAAAATAACAATAGGCAAATATATCGTTGCGAGCATCAATGCTTTTGCACGAAAAATCTTTTGCTTGGTAAGGATTAGAAAGAAATGGATAATAAATCCATAGATTGTTCCCCATCCGATGGCCGAAAGCCTGATCCAAAATAACGCGTGTTGTGAATCGGGCGCAGGAAGCATGAAAGCATAAGTAAATGCCCAAATGCCCGCACTGATGCAGATGGCCAGAAACAACCTGTTCGTCTCCGACTTTCGGTTCAAAAGAAATACATGAACCCCCAGAAACAGATAAGCGATGAAACAGAAAAATATAAAGAAGGCAAATATTATCATGTTCCCCCAATGAAAATATTCAAAAACAAAAATAGCATTAAATAATTAATAAAATATTTTCAAAGAAGAAAACTAATTATATGCAAAAACAATGGCAAACTTTCCCGAATAAAACTTTTCTGACATGTTTAGAACATTAGCGCCGACCATTCCATTGATTTTCAGATTTTGAACACCGTCATTATTCAGTGTTACATTATTCTCTCCGCGATTAATATCAGTTAAAAAACCAACCTGAGCGCCATTTTCACCAATAAGTGAATGGGAGGATGCCAGCAATGACAGGGTTGAAAGAGCGCCTCCGCCCAATACGATTTCGCCCAGTTCAAGCGCATTGCATGCTTGGATTGAGTTTAAATAGACAGAATGGGGTATTACGCTCGAAACGCTTGTGGTTTCAATGACTTCGGCAAACACATGCCCGGTAACCTTTGTTTGGGAATAGCCGGAAAAACTGTTCGCAAAGCTTAAAAGTGAAATTGTCAGATATTTCAGCAGCCTTTTCAAGGTTGGCAAAATTATTTACACCATTCATTGATGATGTAAAGTTACTGCCAAGAGAAGGTGGTTTTGTTGTTTTGTGTACTTTGTTTATTATTCCCTGTTTTTAAATTTGTTATGTGTTTACAATGTGTTGAAAATCAAAGAATTTTGTGACAAGCGAAAAATCAGACATGTAAAAAATATATACATTAGAAATAATAAATTTTTATCTTGTAGGTTTCAGTTGAAATTTATCTATCTTTTTGTTCAGTGTTGGGCGGGTGATGTTCAAAATCCTTGCTGCCTCCTGTTTTCTCCAGCTCAAGGCCTCAAGCACAGCTTTAATGTGTTCTTTTTCCATATGGTCTAACGGAATAAGTACCTCCTTGGCGTCAGATTGATACACATTCGATGGCAAATTCAAAGACACATGCTCTTTTTCTAATAAGGCCCCCCTGGATAGCAACATTGCATGAAGTATCGTATTTTCCAACTCCCTGATATTGCCCCTCCATTCATGATTCATCAGAATTTCAAGAACACCCGCTTCGGCACCTTGAATTTGCTTGTCAAGTTTACGGCCCAATTGCTTAATAATCTGCTCCATTAAATGGGGGATATCTGCTTTACGGTTTCTTAACGGGGGTAGTTGAAAGTGGATAACCTTGAGCTGATAAAAAAGCTCTTTCAGTAGTCTTCCTTTATTCATCAAGTCTTCGAGGGGCTGGCTGCTTGCGGCAATAATGCGGGCCTTTAGATTCATTGGTTCATTTATACCCGGTTTGAAATAGACCCTTTCCTGCAACACATTGAGCAGCCTTGCCTGAAGCCTGATGGGAAGATAGGTGAAATCATCCAGAAAAACTGAACCTTCTTCGGCCTTTTCAAACTTTCCTTGTTTCTCGCCTTTGAGTCCAGGAATGCTTCCTTTGGCATATCCCCAGATATCGTGCTCAAGCTGATCCTCGTAAAGTTCTTTACAATTGATAGAAACCATCGGAAAATCGCGGGTGATTCCACTATGGTGAATGAGCCTCGCCAGTTTTTCTTTCCCCGTTCCCGTTTCTCCTGTGATTAATACATTAAACCGGTTCATAGAAATACGACCGATATTTTTAAAAATATCCTTCATGGCAGGGGTCTTGCCAACCGGTGCGCTCTCTTCAATGGCTATACGTGAAGTAAATGAAATTGGTTTCTTAATGCTTTGCCTTATCTCTTGGTTCGCCAATCCATTTCGGACGACTTCAAGCAATTGCTTTGCGTCAATAGGTTTTTCTATATAATCAAACGCCCCTATTTGGATTGATTTAATTGTCAACGGAACATCACCAAAGGCAGTGAGCATAATTACAGGCAGCCCCGGATGCGAGCGCGAAAGTTCACCAACCACATCCAATCCTGAAATTCCAGGCATGCTGTAGTCGGTAATCACCAGATCGAAAGCAATTGTTTTTGAGGTATTTAACCCATCTTCACCACTGTGACAGAGTACTGTATCATAGCCGCTTTTTTTCAATAATTCTGACAGCAGCAGCCGGGTCATTGCATCATCGTCAATAATCAAAATTCTCTTCATTCGGGTATTTTATGCAAAGTTGTTAAGTAAAAAATTGGTCATTGGTTTCAAATGATTCAAGGATAAAGTGTTATAAAAAAAGGTTTTCCGAAACAAACAAAAATACGATAACTCCTTTAAAAAATGAAGCACTGCGATTAATTATTTTACATTCTGGTGGCCGAATATTTATTTTGCGTAAAAATGTTTTATAGGAATGAAAAAGGTGGGGGAATTTGAAGCCCTGCCTTCCGGCTTATGCTGAGGTGTAAAATCATTAAACCAACGGTATAATTATTGCTTTTTATAACCGAACATATTTTTGTAATTTTAACTTTTTAACATAGACAAATTTCGAAAATGCGCAAGAAAATAATTATGACTGTAATGGCAATATGGCTTATTGCGGCACATGAACCATCAAACGCTATCTCAATGGACAAACCCACAGCGGGCTCAGCCAAAAAACAATGGGCAACAGCCGATTCCCTGAAAAATGCCGGTATGCCGCAAATGGCACTACCAATTGTTGACTCTTTATACATTGAGGCGCGAAAATTCAAGAATCAGCCCATGATGATCAAAGCAATCATATACAAAATCGCGCTATGGTCGGAGTTTGAAGAGGATCACCTCGAAAAGGGCATCGCACTCTTTGACTCTGAAATAAAGAAAGCCGATTTGCCTTCGTTTTCAATCCTGCACAGCCTGCAAGGCGAACTGTACTGGCGATATTTTGAACAGAACCGCTACCGCATACTTGAACGAACCGCCCTTACCACACAGCCTGGCAACGACATCAAAACCTGGGATGCACGCGCTATTCTGCATAAGGCTTCGCAACACTATCAACTTTCGCTCAAAGATGCCGATGAACTTAAAAAAACCGGTGTTCATGAGTATTATGATATCATCGAGAAGGAACAAGACTCCAAACGGTTCCGGCCCACACTCTTTGATCTGCTCGGACACCGGGCGCTGGATTTTTATATGCAGGAAGAGCCATATTCAATGCCGGCCACCAAAAGCTTTATTCTGGATGATGAAATCTTTTTTGGCGATGCCCACATCTTTGCAAACCTTGACCTTGAAAATCCTGGCGAAGAAGCTTTTCTCTATTATGCAATAGAAACAATGAGGCAGCTCACCGGCCTGCACCTTAACCGCAAAGAGCCGTTTGCCCTGGTAGATATGGAGCTAAAACGGCTTTCCTTTGTGAGACAGAAATATTCATTGGCTCATAAAGACAGCCTGTATATGCAGGCGCTCCAAAGGCTTGAAACAAAATACCGCAACGAACCTGTTTTTACCGATGTAGCCTATGCCATAGCCTCCGAGTTTGAACGAATCGGAAATACATACGATCCTTTTACCAACCCACTGCCTCGGCTGTTGCTGCTAAAAGCAAAAGAAAAGTGTGAAACCGCCAAAAGAGATTTTCCTGATGAGCCGGCCACAAAGAATTGCAACATACTGCTCGAGAACCTTCAAAAACTGCATTTGAGCATTGAAACTGAATATGTGTGCTTGCCCGGAAAACCAATCAAGGCATCTGTGACATTTAAAAACACTTCAGATGCATATTTTCGCCTCTTGAAAATTGAGCCCGGAAAAGATCGCAAACTACGCGAAAGCAACCCAACCCCACAGGAGTTGATGAATGCCTTTCTTGCCTTACCTGTCGTGCGCCAATGGGAGCAAGCCCTGCCTCCCAACAACGATATGCAGCAACACCGCACCGAGATTTCAATTTCTCCATTACCGGTCGGATATTATGTGATGCTAACTTCCCCGCACCCTGAATTTGCTTCGGGGGACCCTTGTATTTCCTGGGTTACTTTCTGGGTATCTTCTATTGCGTTCATGCATCGCGAACTTGAAGACGGATCAACCGCAATCAGAGTAATGCACCGGCAGAGTGGCAAACCCATGCCAAATGTTACCGCCATTGCCTATAGCAGGCAATATCAACCGATGAGCCGAAACTATGAGCTGAAGCAAGAGAAATCCTATACCACAAACCGAAATGGCTCATTCTTCATTCCTCCAAAAAGGCATGAGGGGTCGTCTAATTTCATCATAGAGTTCAAAACATTCAACGACAGGCTGTTTACTGACAACTACTTTTATCAATATCGGCAGGACCCTGTGCGCCCTGCAATGCACCTACAGTCCCATTTGTTTACCGACAGGGCACTATACAGGCCGGGACAGACAGTTTACTATAAAGGCATCATGGTTGAAAGTGATGGCGAAACCCATCGTGCAGCAAAAAACATTAAAACCAATGTAGCGCTGTACGATGCGAACTACGAAAAAACATCAGAGCATATTCGCACGTCCAACGAATTTGGCTCGTTTAGCGGCAGTTTTGTTTTACCACTATCAGGGCTCAACGGCTACCATCAGATAATCACCCAGCATGGTAGCGTAGGTTTTACCGTGGACGAGTACCGCCTGCCCCGCTTCGAAGTTGTTTTTGATACCTTGCGCGAAAGCTACAAACTTGGCGAAATACTCACGGTTTCCGGACAAGCAAAGGCTTATGCAGGCAATCCCATTGGAGGAGCAGAAGTACGATACAGAATCACGCGCCAGGCCAGGTTCCCATTCTGGCGTTATTGGTCCAGGGCCTATTTCCCGGCATCGCCGGAGGCAGAAATTCTCAATGGCACAGTAATGACCAATCCCGATGGAAAATTCACTGTTGTTTTTAGAGCTGTCGCCGATCCAAATGTTCCCAAGGAACAGTCGCCGGTTTTCACCTACAATGTTACTGCCGAAGCTACTGATATTCAGGGCGAAACGCAGGCAGGGAACACAACCATTTCAATCGGATACAAAGCCTTGCTGCTCGAAACAAATGTTGAACAAAATTTAAACCGCGATGTATTTCAGGGGCTTGTCATAAAAGCCAACAACCTCAACGGTCAACCACAGGAAGCAACTGTGGCAGTGGCCATACAGAAACTGAAAAGCCCTGATAAAATACTTCGCAATAGGCCTTGGGCTCAACCCGACCAATTTGTTTTGAATAAACAAGACCACGACAAATTGTTTCCTCATGATGTTTATGGCGATGATAAAAATCCTGAAATGTGGGAAATAGAAAGGGAAGTGTTATCAGAAAGCATTTTAACTGGCAGCCAGCCAGCACTAGTGCCGGATACTTTTCGAAGCTGGGAGCCGGGAGTTTATCGGCTGGAACTCAAAACCAAAGATATTTTTGGAGAAACCATTGAGCACACGAGGCATTTTACACTTTTCAGCCCGGGCATCAGGCAAATGCCTTCCCGGGAAATTTGGTTAACGGCTCCTATAGTCACCAAGGGCAAACCCGGCGAAAAAGCCCAGGTTCTCATCGGGTCATCCTTAAACCTGCATGTGCTGATGGAAGTGGAGTTAAAAGGCAAAATCGTTGAAACCAGACAAATAAGACTGAAAAACAACACTTTGCTCATCGAAATACCCATCCTGAAAGAACACTTCGGGGGGTTTCGACTCTTATTTAGCAGCATGGCTTTGAACCGTGCGTTTCACGAAGCCGTGACAATAGAAGTGCCGGATACCCGGCGTCAACTCGACATCAAGCTGGAAACCATGCGCTCAAAGCTTGAGCCAGGCAGCAACGAAGAGTTGAGCATTGTGATAAAGGATGGCGAAGGCACACCTGCCATTGCAGAATTGCTGGCAGGCATGTATGATGCCGCACTCGATGCCATCGTGCCCCATGCTTGGGCGCTCAACATTGCCGAACGGGGCTATCGCTGGCTGAACTGGTCTTCGCAATATGCATTTGGTTTGCGCAACAGCAACTATTTTTTTTACGAAAACCAAGACGTGTCTATATCCTATTTTCGGGATTATGACCAGTTGAACTGGTTTGGGTTTAATTTCAATAGTTACACTCGCTACGGAATTGAAGGAAAAGGAGGGGGTATGGTTATGGCGCGTATGGCGATGGCTCAGGAAGCCAACGACCTGAAAAAGAGCGATATGAGCCTGGAAGCCGGCCCAAAAGATTCAGGAAGAGAACTCCCACAGATTGAAGTGGCCCCCAAAATTGAGCCTACAAAAACCCAGGCGTTGATCATGAGGCGCGATTTCAGGGAAACCGCTTTCTTTTTTCCTCATCTGAAAACCGACCAAACCGGCTCAACCAAAATACAATTCACGCTTCCTGAGTCGCTTACCCGCTGGAAGATGATGGGCCTGGCACACGACAAAGAACTCAGAAAAGGCAACTTGGTGCAGGAGTTCGAATCAAGCCGTCAGGTAATGGTAGTCGCCAATGCACCACGCTTTTTCCGTCAGGGCGATCAAACCACCTTCCAGGCCAAGGTAGTAAACACCACCGACCAACCACTCGATGCCGAGGCCTTGCTCGAGCTGTTCGATGCTACCACCATGCAACCTCTGGATTCGCTCTTTGGATTACAAACTACCCTAAAAAGACTTGCCATATCCGCTAATAATGCAGTGACTGTGGGCTGGGAAATCAGCATCCCGGAGAAAGGACCTTTTGCATTGGTTTATCGTGTGAGGGCCATGGCAGGCAGCCACAGCGACGGAGAAGAAAACATACTCCCAGTGTTGACTAACCGGCAATTGGTTACCGAAAGCATGCCATTGTTCGTAAATGCAGGTGAATCGCGTTCGTTTAGCATGCCAAAATTGTTCGAATCCGGTAAACCGGGAACAACTTCCATTAACCACAAACTTACGCTAGAATTCGTTACCAATCCTGTTTGGTATGCCGTTCAGGCATTGCCTTTCCTGTCAGCGCCTTGCTATCGCAGTGCCGACGCATTGTTTCAAAGGTTCTATGCCAACAAATTGGCATCATATATCATAAACAGCAATCCCGAGATAGAAAGAATTTTTGAAGTGTGGAGCAAAACCCAGCCTGATGCCCTACTCTCGAACCTCGAAAAAAACCAGGACCTGAAAAACATAGTGCTTGAAGAAACCCCATGGCTCATGGATGCACGCAGGGAATCGGAAAACAAGCGAAAAATAGCTCTGATGTTCGACCGCAACAGCATTGAAACAGAACTGAAAAAATCGGCTACAGAACTTATGCAAATGCAATTCGAAAACGGGGGTTGGCCCTGGATGCCTGGTATGCACGACAATCAATACATTACCTGCCAGATTGTTGCTGGATTTGGGCGGCTGAGAGCACTTGGGGCAATAAAATTCAGCGACCACTCTGACCTTACATCAGCAATGAAGATGGCAGTAAATTATCTGGACAATCACATGGCAGAAGAAAAAGACCGGATGAATATAAAGGAAGAAGGCAAATACCTCAGTCATGGAGCAATTCAGTATTTGTGGGCACGGAGTTATTTTTATGCAGATTATCCCCTTGGCATCAGGCAGGCGCAGATGTTTGACTTCTGGATAGGACAGGCAACAAAATTCTGGCCGGAGCAGCCACTATATTTGCAAGGCATGATTGCGCTCACCATGCAACGTGCCGGAAAAGGTCTTGTGGCGCAGCAAATCGTTAAATCGCTGAAAAACAAATCATTGATAAGTGCAGATATGGGAATGTATTGGCGCGACCTGAAATCGGGTTATTTTTGGCACCAGGCCCCCATCGAAACTCAGGCTTTGCTTATTGAAGCATTTGCAACAATTGCCAGGGATTTTGAATCGGTTCAGAAAATGCAGCAATGGCTGATCAAACAAAAGCAAACCCAGGCATGGAAAACAAATCGGGCCACGGCCGAAGCCATTTATGCGATCCTGATGCAGGAGAAGTCATCCCTTGTGCCCAACAAGGACATCTCTTTTGCGATCGGAAGTAAAACCATTGATCCTTCAAAAGACCTTTCCATCAGCGAGGAAGCCGGAACCGGCTATTTCAGAATATCCTGGAATCCTTCCGAAATCAGGCCTGAAATGGCTAAAATTGTCGTAAACAACAAAGGAAAATCCATTGGTTGGGGAGGACTTTATTGGCAATACTTTGAGCGACTCGACCGGATAACACTGCTTGAAACGCCCCTGAAATTAAACAGAAAAATTATGCGACAATCGCTGACTGCCTGGGGGCCGGCTCTGGAAGAGGTAAATTCGAAAACACAATTGAAAATTGGTGACAGAATGGTAATGCGTATCGAGCTGCGCGTTGATCGCGATATGGAATTCGTTCACATGAAAGACTTGCGCGCCCCGGCGTTTGAGCCCATTAGCCAACTATCTCAATACAAGTATCAGGACGGGCTTGGGTATTATGAAAACCCGCGAGATGCAGCTACGCATTATTTTTTCCAATACCTGCCAAAGGGCGCTTATGTATTTGAATATCCGGTTTTTGTGAGCCAGATTGGAAATTTTTCATCAGGAATCACTTCCATAGAGTGTTTATATGCCCCTGAATTCAAGGCACATAGCGAAGGAATCCGGATTGACATCCTGAAGCAATGATTAATTTTTCTCTATGATTACTTTCGTGGAATAATAAGCCACACATAGATTCTGTCTGCTTCGTTGAGGGGATAATCCTGATCCGGAATAGGTTTATCTATTTTCCGGAAGGGATCAGGTGAAGAAAAATGGCAAAGAAGTGGCATATGCTGCCACCCAGCACAAACAGGTGCCAGATAATGTGGTTGAAACGATATTTTTGCCACAAATAGAAAATTACGCCCACCGAGTAAGATAAGCCACCAGCCAAAAGCCAGTAGAGCGCCCCGGGTGGTACATTTTGAAGAAGCGGACGAATAGCAATAACAATAATCCAGCCCATGGCGATGTAAATAATCGTTCCAATGACCCGCAGGCGGTCGGAATAGAAAAATATTTTGAACAACACCCCGGCAATGGCCAGTCCCCAGATTATGCCAAACAAGGTCCATCCCCACGGGCCGCGCAATGGAACCAGGCAAAAAGGTGTGTAGGTGCCGGCAATCAGAATAAAAATTGAGGAATGGTCGAAAAGATTAAAGAACCTTTTTGTTTTTCTTTTCTGGATGGCATGAAAGAGCGTGCTCGACATGTAAAGGATAATCAGGCTGGCGCCATAAATTGAAAAACTCACAACGCGCCAAGCCCCTCCATCGCGGATAGAAGCAAAAACCACCAGCAAGACCAACGCGGCGATGCTTAGTAACACCCCAATGCCATGGGTGATGCTGTTAAATATTTCGTGCAGGTAAAGCACCCAACGGCGGCGTTCCATAATACAAATGTTGAAGTTAGTTGAGTAAAAGGAGTTATCAAAAGATGAAAACTCTGAAATTTCCTGAGTATTGCATTTGCGCAGAAAATTATCCTCATAAAATATCTGTTCCTGTTTAAAATTCTTAACCACGGAGGCATAACACAGGCCAATTCGTTATTTTTACACCCTGCATCCGAATCAAAACAAAATATTAAAAGATGAAAAAATTAATTTCCTTCACTTTGCTTGTTCTGCTGTGCACTTTGGTGCAGGCAGACCCAATCAGGGAGCTCATAAAAAAAACAGGCAACCCCTCCGACTATCCGGGCAGCAACATCCTCATGATTTTCGACAGCACCGAAGTAGACGTGCAGGAAACCGGGCTGGGTTATTTCAACATGCACCAGTTGTTTAAAATCCTTACTCCACAGGGGGCCCTTGAAAAGAGAACTATACGGATAGACTACGACCCGCTTTCTGCCTACGTGGAGTTTCGCCTGGTGCGCATCTTTCGGAATAATGGTGCCATTGAACAGGTTGCGCTGGACAAAGTACTCGATTATCCTGCCCCTGCCAGGGCAATCTATTGGGGGGCAAGCGAAAAAATGGTTGAACTGGGCGCCCTTGAACCAGGCGATGCAGTTGAAGTGAAATACTTCAAAAAAGGGTTTACCTATGCACTTCTGATGCAGGACGAGGATGAACGGTATATTCCGCCCATGCGCGGGCATTACTACGACATCGTTCCCTTTTGGAGCAACGACCCCACCCTTGAAAAAGTTTACAAGGTGCATATGCCTGCCGACAAACCTTTGCAGTTTCAATTCTACAATGGGCAATGCCGCTCCTCGTTGAGATTTGAAAACGGAAAACACACCTACACCTTCGCTATGCAGGATATCCGCCCAATGAAACGAGAAGCTAATATGGTTGATCTTTTTGATGTGGCACCCAAGTTGTTGCTCACTACAAGCCCCGACTGGGAGGCCAAGTCCCGTTGGTTTTATAAGGTGAATGAGGATTATGGCAGTTTCGACCCCACCCCCGAAGCCGAGGTTTTCGTAAAAGAATTGCTGAAAGACGCCAAGACTGAAATGGAAAAAGTGTCAATCCTCACTCACTGGGTAGCAGACAACATGCGCTATTCCGGAATTTCGATGGGGCCGGGCGAAGGATATACCCTTCACAACACAGCCATGAACTTCCATGACCGCTGTGGCGTATGTAAGGACAAAGCTGCCCTGCTTATCTCTTTTTTGCGAATTGCCGGGTTCGAAGCCTATGCTGCCATGACCATGGCTGGCTCGCGCATCGAAGACATTCCGGCCGATCATTTTAACCATAGTGTTACTGTAGTAAAACTCTCGGATGGCCAATATCACCTGCTCGACCCCACCTGGGTGCCTTTTATCAGAGAACTCTGGTCGAGTGCCGAGCAACAGCAGCATGTTTTGATGGGCTTGCCCGAAGGGGCCGATTTGATTGAAACGCCCATTTCTCCTCCCGAAAATCATTACCTGAAAATGAATGCCAATTCGGAACTGAAACCCAATGGAACCCTCGCAGGAGAAGTAACCATCGAAGCTGAAGGCCAGACCGATTCAGCCATCCGGGGTATGTTCACGCGCGATTACAAATCGCAATGGAACAAAAATGTGGAGGCAGAATTGCTTCGGAATTATCCTCAGGCAAAGATCATTGCCATCGAGTATGCCGACCCCATTGACTATATGGCGGCTCCAATCAACCTGAAGATAAAATTTGAGATACCTGGTTTTGCCTTGTCCGGGAAGCAGGAAATGCTGTTTGTTCCTTTGCTGGCCGGCAATTTTATGAGCCGCGCCATGGGACACCTCACGTTAAACACCGATCTGACTGAGCGCAAATATGCTTTTCGCGACCGATGCAGCCGCCTGGTTCAGATAAACGAAACCATCGCCCTTCCATCAGGCTATGAAGTGCAGCTTCCGGCTCAACTGGCTGAATATAAAGGCCAGGCGGCATCTTATAAGGGAGGATATGAAAAAAAAGCAAATACACTTATTTTAAATCAGCAGATAGTGCTTGGCAAAAGGGTTTATGACCCTGCCGACTGGCCTGGCGTGCGGGCTGCCGTGCAGGCACAGAAAAACCTGGCCGAAATGCCGGTGGTATTGAAAAAATAGCAGGCCAATTCATCAATAAAACTCAACAGTCATGAAAAAACATATCATACTCCTAATAGTAAGTTTAGCATCTTTTACAGGCCTTTTTGCCCAGTATGACAATGCCGATGCCATTTATGATAAAATAACCAGAGAATACACCCTGAATAAAGACGGAAGTACAGTTTTCAGAGAGTTCAAGCGATTGAAGCTATTGAGCCATGCCTCATTCAACAGGTTTTATGGCGAAACATTTATCGTTTACAATCCGCAGTACCAGGATTTGACAATACATGAATCATACACCATCATGTCCGATGGAAAGAAGGTGGTTGCTCCGCCAAACTCTTTCAACGAAGTGTTGCCGCGCAATGCAGCCAATTCGGCTACATTCAACCATCTTCGCGAGATGGTGGTTACGCACATCGCCACTGAAATAGGGGCCACACTTTTTCTTGATTACAGCCTGACCACAAAAAAAGGTTATTGGCCGGCATTGATGGGCAACGAGCTAATTTGTGAATCATCACCTATCCGCCACATGGAAATCAGGGTCAGCGTGCCTCAGGGCGCAAAATTAAATTTCAAACTATTCAATAGCAGCGCAAAACCCGAGATGCTGTCAAAAGGAGGAGAACAAAAATATGTCTGGAAGTTCGAAAATATTCCTGCCTCATCCAAAGAGCCTTTTCTGGGGCGAGCCCTCAGCTTTTTACCACGCCTTGTTTTCAGTACCGCCAAAGACATCCAGTCGCAACAGAGATGGGTCGTGCAGCAACCCGCTTTCGAAATGCAACTTTCTGAACCAATGCGCCGAAAGGTGGAAAAAATATTAGCCGAGCAACCAGATGAAATGAAACAGGTACTTGCCATACAAAAAGAAGTGGCGCAACAGTTGGTTTACGACCGTGTTGAACCAATCTACGTTGGGTTCAAAGCCCGAACACCGGCTGATGTAATTGCCAGCAATGGAGGTACGCAGCTCGAAAAAGCAATACTGCTGGCCGCCATGCTGCGCCACGCCCGATTCAATGCCATTCCTGTTCTTGTAGGCCCCGGAGTGTTATTTGACTCAAAATCATCCAATTTGCTACAGTTTGATGAGGTGGCCGTGATGGTTCAAACAAAAAACACGGGAGTTGTTTATTTTTCTGCCGTATCTATTGAAAAGCAAAGCCTCGATTTGAAATATTCCGAAGTAGTGTTGCTTCCGCTCTCGCGGGAAAAAAATCCCGCTCCAATAATGTTAAGCGCAGCGTACGGTAATATTGCAGTTAGTGGCAAACTGGTGCTCGATGCCAATATGAAACTCACCGGAACCTTTCAGACCGAAATTGCCGGGGCAGCCAATCCCTTTCTTTCTTTGATGGAAAGCAACAAAGGCGCTGCAGCCATCCTGACCGGTAGCATTGTGGCCAAAGGGGATGAATCTGTAACCGTATCCGAATGCACGAAAAGCAAATCCTCCATCAACTATTTGCTTGAAAAGGAAAACATTACCAAAGCAAATAATGGATTTTGCCGCTGGGAGCTGCCACTGGTGAATTCCGGATTCGAAAGCTGGAACATAGGATTTCTGGCCAGCAGCAGGATAGATCCAATTACAATTCCATTTACTCTCAGCGAAAAATATGAATACACAGTTGATTTTCCGGATGGGTACTCCATTGTGACCCCAAAAACACAAGTCAATCTATCTTGTGAAAGTGGCTATGTGAATATTTCCATCCAGCCCACCGGAAGACAATTGAGCATCAAACGTGAGATCAGCATAGATAAGACAATCATTGCAACAGACGACTACCCAGCTTTTCGCGATATGATCAATGCCTGGCTCGACCGGAATAACCGGACAGTTGTTTTCGGAAAACAACTTTGACTAATCATTTATGAGGGTAGTATTAACCATGGTTGTTCTGCTTACACCATGGAGCCAGGCATTGGTGCTGAGATACGAAATTCTTTTTATCTGAGAATTATCATAAGAGAGCTTGGACTTTACTTTGGGAGACCAAAGGTCCGGATGCGTTTTGGTTAGAGTTTTCCCAAATTATGTAGGTTTAGTAAGATCATTAAAGCAGTTACAACCAACGCAACAAGCCATCGGACAACAAGGAATTTTCGCCCTTAAATATGCCTGGTGAAATAGATAAACACCTGGACTCCTAGTCCTAAAATAAGAATTATTATTGTTGAAACGCTGGTCGCATTTACGATAGCCCAAATCACCATTAATAACATCGCCATATAAGCAATAAGAATTAATACATGAGAGGTTTTTTTTGTTCCATTGTGTTAGGCTTAATTTGGTGTCGTTCAATCGATACTTTTCATAATTGCTCTTCGGGTGAATGTCTGCGACAAGGGGAGTTAATTTATTCGGAATAGGGGGGCAGTTTCACCGAAATGGGGGGGCAGTATAAACCGGAATATACACATTGGCCACAGTGATGGTAACCGCGTGTTGGTGCAGTATTTATTTTATCGTTATTTTCTCTCCATAAAATTTCGGTTTCACACGAAAGAGTAAGTCCAGCATTGCCTTATCTCTTGCAATCAATTCTCGGACTTTTGTTTTGTAACTTCTGAAAGAGATAACATCTTTAGCATTGTAGCCGTAAGCCTCAATCCCTTTCTTTCTGGCTATGTAAACGGCTCTTTCGTTGTGAAACTTCTGGGAAATGACTATAAATGC
>JBBIIP010000034.1:0-22829 GCA_037446395.1 Lentimicrobiaceae bacterium
GAAAAAGGCACAAGATGGCAACGCACAAGCGCAAAAAACGCTTGAGAAAGAACAGACATAAGAAGAAATAGTATCTAATGCATGAGTTACAATACAATCACATGATTGCTCATTGTGACTCATGCGTATTTTTATATTTATTCTTGACCAACTGATATTTTGCACTGAATCACCTCTTAAAGGAATTTGACATATTGTTTTATGGTTAATAAGGAACTTTTCATCGATTCCAGCCAAGCTGAAGTGAGCATTGCGCTGTTCGAAGACAAAGTTCTTGTTGAGCTTAACAAAGAAAAAAGCAATAACAACTATGCGGTGGGCGATGTTTATCTGGGCAGGGTTAAAAAGATCATGCCCGGCCTTAACGCTGCGTTTGTGGATGTAGGCTATGAAAAAGATGCGTTTCTGCATTACCTCGACCTTGGTCCGCAAATTAATTCGTTTAATAAAATAGCTAAGGCTGCAATTGCCGGTAAGCATCAAAGCACTTCGGTAGCAGATTACATTATTGAACCCGATATTGAAAAAGCAGGGAAAATAACTTCGGTGCTTGTTCCCAATCAACCAATTGTTGTTCAGATTGCAAAAGAACCAATTTCAACCAAGGGGCCGCGAATTACCTCAGAGCTAGCATTTGCAGGGCGTTATATAGTGTTGGTTCCGTTTTCGAATCGAATTTCGGTATCGCAAAAAATTAAAAGCCCTGAGGAAAGAAACAGGCTGAAGCGGCTCATCCAGAGCATCAAACCAGCTAATTTTGGTGTTATTATTCGTACTGTTGCCGAAAACAAAAAGGTAGCCGACCTGGATGCTGACCTGAGAAACCTGATGCAAAAATGGGAAAGCACCATTACCAAGCTTAATGGAGCAAAGCCTCCCCTGCGCCTTGTGAGCGAATTAGGCCGGGCATCTACCATTTTGCGCGATATGCTGAACGAGTCTTTTAACAGCGTACATGTAAACGACCCTGGAGTGTATGAAGAAGTGCGCAATTACATCAAGAAAATTTCGCCCGACAAAGTTGATATCGTAAAACTTTACAAAGGTAAAGTGCCAATCTTTGAAAGTTTTGGCATTGAAAAACAGATTAAACATGCCTTTGGAAAAATCGTTACAATTAAAAGTGGCGTTTACCTGATTATTGAACATACAGAAGCCCTTCATGTTATTGACGTTAACAGCGGGCACCGCGTTAATTCGGAAAACTCTCAGGAATCGAATGCCTTAACTGTCAACCTCGAAGCTGCTGCTGAGGTAGCCAGGCAATTGCGTTTGCGCGATATGGGCGGCATTATTGTTGTTGACTTTATTGACATGCACCTGCCTTCTCACCGGCGTCAGCTCTATCAGAAGCTCAAAGATGAGATGGCAAAAGACCACGCAAAACATGCCATTTTGCCCCCAAGTAAATTTGGTTTAGTTCAAATTACCCGTCAGCGCGTCAGGCCCGAAATGACCGTGCAAGTGCTTGAAAAATGCCCTTCGTGTGATGGTTCCGGGCAAGTGAAATCAAGCATTATGCTGATTGACGAAATTGAAAACAATGTACGTTACCTGCTACGCGATCAGAACGAAAAAAACCTTACACTGGCTGTTCATCCATATGTATATTCATTTCTTATGAAAGGGTTTCCTTCAATTAGACTGAAATGGATATTCAAATTCAAGCGTTGGATCAAGATTAAACCAGCCAGCGCATATCATTTCCTTGAATATCATTTCTTTAATCAACAGGAAGACGAGATCATCCTCTGAGTTTTGCGCCTAAAGGCGCATTTTTTTTAATTTTGCAACTGACGAAAATATATTTTAAGAATCAATAAATGGATATTGTTGTAAGCGGCATCAGGCCAACCGGGAATCTTCATCTGGGAAATTATTTCGGTGCGGTTAAAAACTTTGTTTCAATGCAAAATGAGCATTTATGCTACTTTTTTATCGCTGATTATCACTCTCTCACGACTCACCCTACACCCGCTGATTTATATGGAAATGTGAAGCGCGTGCTGGTAAACTTTCTCGCTTCCGGAATTGATCCTGAAAAAGCCACACTTTATATTCAGAGCGATTTGCCTGAAGTTGCGGAGCTATATCTTTTGCTCAACATGAACGCTTATTTGGGAGAACTTGAGCGAGTTGCTTCGTTTAAGGAAAAGGTTCGTATGCAGCCCGACAACATCAATGCCGGCCTCCTCACCTATCCATCGCTGATGGCGGCGGATGTGCTGATTCATAGGGCAACCAAGGTGCCCGTTGGCAAAGACCAGGAACAACACCTTGAAATGATGCGTACTTTTTCGAATCGGTTCAATCGCATGTATCGCATTGAATATTTTCCTGCTCCGGTTGCTTTTAACTTTGGCGAAGAGTTGATTAAAATTCCCGGGCTTGATGGTAGCACAAAGATGAGCAAATCAGAAGGTGATGCCAATGCAATTTACCTGAACGACACGCCGGATGCAATACGGAAAAAGATTATGCGTGCGGTTTCTGATGCCGGCCCAACCAGGCCAAATCAAACTAAACCGCAACCTATCGAAAATCTTTTTCAATTGATGAAGGCACTTTCAACCACTGAGGTTTATCAGCATTTTAGCAACTTATACGATAATTGCCAGATCCGCTATGGAGAGATGAAAAAGCAACTGACTGAAGATGCCATTGAATTCATCAAACCATTCAGGCAAAAAATCGCTGAATTGGAAACCAATGACAAATATTTACATGAAATTGCCGTGAGGGGTGCCGAAAAAGCGCGAGAAAGCGCAAGAAAAACCATGAATGACGTCAGGGCAATGATCGGATTTAGACACATCTAAACATATTTATATCTGTATTTTAAGTCATTCCTCCACTAATTTACTCAACATGTGGAATAAAAAACATCGCCTTATTGGTCTTGATGTTTAATTAATTATATATTTTTGCCTTCCGCTTTCACCCCGATAAGTGTCGACATATTAATTCTCATGTCCTTATAAGTGCAAACGCATTGGTGCTTATGTCATTTGTAATTACAAAATATTTATAACCATCTATAAAATTTTCCATTATCTATGATTAAGAAAGTGCTTGTAGCCAACCGCGGAGAGATTGCCGTAAGGATAATGCGGACGCTACGCGAGATGGAAATTGCATCTGTAGCAGTTTTTTCGGATGCCGACCGTACATCGCTTCATGTCAGGTATGCGGATGAGGCCCTGCATATTGGCCCTTCACCTTCGGCGGAAAGTTACCTGAATATTGAAAAGATCATTCATGCTGCTAAAATCAGTAAAGTTGATGCAATTCATCCAGGCTATGGGTTTCTGTCTGAAAATAAGCATTTTGCGCAACGTTGCAAGGAGGAAGAAATCATTTTTATCGGCCCATCTCCAAATGCCATCGCTACCATGGGCGATAAAATCAGGGCACGCCAAACGATGATAAAGGCAGGAGTGCCTGTCGTTCCAGGAACACAGGAAAAAATTACCAACGACAAATCAGCTATTGACATCATAAGGCAAATAGGATTACCTGTGATGATTAAAGCCTCAGCCGGAGGCGGCGGAAAGGGAATGAGGCTGGTAAAGAACGAACATGATATTGTTACATCAATCAGGGCTGCCAGATCGGAGGCAATGGCCGCTTTTGGAGATGACGCAGTGTATATTGAAAAATACATAGATTCACCGCATCATATCGAATATCAAATTCTTGCAGATCAGCATGGCAATGCCATTCACCTGTTCGAGAGAGAGTGCTCTGTGCAGCGCAGGCACCAGAAAGTAGTTGAAGAAACGCCCTCTCCGTTGCTTACACCCGAAGTCAGGGCCGAAATGGGCGCCCATGCAGTGGCAGCTGCGAAGGCAGTGAGCTATCATGGTGCAGGAACCATTGAGTTTATCGTGGACGAAAACCTGAATTACTACTTCCTGGAAATGAATACGCGGCTCCAGGTGGAGCATCCCATTACCGAAGTCGTTGTGGGTGTTGATTTGGTCAAAGAACAGATACGGATTGCATCTGGCGAAAAGCTTCAACTTCAGCAAGAAGCGCTAAAGCAAATCGGCCATGCCATTGAATGTCGGGTTTATGCAGAGGATCCCGATAACAACTTCAGGCCAAATCCCGGCGTAATCATACATCTGGTAGAGCCTAAAGGCCCCGGAGTAAGGCTCGATGGATACGTTTATGCGGGTTATAAAATCCCACTGTATTACGACCCAATGATCTCTAAGCTTATTACATGGGCACAAACCCGCGAAGAAGCAATTGACCGTATGAAGCGTGCATTATCGGAATACAAAATTTCGGGTGTGAAATCATCAATTTCTTTTCTCGAAAAAATTATGGACACAACTCAATTCAGGTCGGGAAAATACAACACACATTTTATCGAAGACAATTTCAGCTTTCTCATGCAGAAACCCGATGATTATGAATTGGTGGATGATCTGGCTGTTATAACTGCTTTTATTGATTACACCGACAACCATATCAAAAAGGGCTTCTTCAGATACCTCTTAGACTCATCTAAAAACTGGAAAAATTTAGGCCGCAAGCGATCATTAAATGGCCGTTAATCTTACATAAAACCAATGACGATTCAAGTTAAAATAAAAGAGCGTACCACAGTTGTAAAAATCATTGAACGGAAAGACAACCTGCTGAAAGTTGAAGTTGATGGCAAACAATATGATGTTGATCTAATTAAAGTGGAGCCTGGGGTTTATTCAGCCCTGATCAACGGAGACTCCTTTGACATTGACCTATCTATTGGCGAAGATGGCAAAAAATATAGCATCAGCACGTATCTTGGCACCACTGAAGTTGAAATCATTGATCCGCAGACACGCTATCGCGAGAGCCGAAAAGGAACAAATTATCAAGGCAACGAAAACAAAATTGTAAGCCCGATGCCAGGAAAGGTTGTGAAAATACTTGTGAACGAAGGCGACACAGTGGTTGTTGGGCAAACTGTGCTGATTATTTCGGCCATGAAAATGGAAAGCGAATTTAAATCCCAGATAGCTGGTGTTGTAAAAAAGATTTATGCACTCGAAGGCGAAACCGTTGAAGGGAATAAAGTATTAATGATTATTGAATAATTTTCCCAATATGAATACACACGAAGAAATTTATCAAAAATTTGAGGAAAAAGACAAAGAAACTTTATTGGGCGGAGGCGCAGAACGCATTGAAAAAATTCATCAATCAGGGAGATTAACTGCCCGTGAACGCGTTAATTTACTTCTGGATCCAGGAACTTTTAGCGAGTTAGACAAGTTTGTAGTACACCGGGCAACTGATTTTGAAATTGATAAGAATAAAATTTCTGGCGATGGTGTTGTGAGTGGCTATGGCAAAATTGATGGCCGCATTGTATATGTATTTGCGCAGGATTTCACTGTTTTCGGCGGAACGCTTAGCCGTGCCAACGCCGATAAAATAGTAAAAGTAATGGATTTAGCCATGAAAATGGGTGCTCCTGTGATAGGATTGAACGATTCGGGAGGTGCGCGTATTCAGGAGGGAGTGCAGAGTCTGGCCGGCTATGCTGATATTTTTTACAGAAATGTAAAAAGTTCAGGGGTTATCCCTCAAATTTCCGCTATTATGGGTCCATGTGCCGGGGGCGCGGTGTATTCGCCAGCAATAACCGATTTCATTTTTATGGTCAAAAACACCAGTTATATGTTCGTGACTGGCCCTGATGTGATTAAAGCAGTAACGCATGAAGAGGTAACTAAAGAAGAATTGGGAGGGGCGATGACACATAATGCAAAAAGCGGGGTGGCTCATTTCACTGCCGACGACGAGGAGCATTTGCTGATGATGATCCGCGAGCTAATCAGTTTTTTGCCCTCAAACAACATGGACGATCCGCCTGTGGTTATTTGCCATGATGATATCTATCGTGAGGACGAAACGCTGCAGACCCTGATTCCCACCGACCCGAACAAGCCTTATGATATGAAAGAACTTATTCTGAAGGTGGTTGACGACGAAAATTTCTTTGAAATTATGCCCCATTATGCTCAAAACATGATCATTGGTTTTGCAAGGCTAAACGGAAAATCGGTTGGTATTGTAGCCAACCAGCCTGTAGTTCTTGCCGGGGTGCTCGACATCAATTCTTCTGTCAAGGCTGCTCGTTTTGTGCGATTTTGTGATGCATTCAATATCCCTTTAATTACGTTTGTGGATGTACCAGGGTTCCTGCCGGGCACTTCCCAGGAGTTTGGAGGCATCATTAAACATGGGGCAAAATTGCTTTATGCATTTTCGGAGGCTACGGTTCCAAAAATTACTCTTATCACCCGAAAAGCCTATGGTGGTGCCTACGATGTAATGTCGAGCAAGCATATAGGGGCCGATGTGAACTATGCGTATCCAACAGCTGAAATTGCAGTCATGGGATCTGAAGGAGCAGTAAACATCCTCTATCGCGATAGGCTGTCTGATGAGCAACGCAAAGAAGCCATTGGGTATTATCACGAAACTTTCTCAAATCCTTACAAAGCTGCTGAACTGGGCTACATTGATGAAATTATTTATCCAAAGAAAACCAGGCAAAAACTCATCGAAGCCCTGGAAATGACCAGCACCAAGCAACTGGCCAACCCGCCTAAAAAGCATGGGAACATTCCGTTATAAGGCTATTTTTGTTGTTGCAGCAGCAACTTTTCGATAACCTGTGGGTAGTATTGGTATTCCAGCGCATGGATGCGACTGGCCAAAATATTGGGGGTGTCACCATTTTGCACAGGACAACGATATTGAAATATTATGTCCCCCTCATCATAGCGTTGGTTCACATAATGTATCGTAATTCCACTTTCGCTTTCGCCTGCTGCGAGTACAGCTTCATGCACCCGCAGTCCAAACATGCCTTTACCGCCAAACTTCGGAAGCAGGGCAGGGTGTATATTCACGATTCTATTTTTGAATTGGCTGATAATTTTTTCAGGAATCAGCCACAAAAAACCTGCAAGCACGATCAGTGACGGGTTTTCATTGGTCAGTCTTTTGAGAACATGATCGGATGCATATAGATCATTTCGAGAAAATACAACTGATGAAATATTTAGCTTTTCAGCCCTTTTGAGCACAAATGCATCTGCTCTATTGCTCATGATCAGGCTCACGACGACATCTGAAGTTCGCGAAAAATAATCAGCAATACATTGGGCATTGCTTCCATTGCCCGAAGCCATAATCACTATCTTGTGTTGCATGCTTGCTGATGAATTTGAAAAGGAATCATGCTTTTGCTCCTTCTACAACAATAACAAATTCGCCTTTAATGGTTTTTAAGCCATGGTGTTCGTATAATTCATTCAGGGTTCCGCGGGTGGTTTCTTCGTAAAATTTGCTAATCTCGCGCGAAACACTGGCTCTTCGTTGCCCACCCAAGCAATCTCTTAGTTCGGTAAGGGTTTTTTGAATGCGGTGTGGCGACTCATAGAACACAAGCGTGCAATTCAACTGAGCTAACTCGTTGAGCCTTGTTTTTCGTCCTTTTTTCTGTGGAAGAAATCCTTCAAAAAGAAACCTGTCGCATGGCAAGCCCGAAACAACCAACGCCGGAATGAGGGCAGTGGGCCCCGGCAAACATTCTACTTCAATGTTTTCCGACAGGCATTCGCGCACCAGCAAGAAACCGGGATCGCTAATGCCCGGAGTGCCCGCATCGCTCACCAGCGCAACATTTTCTCCTGCAATGATTCGTTTTATTATTGCAGCTATTCTTCGATGCTCATTATGCTGGTGGTGGGCTTGCAAAGGCTTGCTTATGCTATAATGTTTAAGGAGCATGCCCGATGTGCGCGTGTCTTCGGCCAGGATCAGGTCCGCTTCGCCCAAAATACGGATCGCTCTCAAAGTAATGTCTTCTAGGTTTCCGATTGGAGTTGGAACAATATAAAGTTTTCCTGGCATGAAAGGGCGCTAAAATGTATTGAGGAAGTCTGTAATCAGGCTAAAAACATCTTTATACTTGCTCAGCGTCAATGATTCCCGCCTGTCGTAAAGGTCGTGATAAAACCTGTGTTCGCTTCCTACGGTCAAAAGAAAAAAAGCAGGAACCTTATTTTGATGAAAATAATAATGATCGCTGCTGCGCGACTCTCCCCTTCTTCGAATTTCCTTCACATACCCTTTTTCTGCATTGATGGCTTCGATGATTTTAGCACGGGTTGTGTCGGCAGTGGCATTAAAAACCAACAGCCCATCGCTTCCTGTTCCCACCATATCGAGGTTCAACAAAAATTTGATTCGGTTCAAAGGGAAAAGAGGGTTCTCTGTATAAAATTTTGACCCCCGCAAACCTGCCTCTTCTCCAGAAAAAGCCATGAAAGCCATGGAATAATAGGGTTGATTTTGAGGCATCCGAAAGTGCCGTGCCAAATCAATAAGCATTGCAGTGCCGCTGGCATTATCGTTTGCCCCCGGAAAATATGTGCTTTTGCCCATCAGTCCAAGGTGGTCATAGTGTGCAGTGATCACCAGAAAAGTATCGGGCTGCACCCTGCCGCTGATAAAGCCAATGACATTTCGTGTGGTGTAGTTTTGGAGAAAAACATTGTCAACATCAACAGCAACTTCTTTAAGCCTGATTGGAATTTGGTCGCGCTTCACATCGAGTGTTGTGAATGGTGTGTTGCTCAGTGGACGTGCCCACGAATGCCACGAAACTGATTGTTTTGGAAATATGGCTCCGCGCGCGTTAAACGAATTATTTTTTATCAACGAATCAATGATCCTGAGGGAATCCTTCGACTTGATCGTGCGGGTGTCAATATCATAGAAAATATAGTGATCAGAATGGTTTTGTTTTCTAAATTTTCTGAATTTGCACGGCTTATCGTAAGTTTTGCGATCAAACGTGCGAACCCTGTAAATTCCTTTGTCGGCATGCGATCCGGGGCTTACAACAAATTCTTTTCCTGGTTCGAGCGATTTGTTGTTGATTTTCAAGGATACATTTTCGGGAAAAGTGTTGATGTCAAGCACAAATGGTTGATAATAATCCCGGCCATTGGCCTGGAGCCCGATCTTTGAAAATTGTGCTGAAATGAAAGCTGCTGCCAGACTGTCGCCTTTATTCGCATAGCCCCGGCCAAACATTTGTGGCGAGGCCAGGCTGTCAATCAGCATTCGGGCATAGCCAACATCCTGGGCGGCAGAAGAAAAAGAAAAGGAAGCAGAAAGGATAAGAAAAAGAAATTTTTTAACCATAAAATCTTGGGATATTAGAATTACTAACGAGTTGCGCTTAGCCTAATCCGTAAAACGCCTGAGAACGAATTGGTTTAGCCTCTGAATCGAGTTAGATTCAAGGTTCCATTTGTAAAGCCGGGCCATTTGTTCGATCATTTGGGTGGCTTCGTTGCGATCGGTGCAGGCGTTGAGGCGACTGATGGCATTGTTATATCCAGAGAGGTCTCCCTTGAATAACTCGTTGATAAATAAAAATTTATCGTTGATTCCGATGGCTGTCTTCAAATCACCCAACTGGCTGTTTTGCATTTTTGCCCCGATGCTGCTGTCGCTACTGACTTTGTTTAGTTTTTCGTTGATTGTTTTTCGCTCATCGCGATATTTATCTGCGACAGTTTGGGGTGGCAATCCGCCAAAAAGGTCGTTTGATAATGGTTTTATATCATTCCCTGGAAAATTGGGTTTAAGTGCAGGACTAGGTTCGCTGATTTCGTTGGGTTCCGGAGCTGGTATAACCGGGTTTAATTCATTCTGCCCATAATCCGCAACAGGAATATCCTCTGCAATGGTTTGTTCAGTGGCGGTTATAATTGCCGGCTCCTGAATTCCTGCATCAGAACTCTCTTCGTTTTCGAAAGTTTTTGCTTCCTGACTTATAACGGGGGTGCATGATTCGGTTGCTGGTTTTAGTACTTCTGGCTCTGCCGGCCTGTTAATTTTAAAGGGAATTGGCGATTCGCGTGTGATTTTTTGCCTGATTTGAGTAGTGTCAAACCCGGGGGCTTTGTTCATTTTTTCAATCAAGTAAATATCCTCGTAAAATTTGCGAACATTCTGCATCAATATATCAAGCTCGATGTAAGGAATTTTATCTTCATAGGCCTTGATAATGTCCCACTGTTCGCGCATGGTTTCGAATAATTCGTCAATTTCGTTTTTAATAATTTCCTGGCTCATAGCGGTATTAATTATTGGCTTTCAAGGTTCAACGCTTTTTGATGTGTAAAATTATGAAAATACCTGTTGAGGAAAACATTTATTGATGGGTTGAACATCCTTTTTCATATTTTTGAGGGCTTTTAACAAAGGGTCATCATCATCGGTTTTTATGTTTCTTGAGCCACCGCACAGTCGTCAAAATCGCAGGGGATGGATTGAAGTAATCACCGGATCAATGTTTTCGGGAAAAACCGAAGAGTTGATCCGTCGCTTGAAGCGGGCACGCATTGCACGGCAAAAAGTGGAAATCTTTAAGCCCAGCATTGATGTTCGTTATGATGAAATAAATGTCGTATCGCACGATGAAAACGCAATTTCTTCTACTCCTGTTCAAACAGCTTCCCAGATTTTGCTTTATGCTCACGACGTAGATGTAATCGGAATTGATGAAGCCCAGTTTTTTGATGCCGAGCTTGCTTCAGTGTGTAATCAGCTGGCCAACAGTGGCATACGCGTCATTGTAGCCGGCCTTGATATGGATTATCTGGGGAAACCTTTTGGCCCCATTCCCGGATTAATGGCCATTGCTGAGTATGTTTCGAAGGTTCATGCCATTTGCATTAAATGTGGCAATTTGGCCCAACATAGTCATCGCACCATTGCAGACGATCATCTGGTTGTGCTTGGCGAAAAAAACAATTACGAGCCATTATGCAGGGTTTGTTTTAACGAAAAGCTCAAGGCCCAGCCAAACTAACCAGGCAATCCCAAACCAAAAATTCCCTGCAGCAGGTTTTTTCCAAAGTGGCATATCATCCAAATTGCAGATTTTTAATAATTTTGTCATCATAATCACAAACATTAATTCCCCATGAAAAGTATTGTTCTTGCCTTTGCTCTTCTATTTGCACTAAATTTTTATGCCATGTCTCAAACTCAAACCGCCAAAATTAAAGAAACCAAGGTGCTAATCCAGACCGATTTGGGCGACATCACCGTGAAGTTGTACAACGAAACCCCACTCCATCGGGATAACTTTATAAAACTTGTAAAGGAGGGGTATTATAATGGATCTATTTTTCACCGTGTGATTAAAGATTTCATGATTCAGGGTGGGGGAGGCGCTTCAGGCAGTCAAGATCCCGGGTACACCATTCCGGCTGAGTTTGTTGCAAAGTATTATCATAAAAAAGGCGCCCTGGCTGCCGCCCGCATGGGCGACCAGGTAAATCCGCAAAAGGCATCATCCGGCTCACAATTTTATATTGTTCACGGGCGCACTTTCCCTGCCGATCAATTGGAGTTGATGGGCCAACGCTCAGGAAAAGCATATACCGAAGAACAGGTTAAAACATATTCCACACTGGGCGGATCGCCGCATCTTGACGGTGGCTATTCCGTTTTTGGCGAAGTTGTGTCGGGCCTGGATGTAGTGGATAAAATTGCAGCCGTGCAAACTGGCCAGGCAGATCGGCCGGTGACAGAAATTAAAATGAAAATGAAGCTCCTCGAATAGGAGTCAATGTATGAAGGAAAGAATCCAGGAAATAATTGCTGCTGCGAACGCGTTTAAAATAAGTCAGGCTGCTGATCTTGAAGAATTCCGAATCAGGTATCTCGGGAAAAAGGGTGTGCTGAGCGATCTTTTCTCTGATTTCAAACTGGTTGATCCAGTGCAGAGAAAAGAAACCGGCCGTTTACTCAACGATTTAAAAAACTACCTTCAAAATATATTTGATCAGGCAAAGGTTTCTTTTGAGGCCAACACTGCTGCCCCGAAACCAATACCCGATCTCACCATGCCCGTAAACTTCCAGGCACTTGGTTCGCGGCATCCGGTGAGCCTGGTCATGAACCAAGTGGTTGATATTTTTGCCCGGCTGGGTTTTCCTGTTGCCGAAGGACCTGAAATTGAAGATGACTGGCATAATTTCTCTGCACTGAACTTTCCGCCTGAGCATCCCGCACGAGACATGCAGGATACTTTTTTTATAACAAAAAACCCTGATATTGCTTTGCGCACGCACACATCCTCGGTGCAAATCAGGTATATGGAAAAACATAAACCACCACTGAGGGCTATTTTTCCGGGCAGGGTTTATCGCAACGAGGCTATTTCGGCCCGTGCCCATTGCTTGTTTCATCAGGTCGAGGGGTTGTATGTGGATGAAAATGTGTCGTTTGCTGACCTGAAGCAAACCCTGCTTTACTTTGCCCGCGAAATGTTCGACGCCGAAACAAAAATTAGGCTACGGCCTTCATTTTTCCCTTTCACCGAACCATCCGCCGAAATGGATATTTCGTGCAACATATGCGGGGGCAGCGGATGTAATATCTGTAAATACACCGGCTGGGTTGAAATTCTTGGGTGCGGAATGGTTGACCCTGCCGTTTTGGAAAACTGTGGCATAGACAATGTGAAATATACAGGTTTTGCTTTCGGCATTGGAATGGAGCGCATGGCGCTGTTGCGATACCAAATTAACGACCTGCGGCTGTTTTTTGAGAACGACCTGCGATTTCTCAAACAATTTACATCTGCGCTCTAACTTCAACCAATTTATATCCGGCTATTTCTCCATTCTTCAATGGCGATTCAATACTTTTGTAATTGTCAGCATAATAAAACACTAACATATATTTTTCGATGCCGGAAAATCCTATCACTCGAACAGAATTATCAGAACTTGGTGAATTCGGGTTAATAGATCATTTAACCAGAAATATCAGATTAAACCAACCGGGCACCATTAAAGGTGTCGGCGACGATTGTGCTGTAATAGATGCAGGCGATCATTTCCTGCTGGCCACTACGGATTTGCTGATAGAAGGAATCCACTTCGACCTGACTTACACCCCTCTGAAACATCTTGGCTATAAAGCCGTTGCGGTTAATCTCAGCGACATTGCAGCCATGAACGGAAACCCCACACAAATAATGATCGGCCTTTCTGTTTCAAACCGCTTTTCGGTTGAAGCACTTAGCGAGCTTTATGAAGGCATTCTGATTGCATGCGATAAATATAAAGTAGATCTGGTGGGTGGAGACACAACCACGAGCCCATCAGGGATGTTTATTTCAATTACTGCCTTTGGAACTGTCGGCAAATATGAGGTGTGTTACAGGAATCAAGCCTCAGTGAATGACCTTGTTTGTGTCAGCGGCGACTTGGGTGCTTCTTATATGGGTTTGCTTCTGCTTGAAAGAGAAAAGGCGGTATTCAAAGGCGACAGCAGCATGCAACCCGATCTGACCGGAAACGAATACATCATCAGGCGTCAATTGAAACCCGAGCCCCGGCTTGATGTTGTGGCGTCCCTAGGCGAGGCTGGCGTAAAACCCACTTCAATGATTGATATCAGCGATGGATTGGCTTCCGAAATACTGCATTTGTGTACAGGATCGAAAACCGGCTGCCGCCTTTATGAAGAGAAATTACCGATTGATAATAACACGATTCGCCTGGCCGAAGAGTTTGGGATCAGCCCCACTACTGCGGCTATGAATGGTGGCGAAGATTATGAATTGTTGTTTACAATCAGCATGAATGATTTCGAAAAGGTGAAAATTATTCCGGGCATTTCGGTAATTGGGCACATGCGTGAAAAGGAAGACGGAGTTCACCTGGTTACTCCCGGAGGCAATTTTGTTCAAATCAAAGCCCAGGGCTGGAACCACATGAAATAATTTATTCGAAAGTTGTGGGAATGTCTTCCAGAAAAGATACATATCACCATCTTGAGGCAACGCTGCTCACATTGCCCGAAAGCCCCGGCATTTATCAATACTTTGACAGCGAGGGCAAGATTCTTTACGTAGGCAAAGCAAAAAACCTCCGTAAACGTGTGATGTCGTATTTCACGAAAGACCAAAGCCTTACGGGGAAAGTGAGGGTGATGGTGAAAAAAATTTCTGAAATCAGGCATATTGTAGTTGACACTGAGCTCGAAGCCCTCTTGCTCGAAAACAACCTGATTAAGACTTATCAGCCGCGATACAACATCATGCTGAAGGATGACAAAACCTTCCCGTGGATTTGCATAAAAAATGAGCCTTTCCCAAGGGTTTTTGCAACCCGCAATCCGGTTGACGACAAATCAACGTACTTTGGGCCCTACGCTTCTGTAAAAATGATGAATACCTTGCTCGACCTGGTCAAGCATCTATATCCTTTGCGCACCTGCACGCTCCCGCTCACCAACGAAAGCATCAAAAAAGGTAAATTTAAGATCTGTCTTCAATATCATCTTGGCAACTGCAAAGGGCCCTGCGAAGGGTTGCAAACAGAAGAGAACTATTTGTCGGGAATTGCCGCAGTGCGCAACATTATCAAGGGAAACCTGCAGCAGGTCAAAAGCCAGTTGATGATGCTCATGAACGAGCATGCTGCCAAACTTGAATTTGAGCTTGCCCAGTTGATTAAGGAAAAGGTTGATTTGCTTGATCGCTACCGAAGCAAGTCAACGGTGGTCAATCCCTCCATCACCAATGTGGATGTTTTTTCAATTGTTGGCAGCGATCACAATGCCTACGTAAACTATCTCAAAGTTGTGGATGGTGCCATCATTCAATCCCATACGGTGGAAGTTCAGAAAAAACTGGATGAAAGCGATGAAGAGATATTGACAATTGTTTTGGCAGAGTTTCGCCAGCGCTACGAAAGCGATGCCAGGGAGGTCGTTGTTCCATTCGATATTGATATAGATTTTTCCGACATGGTTTTTGCTGTGCCTAAAAGGGGAGATAAATTGCATTTGTTAGAACTTTCGACCAAAAACGCCCGATATTTTCAACTCGAACGCCAGAAACAAAAAGACCTTGTAGATCCCGAGCGGCATAGCCGAAGGGTTTTAGCGACCCTGCAGAAGGATCTTGGGTTAGAACATCTGCCTGAACGGATTGAGTGCTTCGACAATTCAAACATCCAGGGAACATCGGCTGTTGCCTCCGTAGTGGTGTTTACCAAAGCCAAACCCGATAAAAAAGAATACAGGCATTTCAATATTCGCACCGTTCCAGGGCCGGATGATTTCGCTTCGATGGCTGAAATAGTATTGCGCCGCTACAAACGGGTGCTCGACGAAAAGAAAAAATTACCGCAATTAATTGTTATTGATGGAGGCAAAGGCCAATTAAATGCAGCACTCGAAAGTCTTGAAAAACTTGGAATCAACGATAAAGTGAACATCATTGGTATTGCAAAACGCCTGGAAGAGATCTTTCAACCCGGCGACCCGCTCCCGCTTTATCTTGACAAGAAAACAGAATCGCTCAAGCTTATTCAGCATCTTCGCGACGAAGCCCACCGTTTCGCCATCACCCATCACCGAAAGCGCAGGGAAAAAGACACCCTCAAGACCGAGTTGACTCAAATCAAAGGAATAGGTAAGACATTGTCCGAGAAACTCTTGAAAGAATTTGGATCTTTCAGGAAACTGAAAAGCGCCGAGCTTCATCAAATTCAAGAATGTATCGGCTCCAGAAAAGGGGCAACGGTGTTTGAATATCTTCGAACTTTGGATGCGCGATGAATGACATATAGCGAATTAGTTACAAATTGGTTGAACCTACCCTTCTTTGTTTTGATGATTAATGAAATATATAAACTCACAATTGATGCAACCTGAGCCAATGCCCGAATATCAGCTTTATAGCGCTCCGTCTGAACTATTTGAGGCCATGCTCAACGATATTGCTTCTGCACAAAACTACATATACCTTGAAACCTATAAGTTTGGCAACGATAAAATTGGCAATAAGTTCAGAAACGCCCTGACTGCAAAAAGTCTGGAAGGGGTGAGGGTGAAGATTTTGATTGACTCGTGGGGAGCGGGCGTGCCCATCTCATACTTTAGCGAGATGATAGGTTATGGGGCAGAAGTAAGATATTTCCAGAAAATTGTGCTTGCGTTTGATTTTTTCACCAAAAACCACCGCCGCAACCATCGCAAGCTGTTAATCATTGATGACAGAATCAGTTATATGGGCTCAGCCAACCTTACAGGTTATTCTCTCGACTGGCGCGAATTGCAGATTCGCATTACCGGCAACATAGCCCTGAGTTTTAAAAAGATATTTTATCAAAACTATAACCTGTATAACAAATATATTTTCAACAAACTCAACTACCGAAAAGCGATTCATTTAAACGGATTCGAAATCATCGTGGATATGCCATCGATTTATCGCCAGCGCATTAAAAAGAAATTCGAATTGCTTATTAAAAATGCCAAAAAGAAAATCTGGATTGAAACACCTTATTTTATTCCCGGATACAAGCTTAGAAAAGTTTTGATGGATGCCGCCCGACGAGGAGTGGACGTTAAGATACTAATGCCGCAGCACTCCGATGTGAAGGTGGTGGATATGCTCAGAAACAATTATATGGGTTTATTTTATCGCAACCGGGTGAACCTGATGCTATATACTCCAAATAATCTTCATGCCAAGGCATTGCTGATTGATGATGAGATTTTTTGCATCACTTCGGCAAATTTCGATTACAGGAGTTTCAGATATCAGCACGAAATTGCACTTCTTGGCCAACATCAAGAAATTCTGAGCAGACTGAAAAATCATATGCTGGAGACCCTCCATGGGTGCATACCGTTTGATTATGATTTTTTTAAGAAACGCCCGCTTATCGAAAAGGTTGCAGAAAAATTATTAGTTCCTTTTCGGCACTTGTTTTAACGGATTTTCTTTCTTCGGACAAACGTCTTTTTCTGGTTCACCAGATAAACCCCTGCAAAAATCAATATTGCTGAGGCCATATTATAAAGGGTAATGATGCGGTTAAACCAGAAAAAACCAACTAATCCGGCCATGAGCGGCTGCAGATATATATAATAACCAACTGAACTTGCCTTGAGATGTTTGAGGCCGAAAATGGTCAGCAAATATGCAAGCATGGTCGTTATTAACACCACGTAGGCGAGCGATAATAATATCTTAAAGTCTAAAATTTTTGGGCTCAATTCAAACATGGTGCCTACAGTAAAAGGGAAGGCAGCCATAAACCCGAACAAGAAAACCCATTTCATCACCGTGAGGGGATGATACCTTATCATCATTGGCTTGATCAGCACAAGATACATGGCATAGCAGGTGATGCTGCAAAGAATAAGAATGTTGCCGAACAGGCTTCCTTCAAACACAAAAGATTCAGCACCAGCAATTGTTAAAAGGACCGCTCCGCAAGTGCCAAGCAAAATTCCGGCAACATTCAGCAAGGAAATCCTTTCGCGAATGATCAAGGTTGCAAACAAGAGCACCATAATCGGACTGGTTGCCTGCAAAATTGCAGCATCAATTGGATTGGTGAGATTTAATCCCTCGAAAAAAAGAATTTGATTCACAGAAACCCCTAAAACGCTGCTGATTGCAATGCGAAAGAGATGTTTTGACCCGACATGCTCTTCTTTTATGGTCTTTGAAAGCAGCCAAAACAATACGGCAGACAGCGATACCCTGAAAAAAATAATTTGCCTGGGTAAAAGAGGGTCTGGCATCAGATTCTTGGCAATCCAATAATTGGCGCCAAACATGAGGCCGCTCAAAACCAGCGCAATATGGGCCTTGGTTGTGTTCTTTATCACACAGCAAAGTTGCACCAATTCTAGCTAACTTGTGTTGAAAAATAAAAAATGGATGCCCCAAAAGCATCCATTTTTTCAGGCTGGTCGAAAAAGGGGTTATGAAATTGCGATTTGGCGGGTTAGCCTTTCTTTGCTTGTTTCACGCTTTGGCAAAGTCAGTTTCAGGATGCCATTGGTATAAACCGCAGCAATTTTTTCATGGTCAACACTCTTCGGAAGGCTGAACGAACGCCTGAAAGTGCCATAGCCAAACTCTCTGCGGGTATAGTTAACGTCTTTGCCTTCAAGTTGGTCCTTGTCGCAGAAAACACTTAACACATTATTTTCCAGTGCAATCTGAATGTCATCTTTGTTAAATCCTGCAACGGCAAGTTCAATTTCATAGGCGGCTTGTGTTTCGGCAATGTTCGATGCCGGAACACAATCGCAATTCTTTTGATCAATTTGTTGCGATGCCCGTGCAAAAAGATTTTCAAACACATCTCCATAGTTGGTGGGATTAGCCCAGCGAATGATTGTCATAATGATGTCCTCCAAAATTTTAGTTTTATTGGGGCACCTCAACAAATATACCATAGCCTGAAGTGCTGACCTGGTGCATCAAATTGCGCCATATTGGCACAATCTTTTTCTAGAGTGCGCCAATATGGCAGAAAAACAAAAATGGCTGCTGTTTCCTTTTTTGGTGGAACAAATATTTAATAACCTGGCTTCTTTTTGCGACTTTTGCATTCCAATAACTACATATTTCTATCCAGACGCAATGGTCATTAAACATCGGCAGCTTCTTCGTTTTTTTTCCTTCAGGCGAATTGCTATTCCGGTTTTTATTGGATTGGCCGTGGCCACCTGGCTTTTAATTCGCGATTTCGATAAGGATCAGTTTTCGAACATACAATGGGCACAATATCCCTTGCTATGGTTTGGGTTGGTATTGATATTAGTGGCGTTGAGGGCATTGGCTTATATGTACCGAATTTGGCTGCTCACCGAAGGAGAACTGAACTGGCGCCGCAGCTTCCAGGTGATTACTCTCTGGGAGTTTGCTTCTGCAATCACACCTTCGGTTGTTGGGGGCACTGCCATTGCCCTGTTTATTGTGAGAAAAGAAGGGGTCAGCATGGGCCGTACGACCGCAGTTGTGATGACCACCGCTTTGCTCGATGAGTTGTTCTATATTGTGATGGTACCCCTGATGATCGTGTTTGCAGGCACCACAAATGTTTTTATGGATGAGCCGAGTTTTGCGGTATTAGGAATTAAGTTCAGCAGTTTTGGAATATTTATCGCCGGATATGCCTTCATTGCCATACTCATCAGCATCATTTCGTTTGGTATTTTCATCAATCCGCAGGGGCTAAAATTATTTCTGATCAGGATTTTTAAAATTCGTTTTTTAAGAAAATGGCAATCAGCTGCTGCACAAACAGGGGACGAAATTATCACAACGGCTTCAGAAATGAGGAATAAAACGATTTGGTATTGGGCCAAGGCATTTCTTGCCACTGTCGTTACCTGGGCGGCCAGATTTGGGGTCGTAAATGTGTTGATATTGGCTTTTACCTCGATGGGTGATCACTTCCTCATTTTTGCACGTCAGCTTGTAATGTGGGTCATCCTGCTTATCAGCCCAACACCCGGAAGCAGTGGGGTTGCTGAATATTTTTTCCCGATTTTCTTTGGCGAATTTACCGGCCCCAAGCTCAGTACTCCAATTGCTATCCTGTGGCGGTTAATCAGTTATTATCCTTATATCTTCCTTGGAGTGATTGTGCTTCCTCATTGGATACGCAGGGTTTTTTTCGGGCGGCGGCGCAGCATTCGCTTCCGCAAGCATTAATCAACCGCAATGGAAATATTCTTCAACCAGCTTGAGAATTTGCTGATCATCTCCCTGTAGGCTAGGTCGCAGGTTTTTGTCATTGAAACTTCTGAGCGCCTGAATGGTTCCATTGATCAATCTTTCAGGAAAAACTCCATACCGGAGGTAATGCTCTTTCTGCGCCTCAAGTTTTTCGGCCGATTCCCAACACGACATCGGAAGTTGTTTCAAATTGGCAATTTTATCTTTATGTTCTGAGTGAAAAATATTTACATCCACATACATATCTTCCGCAATTTTCAAGGCGTCGGGCATTTCGAGGCCATGGCGTGCGGCCACAACCAATCCGGCAATGGTATGATAAATATCCGCCGACCCATCAGGGCATCTGAATTCAACAGTTTGTGCATCAGTAAGGTCGAGTTCATGGATTGGCTCATTCGGATTGGCATCGTTTATCATGTTGTATTTTCTTGTCCAACCAAGCGGAACCCGCACCAACACCGAACGATTGCGGTCGCCCCAACAAATATTGGTTGGCGCTTCCTGGTGGGGAACCAGCCTGAAATATGAGGTGGGGTTTGTATTACCAAAAGCAGTCAGCGATGGGGCAAGGTCGAGATATCCTGCAATGGCTTTGCGGGCATGTTCGCTCAGTACTCCGTTTTCGAGCATCATGTTCTTGCCGTCTTTGACCAATTTGGTGTGAAAATGCAAGCCGCTGCCTGCCTTGCCGGTGGTTATTTTGGGCGCAAAAGTAATTGTAACACCATATTTATAGGCCAATGTGCGCAAAATCCATTTGGCAATTACCAATTGATCCGCAGCATCTTCTGCAATTACCGGGTGAAACTCTATTTCATTTTGTTCATATTCAAGGTCGTCAATCACAAAATTACCCACTTCAGAATGGCTATATTTCATTATTCCTCCTGCCTGGGCAATGGCCATCATTGCTTCGGTTCTGAACTGTTCCCATTTAATAAATGGGGTGGATTCGTGATATCCCCGCTGATCGGTCGCCTTAAAAAGATCTTCTCGCGGGCTGATGACATAATACTCCAACTCGCCCATTACATGAAACTCAAATCCGGTACGGGTTTTGAGAACCTGATGCGCTTTTCGTAGCACCTGCTCCGGCGCACCCGTCATGGGTTCTCCATCTTTCGTGTAATAGGAACAAAGAATATCGAGGGTGGGGATTTCATTGAAAGGGTTTAAAAAAGCCGTACGATACCGGGGCACCACATACAAATCACTCGATCCGGCCTCAATATGCCTGAAAAGGCTGGAGCCATCAACCCGTTCTCCTTGCGAAAGAATTGTTTCGAGATGCCTTAGGTTATTGATCGAAAAATTTAAGGTTTTGAGCCTTCCGTCAGCTCCAACATAACGATAGTTAATCATTTGTATGCCTTGGGATTCGACATATTTTACCAGGTCGGCTTTAGTAAAATCCCGGGCAGGTTTGTTAAGAAATTGAACAAGAGGGCTTGGGTTGAGCGTGATGCCGTGATTCATATTCATTTTAAAAGGCTAATGATGAGAAGGTTAAGTATTTTTGTGCAGAAAGGGAGGCAAATTTACTATTAATTTTTGATGTGATGAGTGGCGGGGTATAAAACAAACGCTTCTAAAAATAAAGCGAATATTGCATTATTGCCTTTCATCAATATCGCCAAAATATGCATCAATCAGCTGTTCGGCGGCAATATAGGCACTAATTTTTTGGTTGCTCAACCCTTCTTCAATGGCTGCGATCTTTTTCTGGACTTTCTTGCTGTTTTTGAAACGCTGCATCAAAACATCTTCAATCATATTCATCATGATTTTCTTGTCTTGCTCGGTTCTGCGCTGCTGAAAGTATCCGTTGTTTTTAGTGTGATTTATATAATCGAGAACCAAACTCCACACTTCTGTAATACCAAAACCACTGATGGCTGAGCAAATTTCAGTCTTAGGATTCCATCCCGATCTACTTGGCGGAAAATAATGCAGAGCATTTGCCAATTGTGATTTTGCAGCCAACGCCTTTTGCACGTTCTCTCCTTCGGCTTTGTTGATCACGATGGTATCGGCCATTTCCATAATCCCTCTCTTAATTCCCTGCAGTTCATCGCCGGCTCCTGCGAGCATCAGGAGTAAAAAGAAATCAACCATATCATGTACTGTAGTTTCTGACTGTCCCACGCCGACCGTTTCAACAAAAACCACATCATGCCCGGCTGCTTCGCAAAGAATAATCGTCTCGCGGGTTTTACGCGCCACCCCTCCAAGTGTTCCGGATGAGGGTGAGGGCCGAATAAAAGCATTCGGGTTAACCGATAACTCTTCCATACGGGTTTTATCGCCCAGAATACTTCCTTTGCTTCTTCGGCTGCTTGGGTCAATGGCAAGCACTGCCAATTTGTGCCCACGTTTGATCAGCATCATCCCCAGGGCTTCGATAAAAGTACTCTTTCCAACACCTGGTATGCCCGTAATACCAATCCTTATGCTGTTGCCAGCAAATGGGAGGCATTTTTCAATGATCCGTTGTGCCATCTGCTGATGAGCTGGCAAAGTGCTCTCAATCAATGTGATTGCTTTTCCCAATGAGGTGCGGTTGCCCTGGAGTATACCATTAAAATACTCATCTTCGCTTATAAATTTTCTTTTTTGATGTTTCAGGTGTCGGGCTGCATCAGGATTTAATACCGGCGGTTGCTCGATGCCCGGATTCACAATCATGGCAGACTTGCTTTTCTTTTTTTCTTGATTCATCTTCATGGTGCTGATTTAGCAAATTTAAGCATCATTTTGAGTCCGCCGAAATATTGGTTTTAAGTATTTTAGAGGAACTGGACAAAAACAAAGTTTTTATACCTTTGCAACCCCTAAAACGGGTAACCCTCCATTGCTCATTCTGATAGCATTCGGAAGGTGGGGCATCCAATATTTAGTGGGGAAGGGCAATGGCTCGTTATTTGAAAATTCTTAATCTCTCCGTAGCTCAGCTGGTAGAGCAGATGACTCTTAATCATCGGGCCGAAGGTTCGAGTCCTTCCGGGGAGACACTAAAAATCGAGGAGAGATCTCGTGATGAACGAGACACTTCTTCGACTTTATCGGGGTGTGGCGCAGTTGGCTAGCGCGCTACGTTCGGGACGTAGAGGTCGCGAGTTCGAGTCTCGCCACCCCGACTACTATAAGCCACTTTAGCTCAGTCGGTAGAGCAGCGCATTCGTAATGCGCGGGTCGTGGGTTCGAGTCCCATGAGTGGCTC
>JBBIIP010000035.1:0-21974 GCA_037446395.1 Lentimicrobiaceae bacterium
AGGATCCGAGATTACCTGGTGGCCGGTTTTATCGGTATTCAGCATAAGCGATCCGATGTTGGCGGCAGCGAACTCTGTGGCGTTGGCTTTCTTTTCTTCAAACCGCACAATCTCCCAACTGCCCGACAAGCGTTTGGAAACCTGTTTCACAGGATTGCATGCCACAAGAACAAGAAAGGCCAGAACAGAAATCAGGAGTGCAGGAGGGTGGGTTTTCATGGCAGCCATTTGAAGAATGTTGGTGCCTGCAAATTTAAGACAATTCATGATCCATCGCAATTTGCCTGTGCGATTGTTTGCAACCAGGGCAAACCAACGGCTGCACCAAAGCCGTTTGTTTGCTAATTTGCCGGCCCCATCGTATCTTTGCCTTTCTGAAGCAGGTTTTATCTCATGCAAAAGGGTTTGACTAAGCGCCTAAGGCCGGGGTTTTATGAACCAGCCCTGGTGCATCTGCACGCAGATTGAATTTGAATGGATATTTTTGCTTCGTCAAATGAGTTACGAAAAGAAGAGATGACAACATGGAGAATTTTATCGTATCGGCACGAAAGTACAGGCCGGCAACCTTTGAAAGCGTTGTAGGTCAAAGTGCCATCACCACCACGCTAAGGAACGCGGTGATGAAGAACCAGCTGGCGCAGGCATTTCTGTTTTGCGGGCCGCGCGGGGTGGGAAAAACAACCTGTGCCCGCATCCTGGCAAAAACCATCAATTGCGTGCAAATAGCCCCGGGTGGCGAAGCCTGCAACCAATGTGAGTCCTGTAAATCGTTCAACGCTTCGGCATCCTACAACATTTATGAGCTGGATGCTGCCTCGAATAATTCGGTTGACGACATCCGCAGCCTGGTTGACCAGGTGAGGATTCCGCCCCAGGGGGCCAGATACAAGGTTTATATCATTGATGAAGTTCACATGCTCTCTACGGCAGCCTTCAATGCTTTTCTGAAGACGTTGGAGGAACCTCCTGCCTATGCCAAGTTCATACTTGCCACCACCGAAAAACACAAAATCATTCCTACAGTGCTTTCGCGTTGCCAGATATTTGATTTCAAACGCATCGGTCTCGAAGACATCGTTAAACAACTGAGCTATGTTGCGCAGCGCGAAGGGGTAGATGCCGAGTCTGAAGCCCTTCAGGTGATTGCCCAAAAGGCCGATGGGGCGCTTCGTGATGCCTTATCAATTTTTGACCAACTGATAAGTTTTGGCGGGAAACACCTGACTTATCACCAGGTGATCGCCAACCTCAACGTGCTCGACAGTGATTATTATTTCCGGATCACCGATTCGATTTTAGGCAATCGCCAGGCAGATGCGTTGCTGCTGATTGATGAAATCATAGCCAACGGCTTCGATGCCCAACACTTCATCAACGGCATGGGCGATCATTTGCGCAGCCTGCTTGTGAGCCAGGATGCAGCAACACTCCGTTTGCTCGAAACAGGCGCCTCACTCAGAGAGCGATACAGGCAGCAAAGCCAGCAGTGCAGGCCCGAGTTTTTGCTGAAAGCCATTGCCGCTGCCAACCGATGCGATATTGATTACAGGATAAGCAACAACAAACGATTGCATGTTGAGCTGGCCATACTTCAAATGGCAGGCTTCGTTCATGCGGCACCCGGATTCGAACAACCGCGCAATGAATCAATCAGCGGGGCAAAGAAAAAGCCCGAACAGGCCACTGCACCGGTTCCACCCATTGCAATACCTGCGCCTCCGCTGAAGCAGCTTGCGCCAACACCTGAGCCACCCGCCATGAGGCCGGCTTCTCCTAAACCGTTTATTCCTGAAACCATCTCCATAAAAAAAAATGACCCTCCCGCCGAAAAAAGAGATTTGATTTCGACAGATGACGACAACAACAGTGACTTTGACCAGGGAGAAACCGAAACGGTTTCTTTTATAACACTGCCTGAGCTTAAAAAACATTGGGCTGCTTTCGCTATGTCGCTTGAGGCAGAGTCGCCCAATCTGCACGCCATCCTCATGGCCTCAACCCCAAAAATTATTGATGCAGTGGCCAATATTATCGAATTTCCGGTGAATGGCAAAGTTCAACTGAAAGAGATCAGCGATCATAAGCTCGAATTGATTTCGTGGCTGAAGAAAAAGCTCGGGGTATCACGGTTGACAGTTCTGACCCCCATTGTGGAAGCCGCCGCGGTAAAAGAGATACCATATACTCCGATTGAGAAATTCAGGAAAATGGCCGAAAAAAACCCGGTTCTTATCAAGTTCAAAGAACAACTGAACCTGGAAATTGATTTCTGACCCTCAACGCCAAACCTGCTTCATATATGCTTGCACCCATTTCAAGATTTGTTCTAAAACGCTGCGGTTGGAAAGTGGTTTACGATATTCCGCCCACTTTGAAGCAGTTTGTCTTTATCATGGCTCCCCATACCAGCTACTGGGATTTTGTTGTCGGGCGGCTGGGTTTGTGGTCAATCGGGGTGAGCTCTTTTTTTCTGATAAAGAAAGAATCCTTTTTTTTTCCGTTGGGGATATTTCTCAAGGCCATGGGTGGCATTCCGGTTGATCGCGCAAAAAGCAACAATGTGGTGAATGAAGTGGCTGACTTATTCAAGCACCATCCTGCCCTCGTGATTACGATCACACCCGAAGGCACGCGCAGCCTTCGCAAAGCGTGGAAAAGGGGGTTCTGGTTTATTGCCAAAAAAGCCAGGGTTCCCATCGTCATGGGCTATCTTGACTATGGTAAAAAGATTGCCGGGGTTCACAAACTTTTCTACCCGGGCGCAAGTTATGAGCAGGACCTCGCCATGATGTATGATTTTTATCAAAACATCACTGCAAAACATCCCGAAAAGTTTAACCTGTCGCCGATGTACCGACAAACCAACCCTTGAACCTGCCCGGTGGGTTGCTGATTATCAAGCGATGGCACTAAAATTAATAATCCAATTTAGATTTTTTTCAGGTTGCCGAGGGGGATCGTGAGCAGCAGCGAATGGCCAATGTGGTCAATTTTGATGATGACCTTGTGTTTACCCTGAGTTTCGAGCAACTCGCCCGAAAAGCAGCTGAATGCTCCTTTGAAAATCAATACCTTATCGCCGGGGGCATAGGCCATGGTTGTTATTTCGTAGTCTTTCGCGGTGTCCAGCGCTTTCTTTAATATTTCAATCTGCCAGCCAGGGATCGGGGCTGGTTTGCCTTCAAAAAAAACAAATCTTACGGCACCCTTCACCTGCAATGCCAGCGGATATTTTTGGGCGTCAACGTTCACAAAAACATAAGACCGTATCAGGGGTTCTTCTATCCAGACATTCCTGTCGCTCCATTTCCTCAGGGTGCGGTTGAGGGGCAAATAGGCCTCGATTCCGCGGGCGGTTAGTTCGCCAAATACTTTTTTCTCGTATCGCGACCGGGTGTATAAGGCGTACCAATGTGGCATATTGGGTTGGCTTGCTCTGTAAAATTGAGGTTTTCCGGAACACAAAGTTACGGTTTACATGCTCCAATATCCAAGCTGCTTTATCTTTCCCCGATAAATTCCTTTCAGGTCGAACAGCAACCCGGCTTTTTTCATCAAGCCCTGGAAATAGGATTCATCGAGCAGAAGAAAAGGTTTGTGGCTGACAGCAACCACCACCGCATCATAAATGCCCTGTTCGGGGGCCTTGTTATTGGGGAGCAAGGGCAGGTTATACTCTTTCCGGAATTCCTTTGGGCATGCAAACGGATCAATAATGTCAACCCCAACGCCATACGACTGAAGCTCATGAATGATATCCGGAACCCGCGAATTTCTGATATCGCTCACGTTTTCTTTGAACGTGGATCCCATGATGAGTACCCGCGATTGGGTGACGGCCTTGTTTGCTGCGATAAGTTTTTTGACGATTTGTTTGGCCACATAAAACCCCATGCTGTCGTTGATAAACCTGCCCGAATTAATGATTTGAGGATGGTAGCGATATTCCCGTGCCTTGAATGCCAGGTAATACGGGTCAACTCCGATGCAGTGGCCTCCGACCAGGCCGGGCGAAAAGCGAAGGAAGTTCCACTTGGTGGCAGCTGCCTCGAGCACTTCGTAGGTGTTGATTCCCATCCGGTTAAAAATGATTGACAATTCATTCATAAAGGCGATATTTACATCGCGTTGCGTGTTTTCGATGATTTTGGCCGCTTCGGCAACTTTAATCGAGGAAGCTTTATAAACTCCTGCTTCGACAACCAATTCATAAATGTCCGATATTGCCTGCAACGATTCTTCGTCGCATCCTGAAACAACTTTGGTAACCGAAGAAAGGGTGTGCTCTTTGTCGCCCGGATTGATGCGCTCGGGCGAAAACCCAACTTTAAAATCTTTGATGTAGGTCAGCCCTGACAATTCTTCGAGTACCGGAATGCAATCTTCTTCGGTGCAGCCGGGATAAACGGTAGATTCATACACCACATAATCGCCTTTTTTGAGTATATTGCCGATGGTGCGTGTGGCTGCCAACAGCATACCCAGGTCGGGCATGTGGTGTTTGTCAATGGGTGTTGGGACTGCTACAATATGAAATGAGGCTTTTTTAAGGTCTTCAGGATCTGCAGAAAACAAAATGTCGGTGCCTGCAAATGCTTCTGTTCCCAGTTCGCCACTCGGGTCTTTGCCGTTTTTCATCATTTCGATCCGGTCGGCCCTGACGTCGAACCCGACGACATGAATTTTTCTGGCAAATTCAAGCGCAATAGGCAATCCAACGTAGCCAAGGCCTGTTACCGATAGGCTGGTGTCTTTGTTAAGAAGGCGTGTGATGATATCCATTGTTTCTGTTTTTCAGCTTTTTACAGCTTGGAAAATGTTATTCGTTTCTCTTTTTCGTTTCAGTGGCCGGCAATTTGAGTGCAATATTAAGGCGGATATTCCTATAAAAGAGGCACTCTGAAAAAAAACGCTGTCCAAAATTTTGTATTCGATGTAAATTAGCGCCTGAAATCCAAATCGCCCAGCTTCCGCCCAAAACAAACCATTCATTGCAAGTTTAGGTTATGATAACGTTTGATCAGTGCTAAAATTACTTCGAGCGCCTTTCTGGGTCTATTCTATACAATTTAGGTGGGGGGAGTTGGGCCCATCAAATTCATTTTTATACAAAATATTGTATCTTGCGCCAGAAATCAATAAGCATGGAACAGAGTGGTTCACAACAAAGATTTGCCCTTATCGGTGCTGCGGGTTTTGTTGCCCCGCGCCACATGGAAGCAATAAAAAGTACAGGAAACAAGCTGGTTTGCGCCCTCGACCGGTTTGATGTGATGGGAAAGATAGACAGCTATTTTTCTGACGCTGATTTTTTTTTAGAGCCCGAGCGCTTCGATCGCCACCTGGATAAACTTCGGCGGGAAAAAACAACAAAGATTGATTATGTGAGCATTTGCAGCCCCAACTACCTGCACGATGCACATATCCGCCTTGCGTTGCGCAACCAGGCCCATGCAATTTGCGAAAAGCCTTTGGTTATCAATCCCTGGAACCTTGATGCGCTTCAGGTGATTGAAAGGGAAATGGATCAGAAGATATTTACCATACTTCAACTTCGTCTGCACCCGGCCATCATGGCATTGAAGCAAAAAATTGAATCCTCGCCAGGCAACAAATTATATGACATTGACCTCACTTACGTGACAACCCGCGGTAAATGGTATTTCATCTCCTGGAAAGGCGACTTTGAAAAGTCAGGGGGAATCGCCACAAATATTGGCATTCATTTTTTCGATATGCTATTGTGGATCTTTGGCGATGTGATCGAAAGCAAAGTGCATTTCAGCACCCATCACAAGGCTGCCGGGTTGCTCAGGCTCAGGAAGGCAAATGTTCGCTGGTTTCTGAGCGTGGATGAGGCCGATGTTCCGGAAAAAATACTTGAAAGCGGGCAGCGCACCTACCGAAGCATCACCGTCGAAGGGCAGGAGGTTGAATTCAGCAGCGGATTTGGAAACCTTCACACCGTTTCTTACGAGCAAATCCTGGCCGGCAATGGGTTTGGCATACATGATGCCCGTGCAAGCATTGATGCAGCATATAATATCCGAAATGCCCGGGCGTTGGGTAAAATCGGCGATTATCATCCGATGCTCGATAAAGTATTGCGTTGATTCAAAATTTTTCGCACATACCAATTGCCCGCCAGCCTGAGAAAAGGTGAATTACGCATTTTTCCGTTTACTGATCAAAATGATTTTTTTTACTAACCGTGGGATGATAGAACCTGGGTTTCTATGTGCATCATAATGCCTAACTTTGAAGGCTTAAAACTGAGCTAAATTCTATGGCAGGAGATTTTAATCCTAAGGAGAACTACCTCACCACTCGTGAGGCCATTGGTTATGTAGGCAGAGGCGCGGCCACGCAAAAAGACTATGATCGCATCGGGTTTATGTCGGGGCTCGAGGTGCATCAGCAACTTCATACCAAAGAGAAGCTTTTTTGCCGTTGCCCTGCCGGCATTTATCAAAAACCAGATGATTTTGATGCGGAGATTATCCGCCATATGCGCCCTACGTTGAGCGAATTGGGAGAATATGACGGAACCGCCCTGATGGAATTCAAAACCCGGAAGAACATTATCTATCGCATCAAGAGCCCAACCGCCTGCACCTACGAAATTGACGACACGCCTCCTTTCAGAATTAATCCGCAGGCGCTTGAACAATCCATTGAAATATCGTTGTTGTGCCGGTTGAATATTGTGGGCGAAGTTCATATCACGCGCAAGCAATATCTCGACGGGAGCATTCCAACGGGCTTTCAGCGCACGGCCATCATCGGTGTTGAGGGCGAAATCCCCTTGCGAAACAAAAAAGTAAGGCTGCTTCAACTCAGCCTCGAAGAAGACAGTTGCCGGGAGGTGAGCGATGTTGGTCACCTGCGGGTCTATCGGACTGATCGCCTTGGAATGCCGCTGATCGAAACGGTTACCTACCCCGATATGGTCAACCCCGACGAGGTAATGGAGGCCTGCAACTATATCCGTTTTCTGAACCGCAGCACCGGCAAGGTTCGAACAGGCATCGGCAGTGGGCGCCAGGATGTAAACGTAAGTTGCCGCGGAGGCACCCGAGTTGAGATAAAAGGCGTAGCCCACACCAAATGGATTCCGGAACTGACACACAATGAGGCATTCAGGCAATGGGCGTTGCTGCATATCAGGGAACTTCTCCAACAAAGGCACCCTGCATCTGCTGAATGGAAAATATCCCATCAGTTTATTAACCCGAAACATGTTGGAATAACCCAATATCCCCTGGCCCAGGCAAAAAGCCTTGGGCTGAAGGTTGTGGCAGTAAATTTGCCCTTTTTCAAAGGAATTCTATCGCATTTCACCCAACCCGGAAAAATATTCGCCGATGAAATCAGCGACCGGCTCAAGGTAATTGCCTGCATCGAGAAGCCACATATGATTCACAGCGAAGAAGTTGCTCAACCTACAGATGTAGCCCTTTTTGACAGGGTTTCCGAATTGTTTGACGCTGATGTTATGGACTCCCAAATTATTTTTTGGGGGCCCGACGAAGACATCGCCACCGCACTCGAAACCATTGAAGAGCGTTGCCGGATGGCCTTTGAAGGGGTGCCCCGTGAAACACGAAAGTCGTTTGAGGATGGCACAACGATTTTTGAAAGGGTGCTGCCCGGCGCCGATCGCATGTATCCTGACACCGACTCCCCTCCTATCCCACTGGAAGACAGCCTGATAGAAAAACTTGGGCAAGATCTTCCCGAAGAGGTGACGGATCGCTATCTGAAACTCCGGCAATGGGGGGTTCCTGAGGATACATATATCTACCTATTCAGAAAAAACCTTTTTCCATTGATCGAGCGCATCGTAACAGAACTTCAGCTCGATCCGGTTTTTGTGGCCACCTTTTTTGGCCATACCATGAAATATGTCGAAGGTCATTATAAACCAGCCTCAGGATTCAGCTATAAAATCATTTTCGGCCTTTTTAGGTTTTTAAAAGAGCAGGGGCTTGACCATGAACTTGCAAAAAAGATGCTTCCGGTTGTTTATCAATACCCCAAAATGGAATTTGATTCGGTGCTGATAAGCATTAAATTTAAACCCAAAGCCAAAGAAGATATCCTGACCAGAATTTCGTTTTTAGAGAATAAATTCAACGATATAAAGATTTCATCCAACCATATCACTGCTTATCACTGGATTATGGGCCAGCTCAGGCCGGTGGCCATCGGGAACATGAGTTTGAAAGAACTCGCAAAGGCGGTAGCCAAAACCACTGATTACACTCCTCAACAATAACGGAAACAACCATGAAAACAATTATAGCACTCTTATTTGCTACATTGCTGACGCTCAGTGTTAAATCTCAAAGCGCGGGCAATAACTCTATAGATTCGGTTATTGCTTACTACATCACCAAGATTAATGCCGACAGTGCGCAGTCGTATATGCAATCCTTAGAAAATTTTGGAACCCGTTTTTGCCTTGCCTCCAACCGCCGTGAGGTTGCAACTTGGATAAGAAATAAATTCATTTCGTTTGGCTACCAGGATGTTGTTCTCGACTCATTTCAACTCAACCGACTGTGGAATAATATTTTATATCAAACATGGCAATATAATATCATCTGCAACTATCCGGGCCATCAATTGCCACAGCAAGTTTATATTCTCGGTGCACACTACGACTCCTATGTGCCTTCGTCAAGCAACCCGTTTCTGATAGCTCCCGGTGCCGACGACAATGCCAGCGGAGTGGCAGCTGCTCTTGAGGTTGCGCGTGTTATGAAGCAGTTTGGCTATGTGCCGCAATCCACCATCAGATTCATTGCTTTCGGAGCTGAAGAATTAGGGTTGCATGGAGCATATGATTATGCCAATAAAGCCTTTGCACAAAACATGCAAATCAAATGTATGATCAACAACGATATGATCAGTTATGACTTATCCGGCCCGCCAAACTGGAAACTTAGAATACAAAAATATTCCAACTCTCAGTGGGTCACCAGTTTGGCTACACAAATTGCCTTGCAGCATACCTCGCTGGGTGTTACGGAAAGCACACAATACATTGGAAGCTCCGACAGCTACCCGTTTTTTCTGAAAGGTTATCCAACCATTTTTCTTCAGGAAAATAGTTTCACACCTTACTATCATACGGTGAATGATCTTGTGGCTACCACCAGTAAAAACTACTGTGCCGAAATGATCAAGGTTTCGATGGGGATGCTGATCAGCCAGAATGGCCTTGGCCTTGCCACCGGAACAAACGGCATGGAAGAGAAACCACTTGCTACACTTCTCCAAAATTATCCAAACCCATTTAAGGAATCCACTACTATCCGCTTTTCACTCCCCGCTGATGGCTGGATTCGTATTCGGGTATATGACGCCATGTCGCGTGAGGTAGCAATGATCTATGAGGGCAATGCACCAGCCGGGACCGAAAACATCAGGTTTGACAGGGGAAGTCTACCGGCGGGAATTTATACTTGTGTTCTTCAAACCAAAATACAATGGCAGTCTGTCAGGTTAATAATTGCCAACTAAAATTTTCAACGTTTCTATCTATACATCAATCAAGATGAGCGAAGATTTCTTCCAGGGGTATAAAGGGCAGGCACTCGAAACACTTAAAAAGTTCAATGTCAGGGTTTGGGGGCAAAGCGAGATTAATACCACCCGAGGCAGGTTTGTGGGCACTATTTTGCCACGTGCCGAGAACGACGATTCCCTGCACATCGTATTGAAAATTCCGACCGGATATAACATTGGCATTGATGTAATGACCATCCTGGCGATGAAAGAAACCGGTTATAAGAAGGCTGTGTATAAAATACCCGAAAAGGAATTTCCGGTTACTCCCAATTTGCCCAACGTGAAGTTAATTGGCACCGGAGGCACAATTGCTTCGCGGCTCGATTATCGAACGGGCGCTGTGATTCCGGCTTTCTCTCCCGGGGAGCTCTATGGCGCAGTGCCTGAACTGGCTGGCATTTGCAACCTTACCACAGAGAAATTATTTGCCGTTTTTAGCGAAAACATGGGGCCCGATCAGTATAAGAAACTTGCAACCGCCATCGGCAAGGAGATCGAAAACGGAGTAGATGGGATTGTGATTGGCCATGGCACCGACACCCTGCACCACACCGCTGCCGCCCTGACATTCATGGTGCAGAACCCGCCCATACCGATTGTGCTGGTCGGATCGCAGCGCTCGAGCGACAGGCCGAGTTCGGATGCAGCCCTTAATTTGATGCATGCCACAACCGCAGCCGGCCATGGCGATATCGCCGAGGTGATGGTGAGCATGTTTGGCCCCACCAGCGACGAATACGGTTTTTTACACCGTGGCACGAGGGTTCGCAAAATGCACTCCTCTTATCGGTCAACCTTCCGCACCCTGGGCGATATTCCGCTGGCAACCATTACCCGAAAAGGAGTTACTCCGCTAAAACCAACCTACAATCATCGCCGGAAAGATCGCCAGGTGAAAGTGCTCCCCTATTTCGAAGAAAAAGTTTCGATCGTTTATTACTATCCAAACATGCAGCCCGATATCATTGATAGCCTCGTGGATAATGGCTACAAAGGGATTGTAATTGCCGGCACCGGGCTGGGCCATGTGAATAAGCCAATCTATCCGGCCATCGAGCGTGCGGCTGCAAAAGGGATGGCGATTTACATGACCGTTCAAACCCTCTGGGGGTACGTGCACATGTTTGTTTACGACACCGGTCGCGACCTGATGGCTAAAGGGGTAATACCTGCCGAAAATATGCTCCCCGAAGTCGCTTACATCAAGCTTGGATGGGCGCTGGGGCAAACCACTGACATGGAAAAGGTAAGAGAGATCATGCTCACCCCCATTAACGACGACATTACTTTGCGAGAGCCTTACAACGGGTATTTGGTTTACCAGGGAGGGGTTCCTGAAGTGGAGGAATTTGTCAGGAAAGTGCATAAGTAATTCTGAACATTAATTGCAAGGCGAATCGCCAAGGAAGCCTGTTCAGAGATAATCATGATTTTGTGTACATGATTTTGGAAAAAGATTGTGAATAATTTGATCACTTTATCAAAAAACCATTGTGTTTATGACAATTCGCACCTCAAAAACCGCACTTTTGCTCGTAATTATCGCCTTATCGGTGCAAAACTTTTTGTTCTCCCAGATAACAGGCAAAATTTCGGCGGAGGTTCAAAAGCAAATCGCCCCGGCACTGAGCCTGTGCAAGCACCTGCACGCAAATCCCGAATTATCGTTTCAGGAGTTTGAGACTGCCAAACGCATGGCCGCCGAACTTCGAAGAGCAGGCTTGGAGGTCACCGAAAATTTTGCAGGAAACAACGTGGTTGGCGTTTATAGAAATGGAAAGGGGCCGGTGGTTTTCTTGCGCACCGATATGGACGCACTGCCGATCGAAGAAAAAACAAACCTTGATTTTGCAAGTAAGCAGACTGCAATTGATGCTTCAGGCCAATCGGTTCCTGTCATGCATGCCTGTGGCCACGACATTCACATGGCCGTTTGGTCGGGCACAATTCATGCACTGGTTGCCCTGAGAAAAGAATGGAATGGGACTTTGCTCGTTATCGCACAGCAGGCTGAGGAAGTGAGTGGCGGTTCAGGAGAGGTCATTAAAGCAGGCCTGTTTGAGAAATTTCCAACTCCTGATTTCGGCCTTGCTTATCATATTAACCCAGAGCTTGAAGCGGGAAAGATCGGAGTGGTTGGCGGGCCCGTTTTTGCCGGTGTAGAAACTGTAGAGATTACCGTTTTCGGAAAGGGTGGCCATGGCGCATATCCCGAAAAATGTATTGACCCGATCATAATTGCCTCACGCATCGTAACAAATCTGCAAACAATCGTCAGCCGTGAAATTAGCCCTTTGGAGCCGGTGGTTATCACAGTTGGCTCTATTCATGGAGGCAGCAGGCCAAATATTATTCCTGACGAGGTAAAAATGGAACTGACCCTTAGGTATTATTCCCAAAGCGCACTTGAACAGGTGATCAGCGGCATCAGGCGTATTTGTAACTCAGCGGCCCAAATGGCCGGAATGCCAGATGACCACCTGCCCGAAATAAAACTTTCAAATTCCCCGACTCCGCCTGTGGTGAACGATGCCTGGCTTGCAAATAGCATTCGAACATTTGCTTCTTCTGTTTTAGGCGATAAAAACGTAATATCTATCCCGCCTTCAATGGTAGGAGAAGACTTTGGCAAATATGGACTCACACCGGAAAAAGTTCCCATTTGCCTGATGTGGCTCGGAAGTAGAAACTCCCAACACCTGCGCGAAATGGAGGCCAGGGGAGAAAGACCAGCACCCTTACATTCTCCGTATCTAATGCCCGACTACCCCAAAACCATCGAAACGGGAATTACAGCCATGGTTGCAGGAGTCATCGGATTAATGAAAAAGTAACTCCGGAATAGCCTATAAAAACAATGTTCACACTTTTGCGTTAGAGAATTAATTCATCGCTTCGGATTCATAAGATCAAGCCATTCACTTAAACCGATGTTTGCAGTACTCTAAAATGTTAATGTTCTTCACCGTCAATCATTTTTTTCTACCTTTGTTTTGACAATACCATGCCAATGCCCAAGGTTCTGATAGTTGATGATGACCCTACTTTTTGCCTGATGCTGAAAACATTTCTCAGCAACAAGGGTTATGACGTAAAAGAGTTTTTCAGTGCCAACGCAGGCCTGAAAGCCCTTCGGGAAGAACCATTTGATATTCTTTTGACCGATTTCCGCCTTCCCGATAAGGATGGAATTGAGTTGTTAAAAGATGCCAAGGCACTAAATCCGTATTTGCCGGTGATTTTGATGACCCGCTATGCCGACATTCGCACGGCAGTGCATGCCATAAAACTGGGTGCACACGAATACATTGCAAAACCCATCAACCCCGACGAGATTTTATTGACGATGAGCCAGGCACTGAGCAAACAGAGCATGGTTGCTGCCCAGCCCGAATACGCCGCGCTGGCAAAGAGTATTGGCTTTGGCGATTTTAAGTTTGTTGAGGGGCAAAGCCACAGCGCAACTCAGATTATGAAATATGTTGAACTTGTGGCCCCTACCGACATATCAGTGATCATACTCGGCGAGAGCGGAACCGGAAAGGAATTTGTTGCCAGAATGATACATATGAAAAGCCGGCGTAAAAACAAACCTTTTGTTGCGGTTGACTGCGGTGCCCTGTCAAATGAGCTGGCCGGAAGTGAGCTCTTCGGCCATTTGAAAGGCTCTTTCACGGATGCTCACATTGACAAGGAGGGTCAATTTCAATTGGCAAATGGTGGCACTCTTTTTCTTGATGAAATCAGCAACCTCTCCTATGAAATTCAACTGATGCTTCTCAGGGCTACACAGGAAAAGAAAGTTCGCCGTATTGGCGGGACCCGCGACATAGATGTTGATGTAAGAATTATTGTAGCCTCAAATGAAGACCTAAGCCAGGCGGTGCGCAGAGGAAATTTCAGGGAAGACCTTTATCATCGCCTCAACGAGTTTCGTATAGACGTGGCCCCCTTGCGCGAAAGACATGACGATATCCGGATTTTTGCTTCTCATTTCCTCGAAATCTCAAACCGGGAACTCAATCGGGAGGTTAGATATTTCGATGATGCAGTGATGCAACGATTTATGCAATATACCTGGCCGGGAAACATCAGGGAGCTCAAGAATGTGATCAAACGGGCTGTGCTTCTAACCTCAAGCGATACCATCATGCCCGATTCACTTCCACCTGAGCTGGCACAAGCCAAGAGCCAGGGCCCAGTGCCTGCTTCGGGCACTTCCGACCTCAGGACAATCAACGAAATAAACGAACGCAAGATCATCTTGCAAGCCCTCGAAAAAGTACACTATAATAAAACCAAGGCAGCCAACCTCCTCAACATTGACCGTAAGACGCTCTATAACAAAATGAAACAGTACAATATCGAGGGGTAAAATAATCCCTGCAACGTTGCTGTAACTTTCATCACGCTCTTTTCGTCATAAAACATGATTTAGGGGATTAATTTGATTCGATGACCACCGCGGAATATAACCTGTGTGTTGATAGCCACGCTGATGGCGTTTATCGCTTTATTTTGAAGAGTTTGGGTGACGTAGAGATGGCACGCGATGTTGTGCAGGAATCGTTTGCCAGGATGTGGGAACACCGAAAGGATGTAAACAGCGAAAAAGCCAAGTCATACCTTTTCACCACAGCCTATCATCACATGATTGACCTGCTGAGAAAAAATAAAAAACAGACAAGGCTCGAAGATTACCATACAACAGAATTGCGTGTAGAGCCAGACTATGTTGACCTGAAAGAAATCCTGAACGAGGCCTTGGAAAAATTGCCCGAAATACAAAAGACTGTTGTGCTTTTGCGCGATTATGAAGGTTATAGTTATGAAGAAATTGGCGAAGTTACAGGGTTGAATGAATCGCAGGTGAAAGTATATATTTTCCGTGCCCGGATGTTCCTGAAAAATTATATCGGTTGCCCGCAAAATGTGATATAAAGCAATGAGTATCGGCAAACATAATTACGAAGCATTCATGCTCGACTACCTCGAAGGCAGACTCGACCAAAAACAACTTAAGGCACTACAGTTGTTTTTTGAGGAAAATCCCTCCCTTAAGCCTGACTTTGCTGAAATGGAGATGATTGCCTGTACACCAGACCTTTCCATCTGCTTCTCAGGCAAGAAGGAATTGAAAAAAAACGAGGTAACTTCTTTCGCTTCCATCACCGAGGGCAACTTTCACGAGTATTTTTGGGCAAATTCCGAAGGCGATCTTTCTGAAAAGGAGCAACTTGTACTCAGTCAATTTCTTGAGCTCAATCCCTCGTTGCAAAAAGACTACGAACTCTTGGCCAAATGTCGCCTCACACCCGATGCCTCAATTATTTATCCTTCAAAAATTGAGTTGAAGAAAACACCGCCAGAATTCTTTATCTCGCGAAAAGCGGGTTTGGTGTGGGCAGTTGCTGCTTCAGTATTATTGTTAATTGGTTTCTTTTGGTTGATGAATCCCGTTCAAATCAATCAGGCACCTGTCGTACAAGTCAAAGGGCACACCGAGGGGCAGCAACAACAAGGCCAAACGCTTGCAATCAGTGCGGAACCGACCAGGACTTCACTGGCTCAAATCACCTATAAGCCCCATCCTGCACCTGAAAAATTGCCGCCCATCGAATCAAGGGTTGAAATTTTACCCTTCAGCGAAACCTTGCCTGCATTGAGTTTGTCGCTCATGCAACTAAATACCATGGTTGCCGGATTAATCAAAACGGAAACAATCGGTAGCTCAACCAGGAATGAAGTATCGCAATTTTATGACGACATCGCCCTGGCTCAAAACCTACGATATTACGAACCCTCCTTCGAAGAAATGGCCAAAGAAGGCACAATAAATTTTGGTTCGGCCTTGGTGCGTAGCATATTCAAGCCCGAAGATGCTCCAAACTCAATCGGTGCAAGGCAAATTGACTGGTGGGAACTAGCCGATGCAGGCATCAATGGTTTTTCGCGCATATCGAGTTCCAGCCTGGCCTTCAGCAAAGAAACAGATCAGAATGGCAATGTAAAGGCATTTGCCCTGCAAAGCAACAACTTTAACATTAGCCGCGAAGTGCGCAGCAGGAAAGATTAGGGGCTCGTGTAACAAATGCCGGTTTGTATTCGTCATAGCCACAACAGGCAAACATTCAATTTACATTTTAAACTTTGAAAACAATGAAAAAAACAAGTATAATCACTTTGGCAATTCTATTCAGCCTTACAGTCAGTATCGCGCTGAAGGCTCAAACCGTAAAGGGAAACAAAAATGTAACGGTGAGAGAATATGCAATTGACAATTTTGATGCAATCAAGGTCGGAGGGGCATTTAATGTGATTCTGCGAAAAGGAGAAACCCCTGCGGTGGCAGTCGAAACCGACGAAAACCTGCAGCAACAGGTCAACCTTGATGTGAAAGAAAGCACACTAGTTATCAGTTCGAAAGGAATGAGCAATCCTGCCAAACTCAATGTATATGTAACCTTCGCTATACTCAGGGCTGTTGATGTGAGTGGTGCTGCCAAACTGAAAAGCGAAAGCCCACTGGAAACTGACAAATTTGAAATTGAAGTATCGGGGGCTGCAAATGCCAATTTAGACATCAATGCCGCCCTGCTTAACACATCTGTGTCAGGCGCTGCAAACCTGATCCTGAGAGGGAAAGCCGAAACCCATAAAGCCGAAGTGAGCGGCGCAGGCAACCTTGAAGCACTCAAACTATTCAGCAAAAACACCCATATCAAAGTGAGTGGGGCCGCTAACGCCCGGATCAGCGCCGCCGAAAACATTACCTCCGACGTGAGCGGGGCAGGATCGCTCTACTATTTCGAAAATGAAGGCCTGCAAAAGGTGAAACAAACCGGCAAAGTCATTATTTCCATTAAAGATGGGGTGAGCGAAGAAAAAATCCGGCTGGTAGAAATCAACGAAAATACTGATTCGACCCGGGTGAAACTTGGCAACATAGATATCCAGGTGCATGAAGGAGATACCACCCGAATCACGATCGGTTCGAAGAAACTGGAGATAGACAAAGATGGAAACATAAAGCTCAAAAAAAATAAACAGCCCAAATTCAATGGGCACCTGGCCGGCTTTCTCATGGGAGTCAATGGGTTTGTAACCGAGGCCGGAAAGGTAGCTATGCCTGCCGGATATGAATTCTTCGACATTCGCTATGACAAATCATTGAATTATCAATTGAATATTTTTGAACAGAACCTAACCCTGGCAAGCAGCAATCTTGGCCTTGTAACCGGGTTGGGGTTTGAATGGAATACCTACCGGTTCGACAAATCAAACATGAAACTCGACCGCAACGCCGATAAACTGAGAGGCAACTTACTGGATGATAAGAACTACACGAAGAGTAAAATGGTTGTCACACATTTAAACATTCCCTTAATGATTGAATATCAAACCAATCCAAAAAGCAAAATAAACAGCCTTCATATCGGAGTGGGCATTATGGGCGGAATAAGAATCGGGTCGTATCAGAAAATGACTTATGAAAATGGAAAGACCCAGCATGAGAAGCAACACGACGACTTTCACCTCAACCCCTTTAAAGCCGATGCCTTGCTGAGACTGGGATGGGGGAAAATAAATCTTTATGGAACATACGCCCTTACTCCAATGTTTCGTGAAAATAAAGCCCCGGAATTATTTCCATTTGCAGTGGGGCTAAGTTTGATTACCTTCTGAAATCGGGTAATTTTTCTCAACGGGCTACCTCGCAAGGGTAGCCTTTTTTGTTGCACAAACTGATGCCAAATCAAATTTTATTAAAACCGATAAGGCTTTTGTAGCTGCTGAAATCAATCAGCAATGCCATGCAGCTGTATATTCCTAAAGATTACCATTCCATTCTCAATTTAAATCAAACAGAGCAGGTCATCAGGTTGATTAAGGATTTTTTCAACTCAATCTGGCATTCGAGCTTCGGCGTGCCGAATAACCGCCCCCTTATCGTATAGAGAGGAACCGGAATAAACGACGGCCTGAACGGGGTTGAACGCCCTGTTTCTTTTCCGGTAAAGGAATTGGCTTACCCTCAGAGGCAGTTTCTGGTAATCAAGGCCATGTATGAATAATATGTCAAAAGCACACATTGGAGAGATACATCTATTATATGGCCCGAAGCCATGCGGGATCAATGCAAAAAACACCATATTCAACTTCCTTATTGTGGTCTCATTCAGATATATTTTGTTGTATATGTGCATATTAAATAATCCACTTTTGTGATTACCTGATGCATTTCAGGCTTTTCCAATATCAGGGAATTTCGTAATTTTGCATTCTAATTCGATTTCCGGCCAATCAATAACCGAAAAAACCAGTATTTATGTCAGGACATAGCAAATGGGCAACCATCAAGCGAAAGAAAGGTGCACTGGATGCCAAACGTTCAAAAATATTTTCGAAAATCATCAAGGATATTAATATTGCGGTTAAAGAAGGTGGCCCTGATGTTGAGGGCAACGCCCGACTGAGATTGGCCATTGCCAATGCCAAAGGAGCCAATATGCCTAAGGATAATATAGCCAGGGCAATCAATAAAGCATCTGATAAGGACGCCACGAGTTTCACGGAAACAACCTACGAAGGATACGCTCCAAACGGCGTTGCCGTGTTTGTTGAATGCACAACCGATAATGTACAGCGTACGGTTGCCAATGTCAGGTCTTATTTCAACAAGCATGGAGGCAGCCTGGGCACCAATGGTTCATTGGCTTTCCTGTTCGATCGCAAAGGGATATTTTCGGTGCCCACGGGAACTCTCAACCAGGAAGAATTTGAGATGGAAGTAATTGATGCAGGAGCCGAGGACATACAGCTCGAGGATGACTTTTTCACGATCACCACTGCCATGGAAGATTTTGGCCCCATGATGAAGAAGCTCGAAGAGCTTGGCATTGAGCCGGAAAGTGCCTCGCTGCAGCGAATTCCAAGAGATACGGTGAAAATTGATGTAGATTCGGCGCGCAAGGTCCTAAAACTTATTGAGTTGTTCGACGACGACGACGACGTGCAGGAGGTGTATCACAACCTCGAGGTGCCCCAGGAAATCATGAATGAGGAGTAGGGAAAAAGCCTGCTGATGATCGTTTCGTTTTAATTGTCGGTTGAAAAACCTTTCTGCACGTAAAAATTCTGTTTTAGAGTCATTGCTCCTGCAAGGAATAAGGACAACGTGGACCCCCCACCCTTGGATTTATAGGCAAGGATGATAGCAAAACCCCACTCTTGTCGCTGCCAAGGCGGCTGACATGCCAGAGTTCAAATTTCATTTTTCGTAAAATCCGTCAGGCGAAAACAGACGCGGTTCTCTTGCCACTGTCCCGCATTTTTTATACTTTTACAAAAAATGGAAATTGACTTCCATTGAAATCAACGTTAAAATCAAATGATGCACTTTGTTTATGCTAATATTTATTCGCAAGCAACTATTTACCTAAAAAATGCTCAACCTAAAAAAGCCAAGGAAATTAGGGTGTGATGGCGTTTTGCTCTCTGGCGAAGTGGCGGTTTTTTAGCACGAAAGTTCAACAGAAAAACTGCTCTTCGATTAACAGCCGAAATGTCAAAGAAAAATGCTACCCGCCACTTCGCCTGGCCCTCAAAAAAAGATTTAACAATGAAACAGATGAAATTTCTTCCTGACATGATTAACCGACACCCAATCGCCGATATTCCGCTTGATGGTGTGAATTCCCGGCTCATTCAGGCCGGACTGCAACAATTTGTTTTCATGGAATTTGACCGGAATGTGGAAGTTCCGGCTCATTCTCACAATGCGCAATGGGGCGTTGTGCTGGCCGGACAAATAGAATTAACCGTAGAGGGACAAACCATGATCTTGAGAAAGGGAGACACTTATTTCATTGAAAAGGGCAAAATACATTCAGCCAAAATAAAGAAGGGTTTTAGAGACCTGGAACTTTTTGATCAGGCAGACAGGTATAAGGAAAAATGAAATGAACTCGCCTGATGGGCGGGGCGGATTAGAAGACCGATACCATCAGTGTATCTGAAACATTCTCTGTGGGCATCGCAACTATATTTAACCGGCCTTATGATGTTACAGCAACTCAGGCTCATCAGCAGCATTATCATTTGATGCTTCATGTTTTTGTAACTTCGTAAAAAATTTTGCGGCGGCTACTGCATCAAACGCCCCGCCCATTGTGAGTCAGACAAGAAAACAACCAGCAGTAGCGTAGATAATTAATTAAAAAGGAGAAAGAAATGAACAAAAAACAATGGTACGAAACATTATTTGAAAATTACGGTGAGAAATACGACAATGAATCTTTTGCACAAGGAACAATTGGCGAATGTGATTTTATCGAGAAAGAAATTAATCACAATAAAACATTAAGAATAATTGACATTGGGTGTGGCACTGGTCGTCATTCCATCGAACTGTCAAAAAGAGGTTATTCAATTACAGGAATTGATTTGTCGGATTCCTTACTTGAAAAAGCAAGAGAAAAGGCAATACAAAACGGTTTGCAAGTTGATTTTTTAAGACACGATGCACGGAATCTGCCATTCGATAAGCAATTTGATGTTGCAATTATGCTGTGCGAGGGTGGTTTTCCGTTAATGGAAACTGACGAAATGAACTATGAAATTCTTAAAAATGTTTCTCAATCTCTAAAACGGAAGGCAAAATTTATATTTACGACCTTAAATGGATTATTTCCTTTGGTTCATTCAGTGAATGATTTTCACGCAGCGGGTGCGGTCGAAGGTAACGCAACGTACAATAGCAGGAATTTTGATTTACTGACTTTCAGAGATTACAACGTTACTAAAGTTGTTGATGACAATGGTATCGAGAAAGAGCTCGAATGCAACGAAAGATATTATGTTCCATGTGAGATAACCTGGTTATTAAAGACGCTTGGATTTACCAAGATTGAGATTTTTGGTGCAACGCTTGGCGCTTTTTCCCGTGCAGATAAATTGAAAACAGAGGACTTCGAAATGCTGGTAATTGCAGAAAGATAAACTGCACAAACGCACAAACCTTCGGTCCAGCCAATAAGAGTTTTAGTAGTAGGCTAAGTTTTGTCGTCCGCTAAAACCTTCTGGCCCCTGACTGGAAATCACTCCCTTTCGGCAACTTTTCATGCCGCCAACTGTTATATGCATAAGAACTAATACATAAAACATATGAGCGAGCTAATAAACAACTCGATCGCGAGAAAAAATAAGCTGAAGGAATTAATTCTAAAACTTCATTCAGGCACATCCGAAGCCGATGTAAAAAATGAGCTTCTGCTTACTTTGAGCCAAATCCCTTATGGAGAAGTGGTTGAGGTAGAACAAGAACTAATAAGCGAAGGCCTGCCCGAAAGCGAAGTATTAAGTCTTTGCGATGCTCACTCAGCCGTATTGGAAGGTAGGATAGATTTGTCTGCAATGAAGCAAATACCCGCCGGGCATCCTGTTGACGTATTCAGAAAAGAAAACGCCGAAATAAAAATTGTGTTAAAGACAATACATGAAATAATTAAGCAAATAGAAACCGTGGATAGCGAATTTGAAAAACTATTGCTAAAACTCAGGGAATTGTTTAATAATCTGTATGATATTGACAAACATTACCAACGAAAAGAATACTTGGTTTTTCCGTTTTTAGAAAATCAGGGAATAACCGGCCCACCCAAGGTGATGTGGGGAAAGCACGATGAAATCAGAGACTTACTAAAAGGTTGTATTGAAATTCTGCAAACCGAAAATTTATCGAAAGACGATTTTCTGGCATCAACCGAACTAATCATGAATCCGGCATTAAAAGGTGTTTCGGAAATGATACCCAAAGAAGAAGAAATTCTATTTCCGATGTGTTTAGATAAACTTTCGGAACAGGATTGGTTCGAAATCAGCAAACAGTCGCTTGAAATAGGTTTTTGTCTTTACGACCCACTGATTGAATGGAAGCCAACCTGGGCAGCCGAACAATCAATAAACGAAATTCAAAAAAGCGGAAGCCAGGTACAATTGCCAAGCGGAAGTTTTTCAGCAGAAGAAATTATGTGTATTTTAAATACCTTGCCGGTTGACATGACTTTTGTTGACAAGGACGATAAAGTTAAATACTTTTCGCAAGGTGCAGAGCGCATTTTTCAAAGAAACCGGGCAATACTAAATCGCGATGTAAGGCATTGCCATCCACCTGCCAGTGCACATATTGTGGATAAAATTATTGACGATTTTAAAACAGGCAGGCAAAGCCGCGCTCCTTTTTGGATAAACATGGGCGGAAAACTCATTTACATAGAATATTTTGCGCTGCGAAATGAAAAAGGCCAATACCTTGGAACATTGGAAGTTTCGCACAACGTAAGTCCATATAGGGAATTGGAAGGCGAACAAAGAATATTGTCTTATAAATAGCT
>JBBIIP010000036.1:0-1358 GCA_037446395.1 Lentimicrobiaceae bacterium
TAAATTTTGATAAATTTTCGAAAAAATGTTTGTTCATTGTTCCGGATTTTAATAACATAAACACCTGGCTGCAATTGACTTACATTGATTAAATGGTTCTCGGTATTATTACTGCTTGATTGAAGTTGCCCCCTATGATTGAGTATTTCATAGGAGAAACTATCATTATTTTCAATAGCTACATATAGTTCTGAGTAAACAGGATTTGGGAAAACCCGGCACTTGGTCTGCTCATCTTGGGGGTCGAAGATGTTTGTAGATGGGGTCCCATTGATTCTTGCGATTCTGATACGCGAAGTACCATTATATGATGTGAAATAACCTCCGATTAATATTTTTCCATCGTTCTGTAAAGCCACTGTATACACAATAGATGAGGCTCCGCTTACATGGCTAAATCCAGCATCAAGCGTTCCATTGGAATTTAATCTGGCTATTCTGTTTCTCCCCGTCCCATTGTAAGATAAAAACCTTCCAACGATAACAATTTTTCCATCGTTTTGAAGGGCGATATCCTCCACAAAATCATTGGGCCGGCTGATGGAAGAAAAATCGGTGTCCAGAGACCCATTGTTGTTCAGTCTAACAAGGCACAACACATTCGCACCATTATAATCCCCAAAGTATCCGCCAACCAGGATTTTTTCATCCGGTTGCAGCTTAAGGGCGGTAACAAATTGATTTATTCCGGAAAATCCTGATCCGGGGTCAAAACCGGTATCAATACTCCCGTTGATATTCAGCCTGGCTATTCGGTTTCTCTGTGTTGCGCCGATAGCTACAAATGTACCGGTTATGATGATTTTTCCGTCGTTCTGAATCACGATATCATCTGCCCTGCCTCCATTCCAGGCTAACCCTGCATCGAAACCGGAATCAATGCTCCCATTTGCATTTAACCTTGCAAGATTGAACATTTGTGTTCCAGCGGTTGTCATAAATGAGCCCGAGATAACTATTTTTCCATCGTTTTGCCGCACAATCGCAGTAACCGAAGAACTTGATGAACCTGTTATTTTGTCTATCTGGGGTGCAAATGAATCGTCTATCAAACCATCGGTATTTAGCCTGGCAATGGCTTTGCAAGCTATGCCATTGTAGCTTGTAAAACCCCCGCCAACAATGATTTTTCCATCCGGTTGTATAATAATTTTCATTATAATGCTATTAAATCCTGTTCCTGAGATAAAGGTGTCATCAATACTCCCATCGGCATTAAGGCGCACAATATATCCACGGCTTACACCATTGAACGATGTGAAAGCCCCCCCGACAAGAATTTTTCCGTCTGGCTGTACGGCGATAGTGTTAACGTAATCGTTGGGGCCGTTGGCTGCATTAAACGTAAGATCAATGGT
>JBBIIP010000036.1:1458-21875 GCA_037446395.1 Lentimicrobiaceae bacterium
AGTTTATCAACATAGAGCCTGGCCAGATACTGCCCGAGCATGAAGCCCTGCCCGCGCAGGCCAATGAATAAGCCTGCGTCCACATCGAGCACCATGCGAGGTTCCACATAATAGCCTGCCCACACAGCCTGAAATCCAACGGATGTCAATCGGGGTATCCAATCGGTGAACACTTCGGAAACGATTTCGATAAATTCTTTCGAGTTGATTTTTAGATTTTTATCGGTTTCCATTGGCTCAATTGCAGGGGAGGCGCACCCGATTACCTGGCCGGTTTCGGCCAGTTGCTGCCCATAAACGGCTGTAAAACCTTTATAATGCCTGCGGTCAATCAGCATGGGCAAGGGAGTGGAGCCGGGTCCGAGCATCGGCAGGCGCCTGGTAATAAATGCCTGGTGCTTTACCGGATAAAGCCCTGTGTCGTATCCGAGTTTCTTGGCAAAAATATCTCCCTCGGGCCCAAGAGCATTCACAAAATGTGCTGTGTGATATTCAATATATTCCTTTTCATGATTCCTGGCAAGTACAATAAATTTGTTTCCACTTTTGGTTACATCAACCAATTGGCAATCTTCCAGCACCTCTCCGCCAAGCCCAATCCCAATACGCCGGATCAGGTCTATCACCCTGCCTGGTGTCGCCTGCCAGCAATCTTTGGTGACAAGGGCAGCAAGGTATTTTTTTAAATTTGGATTAATGAAGGGAGAAATTTCTTTCTTAAAATCTTTTTGTTCGACCATGTGCGCATTCGACCAGGCCATTGAGGCTTCGAGCGCATTAATCATGGCCTCATTGTGCGCAAAAGTAACATACCGTATTGGCAGAAAGTCAATGTTTCCGATCGTTTGAAGGTCTTTAAATATTTCAAGGTTATGGCGGGCGATATCAGAAAGCTCGGGCAAACTGAAGTTTGGCCTTCCACCTGCAATGTTTCGCCAAGAGGCCCCGCGGCCAAAGTTAATGAGGGTGGGCTTCAGGCCTTCTTCGGCCATGTAGCGGAATAAGGCACTGCCAGCAATACCACCACCGGCAACCAAAATCGGCACTTCTATTTTTTTAGGGGCTTTACCTGCAATGTTGGTGATGATCTTATCGTGGGATGAGCGGGGATAAAGCTCGCCCAGCGAAACCTGATTTGAGAGCGGGCCCCGCGGCGTTGGCTCACCAACGATAGAGATTCCGGTTCCGGAAAGGGTTTGTTTCAGCCGCCTGATGCATCGCTTTCCGCGGCATGCTCCCATCCCAAGGCGGGTAGTGTGTTTGACTTCATCCACCGAAATAAATTTGCGGCTGCCGATTACATCAAGAATTTCGCTGAGGGTCACATCATCGCAATGGCACACATAGGTTTCCGCTTCTTTTCGGTATGTAGTTGTTTTCATCACAAGATTTTCGGGATATCGTGCTTTGGCAATAAATCCGCGTACCTGATTCAGCGCTTCTCCGTTCAGGTCATGGGCACGCACCCTGGCTACATTGGTTTTGTTGGGTTTTTTAAGAATTTTTTCCACCACACCTTCTCCCAGTATTTTCCCCTGGTTGTCAACGAGATACACTTCAGTGTTTTCCGTTACCCAATATTCGATGGGTAAAAAGATCCAGTTTTTCTTTAGGTTATATCCAAAAATTGCGAGGCCGGGACATTGATAAACACAATCCATGCAGCCGACACATTTTTCAAAATCAATTTCTGGCACTGTGCTTGTACTTGTTTTGGTGATGGCACCGTGCGGACAAGCGAATTCGCAGGGGTTACAGGCAAAACCATACAAGCAGTCTATTTGCACATAGGGTTTGGATATCATTCGGTCAAGGCCGGGCAAATATGGTTTTTCGATGACTTTATTGGGGTGCTGCTGCGAATCTATATATTCTTTTGATACAGCCAGAAATGCATCATATTCAACGCGTTCGTTCATGTCCTGCAGAATTTCGAAAGCGGCTTGTTTTCCTCTCAGCACTGCTGAGGTTCCTTCGCCAATGCGAATGGCGTCGCCGGCTCCAAAACTTTTTCGCCCGAAGATATCATTTGCTTTGATGAGCAATTGATCATCGGGAACCAATCCGGTGCAAATGTTTATGGCGTCAATTCCTTCTATGATTTTTTCGGTTCCGGGAATTGGCTTAAAATCTTTGCATTCGGCTACAACAGCGCCCACAATTCCATCGCGTTTTTTGTTTGGAATGGCTTTGAGCAAAATGTGTGAAAGAATGATGGGGATGCCCAGGCGCCTCACCCTGTTTGCCTGCACCGGAAATCCACCTTCGAACGGTTGTGCTTCAAGAATGGCTTTCACGGTGGCTCCTGCCTGCATGAGCTGGTAGGAAGTGAGGTATCCGATGTTTCCGGCACCCACTGTTAATACATTTTTTCCCAGGAGTGTGAATTCGTTGTTCATCATCTTCTGCACCACTGCAGCGGTGTATACTCCCGGCAAATCATCGTTTTCGAAGGTGGGCATGAAAGGCACTGCACCAGTTGCAACCACTAGATAGTCGGCATCAACATAATAAATCTCTTCGGTCTTTATGTTTTTAACCGCCAGGCGTTTGCCTTCCAAAATATCCCAAACCGTCGAATTAAGAAAAATCCCGTCATGATTGTCACCAGCCAGGCTTTTGGCAATGTCGAAACCCCGCATTCCGCCAAATTTGAGTTCTTTTTCGAAGAAAAAAAACTGATGGGTTTGCATTGTGAATTGCCCTCCGATTTGATTGTTGTTGTCAATAACAATATTTTCGACATCATGTTTGTTGAGTTCCTCCCGTGTGGCTAATCCAGCCGGGCCGGCCCCAATAATGGCTACCTGGGTTTTAAAGACACAGACCGGCTCGTTTTGCAAGGTTCGGCGTACAGGGGGAGTATAGTCTTTTGGGATTTCCTGAACCTGGCTAATGCCATCAACCAAGGCAATACAAATACGCTTAATTTCTCCATCAACCAGCATTTCGCAGGCGCCGCATTTGCCTATGCCACATTCAAGGCTGCGTTCGCGATTTTTCAGACTGTGGCTATGCACCGGAAAGCCGGCCTGATGCAATGCGGCGGCAATCGTAAAGCCCTTTTCTCCCTCGATGGTGTGATTCAAATACCTGAAAACATGTTTTAGGCCACTACGGATATCAAGAATTGGATGTTGTTCGATTTTATGCATTGGGCTATTATTTAAGATCGGGTGATGGTTGGTGATCCTTGTTTAGAGTTTGACTGAGGGCAAACTCCATGTTGGCGCAAAATTAGAGTAAATTGAATCGTGCGTAAGAGCGTCAAGAAATTTTTATATAAGCCCGCCAAAACCATTCTACAGCACTTTGATAATTAAAAGATTATTCTTTTTTTACTACCTTTGCACTTTCTTTAGAAAAAAGAAATAAATTACCTGTTCATGGAAAAAACCAAAGTTCTTTTCGTATCTCAGGAAATAGAACCTTATCTCAGAGAAAGCGAGATTGGTGATATTTCAAGATACTTACCTCAAACCATACAAGAAAAGGGACGCGAAATAAGGACCTTTATGCCGCGGTTTGGCAATATCAATGAGCGCCGCAATCAGTTGCACGAAGTAATTCGCCTGTCTGGAATGAACCTGATTATAAACGACCAGGACCACCCACTGATTATCAAGGTTGCATCAATTCAGTCGGCAAGAATGCAGGTCTATTTTATTGATAACGACGACTACTTTCATCGCAAATTTATGTTTAGGGATAAAGCCGGCAAGTTTTTCAAAGACAATGATGAGCGTGCTATTTTCTATTCCCGGGGTGTGCTGGAAACCGTTAAAAAGCTAGGTTGGAAACCTGATATTATCCATTGCCACGGATGGATGTCGAGCCTGGTACCGATTTTTGTTAAGGCAGCTTATAAAGATAATCCGATTTTTTATGATGCAAAAGTCATTGTGTCGCTCTATCAGGACGATTTTTCAGAATCATTAAATAAGGACTTTGCAACCAAAATCAAGTTTCAGCATATTACCAACAAGGATTTGAAGCACTACCGAAAACCGACTTTTGTGAGCATGATGATGGCCGCTATTGATTTTTCGGATGCTGTTATTATTGGGCAGCCCAATATCAATACCGAAGTGCATAAATATCTGCTTGATTCGGGAAAACCCTTTCTGGAATATCAGGGCAACGAGAATTATATTGAAACCTATGACAATTTCTATGATCAACTTCTCGTTAGCGAAACAACCAACAGTAAATAAAATCCATATCCTACTCTAAACTCATTTCATCTTGAATCAATTATTAAAAAGCAAATTCTTTCTGCTACTTATCCTGTTGGTTGCAATTCTCCTCATCGGGTCCTGCGCCAAAGACTTTGATAAAATTGGCCTTGACATCCAACCTCCCGGAGATAAAATCAATCTTTTTAGAACCGATACAGTGACCGTTGTTGCCTATTCAGTTCCCGACGACTCGGTCAGAACAGATGAGGTAATGAATATTAATTACATTGGTGGTTTTTTTGATCCCTCATTCGGAAAAACCACTGCAAGCGTATATACCGAGTTTTTATTGAGCACAGTGAATCATAGTTTTGGTGCTTCTCCGGTGATTGACTCTATTATACTTAACCTTGCCTATTCAGGCTTGTATGGCGATACATTATCTTCACAAACCTTCAGGGTATTTGAACTAATGGAGAATATTCAGTACGATACAACCTATTATTCAAACCATTCGGTACCTGTTTTTGAAAACAGAGAACTTGGCAACCTCACCTTCATTCCAAATGTGAAAGACAGCATTACGGTTGGCAAAGTTAAGAAAGCGCCTCACCTGCGTATGCGGCTGAATCAGAACCTTGCACAAAAACTACTGAGCGGCACCGAAGAAGATTATGCCAATAACCTCACATTCAGAACATTCTTCAAAGGGCTTTATATTACTGCCACTCCTGCAAATGTTTCTGGGAAAGGAGCCCTAATCGGGTTCAATTTTCTTTCTGCACTCACTTCTCTCGATGTATATTATAAAAACAATGCCGACGATTCGCTGTTTTATTCGTTCACTTCTACGCAAATCAACGTAAGATTTAATCGCTTCGATCAACATCAATATGCCGATGCAGATCCTTTGTTGCGCCAGCAAATCATCTCAGGAAACACATCGGCCGGAGGGCAAAAAATATTCCTGCAACCTTTTGGAGGTGTAAAAGTGAGGGTATTAATTCCTTATCTCAAGGAATGGGCGAAAATCAAAAACGTAGTCATCAACGAAGCGCAGCTTGTTTTTTACAATGCAGACCAAAACAGCCCTCTTGCAGTTCCATCCTATCTGGACATGCGCCGGGTTGTTGACACAACCAATAAATTGGCTTATTTGGAAGATCAGTACGAAGGTGAAAGTTATTTTGGCGGTTATTATAATTCAACTTCACGTGATTTTCGGTTCAGATTGAACCGTTATGTTCAGAAGCAGATCATGCAAAAGTATGAAACAGATAACGGGCTGCTTCTGGTGGTGCCAAGAACCTCTCCAGAAAGAACAATTCTTCACGGATCGCAGGCGGGCACCGGAAGCATTAAAATGACCATTACTTACACAATCCCTTAAAAGCCATTTTCGGCAAAAATTTTTCATTGATGCTATATGCTCCGATAAGGCAATTGTGAGTTGAATCTACCGTTGTTGTTTCGGAGTTGACTGTTGCGCTAAAGATTGGAACAAAAACGTACCTTTGTATATTAGAAAGAAATCATTAGAGTATGTGCGGAATTTTTGCTTATCTCGGTAATCAGCAAGCCTATCCCATTCTGATCAAGGGATTAAAAAGACTTGAATATCGCGGCTACGACAGTGCGGGAGTTGCCTTGCTTGATGGAGACCTGCGATTGTATAAAGTTAAGGGCAAAGTAGCTGATCTTGAGTCGTATATCAGCAGCAGCAATACCTCTGGAACCTTAGGTATGGCCCACACCCGTTGGGCGACACATGGCGAACCAAATAAAATCAATGCACATCCGCATCACTCTCCAACACAAAATCTTGCCATCATTCATAATGGTATTATCGAAAATTATGCTGCCCTGAAGAAAGAGCTCCTGATGCGCGGTTATAAGTTTCAAAGCGAAACAGACACAGAGGTACTGATTCACCTGATCGAAGACATTAAACTCAACGAAAAGACAAGCCTCGTAAATGCCGTTCAAATTGCACTCAAACAAGTAATCGGAGCCTATGCTATTGTTGTTATCTCAAAGGATGATCCGGAAATGATTGTTGCCGCGCGAAAAAGCAGTCCGTTGGTTGTGGGAATAGGCAAGGAGGAGTTCTTTATCGCATCGGATGCAGCCCCCATTATCGAATATACCAGCGATGTGGTTTATCTGAATGATGAAGAAATTGCAATTATTAGAAGAAACAAGCCTTTAAAGATTAAAACAATCTCTGATGTTGAGCACACACCTTATATCGAAAAACTTGTGCTTAATCTTTCTGAAATCGAAAAGGGAGGGTTCGAACATTTTATGCTTAAAGAAATCTTTGAACAACCCCGCTCAATCAGAGACAGCATGCGTGGGCGGTTAAAATTAAACGAGGGTATTGTTGCGCTGGGGGGCATTTTGGACTATGAGCAAAAACTCGTCAATGCTCAAAGGATTATGATTGTGGCATGTGGCACTTCGTGGCATGCCGGATTGGTTGGAGAATATTTGCTCGAAGAATTGGCACGTATTCCGGTTGAAGTAGAGTATGCTTCTGAATTTCGCTACCGTAATCCAATCATCAACGAGGAGGATGTTGTAATTGCCATCTCTCAATCGGGCGAAACTGCCGATACGCTGGCTGCAATAGAGCTGGCAAAATCTAAAGGCGCCATTATTATCGGGATATGCAATGTAGTTGGATCTTCGATTGCGCGTGCAACGCATGCCGGGTCATATACGCATGCAGGGCCCGAAATTGGCGTTGCCTCAACAAAAGCATTCACTGCACAGGTGGCACTGCTTGCCATGCTGGCCCTGCGCCTGGCTTATAAAAGAGGCATCCTGCCGCTTTCGCAATTCTATCATCTTCTGAATGAGCTGAATAACATTCCTGACAAGGTTCAGAAAACATTATTGCTAAACGAAAAGATCAAAAGCCTCGCCGAAATTTTCAAAGACTCAACCAATGCCCTATATCTTGGACGGGGTTATAATTTCCCTGTAGCCCTGGAAGGTGCATTGAAAATGAAAGAAATTTCATACATACATGCTGAGGGATATCCAGCCGCCGAAATGAAACACGGCCCCATTGCGCTGATTGACAAAAATATGCCGGTTGTGGTGCTTGCAACCAATAAAACGATTTACGATAAAGTTGTAACCAACATCCAGGAAGTTAAAGCCCGCAAAGGAATTATAATCGCAATAACAAATGAAGATGACAAAATCATCGGGGAAATGGCCGATTATACAATTGAAGTCCCTGAAACAGAAGAAATATTCAGCCCGCTGATATCAACCATTCCGCTTCAATTATTTTCATATCACATTGCGGTTTTGCGTGGCTGCAACGTTGATCAGCCAAGAAATCTTGCCAAGTCGGTTACGGTTGAATAGGCTGTTGAAGGTTTGCCAAAGGATTTTTTTGCTCCCAACCCTCCATTATCTCAATCGCCCTCAGAAAGGCACCATCCGATTGAAGATAGATTTGATAAAATCCCTGGTCGTTTAACAGATTACGAGCAATAAATGCTTTCAGCAGCATGATGATTTTGCTTCGCTCCTCCTGGAGCCCTGGGGTGTTTTTGCTCACACCGTTTTGATCGGCGTATAAAACAAACTCATTGAAAATTTCTGACGTAATATGAAAGTTCCTTAGGTATTCCTCTACATCAGAATATTGCTTAAGCTTTTCCCTGTTTTCATCTGTATAATCAAAAGTAAATTGATAAATCAACCCTTTGTTAAATACCTCGTCATAATAGCGACGATTGTTCATTTTTTCGATCGGAATAAAAACGTCAGGCATGATTCCTCCGCCGCCGTACACAATTCTTCCCCCTGCGGTTAAAAACTTCAAGGAATCATAAAACCGGATACTGTCTTGTATTTCGAGTTCGCCATGTAAAAATCTTTGATAGGGTTCACCGTAATAATCATCTTTGCCTGCTATATACGGCTTTTGTATGCTCCGGCCGGAGGGTGTAAAATAGCGTGCGATGGTTAGTCTAATGGCTGAGCCATCTCCCAGGTTAAGTTGTTCTTGCACCAAGCCCTTGCCAAATGAGCGCCTTCCGATGATCAACCCACGGTCGTTATCCTGAATGGCACCTGCAATTATTTCGCTGGCTGAGGCTGAACCCTCATCAATTAAGACAATCAGGGGTTTTTCTTTAAAAATACCTTTTTCGGAAGCGTAGGCATATTGCCGGGGCCGATTTGTTCCTTCTGTATATACGATTAATTGTTTAGCCTCAAGAAACTCATCTGCTACTTTAATGGCTGCCTGTAAATACCCTCCTGTGTTTCCCCGCAGGTCTAGGATCAGTTTTTTCATTCCCTGTGTGGTTAGGTTCTCGATGGCAGATAATAGCTCCTGGTGAGTAGTGGCAGCAAATTTGCTCAGTTTAATGTATCCTGTTTCGTTGTCGGCCATAAAAGCAGCATCAATGCTGAAGGTTGGTATGACATCGCGGGTGAGGGTAAACTGAATAAGATTGCTGCTGCCACGCCTGAAAACACCCACCCTGACCTTGCTGTTTTTCTGGCCCTTAAGTTGTTTCACGATATCGCGGTCTTTGATCTTCAATCCTGCCACCAAGCTGTCGTTAATGGTCACGATACGATCGCCTGCCCTGATTCCGGCTTTTTCAGATGGGCCCCCAATGATTGTTTGAATTACGGTGCAGGTGTCTTTTTCCATTCTGAATTGGATACCTATGCCTTCGAATGCCCCCATCAGCGGATCGTTTACTTCATTAAATTCTTCTGCATCAATGTATTGCGAATGGGGATCGAGCTTGTCGAGAATCCCAATAATGGCATCTTTCTCCAATTTTGTCCTATCGGCCTGATCAACATAATCGCGAATGATATATTGTATTACATCGTTCACTTTGTCGTAGCGCCCTGTTGACAAAAATGTTCCCGGGCGTTGAGAAACCATTGACTTTGTCGAAAGCAGGTTGCCAAGCAACATTCCGGCAATGATGGCTAATGCAATTATGATGGGGAGATATATTACGAGCCTGGAATTGTTTTTCATATTATGGTTGTAAGTTCGTTATGGGGCGATGCCTTTCTTGGACCTTGGTAATGTATTGATCCCGATTCACTGGTATAAAAAAAGCCTTCTTGGAATGAAGAAAGCTTTTGAATGCGTACCCGGAGCCGGAATCGAACCGGCACGGGAATTACCCCATTGGTTTTTGAGACCAACGCGTCTACCTGTTCCGCCATCCGGGCAAGTTCAATGAACAATATTTTTCGATTATCGGTGCAAAAATATAAAATATTCTCATGCTATTTCTTAACCGCTTTAGATATATGGCAAAAGTATGAGCCAAAGATTATTATTTGTAATTTTGCAGCGCACCCGTAATTTTATAATTAACCAAATCCATCGCAATGCCTTCAATTGTCAATATTTTCTCGGGCAGGGCCACTCGGTACCTGGCCGAAAAAATTGCAGTAGCTTATGGCAAAAAGCTTGGAGATATTTCGGTTACGAAGTTTAGTGACGGCGAATTTCAATCATCATACGAAGAAAACATCCGTGGGCATGAAATTTTCATTGTGCAGTCAACTTTTGCTCCCACTGAGAATTTTTTTGAACTTCTCATGCTGATTGATGCAGCCAAACGGGCTTCGGCAAAACATATTGTGGCTGTTATTCCTTATTTCGGCTTTGCACGCCAGGATCGCAAAGACAAGCCCCGTGTTTCGATTGCTTCAAAGCTTATGGCCAATTTGCTCACAGCTGCGGGTGTTCAGCGCGTTATTACCATTGATCTACATGCCGACCAAATACAAGGGTTTTTTGATGTTCCGGTGGATCATTTGTTTGCCTCTTCCATTTTCATCCCTCATATTAAGCAATTGAACCTGCCAAACCTTACAATGGCCTCGCCTGATACAGGTGGAACCCGAAGGGCAGCAGTTTATGCCAAGATGCTCAATACAGGATTTGTTATTTGCTACAAGCAGCGTGCAAAACCTAACGAAATTGAAACCATGGCCCTTATCGGGGATGTAAAAGGCAAAGACGTAATTCTTGTTGACGACATCATTGATACAGCAATAACGATTACTAAGGCGGCATACCTCATGATGGAAAATGGTGCCAACAGCGTCAGGGCTTTTTGCACACACCCATTGCTTTCTAACCAGGCGATCGAAAACATTAATAACTCACCCTTTTGCGAAGTGGTGGTAACAGATACCATACCCTTGCGACAAAAGTGCGATAAAATAAAAGTACTTTCAACAGCTTCTTTGTTGGCCGATGTGATCACACGTGTTCACAAAAACGAATCCATCAGTTCGCTGTTTAAGTTTTAACAATTATTCATTTAAAATTTTCAAACTATCATGAAAACAGTATCTATGAGCGGTTCCCTGCGCGGGAACGTAGGGAAAAAAGATGCGAAGAAAAACAGGGTCGAAGGCAGGGTGCCTTGTGTGCTCTATGGCGGGAAAGAACAACTGCATTTTGTTGTTGACGAAAAAGTGATTAGCACCATCCTGTTCACTCCGGAAACATTTGTGGTTGAGTTTACCATTAACGAAAAACTCTACAAAGCCATTCTGCAGGATGTGCAATACCATCCGGTTAGCGACAAAGTGCTGCACGCCGATTTCCTTGAAATTATTCCCGGATCTCCGCTGAAGGTTAGTATTCCGCTGGTTCTGACCGGAACCCCAAAGGGCGTGTTGCGCGGTGGGCGCCTCATTAAAAAATTCCGCAAGCTTAGGGTAAAAGGATTGGCAGAATACATCCCTGATCAGATTGAGTTTGATATATCGAAACTCGATATTCTTCAAACAATTAAAGTTTCGGATATTAAAATCGCCAACCTCGAATTGGTTGACCCGCCTAATTCGCTAATTGCAACCATTCTTTCATCTAGGGCAGTGACCACCTCGGGTGAGGAAGAAGAGGAAGCAACTGATAAAAAGGAAACCACTTAGGAAATACTTATTTTTGTTGAACAACCGTCTTGAAACAAAATTCAGATTAAACCTTTCCTTCATAGGCGGTTTGACGAGGCTTTCATGTTTCATGACGGTTTTTTATTTCGAACATTAGGCATGAAATATCTGATTGCAGGGCTGGGAAATATCGGTGAGGAGTATTTAAATACACGCCACAATATAGGTTTTGTAGTCCTTGATGCCTTGGCACAATCATTAGGTGCATATTTTACAAGTAGCCGCTATGCATCAAAAGCAACTGCAAAATACAAAGGCCGAACGCTTGTTCTAATAAAGCCATCCACCTATATGAATCTGAGTGGTAAAGCAGTGAAATATTGGATGGATCTTGAAAAAATACCGACCGAGAATATCCTGGTGATTTCTGACGACCTGGATCTCGATACAGGTATGCTGCGTTTGAAACGAAATGGCAGCGGTGGCTCACACAATGGCCTGAACCACATCATCGAAATACTGGGAACAAATGAATTTCCAAGGCTGCGTGTTGGAATCGGCAGCAATTTTGCAAAAGGGTTTCAGGTCGAATATGTGCTGGGAAGATGGACAAAACAAGAAGAAGGCATCATCATTCCGAAGATTGAAACAGCTGTTGAAATGGTGAAAAGTTTTGCAACCATCGGCATTGATCAAACCATGAATCTTTACAATAATCGCTAGATTGGCAGTTTGATTCTTTTCGGATAAAATTAGAAACTTCGACATGAAGGAATGTTTCAATCCGGCCTTTGAGTTTCATATCAGCCGTGAAGCAAGAAAAAAATATCGGCTAGAGCAAACCCTGTTCTCAACCGATGGGCATATCATATTTGCCAACTTTTCCGCCGTCAGGCAATTTGTGCATTGCATCAATCAACAACGCAAACCCGAACAGCAGCTCTACCCGGGCGAAGTCAATGCGGCCGGGCTGCTCGATGAAGTGTTTCACATTGTATTGCGTGCCTATGAAAAGCAAAAAAACCCCGGAATGTTCGAGAAAGCATTACAATCGCTTGGCAAAAAAATTGGCCGGCAAAGCACCGAGGAGCGACTAATTGACTTTACCGAAAAATTTCCTCCCTCAGCTGTTTTCAATGGCGACCTTACAGTTAATGAATACCTATTTTCAAAAACCGAACTGCGAAGCAATGCATCTATCGCGCTCGAAGAAGCGCTCATGCTTTTTCTGGCCAATTTCAACCCGGCCAATTATAAACTGAGAGAGCTTTTCGATGAAGGCCAACTTGCCAGGCCTGAGGAATTCAGAAAGATGCTTGATGCTTTGGATGATTTTTTTAAAAGCCAGCCAACATATGGGCCTGATAACCAGGACCTGATTTCATTCCTGAAGGCACCTATTATGAATTCACCAGGCAGTATCTATGGTCAACTTGAGTATATATTTGAACACTGGAAAGGCATTTTGCCAGAAAACCTAATAATCAGCACATTACGCGCCAAAGATCTCATGAAAGAGGACTATCTGCTTGGCCATGGGCCTGCCGAAGCGCCTGCTTTGGTTCCCATATATCATGATGCTGAACAGGGTAATTATTTTATGGGAAAGTCGGGATACCGGCTTGGGCATGACGCAGCTAAAAACTACGCTGAACCAGAACAATTCACACCCGATACGCAATGGATGCCCCGGGTTGTTTTGTTGGCGAAAAACATTTATGTCTGGCTCGATCAGCTTTCGAAGCAATACCAGCGCGAAATACGGCGCCTCGATCAGATACCTGACGAAACCCTTGAACAGCTAGAAAATTGGAATTTCAACGGCCTATGGTTGATTGGCATCTGGGAAAGAAGTTTTGCCTCTAAGCGCATCAAACATATCATGGGAAATATCGAGGCAGTTTCGAGTGCATATTCGCTTTATGATTATGAAATTGCCGCTGATCTTGGCGGAGAACAAGCGTATCAAACCCTGAATGAACGGGCCAGGGCCCGGGGTATCAGGCTGGCCAGCGACATGGTTCCAAACCATACGGGCCTTTTTTCAAAATGGATCATAGAACATCCCGATTATTTTATTCAAAACCGAATCTCTCCTTTCCCCGGTTATCGGTTTAATGGCGAAAATTTATCGCAACATCCTGATATTGAATTGCGTATCGAAGACGGTTATTATTCCCAAACAGACGCAGCCGTAGTCTTTCAGCGCATTGATAAAACAAATCATGATGTGCGGTATATCTATCATGGCAACGATGGCACCAATATGCCATGGAATGACACTGCCCAGTTGGATATGCTTAAACATGAAGTGCGCGAGGCTGTTATCCAAAAGATCTTCGAAGTTGCACGCCGGTTTTCTATCATTCGTTTCGATGCAGCCATGACACTGGCTAAAAAGCATTTCTCACGGCTGTGGTATCCATCGCCAGGTTCCGGTGGCGATATTCCCTCGCGAACCGACAATGCGATGAGTAGCGAAGAATTTGATGCGCTTTTTCCAGTAGAGTTCTGGCGCGAGGTTGTTGACCGGATCAACCGCGATTTGCCCGAAACATTGCTCCTTGCCGAAGCCTTCTGGCTGATGGAAGGCTATTTTGTAAGAACATTAGGCATGCATCGCGTGTATAACTCCGCATTCATGCATATGCTGAAAAACGAAGAAAACGAAAAATATCGCGACCTGATTACAAACACACTAGAATTTGAGCCGGAAATACTGAAGCGTTATGTTAACTTCATGAGCAATCCTGACGAAGAAACCGCTATCCGGCAGTTTGGTTCAGACGACAAATACTTTGGGGTTTGTGTCCTTATGTCCACCTTGCCCGGCTTGCCCATGTTCGCCCATGGGCAAATAGAAGGATATACCGAAAAGTATGGTATGGAATATCAAAGAGCCTATTACAATGAATGGCCCAACCAATGGTTGGTCGAAAGGCATCAACGTGAAATTTTTCCGCTTACTCAAAAAAGATACGTATTCAGCGAGATAGATCATTTTAATTTCTTCGACTACACTGACCAACTCAACCAGGTGAATGAAAATGTGTTTGCATTCACAAACCGGTCGGGTGACGAAAGAGTACTTGTTTTATTTAATAACAAATACGAATCTGCATTGGGTGGGATTAAAACCTCTGTTCCTAAGCTCACCAGATTTTCGATTAAAAAAGAGCTTGTTTCGCTCAACCTGGCCCAAGCCCTGAACTTGAACACCGCTGAAAACATTTTCTACACGTTCAAAGAGCAAATTTCCGGCCTTGAATTTCTTCGCAAAGGGGTTGATCTTCACCACCAGGGATTTTGCTGGAACCTGAAAGGGTTTGAATATCGTATATTTATTGATTTCAGGGAAATATATGATACAAACGGAGAAATTGCCGCCATTCATGATGACTTACAAGGAGCAGGGGTTCGGGATATTGACAACCTGTTGGCCGAAAGACACCTGAAACCAGCTTTAGACGCTTTCAAAAATCTACTAGCCGATGATGTGATACAGTTCATCTTTGAGCGTATGATTGAAGACCCGCAATCAAAACAGGGACGATTAAATTTCGACTGTATTGTAGAGCGGTTCAAATACTTTTCAGAAACATTACCTGTTGATGAATTCAAGCCTGAAACCAAAATAAAAGCAACTGAGATTTTTACATTCAGGTTGAAGTCGTTGCGGCATACATTTGATTTTTTAAATCAGAACAGTGCACCGTTTAAGGAATTACTGGCGAAGGTCAATGCGGGTTCACTTCCTGAGTTGATGCTTTTGGGGAGCAAAAAGAATTATCGGGAAAATTTAATGCTCCTCATCTCAGAATTTGTAATAGATTCATTTACAAGCCCTCATGATCTACAAGATGCCGATGCTTCTAAAAAACTACTTCTCAGGTTGCTGCAGAAAGTTTTGCGCAAATCCGGCAGGGGTGATACTGACATCGCCCTGGATATAATCCTGCTTGGCCTGCTGTGCGAAGAACAGCATTATCTTTTCGATTTCAGGCAACCTGCAGAGGATTTATTTGGCATAGAAAACCCCTCAAAAGCAGGAAAACTTAAAGCGAGAAAAATCGCCGGCCTGATTACGCTGCTCGGGGATGTTGGCTGCCAGAAATATCTTGGCGTCAATCAGTATGAACAGGTATGGTATTATAGCAAGGAACAATTTGAGTCATTGATTGATTGGCTGTTCATGGTGACCGTGCTTGAATATTTCCGGGAGGAAGACAGCGAGACTCAAGGCTACGAAAGCGATGCTTTATGGCAAATCATTATGCAGACCTTGGATTTTTCGATCAAGGTGAAAGAAACTTCCCGAAATTCAGGATACCAGTTTGATAAGCTGAAAAAGAATTTGCTTGATATTCCCGGTATTCAGGGTGGGATTTTTTAAAGGCTATATCCATCCTTTGATCCAATAGAAGCCGATCGCAACGAACTCTTTCAGGATCAGTTCGGTATAGTGCAGATGTGTCCAGAAACGATAACGCAGGTTTATATTTTTCCCGATTGCGGGTAGCGGGCCCTGACGACCGCCCAAGGCATGGTCATTAAAAGTAATATCGCCTTCAATGGCCTGTTCAAAAGTCGGATAAGCGCCGATTTTGCTAAACCCGGCTTTTTTGAAAGTGAGAAATGCTCTGCGCATATGTTCCGGGGCGGTTATCAGGCAAATTGAAACCGACGGGTTTATGCCGCCAAGTATCTTATAGACGTTCATTGCCTGGGCTCGTGTATTGCGACCCTCGGGTTCGAAAAGTATCCTATTCGGGTCAATTCCCCTGATGACAAGCTCTTCCTTCATCTGCTGTACAGAACTGGCAGTATCGCTGATATTGCCCGGCAATGCAATGATGATCGCTGCATCAGGGTTGAGCTTAGCGGCTTTTGCAGTATAGTAGGTTCTTATCAGGCCCGATTCGCTGGGCATTCCACCACCACCCAATACTACGATATATGAGGGCGGCTCAGCAAGGGCAGGTTTGCCTGTTCCCAACCAGTAGTAAACCCAGAAGGGACCAGACGTAAAACACCAAATAGTAATTAGAAAAGCCAAGGCTCCCGAGATTACGAGAAAACCTCTTACTATTTTCTTAAATGCGCCGACCAGTCGGAGGAAAGTGTTATTGAGGCGCATGCAGAGCTAATCAAAATGGTTTTACAAAAAAGCCTTTATAATGCTTCCCTTACTATTAATTATTCCGGAGTTAGCACCAATGATTTGATTGATGGAGTTAATGCCGACCCTTTCCTGCTTCATGCTGTCTCTATCTCTGATTGTAACGGTATTGTTTTCGAGGGTTTGATGATCAACCGTTATGCAGTATGGAGTGCCGATGGCATCCTGGCGGCGATAGCGTCGGCCAATGGAGTCTTTTTCTTCGTAATGACAACGGTACTCGAATTTCAGCAGATTCATGATTTCGCGTGCCTTTTCCTGCAGTCCGTCTTTGGCCACAAGAGGTAAAATGGCTGCTTTGATCGGCGCCAGTATTGCGGGTAGGTGCAGAACAACCCGCTCGCTCCCATCATCCAGTTTTTCTTCTTCATAAGCACTGCTGAAAACGGCAAAAAACGTACGGTCGAGGCCAATGGAAGTTTCAATCACATAAGGCACATAGCTTTCGTTGAGTTCGGGGTCGAAGTATTGAATTTTCTTACCTGAATACTGCTGGTGCGCCCCAAGGTCGAAATCGGTGCGCGAATGTATGCCTTCGAGTTCCTTGAACCCAATCGGAAACTCAAACTCGATATCACAGGCTGCGTTGGCATAATGAGCCAATTTCTCATGGTCGTGAAAACGATACTTTGTTGCAGGCAATCCGAGCGAGAGGTGCCAATTCATGCGTTCCTGCTTCCAGAATTTATACCATTCAAGTTCAGTTCCGGGACGAATGAAAAACTGCATTTCCATCTGCTCGAATTCGCGCATTCGAAACACAAACTGGCGGGCAACAATTTCATTGCGAAAAGCCTTACCTATTTGTGCGATGCCAAATGGGATTTTCATACGGGCCGACTTTTGCACATTAAGAAAATTAACAAAAATGCCCTGTGCCGTTTCGGGCCGGAGATAAATTGTATTGGCGCCTTCGCTGAGCGAACCAATTTGCGTGGAAAACATCAGATTGAACTGGCGCACCTCGGTCCAGTTGCGGCTGCCCGATACAGGGCAAACAATTTCTAAATCCTCGATCAGGGATTTAACCCCGGCCATATCGTTGTTCTCTAACCCTTTATAGAGCCGGTTCTTTATTTCCTCAATCTTTTGGCGATATTCGACAACGCGTGGATTGGTTTCCAAAAACATAGTGCGGTCGAAGGCATCGCCAAATTTTTTAGCTGCTTTTTCGGCTTCCTTTTCAATTTTCTCTTCAACCTTGGCAAGGTAATCTTCTACAAGCACATCAGCACGATAACGTTTCTTCGAGTCTTTGTTATCAATCATCGGATCGTTAAACGCATCCACATGCCCTGATGCTTTCCAAATGGTAGGATGCATGAAAATGGCTGCATCCAGCCCTACAATATTTTCATGATGCTGTACCATAGCCTTCCACCAATGGCCGGCGATGTTCTTTTTGAGTTCGACACCAAAGGGGCCGTAATCATACACAGCACTTAAGCCATCGTAGATTTCGCTTGACGGAAAAACAAACCCATACTCCTTGGCATGGGATATGATTTTTTTGAGGGATTCTTCGTTATTTGCCATGGTGCAAAAGTAGAAAAAATTCCATAACGCTTTCTTGAGTAGCCCTACCAGGCTTTTGGCAGGCAGGAACAAATTCTAAAGAAATAAGTGCTTTTTCAGATATTGTCCTGTCAGGCTTTGAGCGTTGTTTGCCACTTCTTCGGGTGTACCTTCGGCAATGATCCTGCCTCCATGGCGCCCTCCCCCTGGTCCAAGGTCAATGATCCAATCGGCCTGCCTGATAACATCCAGGTTATGTTCGATCACAACTACAGTGTTATTGCCACCAACCAGGCGTTTGATAATCTTTAACAGTCTCTCGATATCTGCCATATGTAAACCGGTGGTGGGTTCATCCATCACATAGATGTTGCCTTTCTTATGAAGTTCAGAAGCTAATTTTATCCGCTGTGCTTCGCCACCCGATAGGGTTGAGAGGGGTTGGCCGGTTTGCAGGTATCCCAAGCCGACTTCTACCATAATCTGAAGTTTTCGTTTGATTTCTTTATTTGGGAAGAAATGAAGCGCCTGTTCTATGGTCATATTTAGCACTTCGGAAATGTTTTTGTTCTGGAATTTACGGGCAAGAACATCTTCTTTATAGCGCTGCCCCTGGCATTCATCGCAGGTGAGGCGAATGGCATCCATGAAACTCATTTCCAGCTCAATAAATCCTTTGCCATTGCATTTGGGGCATGCCCCTTCCGAATTGAAACTAAAAAGTGAGGCTGATGCTCCTGTTTCGCGGGCAAATTCCTTCCTGATCTGGTCAAAAACACCGATGAATGTAACAGGATTCGACCTAATACTTGTGCCCACCTGGCTTTGATCAACAACGATTGCATCGGGATAGAGATCTACGAAATACTGGTTTATAAGGCTGCTTTTTCCCGAACCGGCCACCCCGGTGATGCAGGTAAATACTCCCCTGGGAATTCTGGTATTTATAGATTTCAGGTTGTTGATATTTACATCTTTGAGTTCAAGATATTCCATGGCTTTTTTTCTTGCCTCCGGTAAAGTAGGATCCTGGTTGGTGAGGAATTTGGCTGTCAGGCTTTTAGAATCTTTGAGCAACCCTGCAACAGGTCCGCTGTATATGAGCTCACCTCCGTTTGTTCCGGCTCCGGGCCCAATGTCAATCACCCATTCTGCCGATTGGATAATTTCAGGGTCATGTTCTACCACCAGTATGCTGTTGCCTTTATCCCTCAATTTGAACAGTATTTGTATTAATTGACCTGTATCGCGCGGGTGAAGCCCAATGGAAGGCTCATCAAGGATGTACATCATATCCACAAGGTCGCAGTCGAGTTGGCGCGCCATCTTAACGCGCTGGCTTTCTCCACCCGAAAGTGTTGAAACAAGGCGGCTAAGCGACAGGTAACCCACACCGATCTCGATTAAGTGCCCAAGGATCTGGCGCATTTTAACCACAAGTGGTTCAGCAATCTTCCCTTCAACTTTTGCAAGAAACGTGTCAAGATCAATAAGTTCCAGATCACACAGTTCTGCAATGTTTTTATCGTTGATTTTTACCTCCCGGGCGCGTTCATTCAGGCGACTTCCATTGCAGTGACCGCAGTGGTGATGCGAAAAATAAGACATATACGCATTTTTTCGTGCCTCGGGAAGTTCTTCAACAGTTTTGCTGAGGTAATAACGTTCAATTTTCCGGATCACCCCCACATAATCCTTCATATATACACCCCCTCCGTGGGGTTTTTCGATGGGGATGCCTTCGGCATACAAAAATGAATTCAGTTCTTCGGGAGTGAAGTCGGCAAGCTTCTTATCCACATCAAATAGGTTGATTCCCATAATTTCGCGCCAGTTCCATGCGCCCACCCTAAAATCAGGATGGTTTACAGCACCTTCACGGATGGTTTTATCCCTCATTACCAGCCGCTCCTCATCTACCTTGATTTGTTGGCCAAGTCCATTGCAGTAAATGCACATCCCTTCGGGGTGATTAAAACCGAAAAAAAATGAGGGGCCAATAAAAGGGCTCCCACAACGGGAAAAAAGCAGCCTGAGATACGTATTGATTTCAGTAGCCGTTCCCACTGTGCTGCGGATGTTTTGCCCCATGCGCTTTTGATTGATGACAATGGCAGTTGAAATGTTTTTAATGTCATCCACCTCGGGGCGTGATAGTTTTGGCATGCGGGCACGGGTGAACGAAGAAAAAGTATTAATCAGTTGTCGTTGCGCTTCGGTGTAGATGGTGTCGAAAACCAGCGATGACTTTCCTGAACCGGAAATACCCGTAAAAACAACGATTTTATTTTTAGGAATTTCTACAGACAGGTTTTTCAGATTGTGGGTCCGTGCCCCCATCACTACAATTTGCTGGTTTTTCATATCAGCAGCTTGAATTTGTTTGAAACAAAGGTATGAGAAAGGTCATAATTGAAGCGACCATCAGAAACTAAAGCTGATGCGTTAATTATTGATATTTTTGTTAAAGATGTTGATTTTATTGGCTCGAATGGGGTTTAATGTTTTTTCAATTTGAAAAAGAATTTAGTTTTTTGCTTAATTTCATTAAGCTAAGGCATAAGTAATTCAATCATTTTAGCATTTGAGTTTCGTATATTTTTTGAATTTAAAATTTAACGCGTCAGTAC
>JBBIIP010000037.1:0-21087 GCA_037446395.1 Lentimicrobiaceae bacterium
AAGGGTGACACTTAAACTCCCTGTTCCGCAGGGCAGGGAGTTTTTAAATACCGCCTGTGGCGGTCAAATTTTTTTTGGATTACACTACGATTTGCCGGTATAAGACCTGTTATGATCTCCTATTGGCAGTATTCCAATTGACAAAAGATTTTCACAAAGAATACAAATATCCTGTGGGCCAAAGCATTATAAGCAAACTATAGAACTGTTCACTTTAATAATGTCCCCTTTGTGAGTTTAATCTACCCTAAACAACAAAAGTATTCATCATTGTTGTACGAATCCATGATTTTTGTATTTTTGCGCTCCCAATTTAAAAGGCAAAATCATTAAAAACGTTCTTTAAACATAAATTGGTGAGGTGGGTGAGTGGCTTAAACCAACAGTTTGCTAAACTGTCGTACTGGAAACGGTACCGGGGGTTCGAATCCCCCCTTCACCGCAAAATATTTTCGGGGTATAGCGCAGCCCGGCTAGCGCACCTGGTTTGGGACCAGGGGGTCGTAGGTTCGAATCCTACTACCCCGACAAAGAAGAGATTGCATCGTTTACGAGTCGGTCTCTTTTTTTTTGCTAAGTATTGTGACAATGCTTCCGATGGCGATCAAAGGGGCTGTAGTTTCTGCCCTAATTTTTGTTAAGGTCGAGGCATTGTGCTGCGAAACATAAAGCAGCGTCACTGCTATATAGTAATTTGTTGTTGATAATGACGACAAAAAGTACCTCGTCAGAATCAGCCTTTGAGGCTTATTTCGCTTAACCGATCGGGATCAATTAATTCAATCTCGTTGGATGTTATTGCAATTAAACCGTCGTGCTTGAAACGGGTAAGTATTCGGGTAATGCTTTCGACTGACATTCCGGATAACTCAGCCAGTTCCTTGCGGCTGAGCTGCAGGGGAAATTTATTCGATTTATAAATACGGTTGGCCAGGCAAAGCAATACATCAGCAAATCGTCCATAAGTTTGTTTCTGTGTCAGGCAAAAAAAACGTCCATAGGTGATCACACTATGCTCGGCCAGCAAACTAAACATTTTTGTAGCAAATTTTGCATTTGAATTCATAATTTGCATAAAAACCCCCATCTCAATCAGTTGCGCGGTGGAATCCATGTAGGCTTGTGCTGAATAGTAAAATACATGACTCCCCTCGAAACAGCTCGATAGGCCAATAATATTGTTTGGAGCCAGTATTCTCAATACAAGATTATTTTTGCCACTTTCCATATATAGCCTTACCAATCCTTCGCGCAGGAAGATGATATGGCTCGCAAAAGATCCCTGTTTGCACAGAATTTCACCGGCCTTGTAATTCACCACCAACATCTTTGACTTTATTATATCGTATTCCTCGGGTGTCAGAAGGTCGAAACATAAAACCTGGTTCTGGCTGATTGTGCAATAGCTCTTAATCTCACTCATATCAAACAGTTTATAATTTAGGTATCAATATATCATAATAAAGAATGACAAAGATCATAATTTATTTTGATTTACAGCATAAATTCTGTTGATCCAAATGTAATGAATTGTGTTTTAGTTTGGCTTATCGTCACTCGTACGTATGTAGTAAAGAGAATATTTTTGCAATTGAAAATGGTAATCATTTAAACTATGACTAAAAGCCTTATTTCAAGACTAATTACCGTGCTGGTTGTGATGGTTTTGCCGGGTTTCATCGTTTATCAGACTTTCCGACAAGCCAAGACAGAACTAATGCCTCATAAATATGAAGGTGCACTAAAATCAGAGCATGTTAAATCGGTAGATCATTCAAAATTTCCAATTCTCAACAAAGAATTTAAACGTCCGCAAGACCTGACCGCGGCTTGTTTGTCTTGCCACACCGAGCGCGACAAAGAAATAATGGCCACGGCACATTGGACCTGGTTGCGAGAGGTTACAAGGCCTAATGGAGAGAAAGCGATGATTGGGAAGAGAAACATAATAAATAACTTCTGTACAGGCACCGCTGGAAATAACGGATCCTGTATGCGCTGTCATATAGGATATGGTTGGGCCGACAAGTCATTTGATTTTAACGAACCCACAAATATTGATTGTGTTGTTTGCCATGACCGCACAGGAACATATCTAAAAAAGAAAGGTGGCGCGGGTATGCCAAGCACTGTTGAAAACGCCACAAAGGAATTTCCTGTGCCCGACTACGCTTATGTTGCCCAAAATGTTGGTCTGCCCGACAGACATAATTGCGGTGTTTGTCACTTTGAAGGCGGTGGTAATAATAATGTAAAACATGGAGACCTGGAAAAGGCATTATTACATACCAATAAAAGTGTTGATGTGCACATGGCCGTTGATGGAAAGAATATGGTATGTATTGATTGTCACACAACCGAAAGGCACAATATTAAAGGAAGGCAGTATTCGGTTTCAGCCGAAAACAACAACCGAATCACCTGCGAACAGTGCCATACCGCTACACCACATGGCGATAAGATTATTGATCATCATTATAAAAAAGTAGCCTGCCAAACTTGCCATATCCCGGTTTATGCTAAAGTCAACTCCACGGTGATGTATTGGGACTGGTCGCAGGCAGGCGAGACAAAGGAAAACGGAGAGTTTATTACTGAGATGGATACAGAAGGTAACCTTGACAAGTTATCCATTAAAGGCAGATTTGTGTGGGACAAAAATGTTCAACCCGACTACACTTGGTTCAATGGCACTGCTACTCATTTTCTGTATGAAGACACCGTGACAGAAATTCCTGTAAAGATTAACCAGCTTTTCGGTAGTGCCTCCTGCCCTGACTCAAAAATATGGCCTATTAAAATCCATCGTGGCAAGCAGCCATTTGATAGCGAATATAAAACCTTATTGAGTGTGAAAGTATTTGCAAAAGAAAAAGGCGAAGGCGCTTTCTGGCTCGACCTCGACTGGGATAAAGCAATACAAAAAGGAATGAGTTATGTTGACAGGCCATATAGCGGAAAATATGAATTTTTGGAAACTGAAGTCTATTGGCCTGTAAACCACATGGTTTCTCCCAAAGAGCAATCGCTCAAATGTATAGACTGCCACACCCGAGATAATAGCCGGCTGGCTGGATTGAACGACTTTTACCTTCCAGGCCGCGATAGGTCAAAACTTGCAGATATCGGAGGTTATACCTTCATTGTGCTTGCCCTGCTTGGTGTATTCACCCACGCCATTCTCAGGATTTTTAGAAGCAAACAAGCCTAAAACACCCCACCATTATGAACAGCGAGCATTATAACAAAAATAAGGTTTTATACACAAAATTTGAACGATTCTGGCACTGGACCCAGATGGCCTTGGTTGTAATCCTGCTTATTACAGGGCTGGAAATCCACGGCGATATCCAGGTTTTTGGATTCGAATTTTCTGTGCGATTACATAATTCAGCCGCCTGGTTTTTCATCGGTCTAACCGCACTCACCATCTTTTGGATGATCACTGTTGGAAATTGGCGCAATTTTGTTCCGACCACGCGGTTATTCAGGGAACAGATTGAATATTATGTTTCCGGCATATTTAGGAAAGCAAAACCACCAATCACAGAGAAAACATTTGAAAATAAATTCAACCCACTTCAACGAATTGTCTATCTGGCGCTTCTTATTGTTGCCTTCCCGGCTCAGATCATTACAGGATTGCTTTATATGTATTTTCGTTATCCGGGGAACCCTGTAGATGGTGCAATGCTGAAAACAATTGCAATCACTCATACTATCTTTGCATTTCTTGTAATCGTTTTTCTGATCATACATCTTTACATGACAACGACCGGCACTAAAATCACAAGCCATGTGAAAGAAATGATTACAGGCGTGAGCGATCACCATTCGAACGAAATAAAATAGGCTAACTCTAATATTATTTAGAATGAAAAAAAATGTATTAATAATCATTGCTTTAGCAATGCTGGCTGGGTGCAGCAAAACTGAAAAATTTAGCAGCCCTGACGATATGGTCAAACAGGCATTAAAAACCGCAAACCTGATTACGCCTGAACAATTGCATGGTATGATGGAAAATTATGATCCATATACGCTGATAGACGTCAGGCAGGAATTAGAGCACTATCATGGATACATTCCAGGCTCGGTAAATATTCCACGAGGAAGCCTTGAGTTCAGCATCGCCGATTCGACTTTCTGGGCTCAAACGGGTTTATATAAACCAGCCAAAGACGATAAAATAATTCTCTATTGCCTTAAAGGTCAGCGCAGTGCGCTTGCAACAACCGCACTACACAGTTTAGGCTACAAAAATGTGTTATTGCTCGAAGGCGGATATAAAAAATGGGAACTTACATATCCCAACATTTATGAAAAAGCCCTCGATAAACTATCAGGCCAAAGCGATAAGCCTGCCAAATCCGGAAGCTGTTAAATAAATAATATCTAATTAAACCAAAACCAAAAATTATGAAAAAGTTTTTAATTTACATGTTTTTTGCGCTGGTAATGCCAGCTCTGTTCATTACTAGTTGTAAAGACCCAGACGATGGTGAACAAAACAAGTATGTTGTGCTGGCGGACTATATCAAGGCTCAAGGAACCAGTTTTGACCTTCCAGCAATGCACTCAACAGGCTGGGCAGTCACTGCCTCAACCCTGAATACAAACCTGGCCAACTATTTCATTATTGACCTTCGTGCTGCCGCCGATTTCAATGCAGGCAGGATCAGTGGCGCTGTGAACGCTACCATGGTAAATCTGCTTGACGTTGCAAAAACTGCTCCAACAGGTAAGATCATTATCCTTGTTTGTTATAGTGGGCAAACCGCTGCCTTTGCCGTTCCTGCCTTACGACTGAGCGGATATCCAACTGCCGTTTTCCTGAAATGGGGCATGAGCGCATGGAATCAAACCAGGTTTGATGTATGGACAGCAAAAATCGGAAACATTGCCACCCAACCCAGTCTGCATGCCAACTGGATTCCTTACGTTGCAACTCCCCTGTCTTTTGCACAACCTGTTGCACAGAAGATCCCAACCATCACAAGCAGCTTTACGACAGGTGCTGACATTCTGAAAGAAAGAATTACAAAGGTTCTGACCGAAGGCCCGCAATTTGTTCAGCCTGCTGATGTATTGGCAACACCCGCCAACTATTTTGTTGTTAATTACTGGACCGCACAAAATGTGATAGACAATGGAAACCACCACATCAAAGGCGCCTATAGGATTAACCCAATGACCCTCGCAGCAGGCGATATATCCCTGCTTGATCCTGCCAAAGTGATTGCTCCCTATTGCTGGACTGGACAAACATCAGCAGCCGTATCGTTCTACCTTAGGGTTTTAGGATACAATGCAAAGGGCGTACAGTGGGGATCAAATGCATTTTCAAATGCAACACTTACTGCAAACAAATGGCCAGAAAGCCCGCAGAATCTTCCGGTTGTGCCATAACAACCAGAGGTCTGGTGATACATAACCTTATGTTATTGCGCATAATTAACTTGTTATTTAGTAAAGCACCCCTGCAGATAGAACTGCAGGGGGCTTTAGTTCTTGACAGACAATAGGATGTATTTTGTTTGCAATTGCATGATATTTGTGTGCATCTGACCTGACAACCCATTATTAACCACTTTTATCAAACTCGAGTCAATCACAATCAATTCATTAAAATTAATTCTTGTGAAATCATTTTCAATATTTTTAATCGCAACAATTGCCTTTTTTGTTGCTGCTAATCAAGTAATTGCACAAGGTTGTGCTCCTCCAAAAAGCACTGAAGGTGTTTCGGTTATTGGCTTTATACAACCGCAGTTTGAAACCAAATTTACTGCTGATGGTGCCAAAAATGCTTTTACATTTAACCGTGCCCGTATCGGTGTAACCGGATTAATTCCTTACGATTTCCTGTATTATGCTGTGGTTGAAACAAGCGCTTTCAAAGACAATAATCCGTTTTTATTGGACGCATTCATCTCTTATCAGCGATTTCCTTTTGCCAAAATCTCAATCGGGCAATTTAAATCACCCTTTACACTCGAAATGAGCACTCCCTGCTCCGAACTGAACAGCATTTATCGCTCTGCTGCTGTCGTGAACCTAGTGAGTCCCGATCGCGACCTGGGCGTGATGCTATCGGGGTCTTTAAAAAACAGCCTTTTATCTTACAGCCTGGCCTTAACCAATGGCACGGGAAAAAGCGTGTTTGACAATAACCTCGGAAAAACCTTCCACAGCAGGGTGGTTTTAAACCCAATCAGCTTCCTTAAAATAGGTGGTGGCATACAATACGGTACCCATCCACCCTTTGCAGATACAATTTCTGAAGAGGATAAAAGATTCAGGTGGGCTGCCGATATGCAGATCAAATATAGCAACCTCGATGTTATCGCGGAATATGTGTATGGCAATGACAAAGGTTCGTATGTTGTTGGCGGAGGCTGTGGAGGTACACCTACAGTTGTAAGCGGTGACTTGAAAAGAAGTGGCTATTATGTTACTGCCATGTATAAGACTCCATGGAACCTTCAACCCCTTGTTAGATTTGAGAGCTGGAATACTGACATGGCAAAAGTTGCTGAAGGTGTTAAAAAACCCATTGAAACAATAATGGCTTTTGGCTTAAATTATTGGTTTAACGACTGGACCCGCTTCCAGGTCAATTACCTGTATAAAGCAGAAAAAAAGTTTGAAGTAAAAAATGATGAGCTGGTCGTACAGTTCCAGATCGTCTTTTAATTAACCATAAATCAGTGAAGTATATGAAAATCAAATTGTTCATGTTAGTACTCTTTACCTCAACCCTTGGCGCCCTGTTAGCTCAGGATGTGGTCTCGGTTGAGGATTTGACCAAAAATTTGAAAAACAAAGACCTGGTGATTATCAGCGCAGGCACAGAAGCCGAATATGCAAAAGTGCATATTGCCGGCGCAATCAGTGTGCCTTATAACAGTTTTGATAAAGCAGGTACCCCTGAAGGATTGCTCGTCGAAGATGCCGAAATTGCTAAAATTCTTGGAGCAAAAGGTGTTTCAGACAAAAGCGCAATTGTTGTTTATGATGAATTTGACGGACGTTATGCAGGCCGTATGTATATGATACTTAAATACATGGGCGCAAAAGACGTTAAAGTTCTCAATGGTGGTATGGAAGCATGGAAAAAAGGCCGCAAACCGGTCACACGTAACCCTTCGACCATAGCCAAGACTGCTTTTAATGCCTCTCCCGCGAAAAAATATATGGCCGTGATCTCAGAAGTGGCTGCGCCCAAAGGCAATACAATTTTGCTTGATACCCGTTCGCCGGGTGAGTACAAAGGAGCGGAAAACAATAGCAAGGGTCATATTCCGGGAGCAATCAATATGGAGTATAAAGAGCTGCTCGATGCCAACGCAATGCTGAAAAGCAATGCTGAACTGGAAAAAATCTATGCCAGCAAAGGAGTCACCAAGGATAAGGAGATTATTCTTTATTGCAACACCGGAGTGAAAACAGGCTTACATTTTCTTGCACTCGTTAATTTGCTGCAATATCCGAATGTAAAAGTGTATGACGGAAGTTTTAATGAGTGGGTACATATCAATCCCAACAAGGTTGCAAAGTAAAATTCAATCCTTCAAATAGAACAAAGCGGAGCCCTGTGCTCCGTTTTTTTTTGGCGCTATCTGGATGAGGTGCCTTCGAGATACCCTCGGTTTATTTCAGGATGAATTTGCCATAAATTGACAAGCTATAGTCATTCTAAGCCATGATAGCCCCAAATATTAACCCTGATGCTGTAGCCATAACAACGACCAACCCAATGTAAACAAATGTTTTCTGTGATCCCATTACAGTCCTGATTATCAGCATATTAGGAAGTGATAGCGCTGGCCCGGCAAGCAATAATGCCAGCGCGGGGCCCTTTCCCATGCCTGTAGCAATCAACCCTTGCAAAATAGGAACCTCTGTGAGGGTTGCAAAATACATGAACGCTCCTACAAGAGCGGCAAAGAAGTTCGATAGCAGCGAGTTTCCACCCACCAGCCATTTTATCCATTCGTTGGGTATGATACCTGCGATGGTTTGCCCATCATGGGTTGAACCCAACAGGAAACCAGCCGTAATTACCCCGATGGCAAGCAAAGGCATGATTTGCCTGGCAAAGCCCCATGTGGCGATAGCCCACTCCCGGTTTTCATTATCATTCTTGTCGAGTAATGTCATGACGCTCAGGCCTGTAAATCCAACCAGGACAGGAAGCAGCGGTTTAATGCCTGGGTTGGTAATCAGCACAATCGAAAGAAGTACTGAGGCTGCAGTAACCACGACAGAAATCGCAACCCAGTGCCATTTAATTTTAAGGATATAAATGAGCGAATAGGCCAGAAGCAGGGAAAAAAGCCCGGTGAAATACCATTTGTTTGCCCAAATGAAATACCAGGAACTCAACGTATCATCTGTTGCAGGCCTTCCCCAATTGGCAAATACCATGATCAGAATTAGTGTGAAGAAAAGCAAAGAAGTTTGCCAAATGGGTCTCTTATCTGGCGGATTGACAACATTCATCTGCTGTGCTCTTTTTAACTGCTCTTCCTTTCGATAGATGAGCGACATGATAACCCCTATGACCACGCTAAACACCAACGCCCCGATTATTCGAGCGACACCCATCTCGAACCCAAGTATTCGGGCCGTAAGGATGATGGCAAGAATATTGATGGCTGGTCCCGAATATAGAAAGGCTACTGCCGGCCCTAATCCGGCTCCACGTTTATGAATGCTTGAAAACAATGGAAGGATCGTGCATGAGCAGACTGACAGAATTGTTCCTGAAACTGCCGCAACTGAATAAGCGAGCCATTTTTTGGCATTGGCGCCAAAATACTTTAGCACAGAGCCTTGACTTACAAAAACGGAAATCACACCTGCAATGAAAAATGCGGGTAACAAACAGAGGATAACATGTTCACGGGCATACCATTTTGTGAGATCGAAGGTAGCCTTGACTGCAGTATTGAACCGCTCGCTGTCAATAGGTAGGAAAAATGCACCAATAAATGCTATGACGATCAAAAGTAAAAATCTCAATTCCTTTTTGGTTTCCATAACCAATAGTTTTTAATTTATGAAACTATGCCTGTTTCTGTTTGCATACCTGACAAGGATGAGCATGACCGGAACCTCAACCAAAACGCCTACCACCGTTAAAAATGGTAATGGGACTTGATACGCTTGCACCTTCGAACTGGCGTAAAAAGCCTTGTGCTTCAGGAAAGAACTACCCTTTGGCAATACCTGCAGCGGTTCAAGTACCACCCATAATGTGAGAAAACGTTCAAAAAATTAAATTCCTTCATGTTTTGTCATTACGATCTATTTTAGCAACAACAACCGCAACCCGATAACTTTTCGCCAACAATGTGAATGCCAAGCACTCTTACTTCTGACTGTTTAAACCCTTCCAGTTCCTCCAACGTCAGGTGCTTTAATAGGATATCATCCGGAACCGGGTATTCAGTTTCTTTTTGAATGGAGATATTTTTAAAACCGGCATCCTGAATAATCTGTATATATTCCTCTTTTGAAAGCGCCCCGCTCACGCAGCCACAGTAAAGCTCAATGGATTGTCTCAATTTCATCGGAAGAACGCCTTCGATTACTATATCGGAAATGGAAAAGTGGCCTTGATTCTTCAGAATACGATAGATTTCTGAAAGCGCATTTCGCTTATTGGGCACCAGGTTGAGCACACAATTGCTGATCACCACATCGGCTGCATAGGAGGGCACTTGCAGTTCTTCAATTTCGCCTTTGAAAAATCGCACATTTTTCAAACCCAGTTTTTTTGCATTTTGGTTGGCTTTTCGAACCATGGCCGCAGAAAAGTCTATGCCTATCACACGGCCTGTCGGGCCTGTCAACCGGGCAGCAATGAAACAGTCGTTTCCGGCACCTGAGCCCAGATCTACCACCAAATCGCCATTTTTAATGCTTGCAAACGCTGTTGGCAAGCCACAACCCAATCCAAGATCAGCATCCGGATAATAGCCTTCGAGGCTTTGATAATCCTGCTTAAAAACTGTATAATCATTTGAAGAGCAATCGCCTGTGGCACAGCACTGAGCGTTACTGTTGGCAATGGCACTGTATTTTTCCTGCACAGCACCTTTCAGTTCTTTTTCGTTCATAGATTTCCTTTTATTTTATTGATTACTGATCCCGGAATGCAGCGTTTGCTTTATCCAAAACCCGCCGGTACACACGAAAAACAAATTTTTCACTGGTAGTAGCATAGGCCAAGCCCTCAAAACCGATTTGGAATCTTTTCTTACCTTGCCCGCAAAAACAGGGCAGGATGAGTTGGCGTCTCGGTAAACTGGAACAACATAATCACTTTCCTCATCTAAAAAGTATTCAATTTGATTAGGTGCGCAATTTCTGCTATCCATTCTATTTTCCTTCCTTACCGCTGTAACCTGTTGACTGAACTCTCCGAAAGTTTTTGCTCCTGCCGAGTAAACAACCCGCTCATTTTCAAGCGATTGAATAAATCCTTGTACCATATGGCTTTTGTAGCTTTTCCCCGCGCTTTAGTCCGGTACCCTGATAGGTTTCATAGGCCGGTTATTTGATATAGATGATATAAATATAGTAGAACCCGATTAAAATAAATATGATGGCCACCACCTTCCTAAGCCAAAATTCGAAAGCTTTGACCTTCTTATAGAATGATCCGATGCCAGTAAGGCTGAAAGCTAAGAACCAGGCCAAAATGATGACTGGCAGAGCTGTTGCGATAGCAAAAACACAAGGCAGAAAATAGCCTGCCGGGCTGGCGACAGCCAAAGGTATCAGTCCTCCGAAAAATAACACACCACTATACGGGCAAAATGCAAGCGCAAAAGCAACTCCAAGAAAAAGAGAATTCCAGTAACTGCCACCCCCGGCCTTTTTTTCGAGTTTTTGAGATTGCCGGCCGAAAAGCGAAAAATTGATTTTTATCAGGTCGAGCATAAAAATTCCTATCAGAATCAGAAATGGTCCAATCAGAAGTTCGCCCCAGGTTCCAACTGCTTTCTGAATTTTAAAAACACTCGCACCCTGTCGTAAAATAATTATCATGATAACTCCCAGTACCGTATAACCAATCACCCTGCCCAGGGTGTAGATAATCCCATTCCAAAACACTTTTCGTTTGTTTTGAATATCCTTGCTGATATACCCGATTGCGGAGATGTTTGTGGCAAGCGGACAAGGGCTGATCGCTGTCATCAAACCCAGCACAAATGCTGTGAGCGTCGGAAATTGTGAGCTATCGGCAATTTGTTGTAAATACTCCATCATGGTTCATTTGAAGTCGTGAAATCCTGTATCACAATGGGGGTTATATTAAGAACCTGGAAACTGAAATCCATGATTATAGCCCATCATTCAGAAACTCGTTGGCTACCTCAATAATGAGCTCCTTGAGGAAGTCCGGATTTCTAAGTGCATTTGCAAAAGCCAGGTCGGTTATATTTTTATACGAATCGCCTGAGGCTACAATCAAACTGCTGAAACAGACCTGATATTTCTCTGCCAGTTCTTCGTTTTCCTTTTTTGATAAATCAATTTCGTGGTACGCCAAATCAGTGTTTTGCGAAAAGTGCGATTTGATAGTTTCCTCCGTAAGTTGCTGAACAGCGATACAGGTGGGGCATCGTTGTTTACCATGAAAATAATACACAGTGACTTTGAAGTTGGCGGTTGGCTCTCTCGGATCCGTGTTCAGTTGCTTTTTCACCCCCGAAGGGTTACAACCCGCCATCAGCGTGATGGCAACAATAAAAAGAGTTATTGCTTTCATTCCGATTTATGCATCAATGATTCGTGTTTTCTTTTTCGAAAATATTACTATATAATGAGTGTAACCTCTTCCAGTTTTCGCGGTTGAGGCAATACTTGATATAAGGTGGTTCAATTTCGCCTTGAATTAGTCCTGCATATTTCAGTTCTTTCAGGTGCTGCGAGAGGGTGGAACGTCCGATAGACAGTTCCTCCACCAGCTCTCCGCTATAGCAGCATGAGTGCATTGTCGAGAGCTTCCTTAGGATGAAAACCCTGACAGGATGGCTGAGTGCCTTCGCAAACTGAGCGATTTGCAAGACTTCAGGGTCGAAAGTTACTTTTTTAGCCATTGGCAACCCTGTCAATTAGTTTTATTATTTCTTCTTTCGAAGGAACAAAACCCTTAACAACCACTTTTTCATTGATGACAAGAGCAGGTGTTGAAATCACGTGGTAACTCATAATATCCATGATATCGTCAACCTTGCTCACTTCGGCTTCATAATTTTGCTCTGCTATCACTTCTCTGGTCAGTTTTTCGAGACTTTTACACTTCGGGCAACCTGGCCCTAACACTTTGATGCTGATCTTCATTACAATATGGTTTTTGAAAATTCAATTAGATATTTCGCAAAATAACGAAATATTTTGCGCCCCATACAATTTTTGAAAATATTTTTAGGGTTAAACCACTGTAGTGCTTTTGGACCTGACAACGCTAAATAAAAAAACCGGATGAAAATAAATTCCATCCGGTCGTTAAAATTTGAAGAAATTGTCTTACAGGCTGAAATCTATTCCAAAGGCTGCAACCATGGCTTTGCGGTTGTACGTTTCGTCATAGTTGACATTGCTGCCTGCTACGTTAATGGTAATCACCTTCACGTTCGAAATGTACCAGGTGTTCATTCCACCAAGGTTCACAGCGATTTTTGGTGTTACCTGGTAGCGAAGGCCGCCTCCCACGCTATTGGTTGAAAGGCTGTGGCTTAGGTCGCTCTGATATAGCTTGGTAACACCTGTTTGTGTTCTCAAATATCCGGCACTCAGCAAAAGTTTATCCGTAAGCGAGTATTCGACTCCAAAAGCCCCTTCCCAAAGATTTTTATCAATAACTTCATAATTGCCAACGAACACGCCTGCAATCTTTTTGCCATAATCGGCATTTTTGTCGAGATAGACATGATAACCGGCATGCAACTTGAGCTTGCTGATAGGAGCAAATGAAGCCCCAAGGGATATGAGCGAAGGCATATCGTTTGGTGTTTCAGCGCCGTCGGGAAATAATTTTACATCGTCAATGGTAGTTTCATTAACGACATCCATTTTTGCGCGATGCTCATATTTAAAACCAACGTTGAATTTGTCAGAAATCTGCAGATTAACCCCAATGATTGGAGCAATACCGCTTCCACCCTGAGTGGCATCTACCTGCTTGTCTGAAGTAGCAACAGAATTGGCAGCCATGTCTTTGGCGTTGGCAGCATAGGTTGCAGAGGCGCCGTAAAAGAAGGCCTGTGCTTGTGCAATGGTCATTCCGGTTGGATTTCCTCCAAGCGAGGTAATGGTGCCCTGCAATTGAGCAACCTGCGCTGCTGTAAGGCCTGCAGCGGTTCCATTTGAAAGGAGCACCGACCCTGCCCCGGCAGTTATAATGGGTTGAAGGCTACCACCGGTTCCGGTAAGCACAGTGGATAAGTTGCCCAGATAGCCTGAGAAATCGGCAAAGAAAGTTGTTGCTTTCACCATGTTTTGTCCGTTGTACTCGGCTTTCACAGCAGGGATGTTGGGGTTGATCTTGATGTCTTTCAGGTATCCGTTATAAGAGTTGGAAACACTCAGATAGCGTAATCCGACAGCCAACGAAAGGACATCACTTACCTGATATGCCGCAGTTCCCTGGACTCCCCAAATGATTGATTTTCCTTCGAACTCAACATCCATCGAGTATTTGGATGTCGGTACACCGCCTTTAGACAAAGAGGCAGGAATTGAGGCTGGTTGGTTCTCAAACGATGGCAAGCCATCTTCGTAAAGTGCGCTTCCGCCGCCACCGATTGGGTTGACCGAGAGGGCAAAAGCAAATCTGTCTTTTTTATAGGCAGCATAAACTGATGGGAAAATGGGTGCTGTAACCCCACCAATAAATTCCTTCACATTCGATTTGTCAAATGTGCTGCCGATTTTACGTTCCTGAGTAATGAACTGGTTGTTCACGGAGAGGTGGAACCCATCTTTAAACAGCGACATGGCTGCAGGGTTAAAGTACACAGCATCAATGCCCAGGGTGGCGTCGCGTGCGGGCATACGGATGAATGATGCACTCTGGTTCGTGTTGGTGACAATGCCACCGGCCATGACTACAAAGGTCATTGCTAAAAGGCTAAAAGTGAAAATTGCTTTCTTCATAACTTCTGTTTTGGTTATTGGGGGCAAATTTAATCAAGTTTATTGAAAAACAAAATAATTCAAAATGTTTATAGGAGATAAGTTTATAGCCTGATAACCAGAGCTTTGAAATAGATTCATAAACACCGAACAAATTTATAATTTAGTTTTTAAGGCACCTGTGCCTTGAATTCAATAAAAAACACTGATATTCGTTTGATTTAACGATCAGATTTTAACAGCGTATGATATTCAAAAAAATGATACTTTTATTTTGGGCTGCCTTGTTTTTTGCAGGCACCATTTGGGCCCAGGTCAATACTTCCGACATCAACCAAACCGATGCCAAGGGTCAAAAGCAGGGTTATTGGAAAAAAACCGGGGCAAAAGGTGAAACTATTTACGAAGGGAATTTCAAAGACGATAAACCCAGTGGTGAATTTCGCTATTTCTACCCTAACGGAAAGATAAAAGCAATAATGATTTATGAAGACGATGGCTTTGCTTCAACTACAACATTCTTGCAGCCAAATCAAAAAATTCAGGCAGAAGGCAGGCATGTAAATCAAAAAAAAGAAGGCCTTTGGATTTTTTACAATGAAAACGGCATAAAATCATCGGAGGAGAATTACCTGAATGATGAACGACATGGATTATGCAAAAACTTTTACGCCGATGGTCAGGTGCTGGAAGCAACCGAGTATGATCATGGAAAAAAACAGGGCAAATGGCAGCAATTTTATTCTGACGGAACCATAAAGACCGCAGCGACGTATGCAAATGATCTGTTGCATGGCGAAGCCCGATTCTATTATCCCGATGGAAAAATCAGCATTATAGGACAATATGTAAATGGTTTAAAAAACGGAGCCTGGACCTATTTCGACAAGCAGGGAAAACCCGAGAGAACAGACAATTGGCGCATGGGAACACTTCCTGAAAGTCAGTTGCAGGCAGAGCCCGAGTAAGCATTCAGCAAAAGGGGAATTTGCGAAAGCGATTTCAACACAAGACGACCGGTTAGATTTAGTTTTTCTTCGTCCTGGTGGCCATTTGAAATCAACACACATTGCCAGCCCAACTTCTCTGCCACTTCATGATCGTGCACTGTATCTCCAACCAGTAAAATTTGATCCCCCGGTAATCCAATTTTCGCCAATAACATTTCGGCAACCACGTCTTTACCATTTGCATAGTGATCGGTAGTGCCTGCAACAAAATCAAAATATTTAAAAATGCCTTTGGCCTTCAATGATGTTTCGAGCATTTCCTGTTCCATTGCCGAAAGAATAAATTGCCTGTAACCCATTTGGCTGATGGCTTGGAGGGTTGGCAGCACCTCATTAAAAAGCTGGCTCATGGGAAGTCGTTCCCGATAAAGTTCGATAAATTCAATGGCCATCACATCAAAAGGTTCCGCATTGAAGTCGAAACCGGCCTTCTCATAGTAATCTTTTACGGGAAACCCGAATAAAGATCGGTAGCTGGTATAATTTAATTGTTTCAATTTCCGCTGTGCGAGCATCAGGTTGATTGCATCAACGCAGGTATCAACATCATCGAGCAAGGTCCCGTTCCAATCCCACACCAGGGATTTTATCTGAAATGGATGGAATTTCATGGCCGCAAAAATATAAACTTTAGGCCCCTGTTCGTTTTTTTATTGTGATGGATGTTATTTAAATTGGCCTGTGTATCTTTGTCATCACCTTTAATCTATAAATACAGGCCATGATACAAAGAATCCAATCCGCTTATCTCGCCTTGGCAGCTATTGCCATTGGTGCAATGTTTTTCTTTCCTGTGTGCAACTTCTATAGCGATCAGTTTTTCTTCGAATTCGGATTGACAGGCGTTTCGGATCAGACATTGGTCGAAATCAAAGTATGGCCGCTTCAGGTGATGGCTGCTGGATTAATGATCATATCCCTATTTTCCATTTTCCTTTACAAAAAAAGGACTTTTCAAATGAGAATAATCAGGATTGCAGTGTTGCTTGATCTTGCATTCATCATCATGACATACTTTGGCTATGTTGATGTGATTGTTAAGAAAGTAGCAGTTAGTTCGCAGTATGAGTTTGGAAGCTATCTACCCTTGATCACACTAGTTTTTCTAATATTGGCCCTGCGCGCTGTGATGGGTGATGAAAAAAAGATTCGGGCAGCTGACCGGCTTCGTTAGCAGTGATTGAACCACCTACCGTCTGAGAACATCATACACCTGTAAATCGGTAACCTTACCTTTTTCAATTTCGCACCTTATCAGGGTGATATGTGTGTGAAATCCTGAGTTTCCTGCCGCGCCGGGGTTTATATGCAACAGGTTAAATTGAGTATCGAATATCACTTTGAGGATATGCGAATGACCGCAAACGAAAATATCCGGCTTTTCTTTTAGGATCGTTTTTTGGGCATTCGGAACGTACTTTCCGGGATAGCCTCCAATGTGGGTGATGAAAACTTTTGCTTCTTCGCAAACAAAAATCTGCTGTTCAGGAAAGATAAGTCTGATGGCTGTGCCATCAATATTACCGTACACGCCCTTGAGGGGCTTGAAGGCAGAGAGTTTCTCAATGATTTCTGTCGAACCTATATCTCCGGCATGCCAAATTTCATCAACCCGCTCGAAAAAAACATAGATTGATTCGGGAATATGGCCATGAGTGTCGGATAAAATTCCAATTCGTTTCAAAGAATGGGTAAATCAAAGGTTACAACCACTTTCGTTTCTTAATAAACCAGAGCAACATCACAGTAACAAACAGCATGAATCCCAACACCATGGGGTAACCCCATTTCCACTCAAGTTCAGGCATAAACCTGAAATTCATTCCATAAATGCCGGCAAGGAATGTCAGCGGCATGAAAATGGTGGCAAAAATGGTTAAAGTCTTCATGATATTATTCATTTTGCTCGATACCACTGACATTTGAAGTTCCATCAGGCTGGTAATCAAATCTCGCAGATTATCTAAACCATGAGTCAGGTAATTCAGATGATCAAGCACATCGTCAAGATAGTTATAGGTACTTTGTTCGATGAGTTGAAAATCTTTTTGCTTCACTTTGCGCATCTCATCGCGTAGAGAGATGATGTTGCGTCTTAGAAAAATCAGCTTCTTTTTGGCAATAAGGATTTCTTCCGAGATTCCTTCGTTTTTATTTGAAAGCATTAATTCTTCAAGCAACTCCAGCTTATCTTCAATGTGGTCTAAAATAATGTAATAATGGTCAACAGTTGCATCAATCAGGCGATAAAAAAGGTAGTCGGCATTTCTTTTCCTAAGAAAACCTTTCGATGTGGCGATGTTCTCCCTTACAGGGTCGAATAAATCTCCGTCCTTTTCCTGAAATGTCAGCAAATAATAATTGCCAAGAATCATGCTCACATGCTCGTGCTCAATTACTTGTTTTTCATTGTCATAAGTAAGCATTTTTAAGGTCAGAAAAAGGTAGGTTCCATAGTCTTCGAGTTTGGGCATGTGGTTGGTATGAAGAATATCTTCGAGCACCAGGGGATGTATTTCGAGTTGACTTCCAATCTTTTCGATTACTGAAGTATCGTGCAATCCGTTGATATTGATCCAATTAACCTTTTCTGGTTTGATTCGGGCCACGGCTTTTTCGATAGAATCCAAACCAATGCTTTCAAACTCAGGCTCATTGTATTGAATGAACTGAATTGTAACATGTGCTTGCCGTCTCTCGTGGGTATATACCAGGGTGCCCGGCATCAATCCTGGCTGTTTCCTTGCTCTCCGGCGACGGGTTTTGCTGTTTTGCATGATGCTGTTTTTATGCAAATTTAGTAATCTTTCTTTCTGCCAGGCATGAATGGATTTAAAGCAACTGATGTTAAAAAAGGGGTCTTCCATACGATTTTTAGAATTCTTGCTTTCTCAAAAGGTGGTAGGAATTCTACAAATGGCCGGTTTGCGCAACTGCTGTATCCTAATAATGTTGAATTATTCATCCAATCTGATTTAGTTATCATCTTTTAAGTCAGAAATGAAAAGCTTAATATTAAAGCAGAAGGTTGGTATTTTGGTAGTTACATAACATTTTTTGAAAATTTGAAAAAGCTGAAAAATATAGGCTGTTCATTTCTCTAATATTATTAAATTTGCAACCATATTTCCCCTTGCCGCACAACTTATTTGTGAGATTGAGATGTAGCCAAATGTTTTTTTTTGAGAACTAGGTCATTGAATTAATAGTAGAAACTCTTAAATCCCAAAACATGAAAAAATCTACCCTGTCATTCATTGTTTACCTGCTAGGTATTCTTACACTGTCTGCTCAAACAATTGTCCCTGTCGTTCCGATGAACAAAAATGTGGTGCTTGAAGAATATACCGGACTGAATTGTGTTTATTGCCCTGATGGCCACCGCATTGCCAACCTGATCAAAGCATCAAATCCAACAAGAGTCAACCTGATAAATATTCATCAGGGGAGTTTTGCCACTCCTTCCACTGGTCAACCCGATTATCGCACTCCCTGGGGCAATGCATTGGCCGGCCAAACCGGGCTTACAGGCTATCCTTCCGGTACTGTGAACCGGCGCGTTTTCTCAGGTAGCGTTACGGCACTTAGCCGCAGCGCCTGGACCGGAGCTGCCAACACCATTCTGTCGCAGGCATCTTATGTGAATGTAGCGGCAACAGCCACGGTAGATATTGCAACCCGCCTACTCACGGTGAATGTCGAAGCTTACTATACTGCCAACGGGCCTGCCCAAAACAACCTCAATGTTGCATTGATGCAGAACAACGTCATAGGGCCACAAACCGGTGGTGCCACCTACAATCCAGGCTATGTGGTACCACCCAATCTGTACCGGCACATGCATATGCTCCGCCACCTGCTCACAGGGCAATGGGGAGATGAAATAACCAAAACCAGCGCCGGCACTTTTGTTTCCCGCGCCTATACATATACATTGCCTGCTCACATCAACAACATTGAACTTTCCCTTGGCAACCTCGAAGTTGTTGTGTTTATCGCTGAGGTGCAGCAAAACATCATTACCGGAAATGAAGCCCAGCTGACATACATAAACTTCCCCTTTCTACGCGATGCATCCATTGGACTCAGAGAAGTGCCAGCAGAAATCTGCCTCGGAAAAATCCTACCTAAAATTACCTTAAGAAACGAAGGCTCACACGAAATCACTTCGATAGATCTTACTTACACAGTAAATGGTAACCCCGCTCAGAATCATAAATGGACCGGAAGCCTGCCTATGTTTGCTTCTGTTGATGTCACACTCCCCGAGTTAGCCCTCACGACCTCACCAACTTATAATCTTCAGGTGAATATCACTAAAGTGAATAATCTTGATGATCCAAATCCTGCCAATAATTCAGCCACTGCCAACATTCCCCATACCACCAGAACATCTGCCGGGAAAACCCATACATTGAAATTCAGGCAAGACAGGTATGGATCGGAAACTACCTGGCGGCTTGTTCAGTCGGCCACAGGGCAGGTCATTGCATCAGGTGGTCCCTTTGCAAACCTGGCAGCCAATGGAATCTTAGAGCATACCTACAATCTCACTTTGCCAAGTGGCGGCTGCTATGCCATGCAGGTTTTCGATTCGTACGGTGATGGTATGAATACCGGATTCGGAGCCGGGGGCTATACACTGCTCGATGAAAATGGTAACATAATAACCTTTAATGGTATTTTCCAATTTGAGGACACGAAACTATTTACACTCCTATCTGTTACCGGGATTGGGAACCCAACTCCACAATCTGTGCACACTTATCCCAATCCGGCAGGCAATCTGGTGTATTTTAGAAACACCAACGGGTATCATACAATTCATATTTTCAGCGCAATCGGGCAAATGGCCAAGATTGTCGAAAATTTTGATGGTAACGAAGGCCAGCATGGCATTGATGTGAGCGACCTGGCCAATGGGGTTTATTTTGTAAAACTCACCGGAGTAAATCGCGAAACCATTACAAAACTCGTGATTTCTCGGTAGGCAATTCTTAAAAATAATTTCTGGTTATTTTGGCGCAAAATATTTTGCAAAAAGTTTTGCACACTTTTTGTGAAAAATAGCTAATCAACATCTTTTATGATGAAACATATTTTACCAATTTTAATTTTTCTTTCTCTTTCTTTTGTGCAGACTTTCGGGCAAAGTTTTAGCCTTTCCGATGATAATGGCCCCATAGCTAACGGAACTGTTGTACAGGTAATTGCCGCACCCTCCACAGAGATTGTTACATTCAGGGCATCAATAAAAAACAACAGCACTGCCACAAAAAGCCTCAAAGCCAGGAAAACCCACATTGCGATCCTCCCAAACACCTTCAATACTTTTTGTTGGGCAGGCACATGTTATGCTCCCACCACCTTTGTTTCGCCCGATCTGCTTACTCTTGCACCAGGGCAAACCTCCGGAAGAAATGATTTTTACAGCGATTACCTTCCGGAAAACCAGGCTGGAACCTCAAAAATCAGATACACCTTCTTCGATTCTACAAATCCCAATGACTCTGTCAGCGTGATCGTTCACTTCGTCACCAGTACAACTGGTGCCGATGACCTAATAGCCACACCTACAGACATCATCAGCAACCCTTTTCCAAATCCGGCATCATTCAAGGTATCTTTTATACTTAATTTATCAAGCAAACAATCAAACCCCAGGATTATCCTGCGAAACATCATGGGCGCAACAGTGATAGAGCAACCTATAACACAGCGTTCTGGCGATTGCTCTCTGGCTGTTGAACACCTGAAAGAAGGGGTTTATTTTTATACTTTATTGGTTAATTCAAACACGATCATTAAAACCGGCAAGTTGATCATAAAGCGCTGATTGTGCTGCCAGGTGGGTGCTCAAGGGTAATCTCGTTTTGTTACTTCATTCATATTGAATAATATAGATGATATTTTTATTTGTTGT
>JBBIIP010000038.1:0-16511 GCA_037446395.1 Lentimicrobiaceae bacterium
TGAAACTGCGCCCATGTTTGATTAAAAGATAAATACCTGGTTTGGAGTTGATCCCGCAAGGTTAATTCTGATAATATAATCTCTTAAGAATGAGTTTCAATTAAAATTGGCATAAAAATCCTGAAGATCTTTCAGAATCGAAAAAACCACCTGGCACCAAAGGCGGGGAAAACAGGAACATAGAATTCGAAATTAAACAATGAAGGCGCTGAAGTTTCTTTACTCTTACTCGTATGCAAAATGTTGACGACTATTCCGGCATCTAACTCGAAACCCGCGTTGTATTTAATATTCAGCACTCTCCCGCACCGAATATCCAGATAAACGTCTTTGAAAATTGCCCTGGTTGTTTCATCCTGCAAATATGCTGCGCCCAACCTTCCATACCAGGGATGCAAATCTGTGAAAGTTGAAGTTCCGGCAAAGTGATAGCAAAATTCGCCGCCCACTGTCCAAATGTTTTCGTCTTTTAAAAAAGGAACGATGCCGGCATGCATGCCACATTGTGTCTGGCCGATATTCATACGTACTCCCAAATTGGCTAAGTCGGGTAAACCCAAACCAGTTGTAATTGCAATTCTTTCCTGGCTAAGACAATAAATAGCTGGAGCTGTCATGAATAACACTATAAATGCAACATTTTTGAGTAAATCAGTTTTCATGGAAATTTATTGTTTAGAAAACAAACAAATATTTTCTTCATACAAAAGTAAGAAAATTAACCCTGAAGTCAAAAAATAATGATACTTTTTTATTCTGCTTATTTACTCCAGAACCTGATTTTAATTACGGCACCCGGAAAAAGGAATAAAAACATCGGCACTTTTCTTTTCTTAGTAAATATCTTGATAAGGGCGATTCGTTTTGGTTACGAATTTCCCTGACTTCATTTTTCTCATAAATCTATATATTTGCTTGATCAAATAAATTACTAATCAAAATACACTTTTATGTTAATCAAACCCTTTCGCAACTTTTTGTTGCTCATTACTATCTTAATTGGATTGGCAGGGGTAACCCTCTCGGTTAATGCACAAAAACCAAAAGTACCAAAAACTCAACAGCCGGCGCTCGATACCATCAAATCTTCTGTATTGAATGGCTTGAAATGGAGGTGTATCGGACCCGCCTTCGCTTCAGGCCGGATTGCTGATTTTGCTGTAAATCCTTCCAATCCAAGCGAATACTATGTCGGTGTGGCAAGTGGACATATCTGGAAGACCGTGAACAACGGCACTACTTTTACCCCTGTTTTTGACAACCACGGAGCCTATGCCATAGGTGCACTTAGAATGGATCCCAACAACACAAATGTAGTTTGGGCAGGCACTGGCGAAAACAACCATCAGCGGGCACTTGGCTATGGCAATGGAGTGTATAAAACTGAAGACGGTGGAAAAAGCTGGAAAAACATGGGGCTGAAAAACTCACGACAAATCGGAGAAATTTTAATTGACCCCAGAAATTCCGACGTGGTATATGTTGCAGCTGAAGGAAGCGCCTGGGGGCCTGGTGGCGATCGCGGATTATACAAAACAACTGACGGTGGAAAGACCTGGGAAAAGGTTCTAAATGTGAGTGAGAACACAGGAATAAACAACCTCGCTTTCGACTCCCGAAACCCTGATGTGATTTATGCCACCAGCGAACAACGCCGAAGGCATGTGTTCACAAAAATTGGAGGCGGACCCGAATCGGCAGTTTATAAATCAACTGATGCAGGTAAAAATTGGCAGAAACTTACCAAAGGGTTACCCACTGGGCAAGTCGGAGGAATGGATGTCGTAGTATCGCCGGTTAACCCTGATATTGTCTATGTAATTGCAGAGGCAGCCGACGAAAAAGGAGGCTTTTTCAGAAGTACCGATCGTGGAGCTTCATTTGAAAAAATGAACAGCTACAACGCAAGTGGCCAGTATTATAACGTAATATTTTGCGATCCGGTAAATGCCGATAAGGTGTTTTCGATGGACGTGGTGTCGAAAGTAACCTTGGATGGTGGCAAAACATGGAGCAACCTGAGTACAAACAGGCGGCATGTTGACGACCATGCCCTATGGATTGATCCCAAAAACACACGGCATTGGATGATTGGCGGCGATGGTGGAATTTACGAAACGTGGGATGACGGAGAGCATTTCCTTCATAAAACCAACCTACCTGTCACCCAGTTCTATCGGGTAAACGTTGACGATACCAAACCGTTCTATTGGGTGTATGGTGGCACACAGGATAACAACAGCCAGGGAGGCCCCTCTCGCAACACAAATCGCGATGGTGTCAGCAGTGGCGAGTGGATTGTTACATTGGGCGGGGATGGTTTTTGGCAAGCCATAGAGCCCGGCAATCCAAATATAGTCTACTCGGCCTATCAATACGGAAATATATTTCGCTACGACAAGCAATCGGCTGAACGGGTAAAAATTCGACCGGAACCTCGCAAAAATGAGCTCACCTATCGCTGGAACTGGGATGCGCCTTTCATTCTGAGCAATCATGCCCCTGCAAGGCTTTATATGGGTGCGAACAAGCTGTTTCGCAGCAACGACCGGGGAAACAGTTGGCAGGTGATCAGCGACGATCTTACACGAAACGAAAACAGGAATCAATTTAAAGTGATGGATAAATTTTGGCCATCCAATGCTGTTGCCAAAGACGTAAGTACCTCTTTATGGGGAACGATTGTTTCGTTGGCCGAATCGCCTGTCAGAGAAGGTATTTTATATGTTGGAACTGATGATGGCCTGCTCCAGGTTACTGAAAACGACGGGGCTTCCTGGCGTAAAATAAGCCAATTTCCGGGAGTGCCTGAATACACCTACGTGAGTGATATTCTTCCTTCCCGATTCGATGAGAATATTGTTTTTGCTGCCTTCTCTAATCTTAAACGCGATGATTTTAAAGCTTATTTATTGAAAAGCACTGACAAGGGTCAAACATGGAGCTCAATTGCTTCAAATCTTCCTAACGAGACCATTCACACATTAGCACAGGATTTTATTAATCCCGACTTGCTTTTTGTCGGAACGGAGTTCAGTTTTTATGTGAGCGTGGATGGAGGCAAATACTGGGTAAAAATGAACGGAGGTTTGCCCGATATTGCAGTTCGTGACATTGCAATTCAGCAACGCGAGCACGACCTGGTTATTGCCACTTTTGGGCGCGGTTTCTATATTCTTGACGATTATAGCCCCTTGCGAAACATCAATGCCGAAAAGCTAAAAAGTCAGCATGCCATTCTTTTCCCTGTTAAAGATGCGTTGATGTATAATGAAGAAGGCGGAAGATATGGTACCGGATCAACCTACTTTCTGGCTCCAAATCCTCCGTTCGGGGCTGCGTTCACGTACTATCTGAAGGATATTCCGAAAACCCTGAAACAAAAACGACTCAAAGCCGAGAAAGAACTTTTTGATAAAGGCCAGCCTATTCCTCAGCCAACGAAAGCCAACCTCGATGCAGAGCAGAATGAAATTGAGCCCTATTTGGTTTTCACAATCAAAGATGAAAAGGGCGAGATAGTCAGAAAAATCTATCAGGAGCCGAAGGAAGGAATGAACAGGACTTATTGGAGGCTTCGCTATGAGAATCCTTCGGCCGAGGCTTCGGACAGGGCTGCTTTCAAACCCACGGCAGCTGGTTCAGACGGTGCAATGGCTCTGCCTGGCGCTTATTCGGTTGTGATGGAATTGATTCATCATGATAAAGTTGTCGCAAAATCTGAAACGATGTCTTTTGATGCTGTGATACTAAACAATACGACCCTCCCTGCGCAGAATCGAAATGAACTTGTAGCATTTACACGCAAGGTTTCTGATCTGCGCAGGATTAGCGATGGGGTGCAACGTTTTGCGAATGAGCTCAAAAACCGAAACGAAAACATACGGCAAGCCATACACCATCTGGTTGATGCTCCCGCAGACCTGTCGGTGGTTGCCCGCGAAATTGCCGAGGGCTTGAAAAAAGTTGATTTTACGTTCAATGGTACAAGACCTCAGGCAAGCTCCGAAGAAGTGCCACCCGAACCCGTCTCAATCAATCATCGCATGAATGCGATCACCTCATCCCTTTGGTCTTCGTCAAGTGCGCCCACCGAAACCATGAAAAATAATTATGAAATCGTATATGAGGAACTCCCTGCTGTTATCGCCGAACTTCGCCGACTTGAAGATAGGTTGAAACAGATTGAAGATCGGCTGAATGCCCTGAATGCTCCATATACTCCTGGCAGGTTGCCGGATTTTAGAAAATAAATTGATGTTAAATAAAAAGTTACCCCGTTTAAAAGTAAATTGCTTTTCGACGGGGTAACATATTTTTAAGGTTTAGCAGTCAATCTGCCAAAACACACAAATTTTTTAATAATTACTTTGAGGCCGCAAATGCTGGAAACCTCCTGCTTACAAAATACAAGCTGCCGAAAAAAACCATTGTGTAAAATAAGTCGCCCGTGAGGGCAATGCGAAAAAATGGAATACCTGCCACATAGCATTGAATAAGTCCGGCGCTGTTCATTGGATATCCGACCATGCCCGAAGCCCATACAGCAAAGTTGGTGATCAGATAAAAACTTACTGATGCACTGACCGAGGCAATCAAAATGGTAGCAACATTCACTTTATGGCGAAGCAAGATTCCAATCCCCACAATCAGAGCAAAACCAATGTACACAGCAATCATGGTTTGATGAAATCCCAGAATCAGATCGCTGATGAGCATGGCCGAAAATGGGATGGCAAAAGCCAGTTCCTTGCGTTTTAAATAAGTACCTGCAAACAAGGCCATAGCAGCAATGGGAGTAAAATTGGGCCAATGTGGCACCAGTCGCAACACGGCGCTAATAATAATAATGCCGAGGGTAAAGAAAAAAACAGGGGTAAAGATTTTCTTTCTCATGGTATAAGTTTTCTAAATGTTGTTTCTTTAGAAGGCAAAAGTATGAATTTGATACTAAACTGCGAACAAAAAAACTAATTTAGCAAATTGTGATTTTCTGCCGCGTAATTGTTTTTAAACTACATGTAAAACAAAATCATATTGTATAATTGAATTGATTATGAAAGGAATTTCAGCGCTTTTCTCATTTTTAACCCTATTCACTATGTCTCATTCCTGCATTGAAACCCGAAGCGAGGCCGACCTGGTTGTTTCAAACGCGGTTATTTATACCGTTGATGATGAGTTTAGCATGGCTCAAAGCATGGCAATACGCGGTGGTATAATCATTGCTGTTGGAAGCAATCAGGATATCAGTAAGAAATTTATAGGCAAGCAAAAGCTTGATGCCGGTGGAAAAACAATTTATCCTGGTTTTATAGACGCGCATAGCCACTTTTTTGGTTATGCCCTTGGGCTACAAATGGCCAACCTGACCGGGCTGAATTCTTTCGATGAGGTAATCAGTGTTTTGCAAACCCATGAGAAAAATTCTGACAGCGATTGGCTTATCGGACGTGGGTGGGATCAAAACCGATGGCCGGGAAAAGAATTCCCGTCAAATCACCTGCTTAACATTGTTTTTCCGAACATCCCCGTGGTTCTGATCCGTGTGGATGGCCATGCAGTGGTTGTGAATCATGAAGCCATGCGCAGACTTGGCATTGATGAAAGAACGAAGTTACCAGCAGGCGAGGCAATATTTGCTTCTGGAAAACTCACCGGGGTTTTTCTCGAGGGTACGGCCGATCGGTTCAAAGCAGCCATTCCTCCGCTCAGCAGAGATCGCATCATCGCCTTGCTAAAACAGGCGCAGGAGAATTGTTTTAGTGTTGGGCTGGCTTCGGTTTGCGATGCCGGGCTCAGCAAAGACCGCGTGAAGCTGGTTGATTCCTTGCAAACTGCTGAACAACTTTCTATACGTATATATGCTATGCTTGACCCGTCGAACGAAAACATCGAATATTTTGTTGAAAAAGGGATTTACAAAACTGATCGGCTTTCGGTTCGATCCATTAAGCTCTACGCCGATGGCGCCTTGGGTTCGCGCGGTGCCTGCCTGATTGAGCCTTATTGTGATGCTAAAGATCAATATGGTGTTTGGGTTCATTCGCCTGATGAAATGAGAAGAATTTGCCAGTTGGCAATTGCTAATGGCTACCAGGTTTGTATCCATTGCATTGGTGATGCAGCAGTGCGGAGGGTGCTGCATATATACGGGGAATTTCTGCAACCGGAAAACGACCTGCGCTGGCGAATTGAACATGCCCAAGTGGTTCATCCTGATGATTTTAACCTTTTTAGAAAATATAATATTATTCCCTCTATACAGAGCACGCATGCAACTTCCGATATGCACTGGGCTGTCAACAGGGTGGGGGAGATGCGCCTCGCCTATGCCTATGCCCAAAAGAAGTTGCTGATACAAAATGGATGGTTGCCTAATGGAACCGATTTCCCGGTCGAAGGTATCAGTCCCATCAACACGTTTTTTGCAGCTGTGGCACGAAAAGACCTGCAAGGGTATCCAGAGGGTGGATTCCAGATGGAAGATGCGCTGAGCAGGGAAGAGGCTTTGCGTTCCATTACAGCCTGGGCTGCGAAAGCGGCTTTCGAAGAGAGCGAAAAAGGAAGTCTTGAGTCTGGCAAGTTTGCCGATTTTGTTATTTTAGACCAGGACTTGATGACAGTTGATGAAGATAAAATTCCCCTGACTAAGGTATTATCAACCTGGGTCGGTGGCGTGCGGAAATTTTGAAAACCTTCAGCACTTGCTATTCAAACATTCTATTGCTAACGTATTATAAAAGAAAATAATTATTAATCAATCCAATCAGGTCATTTTGCCTGATCGGCTTGGAAATATAATCATTGCATCCGGCTTCAAGTGCATTTTCGCGATCGCCCGACATCCCATAAGCCGTTTGAGCAATGATGACCACCTTGCGGTTAAACTCGCGTATCCGACGAACCGCTTTATATCCATCCATTCCTGGCATTTTAATATCCATCAACACCAGATCAAGATCCGGGTTATCGCGACAGGCCTCGATTGCCAAATCTCCGGAATCAACAACGATAAATTCTTTAGACATCTTTTTGAGTGCAACTTTGAGAAGCTCTGCAGAGATATCATCATCCTCAGCAACAAGGATTTTTAGCATTTTTGAATCGTAATTTGCCTCATCATGACTCCTAAAAGTATTGACATTATTTTCATGGTCGTTGTATTTATCTGCAGCCGCTGAACAGGGGATATTAAAGTAAAATGAAGTGCCTTTGCCTGGCTCACTGTCAAACCAAATCTTGCCACCGAGCATTTCTGCAAAAGCCTTTGAAATGGTCAGTCCCAGGCCGGCGCCTTCATAATTTCGGTTGAGCGATTCGCTGCCTTGTCTGAAGCGTTCAAAGATGAAATCTTTTTGAGAACTCGGGATTCCAACGCCGGTATCTTTCACAAAAAACTCGAGAAAGTTATTTTTCTTCATACAGCCAATTTCAATCGAGCCTTGAGTGGTAAACTTTATGGAATTTTTAACCAGGTTTGTCAAAATGGAATAAATCTTTTCGCTATCTGTCTGTATGATTGCGTCTTTTTCGGGCAAACTTTTGTTGAAATGATACTGAAGCCCTTTCTGCTCAATTTCCGGTTTGAAAAAAATATGGACATAACGGAGTTGTTCGTTGATATTGGTTTCTGCAAGAACAACCTCGACTGTGCCAGCTTCTATCTTTGAAATATTGATGATGTCGTTGATGATATTTAACATGCGATTGCCGCTTTGCTCAATGACCCTGATATATTCCAGTTGCTCCTTTCCGGAGAGTTTTGGCTCTTTCAGTAGCTCAGCAAACCCTAGGATTCCATTCATCGGAGTACGGATTTCATGGCTCATGTTTGCCAAAAAGGCCGATTTCAGGCGGTCGCTTTGCTCAGCTTTATTTTTAGCTAAAACGAGATCGTCGTACAGTTTCTTCTGATCGGTGATGTCTTCTTTGATAGCAACAAAATGGGTGAGCTTTCCATTGCTGTCGCGCAGCGATGAGATATGTGCGGATTCCCAATAAAAATCACCATTTTTCTTTTTATTCAGAATCTCGCCAAACCAATCATTCCCTGAGAGAATGGTGTTCCAGAGTTCTTTATAAAACTCCATATTGTGATTTCCTGATTTCAAAATGCGGGGATTTTTCCCAATTGTTTCGTTTTTGGTATATCCTGTAATGCGACAAAACTGTTCATTCACATATTCAATTTCGCCGGCCGGGTTCGTGATGATGACCGATGCCGGACTTTGTTCTACTACCCTTGATAATTTCCTTAATTCATTTTCAGCACGTTTTCTTTCTGTTATGTCAAAGATGTATCCACGGACCTGTATCATTTCATTGTTTTTATCAAAAATTCCTGTGGCATTGATCAGTGCATGGATGGGTCTGCCGTCAGTGGAACGTAATTCCATTTCATGATTTATAACTCTTTTATTTTTCTTTACCAACTGCAAGAATATTTCTCTTGTACGCTCATTTTTATAGAGTTTGCCAATTGGATATTTGAGTGCTTCGCCTTTGTTATCAAAACCAAAAAGTTTTAGGTATGTCTCATTACAAAGCTGAAGTTTGCCTCCAGGGGTTGTAATAAAATCGGCGGTGATGTCGTCTTCGAAAAAATCAAGCAATTGCTGCCTGCTTTTGATCAGTTCCTCTTCGGCGTTGTGGCGTTCGGTTACGTCCCGGGCAATCACATAATATCCTCTAAATTCATCATTTTGAGTTATTAAGCGGGCATTTTGGTTTAACCATCTGATAACGCCCGACTTGGTTCGGTAAGGATATTCGGTGGTTGTGATTTCTTTTTTTTGGATTTGCTGCCTGATGTAATGGCGCTTTACTCTTGCCCTATAGTCTGGTTCAATCAAATCAATAAAATTAAATTTTGACAACTCATCCATTGAATAGCCGGACGATTTAATTCCTGCCGGGTTAACATAAGTAAAGTAGCCCAAAGTATCGGTTACAAAAACTATTTCTACTGCTTCCTCGACCACCATGCGGAATCTGGTTTCTGACTCCACCAATGCTTCCTCCCAAATTTTACGCTCAGTGATGTCTTGTCCGATCCCCAATGAAGAGCCATCAGGGAGTGAAATATTCGTCCATGTTGTATTTAATATGGTGCCATACTTAGTCAGGGTTTTAAATTCCTTCCAACCGGGGTGCTTACTGATCATAAAGTTTAGCACTTCCTGGTAATCTTCAGGCTTTGGGTAACATTTCTCCAGAATATTTTGGCTTCCCCATTCTTCGAGTGACCATCCCAAAGTTTTAATAAGCTCATTATTTCCAAATAATATTTTGCCATTTTGATCAAATTTAGCGATCATAACCGGTACATGATCAATAATTGTATGAAGGGAAGTTTTTTGCTCAACAAGCTCTCGCTCAAGCCTTTTTTGTTGAATGATTTTCCATGTATCATTCATCAAAGACCTTAATACATCAATATCCGATTCAACATATCCGCTTCCCTTATTGGCGACGGTTGCCACTGCAACGATTTTTCCATCTTGAAATACGGGTATTGCCAAAAAGCGGTCTATTGGTACATGGCCAAGAGGAGTTCCTCTTTTGCCTGCATGCGCATCAGCATAATTGTTTATGATTACAGGTTTCCTGTTTCTGACACAATCTCCCCAAATCCCCGAGTCTGATATTTGAAAGATAACAGGTTTAGCATCCAAGGCACATTGTTCCATAACATCTTTCGACCAGGATTGTATAGTGAGCGTAGATTCCTTATCGTCCATGAATCCGATAAAAGCAAAACGGCTTTGCAAGGACATGACGATGGCCTCAATCACAAAATCAAACACTTGTTTTTCATCAGCACCTGCCATTTTGTGTAATTCCAATGAATAGTTAATTCTCAAGCGGCTCAGTTTAATGACTTCCTCTGACATTTTCTGTTCGCTAACATCCGAAATGATATGAACAGCTCCTCTGAGGTTCTGTTGCTCATCAAGAATCGGGTCAATCAGAATTTCACAGTCCCTCCCGTTGATTTTCATTTCTACTGTTTCACGTTTTTTACTTTTCCGGGTACACAAATACGGGCATTCCTCGATGGGCTGGTCAGAACCGTGAATATGGTGAAAACAATTAAGTTCCAAGACCTCTTCCTTAGGTTTACCAACAAAATCAAGAAATGCCTGATTGCATTGTATAATGCGTTGGTCTTCATCAATTATGGCAATTCCTTCCTGAATGGCATGGAATGTTTTGGTCCATTGTTCAACGGATCGCCTTAACTTTTCTTCAACTAATTTCTTTTCGGTAATGTCTTGAACAATACCAAATGAACCGACAATTTTGCCCGATTCGTTTTTTCGATGAATGCATTTTTTGTGAACGATGCGAATTTCTCCTGAGTCGCGTTTGATAATCCGATGCTCAATTTCGTAGGAATCATGCGAATTATCAACAGAATCGTCATAGGCAGTAGCAACAGCTTTGCGATCATCAGGATGAACCATTTCAAGAAATTTCTGATAAGTTATCGGCCCTTCGTTTTCTGGAATTCCGAAAATTTTATAGACTTCATTAGACCAGGTCAGGCGATCATTGATCAGGTCAAGCTCCCAACTGCCAATTTTGGCAATTGACTGCGAAAGAGCGAGCAGGGATGCGGTTTTTTTAAGTGCATCCTGAGCTTCAATGCGCTCTGTTACATTGCGTGCAATTCCTTCGATGGCAGTGAGGATGCCAAGATCGTTATAAATTGGAGTGTGTTTATGTTCTAACCAGATTTTTTCTCCATTTTTCTTAATCCAGTGAATTGTGATCGGCTTCCTGAAAGCATCGCCATCTTGAAAGATTTTCCCAAGATAATGCCTGTCGTATGGGGGCAGTTGCCTGAATGCCAAATTGGGATCTTCGAGAAGTTCCTCGGGCGAATAACCGATAATTGAAGTTGCTGCCGGGCTAACATATACGAATTTAGGTTCGGGTAATATTTCGAATATATAGATCAAATCGGTTGCATTTTCGGCAAAATTTGCAAAGCGGTTCTGGATTTTGAACAACTCCTGTTGAGCTTTTTCTTTTTCGGCGCGTATTTTCTTCTGCTCCAGTGCGTTTAGCACTGCAGGGCCAAGCCTTTTGATATGCTCTTTAATAACATAATCGGTAGCTCCGGATTTCATGCATTCAACGGCAGTATCCTCATTCATGGAGCCGGTGAAAATGATCACAGGTGTTTGAGGGCTTTCTTCCAGTGTTATTTTTAATGCGGTCAACCCATCGAATTCAGGCATCTTGAAGTCGGAGATGATCAGGTCGGGTTCATGATCCACGAGTTCCCGGCGAAAATCTTTTTCGGTTTCAACCACCACAAATGTTGCAGACGGGATAAGCTTTAGTATCTCTCTTTTGGCAAGTTCGGCATCGGTGGGCAGATCTTCGGCTATTAAAAAACGGTAGTAATTTTCCATGATAATGCAGTTCAATAATTATCAACACAGGGGCAGGTCATACAAATCAATAAATAGTCAACTACAGCGGAGGGTGGTTCACGAGTAGCCAATACAGTCCGATATTGCTTACAGAATCAACAAAATCCCCAAAGTCAACAGGTTTCACAACATAGCTATTTGCGCCCATTTTATACGCGGCTTTGATGTCGGGGTCCTCCTTTGACGAAGTAATAATAACCACGGGAAGATGTTTTGTTAAATCGTTCGATTTTATCTCGCGCAGAACTTCCAATCCGCTTAATTTGGGTAATTTTAGGTCGAGTAAAATTACTTTAAGAAACTTGTTCTTATTTCTATTTTTGAAATTCCCACGGCAAAACAAAAAATCAAGAGCCTTACTTCCATCCTCAACCCAGATGATCTTATTGGCAAGGTTGTTCTTTTTCAGTGCCCTTAGGATGAGTTCGGCATCGTTTGGATTGTCTTCTACCAGCAGGATTTCAGCAGCATCATAAAGCTCAGCGGTCATGATTATGGTTGTTTAATGGTAATATTGGAAATAAAACCGATAAAACTGTAAAATTAAAACAAATTTACAGCATGGGCAAACTGAATGAAAATGTGGCACCTTTATCCACCTTTCCTGTAGCCCATACGCGGCCACAATGTTTGTGAATTATTCGCTGAATAATTGCCAGGCCTACACCATTTCCTTCAAATTCTTTGGTGCTATGCAGCCGTTGAAATACTCCAAAAAGTTTATTGGCATATTTCATATCAAATCCGGCCCCGTTATCTGAAATAGTGTACCTCATGTAGCCATTTTCCTCTTTGCTTTCGACCGTAATTTTGGCTTTATTTCGATTGGCAGAAAATTTTAGGGCATTAGATATTAAATTCATCCAAACCTGCCTAATCATTGATGGATCGCCATGGCAACCTTTCTGAATGTGATTTGTAAAATCAACACGGCTGCGCATTTTTTCATCGGTGAGCTCATAATATACTGAGTTTACCAGGGTTTTCATATCAATAGCCGAGGTGCACAGTTCTACGCGGCTTAGGCGCGAGAACGAAAGCAGGTCATCAATCAGGTGGCCCATGTCCTGGGCAGCCTCACATATCAACGAACAAATTCTATTTCCTTCTTGATCCAAATTTATGGCGTACTCATCCATAAGTATTTGTGTGAAACCATTTACTGCCCTTAATGGGGCCCGCAAATCGTGAGAAATCGAGTAGCTGAACGCTTCCAATTCTTTGTTGAGAGTAAGTAGCTGTTCTGTGCGCTGCTCAATCCGCTGCTCAAGCTCGGCATTAATTTTTCTAACCTCTTCTTCGGCCAGCTTTTGTTTGGTTATATTCTGTACTGCACCATAAATGCCCGTCAATTTTTGCGTGGGTTGCTCGATTATTGGTTGGGCATAGACACGCACCCAGACAAGCTCTCCGTTTTTTGCGAAGGTTCTTAAGTCCGTAACAACCTGCTGGTTGCGTTTTAGTTTTTCAAGATCGCGACTATCCTGATCAAGGTCTTCGGGATGTAAAGTGGCTCTCCAGCCACCTTTTTCGATATACTCCTCGAGTGTATAGCCCGTGATGCTTTCGAATGCGCCGGCAACCCAGTTAAGTTGCAGTATTCCATCGTCATTGATCCGGGATGAGAACATATAGTCAGAGGTCACGCTCGAGATCAACCGATAGCGCTCCTCGCTCATTTGAAGTTTCTTGCGTGCATGCAGGCTCTCAGAAATATCTCTGACTATTGCCTGAATAAAATAACCTCCACTAAGCTTAAGTCTGTTTAAAGAAACGTCTGTATCGAATTCTGATCGGTCTTTGCGTGAATGCTTCCAATAAAATCGTTGACTGGTGCCCTCAAGTGCCTTTTGAATCAATTCCCTTGCCTTTTCTTCCGATAATCTACCATCAGGTTGTATTTTCGGGGAGAACTCAATTGGAGTATGATTTACAATTTCGCTTTTATTGGTGCAACCAAAAAGTGTTAACGTATATTCATTGCAGTCCAGAAAATGTTTTTCATCCATGATAAAGATTGCGTCGTTGGCCGATTCGAAAAGAGTGCGGTACTTCAATTCATTTTCTTGCATTGCCTGCTGTTTAGCAATGCGTTCTGAAATGTCTTCTACAGTTGACCATATAAACCTGTTTCCATTATGTTCGAGAATAGTGCCCTGCAAACGCACTGGAACGAGGTGCCCATCCCTATTTATATACTCTTTCTCGTAAGGTCCATAAAAGCCTGCTTCGTTTAGGCTTTTTAATTGGACTTTTTCGTTTTCAGAGTAGCTTAAGGGTGTGATATCCCAGTATGATAGCTGCAAAGTCTCCTCTATTGTTCGGCCTATGATGTTGGCATAAGATTGGTTTACATCAACGAGCCTGCCATCCATTTCGCATACAGCAAGGCCAATGGGCGATGTATTGAAAAGCATTTTGCTGTATTTTTCGCTCTCCTGTAAAGCGAACATGGTTTTTTTTTGATTATAAATCAAGGCCGACAGTACGAGGTTTGTTATTGCAATACAGCCGATGAATCCTTGTTTAAGTAGAGTTGAATCATGCGTGGTATAGATCGAGAATGGTCCTTCGTAGTTGATGGAAATAAATATTGAGAAAATTGAAAAAACAAACAAAACTGCCGATGACGAGAACCGGTCTAAGAAAAACGCTGCGAATGTCAGTGCTGGGATGAGAAGATAGAATATAGGATACGAAATGGTAAAAACAAAAATACTGGCCACCAGGGAAAAAGCCAGGAGCAGATAATTTTTGAAAGCATGTGGGAACGTAATCCATTTGGTTAATTCTTCTTTATTATATGTTAAAATGACGGGTGTTACAAGAAGCGCCCCTGTGGCATCGCCAAGCCACAACGTCAACCATACTCGAAAAAAATCATGCCAATCACCAGGACCAAGGTTGAACGAAATGGAACCAAATGTTGCACTGATTGTTGTACTTATAAAAACAGCAAAAACGATGAACTTCAACACGTCCAGACCGCGATCAAAAGGATGACGTGATTTTACAAAGTGTTTTATGAACAGCACCGCAATTAAAGCTTCAAGGGTATTTCCGATTGCAGTAGAAAATGAGACAGCCAATGCCGCAGTCTCTGGCAGTTGCAATTTTGTGAGTAATAACAAATTTACTGCAAATGCTCCAAGCGCGATTCCAGGCCAAATGCGGTATCCAAGCAGTAGAACAGCAGCAATGGCTATCCCGGTTGCTGGCCATACAGGGGTTGCATTTGTGCCGGGGTAGGCCAGCGCCAAGCCAAATCGGGCTGCAACAAAATATACTACTGCGATCAGGAGGATATTTGAAATTTGCTTTTTCATCAGGTTGCTATTCTACAAAACTTCAAATTGTGCAAGTAGAACTAATATCTTAAAGGTCAATTACATACAATGATGCGAGTTTAGTGTTTCGTTTGATTTTTTTGAAGTACTGAAGGTGTTGTACAAAAAGTGATTTGATAGTATTTGCAATAATACAATAATTTTAGCAATAATTCAACAGGAAGTTTGTATTGCGCGGCCTAAGAACTGAACAAAATATCTAAGTTTGCTGTTAACTATCCAAACCGCTAATATGAAGGTGCTTATTCTCTTGGTTTTTCTATGGCTTGTCGGACAAAAGCCTGACACCGAAGCTGATATTCGAACACTGAATTTTTCTGAGTTAGAACCCCGGCTTCACATGGACGACGGCAACACCTGGGTTGTAAATTTTTGGGCAACCTGGTGTGCACCTTGTGTAAAAGAGATTCCATATTTTCAGCAAATTGCCGAGGAGTATAAACATAAAAATTTGAAAGTGTTGCTTGTAAGCCTTGATTCGCCAAAACAACTCGAGAGCCGGGTGATTCCGTTTATCAAAGAGAAAAAAATCAATGTGGAGGTAATCCTGCTTAACGACCCTAACGCTAACGCATGGATTGACAAGGTGAGTCCGAAATGGTCGGGGGCTTTGCCAGCTACCCTGATCTATAATTCGAATGATCGGATGTTTTACGAAAGAACTTTCACTCATAAAGAATTGAAAACAGCAGTAGATCAGGTATTAAAACAGTATCAATAACAATAATAAACAAAAAATGAAAACAACTTTAGTATTTATTATGATGTTCGTAGCATTCCTCAATGGATTGCAAGCCCAAAGTGGTTACAAAATCGGAGACAAAGCCACCGATTTCAAACTCAAAAATGTTGACAACAAAATGGTTTCAATGTCCAACTATCCCGACGCCAAAGGATTTGTGATAATTTTCACTTGCAATCATTGCCCCTATGCTGTTGCGTATGAAGATCGCATTATAGCCCTCGACAAGAAGTACAAAGCCCTTGGTTATCCTGTCATTGCAATCAATCCAAACGACCCGGCGGTGCAACCTGCCGATTCTTTTGAAAAGATGCAGGAACGTTCAAAAGACAAAGGTTTTACATTTCCTTACCTTTTCGATGAGGGACAAAAAGTATATCCTGTTTGGGGGGCGACCCGCACTCCACATGTTTTTGTAGTCCAGAAACAAGGCAAAGAGCTGGTGATTAGCTATATAGGAACCATTGATGACAATTACCAGGAGCCTGCGGAGGTTAAGACCACTTACCTGGCTAATGCCCTGGATGCCCTGCTGGCCGGCCAGAAACCAAACCCTGAAACTACCAAGGCCATCGGTTGCAGTATCAAGGTTAAGAAATAAAAAAGCAGTTGAAAAAATTAGGAACTGTTTTAACGATCCTGATTTTTTTTATTTTTGCAGCCACAATTGGCTCCGTAGCTCAACTGAATAGAGCATCTGACTACGGATCAGAAGGTTAAAGGTTTGAATCCTTTCGGAGTCACTTAAAAGAGGGATGATTAATTCATTCCTTTTTTGTTATGAAGCATACGGTTTATGTGATCAGGAGTGAATTGGATGGGAGGCTTTACAAAGGTTTAGCTTCTGATGTCATCGTGCGCCTGGCCCAGCACAATACTGGCAAGAATTTCTCGACTAAGCCATATCTTCCCTGGGGCCTGGTTTATCAAAAAGATTTTGATGACCTAAGAGACGCAAGGAAGTGGGAGAAATTT
>JBBIIP010000038.1:16611-19587 GCA_037446395.1 Lentimicrobiaceae bacterium
GGTTTATCAAAAAGATTTTGATGACCTAAGAGACGCAAGGAAGTGGGAGAAATTTGTTCACCGAACATAGATAGGCAAACAAATATCGTTTGAAGGATCAAATATTGGTTTAGTTTTCAGGAACTTGAATTTCGGAAATTCGGAATACCCAGGCATATTTCGTTGGAGGGTTTTGATGTAATTTCTTTGGAATAGTTATAACGCAACCACTGCCTACAGATTTCCATTTCAATTGAACGGTACTTCCTGGCATTTGTACCGTTGCGCCTTTGGCCGGACAAACAGACGACAGGTAGATTGTCGCCGGTAATTTGTTTTCGTTCTCAGCAGCCAGATAAATTCCATATACCGTGCCGTTATTTTTTCCTGTAAAACAAACCTTTCCGTCTTTGTATGGTTTCACTGCCCGGGTCTCGTAGATTGCTTCGGAATTCATTTTCATCCAGCAACCTATTTCATCGAGCAGTTGATATGCTCCATCATGCCATTGGCCTTCGGGGCCTGGGGCAATGTTCAAGAGCAGGTTACCGCCTTTAGACACAATATCAGCAAGCAAGTGAATAGCTTCCCTTGCACTCAAATAGGTTGGATCGGGAATCCATGACCAGCTGCCTCCTGCAATAATACAAGATTCCCAAGGGTAGGGAAGGGGCTCTTCAGGCACGCGGTTTTCGGGTGTGAGATAATTTTGGTTTTTTCCGGGTACTGCCCGATCAACCACAATCAAACCCGGTTGTTTTGCGCGGACTCTTTCGACTAGCTCATCCATGCGAATATCCTGATTCACGGTTTTGGTTTTGATAAATCCTGAAGTAGACTCAGAAACTTTGCGTGCGTATGATTTTTCAATTTCTTCGGATGTTTTTTTTGCCACCCAACCTCCGTCAAGCCACAGAATGTCTATCTTTCCATAATCTGTCATCAATTCCATGATTTGATTGTGAGTAAATTGTACAAACTTTTCCCACTTGTCCGGGTATTCGGCCGGATCATAATTCACATTCCGATCGGATGGCGGAAAGTAAGGATCCCAATAGTACATGCTATTCCAGTCAGGTTTGGAAAAATAGGGACCAACCCAAAGCCCTTCAGCCCTGAATGCATCAAATAGCTCATTGGTTATATTGGACTTCGGATGAGCGTGAAACGGGCAAGCACTGTCAGTAATCTTGTAGTCGGTGAACCTGGTATCAAACATGCAAAATCCATCATGATGCTTTGTAGTAAAGATCATATACCTCATACCTGCCTCTTTTGCCGCAACAGCCCACCTTCGGGGGTCAAATTCCACGGGATTGAAGGAGGTTTTCAGATTTTTATACTCTTTCACATAATCATTGTAGTTGCCAGGGTTTAAACCTTTTTCGCGATTACACCACCCATAATCCTCAGGACAAATTGACCACGACTCAACTATTCCCCACTGGCTGTAAGGACCCCAGTGCATCAAAAGCCCAAATTTCAAATCCTGCCATTTTTCCAATTTAACGCTTACCTGAGCGTCGGGATCAGGAATATAGTGATGGTCATCATGCTGAGAAAAGCCAAGGCTTTGTATGAGTAATGCGCATCCTAAAAAAATGTTTTTGATTCTCATCTTTACGAATTAATTAATAGCAAGTTTCTCAACCTCCCTGAAAACCCTCAGAAAGTTACCGCCCCAAATTTTCTCAATTTCTTTCTTATTGTATCCTCTCCGAACAAGTTCCAGGGTAATGTTTCCAATCTGGCTCACATCAAAACAATCCTCCAGCCCACCGCCGCCATCGAAATCGCTCCCAATTCCCACATGATCAATCCCGATCATTTTTACGATGTGATCGAGGTGGTCTGCCAGGTCTGAAACTGCGGCCAGTTTTTCGGGAAACTTTGCATTGATGGCCTGCCATTCTTCACGCGCTGTTTCTCTTTTTTCTTCTGGAACTTGATCGAAAGTGCCATATTTTGCGTTCCAGACTTCCCGGGCAGCAACTCTTTCGGGATTTGCCGGCAGGTTTTTTACATATGCACTAAGCAGGCAAAGTTGAACAACGCCGCCATTTTTCTTCAATGCCCGCAACATCTCGTCGGTCAGATTGCGCGGGTTGCTGCACAATGTTCTTGCGTTTGAATGAGATGCAATAACAGGTGCTTTTGAACTTTTCAACACATCATAGAAGGAATTGTCTGAGATATGGCTCACATCAATCATCATTCCAAGGCGGTTCATTTCTTTTACCACCTGTTTTCCAAATTCAGAAAGGCCGTTGTGTTCAGGACCAGCCGGATCGGTTGATGAATCGCAGATGTCGTTGTTGCGTGTGTGTGCAAGGGTAATGTATCGTGCACCTAGTTTGTAGTACTTCTCAGTCATGGCCGGGTCCAAACCCAAGGGGTATCCGTTCTCAAGGCCTAAATAGATTGCCTTTTTTCCTTGTTTTTTTATCTTGTAAACATCATCAGCTGTAAGTGCAAGTGATGCAATATTTGAATTTACAGACAGGGTTTCCTTTACCAAAGCAAATATTTGGTCGGCACGGTCGCCTGCTTTTTGGTAGGCCTCAGTGTTACGGTCGCCCTGACCAATAAAAACAGCAAAGAATACTGCATCGAGGCTGCCTTCCTGCATGCGTGGGAAATCAATTTTCCCACCGCGATTATATGGGTCGTTGCGTTTTGTGATGTCAAAGCCTCTTCTTCCAAGCTGCAAGGGTGTGTCGGTATGGCTGTCGAGGGTAATGATTGAGCGATGAATTCTGTCAGCTTTTGCTTTTTGGTCTTCCTTTTCGGTTAGACGTGTTTCGATTGTCGTAAACAGCGACATGATGGTGAAGGTTAACAGCAGGAATTTCATTGTGTTGTATTGGTTGCGATTAGTCTTGAAATTAGATACGGGATGGAAATACAAACTGTGCCATCTGCAAATATATAACAACAATGCGTTCTGATTAGAATATCAGGCGACCTGTTCGCGAAAACAACTAAGCAAAATATTTA
>JBBIIP010000039.1:0-18860 GCA_037446395.1 Lentimicrobiaceae bacterium
TGGCATTGGCAGGTCTGAAACCTCTTAAAACTCAATGGCTTGAAAAATATATTCACGCCTTGGCCGGGTTCTCTGTAATGCTCTGTGGCCTGGCTATACAATTTCTTGGATTGTAGCTGTTTAAACAATTACTGCCTGATGTCTTCAAGCCATTGCACCAACAGATCCATTCCTTCGCCAGTGGCAGCAGAAAGTTGTATGATTTTCAGGTTTGGGTTAACCAGCAAGGCATTCTTGCGGGCTTTTTCTATATCAAAACCTGAATACGGCAGCAAATCGCTTTTGCTAATGATGCACAAGTGCGAAGTATCGAACATGTTAGGATATTTCAAAGGTTTATCGTCACCCTCGACAGTGCTGAGCAGCACTACACGGTAATGTTCACCAAGGTCGAATAGTGAGGGGCACATTAGGTTACCAACATTTTCGATAATCAGTAGAGCTCTATCTTTTGGGTTGAGTTTTTTAACAGCATTACCAACAGTTTCTGCCTCAAGGTGGCAGCTGCTTCCGGTATTGATTTGTATCACAGGCACTTCAAGTTTAGCAATTCGATCTGAGTCGAGTGAACCTTGCTGGTCACCTTCAACGACATATATATTTACATCTTTTGCAATCCTTCTGATAATTTCCTCAACGAGTGTAGTCTTCCCTGAACCTGGTGAGCTGACGAAGTTTAAAGCCGTAATATTTTTAGCCTCAAAGTAACCACGGTTTCTCTCAGCATATAGCCTGTTTTTTGCCAAGATGTCCTGCTCAACGACCAATTCTCTTCTTTTATTAATCTGAGGATGTTTATGAGCATGATGATGATCGTGGTCATGCTCGTCTTCGTGAACATGATCGTGAGTGGGTTTTTCCGGCACAATAATCCGGATTTCTGCCTGGTGTCCGCATCCACAGTTATCGCACATATTCTAGCTTTTGAGGATTATTCAATGAGTAAAATAAAATTACAATTCTTTATAGCTTCTTTTCTGAATTTTGGAATGGAATCCAGAAGGCAGGAAGCTGAAGTAAATTCACGGCACCTCATTCTGAAACCAATCTACTTTTGGCAATTTCATAATCTGCTTCACTTCACTCCACTTCAATTGACTTCACATATAACTCCCTTCCGTTCACGATTTTTGTTTCGAAACCGTGGCACGAAGGACACTGGGCAATAAAACCAACCGGTTCGAAATCTTTTTCGCATGAAACGCAAGTTGCCAATGCCTTTTGCTGATGGATTATTATTTCAGCACCTTCCAGAGAAGTTCCTTTACAAGCTGGTTCCAGCGCAAAGAGCAAGGCGCTTTTATCCACGCAGGATAGTTCTCCAATTACAATATCTATCTTATACACCTTATGCAACTTCTTCTGCTGCAAATTCTTTTCAACGATTTCAACAATACCGTTAGCTACGGAAAGTTCATGCATAGTTTGTAAAATTAACAAATTCTTGGCAATTGTTCGCCAGCCAGCATGGTGATCAGCCTTGTCCCACCAATTCGGGTTTTCATGACTACCTTTCCATTGAATTCATCAGTTATTTTACCGATCAACGTAGCGAGCTTGCCTGGTTCTGATTTTCGCAACAAACTGATAGTTTCGTCACTAAATTCTTCTGGGACGATTATTACCATTTTCCCTTCGTTTGCAATATAAAGCGGATCGAATCCATAGAGTTCACACATTCCGAGGACGGGTTCGGAAACAGGAATCATGGATTCAATAATTTCAATTCCATAAGGTTTTTGCTGCGAAATTTCACTGAGTACTGTTGCAAGGCCACCACGTGTTGGGTCTCGCATAAAATGAATGGGTAAACAGGCATCCAGCAAAGGCTGGATCATCAGGTTCAGCGGGGCACAATCGGATTGGATTTTTGTAGTAAATCCAAGCTGGTTGCGGGCAGCAAGCACAGCCATGCCATGATCGCCTAAAGTACCACTAAGGATAATATGATTGCCGGGAGTTATCAGACTACCCGAACCTATTGTTTCGTTTTGCATCCGAAGCACTCCTATGCCAGAAGTGGCAATGAACATTTTATCGCATTGTCCTTTTCCTACAACCTTCGTGTCGCCGCACACTATGCTAACTCCAGCAGCACTTGCTGTTTCGGCCATGGATTTAACAATTTCATCGAGAACAGAAATCTCCAGCCCTTCCTCCAGAATAAATGCTGCGCTGAGATATAAAGGTTTTGCGCCTGCGGCCACCAGGTCGTTCACCGTGCCACAAACCGCAAGCTTGCCTATGTTTCCGCCGGGAAAAAAGAGCGGCTGCACAACATAGGCATCGGTTGTGAAGGCGAGTTTGTTGGGCGGAACAGTCACTACCGAGGCATCAGTTTGACCTTTGAGTTGTTCATCATCAAAATATTTCAGAAATACTTTTTCGATCAGTTCATGCATCAGTTTTCCTCCGCTGCCGTGTCCAAGTAAAATTTTATCATGTGTTTGCATACCTGAAATGGCTTTGACAGGCACCTTCGGCAGAGACCATACAGGCACCTATGGGGTTGGCGGGAGAGCAAAAAATCCCAAAAAGTTTACATTGCACGGGTTTCAACAACCCTTTGAGAACATCGCCGCATCTGCATCCTGGTGGATCGGCAGGTTCATTCGTGGTCAAACCGAAAACCTCGGAGGCATCAAAATGATTGTACGAGGGGGATGGTTTTAGACCGCTATATTTAAGAACCCCAAGGCCTCGCCACCAGGCATCGCTTGCTTCAAATACTTCATTCATAATTTTTTGAGCTTTCAGATTACCTTCAGGTCTTACAGCCCTGGTATATTGTATTTCAACAGCAGCTCCCTTATTTTCGTACTGTTCAACCAGCATAAGGATGGATTGAAGTAAGTCAAGTGGTTCAAAACCTGAAACAACACACCCAACCCCAAACTGCTCTACCAAAGGTTCATACATTTTTATTCCGGTGATGGTGCTGACATGACCGGGGCAAAGATAGGCATCCACCTTAACTCCTGCATGAATAATCGAAGCCATCGCCCGAGGCATGGTCTTGTGGGCACTATAAAGGAAGAAGTTTCTAAGCCCGAGTTCTTTTGCCCTGCGGAGGGTTACGGCGCTGGCCGGGGCAGTGGTTTCAAAGCCAATTCCTAAGAAGATGAATGCTGTTTCTGGTGAATGCTCGGCCATATCAAGGCATTGGGTTGGAGAGTAAACTATCCTGACATTACCTCCATTAGCCTGTGCTTTTTCGAGGGTTGATTCTGAGCCGGGCACCCTCAACAGATCTCCATAAGTGCATACCATAGTGTTATCGCGCAACGCCAGATCAATCGCATTATCAATATAGCCCCTTCCTGTAACGCAAACAGGGCAACCAGGGCCGGAAATTAAATTTATTGTGTCTGGCAGCAGTGAAGGAATTCCAAACCGATTCAATGCCATAGTATGGCCCCCGCAAACTTCCATAATTGTGATGCTGCGACTTGATTTCCGGCGAATCTTTTCAAGCACGATTCTGCACAGTTCAGGATCTCGGAATTCATCAATCAATTTCATTGGAAGAACAAATAGTGGTTATTTTGCTTAGCGTTACTTGCTTTTGATTATGTCGTTAAGCCTGTTTCGTAATACTGATTATTGCAACCAATAACCCTACATGTTGAACTGGCGTCGTACTGTCAAAAACAGACTTTCAATGATCAAATATGACAACTTTCTGCTTCTGCTTTACTATATTTCAGGTTGTACTTTCATGGCTCTGATAAACTCCAGTTGAGCTTCTGCATCTGCCTGGCTAATGACCTGAAGGGCAAAACCCGAGTGAACCAACACAAAATCGCCCTTTCTGACTTCTTCAATTAACTGCGTGCCAACTTCGATACTAGTCCCACCCACTTCAACCAAAATTTTATCATTCTCAACAGAAATCACCTTTCCTGGAATACTTAAACACATGACATCATCCTCCTTTTTGCTGCGACCGCCATTTGGCCTAAGGAAACTCCCCCGTCGTTAGGCGGCACCTGCGAATTCATAAAAGTAATTAATTTTTTATATTTCAGAGAAATCATAATTTTTTCAGCAAGAATACGATTCTGAAAGGAACCACCTGAAAGGATTACTTTTTTTAGGTTATTCTCTTTAGTCGCAATCGTTGTACTCTGGTTTGCAAACTCAACCACGGCATGATGCAATTTAGCTGAAATAAAACCAACCGATCGCTTGTCTTCAATATCTTTTATTAATTCATGTGTCAATGGTTCAAGTTTCCACACCCCTTCTTCAATCAGAACCGGGTAGGAATCAAAAACTTTGCGATCAGCCAAGGCTTCCAATCGCATAGGGCCTTCGGCTTCGAATGTGGGCGCAACACATAAACCTGTCATTGCAGCCACAGCATCAAACAGTCTCCCAAGTCCGCATGAATGTGCAACGTTAATGTTCCGCTCCAGGGCTTCAATTATATAACTCACTTTTGTTAACGGAACTGAAGGAAAAATTCTTTTGGCATAATTGATACATTCCTTGCCAAAAGCCTGATACAGTAGCGCCAGTGCAAGGCGCCAAGGTTCTTCCACCGCGTTGTCTCCTCCGACCATTGGGATATACGCTATGTGGGCAACGCGTTTATAACCCATCAAATCAGCAATCATCACTTCACTTCCCCATATTTTACCGTCATCGCCCAATCCTGTTCCATCAAAACTAAGCCCAATGACAGGTTCATCAAGAAGATGTTCAGCCATACAGGAGGCGATGTGCGCATGGTGGTGCTGAACTTTAACAATTGGCAAGCTGAGCGATTCGGCATACTGTGTTGATAAATAATCGGGATGTATGTCGGAAGCGACTAAGGCTGGATTAAAACGAAACAGTTGCTGAAACACTTTTATATCATTTTCAAAAAACGAGAATGTTTCAAAATTTTTAAGATCTCCGATATGTTGGCTAAGAATGCCGTAGTCGTTTTTCCCTACGCAAAAAGTGTTTTTTAGTTCGGCCCCTACCGCGAGTATTCCTTCAACATTTAGATTCAATCGAACTGGTTTGGGAACAAAGCCCCGCGAGCGCCTAATAAGCACGGGTTTATTGTCAATTACTTTTACAACGGTATCATCTACTCGGTTAGAAATTTCACGGTTGTATAAAACAATGGTAGGGGCAATTTTAGCGAGGTGATTTTTAGCTTCTGCATCCTCAATTACAACAGGTTCATCCGAAACATTTCCACTGGTAAAAATAATGGCATGTGTTTCAAGCTTCTGGAAAAGCATGTAATGGATGGGCATATATGGTAAAATTGCACCAACGGTATCGAGGCCGCTGTTTATTTCTTCAGGGAGTTTACCTTTTGAGCGTAAAATCACTACAGGTCTTTTCCACGATTCAAGCAGTTTCTTTTCAGTATTTCCAAAGTTGGCGTATCGTTTTAGGGCTTCCAAATCCCTGAACATCACCGCCAGCGGCTTGCCATCTCGTTTTTTTTGCTGGCGTAGATTTGATACAGCGACAGAATTCAGTGCATCGCAAATCAGGTGATACCCGCCAATGCCTTTTAATGCAATTATTTCACCCCTTGATATTTTCAATTTAATTTTCTTCAGGAGGTCGCCGAAGATCAAATCTCTCTGTTCTTTTCCGGTTTCATGAATCTGATACCCTGGCCCACATTGATTGCAGGCAACAGGTTGCGCATGAAAACGGCGATCAAGGATGTGAATATATTCTGACTCACAAATTCTGCACATCGCAAACGGAGCCATGGTAGTTCTTGACCGGTCGTAAGGTAAATCCCTGACAATGGAAAACCGCGGGCCACAATGAGTGCAATTTATAAGTGGGTAGTCAATGCGATGCGGCTGTTGTTTCATATCATTGAGACAATCATCGCAAACAGCAATATCGGGGCTTATTTCGGTTATCCCTGATTCTGTTTCCTTGCTGTGTCTGATTATAAACCTGCTTTGTGGCTCAGTGGAAGCTATTTCGATGTTAACCGATTCAATGTCGGAAGCGGCGGGAGCTTCATTTCTGAGGGCTTCCAAAAACTTCTCAACCGATACTCCGTTTTCCTGAATAAGAATCTGTACGCCATCTGTTCGGTTCTCAACCCATCCGGTATATCCCATTCTGGTTGCAAGCCTGTAAACAAAAGGACGAAATCCGACTCCCTGAACAAGCCCCTTGACACTGATCTGATATGAATTCATGGTTGCCAGGTGATAAAAAGCATTAGAACGTTTATGCTTTCAGATAGGTCTATTCTAACAATGATCTGCGAATTTATATCATATTTTTTGGAGCACAAAAGATTACTGATCATTTTTTAATAGGTTTATCTAGTGATATTTTTGTATTTTTCGAAACTATTTTAATTCTTGCCGTCTGGCTGACTTATTTTGACAGTATATATCTGATTTCGTTAGGATTAACAAATTCAGGATTATTCCTCTAATATCAAATTAGCCATGCTCATTGATATTAAGTGTACGGACTGTCCAGTTCATAAGATTTCCTACTTCGGTTGTCTGGACCCCTGCGACCTAAATGATTTATGGCATAAAAAGACCTGCTATTTTTACAAAAAAGGGCAGGTGATATTTTATGAGGGGAAGCAACCTGTTGGGATCTATTGTATTAACTCTGGTAAAATAAAGATTTGTAAGCTTGGGCAGGAAGGCAAGGAACAGATTGTGAGAATTGCCATACCCGGTGATTTGCTCGGACTTCGATCTCTTATTGGAGGGAGAAACTATTCTAATTCTGCAATAACAATTGAAGATTCCGTAGTATGTTTCATCAACAAGAGAAAGTTTTTCCAAACCACAATACGCTATCCTGAAATTTCAACCCGCATCATGATTACACTCAGCAAACTGCTGGATGTCGCTGAACAAAAAATAACCTCCATGGCGCAAAAACCTGTGCGTGAACGCCTGGCTGAAGCATTGCTCACCCTTAATGATGTTTTCCACAGCGATGGCTGTCCCAACACTGTGATCAGTCTTTCGCGTGAAGATTTAGCCAATATGGTGGGCACTGCCAATGAAACTGTGATACGATTACTTAGCGAATTCAAAGAAGAAAATATGGTGGCAGTAAAAGGAAGAAAAATTTTTATCCTTGACAAGTTAGGCCTGCGACGTGTCGCGAAAATTTAATGCTATATCGTTCAAGATTAAATGGATTGTGATGCGCTACAGGAAGAATGATCCAGTTCATTCGTTGGCTCGGGTTTGCTTTTAAAACCTGATAAAAATCATATTTTATTCTGATAAATATCATTGGCCTTCGGTGTTGCGCAATATAATATTGCCGCATTGTTTTTAATGCAGCCTATGAGTAACCAGCTTGAACCCGATGTGCTTGTAAAACATTACAAACTTTCCGAAGCAGCATGGGAGAAAGCTATTCGTAGCATGCTTGGTTCCAACAATGTGTATGCCCCATTGAAAAGTAACGGTAATATAGACTATGAGCCTATCACAACCGAAAAGATTCCTTCAATAATTTATAACGAACCAAAACCGGTATCACCACTTAAGCTTTTCCTGCTACCTGTTAAAGAAAATGTTGTTCTTGAACCAGATATTTGTAAACCGATTGTAATCATTGGAACGCCTGCCTGCGACCTGTGGGCTTTGGATCTGTTGGATAAGTTCTATTTAAATTCTGATTTTATTGATCCGTATTACAAACTTCGCCGAGAAAAAATCATTCTTATCGGAACTGACTGCCATTCCTTTCTCAAGAATTGCCACTGCACCAGCTATGGAATCAATCCAATTCCGGAGAAAAACCAGGACATACTCTTGAGTATTATCAACGACCAGGTGATACTTGAAGTTCACACAAAAAAAGGGGAAAAACTTCTCCAAGACATCGCTGAAGTCTCTCAAATACAAACTCCTGACAATGGCTTGCCTGATGAATTAGTTCAAAAACGCAGGGAGATTAAAACTCAAATTGACAAGGCTAATAAAAAGCTACCCAACTACCAGGAGACCACAAGTGCTGTCAAAAATGCCATTGAAGAAATGTGGCAAAAACATTCGGAAAGTTGCGTTTCTTGTGGTGCTTGTGCAACCATTTGTCCCACCTGTACATGTTTTCTACTAATTGACAAACCTGGGTTCGAAAAGGTGAAACAGATGGACGCCTGCCAGTACCCCGGTTTTCAGAGGGTTGCGGGAGGAGAAGACCCTCTTCGGAAACACAGCATACGATTCTGCAACCGGTATTTCTGTAAATATGTATTTCGTCCGGAAAAATTTGATGCATTCGCCTGCACCGGTTGCGGGCGCTGTATCGAAGCATGTATCGGGAAGATTGACAAAAATGAAATCTTTATTGAACTCACAAAGTAAGTAAACATAATTAAAGGTGTTAATTAATAACAACATATATAAACCCCTCAAAGCCCGGCTCGAAAAAGTTATCGAAGAATCGCCGCTAATCAAGACCCTTGTCATGGTTCCCGAAACTGAGTTTTCATTCAAAACAGGCGAGTTTATAGAACTAACTCTTGACGGTATCGGCGAGGCCCCTTTCACCCCATCATCTTCACCTTTCGTAAAAGACCGTTTTGAAGTCACCATAATGAAAGCTGGATATGTTACCGGCCTCATGCACGATTTGCCCATCGGTGCAGTATTGGGTGTTCGTGGTCCATTTGGCAGGGGTTATCCGATCGAAGAATTTTTTGGTAAAGAAGTCCTGATACTGGGTGGCGGATGTGGCCTGGCCCCAATCCGATCACTGCTTTATACCCTTATCGAATATAAGGATAAAATTAAAAGGGTGATCCTGGCATACGGATCCAAAACTCCCCGCGACTGTATCTACAAACCTTTATTTTCCTACCTCAACAGCATTGATAAGTTTGAAACCCTCCGCTCGGTTGACGTTGCCGATGAGAGTTGGAATGAGGCCGTGGGAGTTGCAACTGTGTTACTCGACAAAGTAAATATAAGTATCTCTAATGCTGTAGCTGTAGTTTGTGGCCCCCCTGTGATGATGAAATATGGAACATTCAAACTTCTCGATATGGGATTTGCACCTAAAGATATATTTCTTTCAATGGAAAAAAACATGTCGTGTGGCTTGGGCAAATGCGGGCATTGTATGATGGGAGAATATTTTGTATGTAAGGATGGGCCGGTATTTACTTATGAAGAAATCAAAAACCAACCTCATATCTGGTAAAAATTATAACAAAGAGGTTTCATGACCAAGAAACTAATCATAGATCTTACCAAGTGCAGGATGTGCCAAGAATGCGTGGTTGATTGCCTTTACGATCAACATCCGGTGAATCTTGGGCTGAAGAGCCTTCTTGAAATGGCTTCTTTTCAGTTCACCTGCCGCCGTTGCGAGGATGCTCCCTGTATTGCAATATGCCCCCCTGAAGCCCTGGATCGGAATGAAGACGGGATAGTTGAAAGGGATTTGAATATTTGCATAGCCTGCAAATCCTGTGTTATGGCCTGTCCGTTTGGCACTTTAATGAATCATTTTTTTGAAGTGCGTCAACCAATATGCAACTTGTGTGATTTTGATGACCAAACCATGTCATTAAAGTGTATTGACACTTGCCCCAAAGGAGCATTGGCATTCACGGAAATTGTTCCGGATGAAAAGAAACATATATTAGAATTGAATGAACGCGTGTTGGTTAAAGAATACTCCTGGAAAATACTCAAATACAACGGATGACTTAGAGCCTTGCACCTGTAATTTGAACTCATATGACTCAACAATTCATATATTACCTAATCTTCCCAGGCCTCCTTTTCATGCTGATTGCCGGCGGGTTTTTGTCGTGGTTTGATCGCAAGGTTACAGCGTGGGTGCAATTTCGCAAAGGGCCTCCGCTTTTGCAGCCACTCTATGATTTTGTGAAACTCATGGCTAAGGAAACCATCCTACCTCGAAACGCCAGCAGGGTAACATTTCTTTTATCTCCCATATTTGCCACAACCGGAGCCATCGTTGCAGGGTTATTGATTCTATTGCCTGCTTTTGGTGTGAGTACCGGCTTCAAAGGAGATATAATCGTAATTTTTTATGTCCTGGCTATCCCTTCACTTAGCTACATCGTAGGAGCGCTTTCGAGCGGAAATCTGTTGGCATCGGTAGGTGCCTCCCGGGAAATGAAACTCATCATAGGGTATGAACTGTGCTTTCTTATGATCCTCGCTGCTGTCATCCTCAAATCGGGCTACCAACTTGATATAGCCAGCATTGTTGCAGCACAGCAAGCAGATGGAGCATTTATCGGAAGTGTTTCGGGAGTGCTACTTTTTATTGCCCTGATGATGTGCATTCAAGCCAAATTGGGAATTGTGCCTTTTGATGCAGCCGAAGCAGAAACAGAAATTGCCTCAGGTTTTATCATCGAATTTTCAGGCCCACCTTTAGCATTTATTAAACTTTCGAAGTACATCCTCATCCTTGTCCTTCCTGTTCTGGTTGTTTTGTTGATCCTGGGTGGTTTTAATCTCGATGGGTGGGGAATGCTGTGGGCTGTTCTGAAAGTATTATTGGTTGTGTTGCTGGTAACGCTGGTGCGAAATACCAATCCACGACTCACCATTAAGCAATCCATGCGATTTTTCTTTATATGGATGAATTTATTTGTAATCGCAGCCATTGTTTTACATTATTTGGAACTTTAAAGCCTTAATAACATGGGATTTAAAGAACATTGCTTTAAAAAATCGCTGTGGCTTTACCATTTCGGAGGAGCTTCTTGCAACAACTGCGATATCGAGATTCTCGACTGCCTGACTCCTCGCTACGACGTAGAACGCTTCGGGATGCTGCTGGTAGGCAGTGTGCGACATGCTGATGTACTGCTTGTGAACGGAAGCATAAATACCAAATGCCGCAATCGGTTGCTTGAGATTTATAAGCAGGCGCCAAAACCGATTGTTGTTGTTGCAATTGGGGCTTGTGGTTGCACCGGGGGCATATTTGCAGAAGGCAACACCTTTGCCGGTCCAGTGGATAAAATCATTCCTGTGGATGTTTATATTCCAGGCTGCCCACCCAAGCCTGAGGCAATCCTGGCAGGAATTGTCAATTTCCTTAATAATAAATAGTGTTCAACAATGGAAAACGAAGAATTGATAGAACTGTTGCGATTTAAATTCAAATCAAATATCGAGAAAGTCTTTATCCGACACAAGAACCGCGTGCTAATACAGATCAAAAAAGAAGTGCTAACGAAGATAGCCGCCTTTCTGTATAAAGACCAAGGGCTTCGTTTCATCATTGCTTCTGCTATGATTTCTGACAATAAATTTGAGATCATCTACCATTTCAGTAACGACAAGTCAGGACTTGTCCTAAACCTTCAAGTTTTCCTGCCCTATCAAAAACCAGAAATTGAATCATTGGTTCCTTTGTTTGTTGCCGCAGACTGGATAGAACGCGAGATGCATGAATTATTTGGAATACGTTTTCTGAATCATCCAAATTTAGCCCCATTACTCTCGCAGGGAAACTGGGTGCCCAATGCTTTTCCTTACTCAAAAGATAAAAAACTCAAGGCATAACACAATGAAGACAATCATACCGGTCGGCCCCTATCACCCCTTGCAGGAAGAACCTGAGCTTTTCAAGCTTTATTGCGATGGTGAAACGGTAGTGGATATTGAATGGGAAACAGGCTATAACCACAGGGGAATTGAGAAGATCAATGAATCAAAAACATTCGAACAAATCTTTTTCGTGGTCGAACGCATTTGTGGTATTTGCTCCACATCTCACCCGTTTGCCTATGCCAATGCAGTTGAAGAGTTAGCGCAGGTAACTATCCCCGACCGTGCTAAATATATTCGTTGCATCATTGGCGAACTCGAACGGTTGCACAGCCACTTGTTGTGGGTTGGGTTGGCCGGGCATTTCATAGGTTATAATACAGTATTTATGTGGGCGTGGAAGTATCGTGAGCCAGTGCTTGATTTGTTCGAAATCATCACAGGCAACAGGAACTCCTATGCAATGTTTAAAATTGGTGGAGTGAGGCGCGACATTAAAGCGGAACAAATTCCAACAATACGTAAGCTACTCAATGACCTTAAGCCAAAAGCCGATCTACTTTTTGGAGCCGTGCTCGATGATCCCGTAATTCATTTACGGACAAAAGGCATTGGAATTCTTTCCAAGCAAGATGTGATAGATTATTGCGCGGTAGGCCCCACTGCCCGTGCTTCAGGTTTGCCGAATGATATTCGCAAAGATGACCCCTACGCCGCCTATGGCATGCTCGACTGGAAGGTGATCACTGCTGAAGAAGGTGATGTTTTTGCCAAAGCTGCCGTTCGGTTCCTCGAAATTTATGAGTCCATCAAGATCATTGAACAATCGCTCAATGCAATTGAAAAGTTACCTGAAGGCGATATCAGCATCAAGGTAAAAAATATCCCAGCCGGTATGGGTTGCGGCCGTGCCGAAGCCCCACGTGGAGAAGTTTTCCATTTCGTGAAATCCGACGGATCAAATTCACCGGTAAGACATAAGATTCGGGCGCCAAGCTATGTGAATGTGGCAACTTTCAAAAAGTCGTGCGTGGGTCAAAATATTTCCGATGCTACCCTGGCACTGGCGGCCGTTGATCCGTGCTACTGTTGTACCGAGCGCATGGCCTATGCTTATGATGCCATCAGCAGAAAGAAAATTATGGATGGTAACGATTTGATCAGGATTTCGCAAAGGCGTACCGAAGAATTGAAACGCAAATTATAAACCTACATAGATGAGCGTGTTACATTATATCATTTTATTGCCAATACTTGCCGGAATCATCCTTTATTTTGTGCCCGAAAAATTCATTAAATTCAAGGGCATCTTCTCAACACTTGTGGCAGCCTTTGCGCTTTATTGTGCCTACATGGTGTTCAGAATGAATAACCAGTTAGTCAGCCTGAGTCTTGGTCATGAGTTTATTAATCCAGGAGTGGCTATACATAATTTGCTACTCAACTTTTCGGGTTTTGCCTCTTTGCACCTGGATGGACTAAGCAAGCTTGTTTTATTGTTTGCTTCCTTTTTTGCACTGATTATCCTGGCCTATTCCATTGTATACATTTCTGTCAGAAAAATGCCACGCCACTATTATCCGTTTTTTCTCATCACAATGGGTTGTGCATCAGGTGCAATTCTTGCGGACAACCTCTTGCTGTTTATTTTCTTCTGGGGCGTGCTTGGATTCACTCTTTACATGCTTATAAAAGGCAATACCGAAGCAAGTTCAGCTACAGCGAAGAAAACTTTTATCCTTATCGGTGCATCCGACGGGATAATGATATTGGGGATTGCTTTATTATGGAAAATGAACTATGCACTTCAGATTTCAGAAATCAATGTTCCTACTGCCACTGCGTTACAGATTTGTGCATTTATATGCCTCTTGATTGGGGCGTTTACGAAAGCTGGTGCTTTCCCATTCCATACCTGGGTTCCGGACTACGCACAACATGCCCCGGCAAGCTCATCAGCGTATCTGCCAGCATCGCTCGATAAATTACTCGGAATATATTTTCTGGCTCGCATCTGCAACGACATGTTCACTCTGAATCAATGGCTCACTCTCGCAATGATTATTATTGGTGTACTAACGATTATCATCGCAGTGTTGATGGCACTCATACAGCATAATTACAAACGATTGCTCGGCTATCATGCTGTTTCGCAAGTTGGCTATATGGTTACAGGGCTAGCCTTAGGTACTCCGCTTGGCATCGCGGGAGGGTTATTTCACATGATCAACCATGCCCTTTACAAAAGTGGTTTGTTTATGACTGCCGGCAGTATTGATCGCATGACAGGGAAAGAAAAAATTGAAGATTTGGGCGGGCTGTCCAAGGCCATGCCGCTCACATTCTTTGCAGCATTGGTTTTTGCTCTATCCATATCAGGTATCCCGCCATTCAACGGGTTTGCATCCAAATGGCTTATTTACCAGGGCATTGTTGAGTTCGGAACCAAATCAGGCATTGCCAACCAGCTGTGGATATTGTGGTTGGGGCTTGCAGTTTTTGGTTCTGCGCTCACCCTGGCTAGTTTTATAAAATTCATCAGTGGTATTTTTTGGGGCCGTATAAAAGAAACATATCAAAGTCTACGCAAAACTTCGCCACTACTTTGGCTGCCTCCGATGATCATCGCTTTGTTATGTATTGTATTTGGAGTGCTTGCTACCTCATGGGTGATCCCCAGGCTGATTATGCCCATAACCGGTAATTTTGAATATACAGGCATATGGGAGTCTTCTACAGTATCGCTCCTGATATTGATTTCTATTATAGCAGGAGTGCTAATTTATTTTGCAGGGAATATTCGAAAGATTCGTGTTGAAGACAATTTTATACTTGGCGAAAAACAGATTTCTGACACTGGTTTTTCGGCTCTCGAATATTATAAAACCATAAGCCAGGCAGGATTTTTCGCGGCCATATATCGAAAAGCCGAAAAAAAATGGTTCGACATCTACGATATATCTAAGCATGTTGTGCTGGGATTCAGCAAAAGCCTTAGCGCAGCCCACTCTGGTATCCTCCCGGTTTACGCCATTTGGATTCTTGCAGGGTTACTCATTTTGATGATCATTTTTATTTAAATTGAAAGAGTAATGGAAGCCATCATTGCAGTTTTGCTCATATTGATGATCGCCGGTTCTATTTACACACTGCATGCGAAAGATTTGCTCTCAGCAATTGTTTCCTATGGCATTGTTGGGTTTGGGCTGGTGATAATCTTTCTTTTCCTTAAAGCCCCAGATCTCGCTATCGTGCAATTGGTGGTTGAGATTATCACCCTTATCATCATGATTGCAGTGATTCGCAACAGCAGCAAGGAAGACTTGCAGGAAAAAACAACGGTTAAAGTTGCGGGGGTTCAATATATAAATCTTCGGTCAGCCCTCTATCTTCTGGCTGCGGGCATCCTAAGCATGGGACTTCTTTACTATTTTGTCAAAGCCATTCCAGGCCTGGAACCTTTCGGAGTTCACTCAACACGCATGGCAACCGCATACATTGAACAGGGTGCAGAGCTGACCGGTAGCGCTAACCTGGTTACGGGCATTTTATTCGACTTTCGGGGTTATGATACACTGGGTGAGGCTACAATATTACTCACTGCTGTCTTAGGTATTCTTACCATATTACGCATTAAAGGCAAAAGACTATGAAAGGAATGACCTTTATCGTTAAAAATGTATCTCAGCTTCTGTGTGGGGTGATTGTTCTCTTCGGCATCTATATCGTCATCCACGGGCACCTTACCCCAGGAGGAGGATTTGCAGGAGGCACAATCATCGCCGGTGCATTTATATTGTTGGTGCTCGCCAATGGCGACCATGTCATACATCTGCGAATAAAAAAAGAAGAATCTTCAAGGCTCGAAAGTTTTGCAATTTTTCTTTTTCTGGCATTTGCAATGGCAGGCTTGCTGTTGATTCCTTCTGTCTTTTTCAGAAACTATTTTCCCTTGGGAACAGTAGGTGAATTGCTGAGTGCAGGTGTGATTCCACTATATAATATTTTTATCGGAATCGAAGTGGCAGCAGCCTTATTCACCATTTTCCTGGCATTTGTAATTTTAAAGGAGGAGGATAAATGACACTCTTTATTTTATGCTTTTTGTTATTACTTGTTGGATTATACGGAGTCATCACCCGCCGAAACATTATCAAGATCATTCTGGGTATGTGTATCATGGAATACAGCCTCAATCTCTTTTTTGTGCTTATTGGATATGTGAATGATGGTGTTGCTCCCATCATTTCCAAAGGTGCCGAGCGGGCCACTTTTGTTGATCCACTTCCCCAAGCGATGGTTCTCACAGTAATTGTTATCGGGTTGGCCACTACGGCTATGCTTATGGCCATAGCCATTCGACTATATCGCAAGCACAACACATTCGATATCAGAGACATAAATACATTAAAAGGGTAGGCCAATGAAAGCATTGATTCCACTATTTGTGATACTCCCGTTGGCTTCAGCATTCCTAATCCCGTTGCTTTCAAGCCGCATCAAAGGTTTCGACAGATATTTCACCTCATTAATAATGCTTATCCTGGCTATTCTGAGCATTGGCGCGTTTTCATTTTCGCAAGATTTCCCATATGTCTATAAAATCGGGGGGTGGGAGCCCATCAACGGGATACCCATTGGAATATATTTCGTTGTTGATGGACTAAGTGTACTGATGCTGGGAATAATAACAGTGATAGGGTTTGTTGCAGCTTTTTATTCAATTTCCTATATTTCTCATTTTACAGGAGAGAAGTACTACTATGCCCTTTTTTGCCTGATGGTTGCAGGAATGAATGGTGTCGTTATTTCGGGCGATTTGTTCAACTTGTTTGTTTTTCTCGAGATATCGGTTATCGCTTCATATGCACTGGTTGCATTTGGCATCGAAAAAGAAGAGCTTGAGGCGTCGTTCAAGTATCAGGTTCTTGGCGGGCTTGCTTCTCTTCTTATTGTAATGGGAATTGCAATGGTATATTGGCAAACCAAAACCCTCAACATTGCAGATATTTCAAAAGAACTGGCAGGGATGAATAATAATAGCTACCTGTGGTTCACACAATTATTGTTTATCGCTGGATTTGGACTAAAGGCAGCGATGATTCCTTTCCATGCATGGTTGCCAGATGCCCATTCATCAGCACCGGCTCCCATCTCAGCAATGCTTTCGGGAGTCTTGATCAAAGCAATAGGGATTTATGCCATTATGCGCCTGTTCTTTAATATGTTTGCACCTACCGAATCATTAGCCTGGCTCGTCATTGCTCTTGGAACACTTTCAATGATTATTGGAGTATTTCTTGCTATCGGGCAGTGGGATTTCAAACGCCTGCTTGCCTATCACAGTATCAGCCAGATGGGATATGTAGTGCTTGGCTTTGGATTAAGCATGCTCATCATCGTTCAGGGAGGCGATCGTAAAATTGCCGTGCTAGCCATTACGGGAGGATTATTTCACATGGTGAACCATGCCGTTTTCAAAGGACTTCTTTTCTTAAATGCAGGCGCAGTTGAATTTCGAACCGGCACGAGAAAATTGCAGGAAATGGGTGGGTTATCCGAAACCATGCCTATTACATCAGCCACCTCACTCAGTGCGTCAATGGCTATATCAGGAATTCCTCCCTTCAATGGGTTTTTCAGCAAACTGATAATAATCGTTGCAGCGGTTCTTGCCGGCCATTATCTGCTTGCGTTGCTCGCTGTGATTGTAAGTATAATTACACTGGCTTCATTTATGAAGGTGCAGAAGTATGCTTTCTATGGGTCTTCCATTAAAATGGCTGCCAGAAGAATAAAAGAAGTACCGTTCTCAATGCTATTTTCAATGATTGCTCTTTCCTTGCTATGCCTGTTGCTTAGCCTGTTAGCTTTTCCGGGCATAAGAGAGATTGTGTTGACACCAGCGGTTGAAAGCCTGCTGAATGCCGGAAATTATTCGTTACCAATATTAGGATATTGAGATGAAAAAGTTCACCATGTTTATATTGCTGTTTCTGTTTTGGTTGTTGATCACATTCAACCTCAAAATCGTAAATTTATGTGCCGGTGCTGCCGCTGCATTAATAGCATCATTGATTTTTAATGCTGATTTCCTGACGATGAGAAAGCTTATCCAACCCAAACGCTATTTCTGGGGTGTGCTATATATTTTTGTTTTCCTGTGGGAATGTGTAAAAGCCAATTTCGATGTGGCATACCGTGTACTGCATCCCGACTTACCGATTCACCCTGGAATTGTTAAGGTAAAGCTAAACATTCAGTCCGAAATGGCGCGCAGCATGTTAGCTAACTCCATCACCATGACCCCAGGAACTATAACAGTAGATATTATTGATGACTATATCTACATTCATTGGATTAATATTACCAAACAAAAGCCCGAAGAATATTCAAACCGTATTTGTGGAAAATTTGAACATTATATTAGGAGGATTTTTGAATGAGCCCATTGATCGAAATATTCCTGTATGCTCTCATTGCAATGTGTTTTATTTGTTTCTACAGGGTTGTCAGGGGGCCAACCATTGCCGACCGTCTTGTAGGCATTGATATTTTAGGAATCCTGGTAGTAGGAATCACAGCCATTATTGCTTATAAAACAGGGATGAGCTATATACTCGACATTGGTATTGCATGGATCATACTAAGTTTTATAGGCACCTTGACATTGGCTAAATATTTAGGGAGGAACAAACTCAATGAATGAAGCAATTAGCATCGCACTGATAATTATCGGCCTCTTTTTCAACCTGTTTGGTTGTCTTGGGTTGATTCGGTTTCCTGATGTATACAACCGTTTGCAATCAGCAACCAAGTGCGTTACACTGGGAACATGGTGCATATTGGCAGCTTTGCTGGTAACGTATGGATTTTCTGACATGGGAATTAAGGCATTGATATCTATACCTCTCCTTTTCCTTGCATCCACCGTGGCCGCACATTCCCTGGTTCGAGGTTCTTACAAATATGGAATTAAATTGTGGAGCAAAAGTGTTAGAGATGAATACGGGCCCGATGTTGAAGAAGACAATGAACCTGTAAAAAAATTTGAACCATGAGATACCCAAAGCTTAGGGAGTTGAGAGAAGCCGTGGTATCACTTTTTACTCCGGCTTATACCACACGTTTTCCTTATGAAGCCCATATACCATTTGAAAATTTCAGGGGAAAACCGGTTGTTAACGAGGAACATTGTGTGGGTTGTCAAACCTGTGCCAATGTGTGTCCTCCAGGAGCAATAACTTTCGATGACAACAAGAAAACCCACACCCGTAAAATAGTACGCGATTACGGGAAATGCATTTTCTGCGGACAATGCCAGGAACACTGCATTACTCGCCAAGGTGT
>JBBIIP010000040.1:0-16967 GCA_037446395.1 Lentimicrobiaceae bacterium
TAAAAATTGATGATGTTGTTGCGATTAAAATACTATTTTTACCTCAGCCTAGGTATTCATGGATATTGAAGTCAAAACTATTGGAAATTCATCTAAGATACGATAAATATTGGCATTATATCATGTTATCCGAAAATGTTATTTCCAAATTACTAACATATACTATTGCCTATCAGGCAATTAATCCTTTTTGTAATGAACAACGCTTTATAACCTTACAATGCCAATAATTCTAATAAATTGCACATTCATCCATTGGGAAACACTCGAATTTCAAAACACACACATCCTCGTTGAAGAAGGAGCAGATAACAGCATCAAACTTTTCGGTGATTTTGACAAAATACCCAAAATAAATGCGGGTCAAATTATTGACTGCAGTGGTAAATATGTTACAAAATCATTCGCAGTTGGCCATCACCACGTTTATTCGGCTTTGGCACGCGGCATGCCTGCGCCAAAGCGAAAACCCGAGAACTTCCGCGAAATTCTGCAGTATATCTGGTGGAATCTCGACAAAGCTCTCGATCGCGAAAGTATAGAAGCCAGTGCCCTTGCTACCGCTATGGCTTGTGCCAAATCTGGCGCCACCTTTGCCATTGATCACCACGCCTCGCCAAATTGCATCGAAGGTTCGTTGGAGGTCATAGCCAAGGCATTTGAAAAAGCTGGAGTCAGTCACCTGCTTTGCTACGAGGTGACCGACCGCGATGGGTTCGAAAAAGCAGATTTGGGTTTGCTTGAAAACGAATCTCATATGCAAAAGGCGCAGGGTTTGATCGGGCTGCACGCTTCTTTCACCGTGGGCGACAAAACCATGAAAAAGGCGGCACTGCTGGCTGAGAAATATCAAGCCGGGGTGCACATTCATGTGGCCGAAGATCTTTACGATCAGGATCACTGCCTTCAGAATTATCATCAACGGGTAATTCAAAGATTAAACAATTACGGATTTTTGAACTCATCAAAAACACTACTCATACATGGTTTGCATCTTGATGATGTTGAGAGGAAAATTCTCAAAAACAGTAAAGCCTACCTGGTTCAGAACATGGAAAGCAACCTAAAAAACAAGGTAGGCTATTTTAATGGCAATGGATTGGATCCATCGCGCATTATGCTTGGCACCGATGGCATGCACAGCAATATGTTGCAAAGTGCGAAAGCTGCCTTTTTTGCAGGTCAGAAATTTGACAATATCAACTACCTGGCTGCATATCAACGGTTCAGAAACGTGCACAACTATCTAAAATTCAATGATTTTAAAGGTGACGGGGACAATAATCTTGTGGTGTTTGATTACGACTCCCCTACCCCATTCTGTCAGGATAATTTCCCGGGGCATTTCATTTTCGGACTGGGATCAAATCATATTGAGCATGTCATAAGCAACGGACGGTTAATAGTAAGAAACAGGCACCTGCAAACCATAGATGAGCCAAGTGCCTTACAATACACCAGGGAGCAAGCCGAAAGATTGTGGAATAGACTTTAGCGGTTTATTCCAACCAACTTCAAATCCAGATGTCCCCCATTTCAGGACCAAGTCTTATCTTTGGCAAAAATATGTACATCAAAGCTGCTTCATAAGTCATAAAACATTTAAGATGAGAAAGATAACAATCTTAATACTTTTCTTTGGTTTTTTGCCTGTACTGGTTTCACAACCTGCTGAAAGTCAAATCAGGCTTGATCCTCCGCTGGCTTCGCATTTTGCAAAACTCGCCCTAAAATGCATCAAACAGGAATACCCAAATAAACCTGGCCAGGTTTTTGGCAGCGATGCCGATCTCAAACCACCACGTGAAATCAGGCCTGCCTTTTATGGATGCTTCGACTGGCATTCTGCCGTGCATGGACATTGGATGCTGGTGAGGCTGATGAAAGATTTTCCTGGTTTGACTGAAGAGAAAGAAATCCGACAGGTAATTGCAAGCCATCTCACACCAGAAAACATACAGACCGAAGTCAAATTCTTTCTCGACAGCAACAATACCTCATTCGAACGCATGTATGGTTGGGCATGGCTGCTGAAACTATCGGAAGAGCTGTATACCTGGAGCGACCCCCAGGCGAAGCAGTGGAGCGCGGCACTCAAACCACTCAGCGATTTGCTCGTAAAACGCTATCTCGAATTCCTGCCAAAACTCAATTACCCGATCCGGGTTGGCGAACATACCAACACGGCATTCGGGCTGGCATTCGCATGGGATTATGCAAACACTAAGGGACAAATCGAGCTAAAGCAGTTAATTGAAAAAAGAGTCAGGGATTATTATTTACACGATAAAAATTGCCCTGCTGAATGGGAACCCGGGGGCTATGATTTCTTTTCGCCCTGCCTGATGGAGGCCGACCTGATGGGTCGCATTCTGCCAGCCAAAGATTTTCAAGCCTGGCTAAAAAATTTTCTACCGGGTATCCTGGCAGGAAATCATAAATTGCTGCTCAACCCTGGAATTGTCAGCGACCGAACCGATGGCAAACTGGTTCATCTCGATGGGCTGAATTTCAACCGGGCATGGTGTCTGTATCGGCTCGCACACTTGGTTCCTAAACACAAAGCCACGCTTTTTACTGCTGCCGACAGGCACATGAGGGCTTCGCTTCCGAATATTGCCAGTGGTGACTATTCAGGTGAACACTGGCTTGCTTCATTTGCCGTTTATGCATTGATTCAACGATAAATTCCAATTAAACTATTCTTATGAATTACAAAAAAACATTTCTACTCCTTGTATTTGCGGCGCTTTCATCCGCAAGTTTTCCTTGCACCAATATTATTGTCACCAAAGGTGCATCCATTGACGGTTCCGTTATGATTACATACGCCGCAGATTCTCACATACGCTATGGTGAACTGTATTTCAGACAGGGAGGCAAACACAGTGCCGGTGCCACTGTAAAGCTCTACGATCGGGGCACAGCCAAATTTCTGGGTGAAGTGCCGCAGATAGCCGAAACATATACCACCATTGGTTTTATGAACGAGCACCAGGTTGCCATTGGCGAAACCACTTTTGGTGGCCGCAGTGAATTGATAGATACAACAGGTATGGTTGATTATGGCAGCCTGATGTTTCTTTCGATGCAACGCAGCAAAACAGCCCGCGAAGCCATCGTTTGGATTGCCCGGCTGGTAGATGAATATGGCTATTATAGCAGCGGCGAAACCTTTTCCATTTCCGATAAAAACGAAGCCTGGATCATGGAAATCATTGGCAAGGGAATGGATTTGTATAAAGACACGAGTGGTAAATTGCTCAACCGAAATAAAGGAGCAGTGTGGGTTGCCATACGCATACCCGATGGTTATGTGAGTGCCCATGCAAACCATGCACGAATCACAACCTTTCCTTTATCAGACGGGAAAAAATCACTCAGCAGTAAAGAACTCGATAAAATATTTAATCCATCGGTCGAAGTTGTGTATGCCCATGACGCCATCGAATTTGCGCGCAGCAAAGGATTTTTTAAAGGGAAAAACGAGGAATTCAGTTTCAGCGATGTGTATGCACCCATTGATTTTGGTGCGATGCGTTTTTGTGAAGCAAGGGTATGGTCTTTTTTCAAGGATGTAAATGAAGGAATGCAACAGCATCTTGATTATGCACTGGGGAAAAACCCTTCAAACCGAATGCCTCTGTATATAAAACCCAATCGCAAATTGAGTGAAAAAGACCTTCAGCAGTTTATGCGGGATCACCATAACGGAACCGTAATGGACCTGCACAATGACATCGGTGCCGGGCCTCACCACTTGCCTTATCGCTGGCGCCCTCTTAACTGGAAAGTGGACGGCAAGACTTATTTTCACGAACGCTCAAATGCGACCCAGCAAACAGGTTTTTCTTATGTGGCTCAATCAAGATCATGGCTGCCCGATCCGATAGGTGGCATTTTTTGGTTCGGAGTTGATGACGCCAACACAACAGTTTATATCCCCATGTATTGCGGAATGACCCGTGTTCCCGAAACTTTTGCCGAAGGCAACGGCGATATGCTTACTTATTCAGAGACATCAGCCTTTTGGGCTTTTAACCGTGTGTCGAACTTCGCATACCTACGATACGACCTAATGATTCGGGATATAAAGAAACTTCAACAGGAGCTCGAAAACCGGTTCATCGCATCTACACCCGCCATTGACAAGGCAGCGTTGGTATTGCACGAACTGAACCCTGTGTTGTCGCGCAGTTTTCTGACTGACTATTCGGTAGATGCAGGCAACATGGTAGTAAAGCGTTGGAAAGAACTTTTTAATTTCCTATTGGTAAAATATATGGACGGTAACGAAAAGCAGGAAAAAGACGGAAAATTTCTCCGTAATCCTCACGGGTACCCCATGCCGCCCCGTCATCCGGGCTATCCGGAATGGTGGCTAAGGAAGATTGTGGAGGAAACAGGAACCAGGTTTGAGTACATCGAAACTAAATAGCAGCGTGTTATTCAATGTCATTTTCGTGAAAACATGGCATCAGAACAAACTTAACGAGGCAGAAAATGTTTATTTCCAAAATTTTTCTTAGACAGCCGGAATAGCAGTTTCAGCAAGAAAATTTATCCACCATGCCCAAAAGGATTATTTTATCTTGGACACTCATTATTCTTGTATTTCAGGTTAAAGGCCAATCCCATATGTTTTCAGGATATCCTGATAGCGTTATAAATAAACGTATTTACACTGTGATAGCCACTGAAACTGCACTTTTAGCGGGTGGGTTGTATTTTTTAGGTAATATCTGGTATAAAGACCGTGCGCGTATGCCTTTCCATTTCGACAACGACATAAAAGGGCATTTGCAAATGGATAAATTCGGACATGCGTATTCGGCCTATCACGAAAGCCGGCTTGGATACCAGGCATTGCGTTGGGCTGGGGTCAACAAAAAGAAAGCGCTGATTTATGGTGGGCCTCTTGGCATCATGCTGCAAGCCCCTATAGAGATATTTGATGGAGTGTATGACGGGCAGGGATTTTCTGCTTATGACTTCGTTGCCAACACCTTTGGCAGTGTATTTTTCATGTTGCAACAGGGGTTTCTCGAGGAGCAGGTTGTGCTGATGAAGTTTTCCTATTCACCCAGCATATATCCGACTCATTATGATAAACTGGGAGAAACTCACACCGAACGTTTCTTTCTTGATTACAATGCACACACCTATTGGTTTTCGGGCAATATCAGGAAAGTTTCCGGGTTATCTTTTGTGCCATCGTGGCTGAACCTGGCCATCGGGTATAGCGGTGAAGGAATGTTGGGCGAATATGAAAATGCAACTTTTCATGAAGGAAAACCTCTTCCGTATTTTCAACGCTATCGCCAGTTTTTGTTCTCGCTGGACGTGGATTTTTCTAGAATTCGCACCCGAAGCAAAGCGCTACGAACTATATTCCAATCTCTGAATATGTTTAAAATTCCTTTTCCGGCCATTGAATTTAATACCACAGGTAAAACATTATTTCATCCCATCTATTTTTAATGCTGCGTAATCACCCCCACACAATTGAAAGCAATCAACTTCTTAAGCAAAAACCATCTTTACTCTTCCAGATTTTCAGAGCGATCCAAAAATAATTAGTGAATCAAATAAACTTTTAGCCTTTTCCTGCATCCTACCTTTGTAACCAAAAAACAATACCTATGAAAACAATGTTCAAAACACTGGTTGGCATCCTTGCGGTCATTACAACATTGGCCTATGTTTCTTGCCAAAAAGAAAACGAAGAAACAATCCTGACAAACGACACACAAGATTATGCGCTTGCCGAACGATTTTTCGACGATTTAAAAGATATTTCCGAGCAATCGGTTGACGTGACCTCTGCCATAAACCCTGTGGTTATCTCAGCAGAAAGCACCCCCATGCTCGGCAATTGCGTTACCATTACGCATGACTCTCTCAGTAATCCCAGGCGTATAATCGTTGACTATGGCACAGTAAACTGCCTCTGCCGCGATGGCAGGTTACGCCGTGGGCAAATAATCATTACTTATACCGGTCGCTACATTCAGCCGGGAACCGTAATAACACACACCTTTAACAACTATTTTGTTAACGATAACCATGTGCAAGGCACTAAGGTAGTCACAAACAAAGGCCTAAACTCAAGCAACAATATGTGGTGGACAATGGTTGATTCCGGAACCATCACCAAAACCAACGGAGCTGTGATTACTTTTAGCGCTAATCGCCAGAGGGAATGGATTGCCGGAATGTTGACCCCGCGCAGGCATATTGACGATGTTTTCCTGATCAGGGGCTCCTCATCAACCACCAGACCCGATGGAAGGGTTTTTACTGTCGAGATTACCAATGATTTACGCAAAGAATTGTCATGCCGTTGGTTTGTTAGCGGAACGGTAGAAATGACCCCGGCAAACCGTCCAAAAAGAATACTCGACTACGGAAACGGAACCTGCGACAATATTGCAACTGTTACCGTGAATGGTGTTACACGTACAATTGAACTACCCTAACCGGAAAAGTGTCTTGTGATTGAAAAGTTCCTTGAAGAGGAATTGTTGAAAAAAATAGCCAGCCCCGAAACACGCGAATATGGGTTTAGGCAATTGGTTGAAAAATATCAACACAGGCTTTATGCCCATATTCGCCGAATAACCGGAAATCATGAAGACACGGATGATGCGTTACAAGAGACATTCATTAAAGCCTGGTCGAAGATAGGAACTTACCGCCACGAAGCACCGCTCTATAATTGGCTGATAACTATTGCTACCAACGAAGCCCTTATCAATATCCGAAAAAACAAAATGCGCTCATTGTTTTCTATTGATGTCAGGAAATTTGATGAAAACAAAATGCCTGTTCAAATGACAACCCCGGGTGCCGGCGAAATTGAAAAAAAACTGAATCAAGCGATGAACGCACTTGGAACGAAACAAAAAATCATTTTTAGCATGCGGTACTTTGAGGAGATTCCTTATCATGAAATTGCTCAAATACTCAACAAATCTGAAGGAACAATCAAAGCCACCTACCACCAGGCTTTTATTAAAATTAAAAACCATTTAGAAAATTCTGCACAATAAATCTATGCAAGAAAAAAAACAAATTCCGGAATTGGAACACTTGCGTGAACTCAAACACGGTGCACCTGATGGCTACTTCGAAAAATTGCCCGATCAGATCATGCATCGGATTAACAAACCAGAGCAGGCCACAAAACCACTTGTTCAACGCAAGTTTATGCAATGGGTTGCTGCTGCTGCAATCTTTGCCGGAATAGGATTGCTCGTTGCTGTTCTGCTGGTCAAACCAGAAAACAGACTCCCTGTAATGACAATCAACGCCCTGGCCGCCTATTCCGACATATCGAGTACTTTTGAAGAATGGATCAACGAAATTGATTGGGAACAAGACGGTTATGAATCGCTTGGCCAAGATCTTTGGGCGTTGAATACAGGATATGCAGGAAATAAAACCGGAAATTCGGAAGGGTTCTTCACCAAAAACGAAGTAATTGAGTACCTTTTCGACAATGGATCTGATCAAATATTTCTAAATCTTTAAAATATGAAACGCACAATTTATAGCCTCTTTGTTGTGGCAATGCTGGTAGGTATAATGACAACCAAGCCATCGGGTGTTTTTGCACAGGAGGACGATTTGTTATTTGGCCCGCGCCGAGAAAAGATTGAGTCAATGAAAACAGCCTTTATTACACGTAAGGCAAATTTTACGCGGTCGGAGGCTGCTGCCTTTTGGCCAATTTACAATGAGCATCAGGAAGCCCTCATGCGCTTGAATAGAAATAAAGAACTCAATCTTGATGATTTAAGGCAATTGGATGCCATTTCTGATGCAGATGCCGAGCGCCTGTTCAATGCATTTATTAATAACCGGGAGCAAGCCATGCAACTCCGAATACAGTTTCTCAAGGATGCCAGGCGTATTTTACCAGCTCGAAAAATGTTGCTTTTCCTCCAGGCTGAGCGGCAGTTTGCAAAAGAGCTGCTCCGCAAAGCCAGGCAGTGATCTTTCAACATATCTGCAGAAACGAGCAACTGATGCTGAACCTGTTCATTTTGAATGCCAGGTAACAGGCTGCCGCATTCAAATTTCATATCTTTGCGCTTGCCTGGGATAAAACGGCAGGTCAGCAATTTAAGGCTAATGAAAGCACACACGCTACTTCTTTTGGGTCTTTTTATTTTTCTTACCTCCCCGCTAAAGCCACAGCCTTTTTTTCCTGCTCCGGGGCAAGTATATGTTTCTGGTGTGGTTCCCCGCATTGACATTATCATCCACCCCGACAGCCTGGCATGGATTTACGCCAATGTTACGAGTGACCGCGAGTTTAGGGCAGTTTTTGTTTTTAGCAACGGGACAATCCATGATACTATCAGAGATATCGGATTCAGGCTCAGGGGAAATACATCGCGCACATCACAGAAGAAATCATTTAAAGTTTCGTTTAACACTTTTATTACAGGGCGCAAGTATTATGGCCTTGAAAAACTGAACCTGAATGGTGAGCATAACGACCCTTCGGTGATCCGAGCCAGGCTGGTGTGGGATATTTTCAATCAGAATCGCATGCCCGTTCCCAGGTCAAACCATGTTAGAGTTTTTATTAACAACAATTATTATGGGCTATATATCAACGTAGAGCACATTGATGAGAATTTTGCTAAATCACGATTTGGCAACAACGATGGCGACCTCTATAAATGCCTTTATCCGGCCGACCTTGCATTTTTAGGTACAAGCCCTAATTTATATAAATTCATGTCGGCCGGCCGTCGGGTTTATGAATTACATATTCAGGAAAACGACGACTATGCCCTTCTTGCAAAGTTCATCACCGTTCTGAACAATACCCCAATCAGTCTTTTGCCGTGCGAACTCGAAAAGATATTTAATGTTCAGGACTATCTTAAGGTAGCAGCCATTGATGTTCTCACTGCCAACTGGGATGGCTATGTTTATAACAAAAACAATTTTTATCTCTACTACAACACCACCACCGGTCAGTTCGAATATATTCCATATGATGTTGACAATACATTTGGAATTGATTGGTTCAATATCAGCTGGTCAAACCGTAATGTCTATACATGGTCAAACACTTCTGCCGGAGAGCAGCGTCCGCTTTTTAACCGTTTAATGCAAGTGCCTGAATACAAAGCACAATACACCTATTACATCAAACAAGCCATCAATAGAGTACTGGCTCCCCAGGCGTTTGCTGACTCTGTTTACAGGATAAAAAACATGATTACCCCTTATGTAGCCACCGATCCCTACTATCCGAAAGATTATGGCTATAATATCACTTCATTCAACAATTCCTACACACAAGCCTTGGGCTTACATGTCAAAACCGGCCTTCTCCCTTATGTCTCGGCCCGAAACAGTTCAGCATTATCTCAGGCACTTTCAATCAATGCTGCCCCAATGATCAAATATATAAAGCACAACAGCCCCAGGCCTGGGCAATCTATGGTTGTGAATGCCTATGTGGAAGACGAAGACATTGCCCCGGTGGTCATGATTGAATACCGTATAAACGGAGGCGCATGGATTGCAGAACCCATGCTCGACAACGGAGCCACCAGCGATGGGGCAGCGGGAGACAAAACCTATGGATTTGTTCTGAATGGATTACAAGCAAATACCCAGTTCGAATTCAGAATCAGGGCCAACGATTCGAATAGCAACATGGCATTCAAACCCTGCGAACCAATATTATGGCAGGTGGTTCATCCTTCCGGTTTGGGTTTATTTATCAACGAATTTATGGCAAGCAATGGTAATATTATTGCAGATGAATTTGGAGAGTTTGACGACTGGATTGAGATATTTAATGCCAGCAATCAACCAATCTGGTTGGGCGACAAGTTTTTGAGCGATAATTCGAACAGCCCGACCAAATGGGCTTTCCCTAACATCACGATACCGGCTGGTGGCTTTCTACTTGTTTGGGCAGATGGGCAGCCAACTCAAGGGCCCTTGCATACCAACTATAAATTAGACAAAGAAGGCGAAAAGATTGGATTGTTTAATAATGCCGTATCCGGGTATGCTTTGATAGATAGTTATACATTTGGTCCACAAATCACAAATGTTTCAGAAGGACGATCCTCTGATGCAGCATCCTCCTGGACATTCTTTACCTCTCCCACACCCGGAAGTAGCAATAATGTTATTGGTGTAGGCGAAATGATCGGCCGTCAGAAAACAATCTATTTCTGGCCGAACCCTTGCGTTGATGGCAAAATTTATTTCAGGGAAAACCTTAGCTTTGAAATTCTTGACCTTTATGGCAAAGTAATCTTGGTCTTTGAGTCTGCCAACGAAGCAGACCTTTCGACACTCAGCAGGGGTATCTATTTTATAAGAACAACCCATGGGGCATTTGCGAAAATATTAATCGCCTCAAAATCAAAATAAATAACCCCCTAATATAAACAATTTGTTATGCATAATTTCCTTCATGATTCAAATATTTGGGTAAAACCTGGCAGAAAGCATCAGGTTTCGGATTTTCGCACAGATTATACTGCTGATCTAAAATCAAAAGAGAGCGCCTTGGAAGAATTGGAAAAAAACCTTGAGGCACTTATTAAAATGCAGGACATGCTCTATGCAGACAACCGCTATAGCGTGCTGCTGATTTTTCAGGCGATGGATGCCGCCGGCAAAGATGGCACCATCAAGCATGTGATGTCTGGTGTAAACCCACAAGGGACACAGGTGTATAGCTTCAAGGTACCGTCGGCTACTGAACTTGACCACGACTATCTGTGGCGCGTTTATCAATGCCTGCCTGAGCGAGGCAACATAGGGATATTTAATCGTTCTCATTATGAAGAAGTGCTGGTAGTGAAAGTACATCCTGAGTTTCTACTGCGTCAGCAATTGCCCGGTATCAGGGCAGTTGAGGATATTACTGATGACTTTTGGCTACGCCGCTATGAGCAGATAAACCACATGGAAAAACACCTCTCGGAAAATGGAACCATCATCCTGAAGTTTTTTCTGAATGTATCGAAAAAAGAGCAAAAGAAACGCTTTCTTCAGCGAATTGATGATCCGGCCCGAAACTGGAAATTTTCGGCCAACGATGTGAAAGAAAGGGGTTTTTGGAAGGATTACATGAAGGCTTATTCTGATATGCTCACCCATACCTCGACCGACCATGCACCCTGGTTTGTGATTCCTGCCGACAATAAGTGGTTCATGCGATATGCAGTGAGTAACATCATTGTAAACCGGCTTGAAGTGCTTGGTCTCAAATATCCCTCGCTTTCTGCACCGGAGAAGGCTGCATTGGATCAATCGCGGCAGATGCTGATGGATGAAAAAGACTAGTGTAGGCTAATTTTTGAACACAATTTGCTCGGCAGCCACATCTATTTCGATGCGTTGATTTCTCAGAACCTGACCAGCCAGGATCTTTTTCGAGAGTTGGTTCAGTATCTCCCGTTGAATCACTCGCTTAAGGGGACGTGCACCATATTGCGGATCAAATCCCAGCTTGGCTATCAAATCAGTCACACCTTGAGTATAACTCAATTCAACTCCAATATTACCCAGTGCTTGAATCACTTGTTCAAGTTGGAGCCTGACAATTGACTTTATCTCGGGCAGGGTAAGCGGTTTGAACATAATTATTTCGTCAACACGGTTTAAGAATTCCGGGCGAATGCTACGTTTCAACAATTCAAAAACTTCGCTACGGGTCTGATTGAGTAGATGTTCAGCATTCTTCTCATTTAGGCCTTCAAGTCGTTCCTGAATCAGGTGCGACCCGAGGTTAGAGGTCATAATAACAATGGTGTTCCTGAAATCGGCGGTCCGGCCTTTGTTATCCGTAAGTCGTCCATCATCAAGCACTTGCAGCAGGATGTTAAAAACATCGGGGTGTGCTTTTTCTATTTCGTCGAGCAGCACGACTGAATATGGCTTTCTTCTGACTTTCTCGGTCAATAGGCCACCTTCGTCATAGCCAACATATCCGGGAGGGGCGCCAATTAGTCGCGATACCGTGTGCCTTTCCTGATACTCTGACATATCTATGCGCACCATTGCATTTTCATCGTTGAACAGGAATTCAGCAAGTGCTTTGGCCAATTCAGTTTTTCCGACACCGGTGGTTCCTAAAAAAATGAATGAGCCAATGGGGCGCTTTGCATCCTGCAACCCTGCTCTGCTGCGCCGGATGGCATCGGCCAGGGCATTAATCGCCTCATCCTGTCCTATGACCCGAAGGTGCAGCTCATCTTCGAGATGCAGCAGTTTTTCGCGTTCGCTCTGAAGCATCCGGTTCACAGGAATACCTGTCCAACGACTTACAATTTCAGCAATTTCTTCCGCACCAATCTCTTCATTCACAAGGGCATCACCGTCTTGAATTGTTGTGAGTTTTGCTTTCCGTTGTTCGAGTATATTTTCAGCCTCCTTGATTTTGGCATATCGGAGTTCTGCTACCTTGCCGTAATTTCCTTCGCGCTCTGCCTGTTCGGCTTCAAATTTGAATTGCTCGATATTCTTTTTTTGTTGCTGTATGGATTCAACAATGTTTTTTTCGGCTTGCCATTTGGCTTTCAATCGGTCGCGCTCCTCACTCAGATTGGCTAAATCACGGTTTAATGGTTCGAGTTTCAGGGTATCGTTTTCGCGTTTAATGGCTTCACGTTCAATTTCAAGCTGGCGTATGCGCCGTTCAATTTCGTCGAGTGCTTCGGGAACAGAGTTGATTTCGAGGCGCAATTTGGCAGCTGCCTCATCAATCAAATCAATGGCTTTGTCAGGAAGGAAACGGTCGTTGATGTATCGTTGCGAAAGTTCAACGGCCGCAATAATGGCCTCATCTTTAATACGCACCTGGTGATGTGTTTCGTAACGCTCTTTCAAGCCACGCAGGATTGAAATCGCATCGGATGTTTGCGGCTCATCAATAATTACGATTTGGAAGCGACGCTCGAGTGCTTTATCTTTCTCAAAATATTTTTGATACTCTTTCAGTGTCGTTGCACCGATTGCACGAAGTTCGCCGCGGGCCAGGGCAGGTTTAAGAATATTCGCTGCATCCATGGCTCCTTCACTTGCTCCGGCGCCTACCAGGGTATGAATTTCATCAATAAACAGAACCACCTCTCCGTCCGAGGCAATTACCTCTTTCACCACGCTTTTCAGTCGTTCTTCAAATTCTCCTTTGTATTTGGCACCAGCAATAAGTGCACCCATATCGAGAGAAAATATTTTCTTTGATTTCAGGTTTTCAGGAACATCGCCACTGATTATGCGATGTGCAAGGCCTTCGGCGATGGCAGTTTTTCCAACTCCAGGTTCGCCAATCAGAATGGGGTTATTCTTGGTGCGTCTTGAGAGGATTTGCAGCACCCTTCTGATCTCTTCATCGCGTCCGATCACCGGATCGAGCTTTCCCCTGATGGCCAGGTCATTCAGATTGCGTGAATAACGGTTCAGGGCATTGTAACTGTCTTCAGCCGATTGACTTTTCACTGCTTCGCCTTTACGCAATTGAACGATAGCCTCTTTAAGTCTTTTGGAGGTAACCCCTTCTTCTTTCAGGATCATCCCGGCCTGATCTCCTGCATCAAGAATCGCAAGCAAAAGGAGTTCCACACTAATAAATTCATCGCCATAATCCTTGAGCATGGTACTGGCTTTCTGAAGCATGCGCCGAGAGCCTTCGCCTAAGTAGTTTTCTCCACCGGTTACCTTGGGCAAAGATTTCAACGCTCTTTCAATGTTGTTGTTGACTCGCTCGATGTTGATATTTTGAATTTTAAGCAAAAATGGCACAGCATTATCATCAACATCTAATATCCCTTTTAAAATGTGGATATTTTCGATTGCCTGATGTTGCATGGAAGCAGCCATCTCGGTTGCCCGTTGCAGTGCTTCCTGCGATTTGAGTGTGAGATTATTCAGGTTCATCACTTCATGGTTTTTGTATTTCCTTGTTAACCCTTTGAATTTTCAATAAATTTCAGGGGCATGCAAAGGAGTACCAAATTTTATACCGCAGTGCAAACAACCTGTTAGCTAAGCAATTAAAACATTCTTTTATCCGGGTAGCGACAAAATGACATGCCTTTAAACGTTTTAGGGAATAAATATATTAAAGGGCAGGAGAGTTCAATAGTTCCTGGAAATATGCTTAAATTCGGAAGTCAGATTGACTCCCAATAACCAGTACTGGCTCATGGGAGAATTTCACCGCCTACCTATGGGTATTGAATAAGCACTCAATGAATACATGCTGAGGTTTTCTGTTGCCTCGATGATTTAAGAGCAATGGATAAAATAAACCTATCTCCTACAGGCCTGGCAAGTAACCTTGGAGGGCAATACATTCATGGCTAAATCCGTTTCAAATACAGTTACATGATCAGAAAATAAACCCTAAAGATCAGGAAAAGGAGGCCCCAATTTCCTGACGAATAGTTGTCATTGATTGGCTGGTATGATTTTTCCATCACTCACTTTCACCACAAATGCCTCCTTATAGCCCTTGGCTTGCATGCTGTTTCTTAATAAAATTGCGGCATTCATGGTTTCTTCACAACCAACTACATACCGGTAGATAGTGCCGTCAAAATAGCTTTTTAATCCAACTACATTACGCCAAAGCGGATCATTCAGGTCAATGGTGCGTCGGGCAGCGGCCAATTGCACTCCAAAACAGGCTTCCGAAGCAGTACTTGCTCCTGCGTTTGGGCTTGCCTGCAATGCTTCAGGTTGAGAAACATCTGCAGGCTGCTGGGGGGTGTTTGCTGGTTGTGTTTGTGGAGTTGCATCTGATGTTTTGAAATCCACTTTTGGAGTTTGACTTTGCTCAACATCATTGGCCACTTCAAGACAATCGGAGAAGAAGCCCGGAGCGAACAGGTAGATATCAACTTCATCGCCTACATTGAAGATCTTAGGGGTTTTTGCCAGATCTTTGGCCTGCTGATCAAAGTTGAGTACAGTTACTACTGTACGGCGGTTAGCTTGGTGTTCTTCGGGGGTACACGGTACACCATTTGAACATCGGTTTGTGAGTTTGGTTTCTCCGTATCCTTTAGCAATAATTCGATTTGGCGCAATACCCTGGCTTATGATGTATTCCACTGCTGCTTCGGCCCTACGCTGCGACAAACGAATGTTATATTCGTCTGATCCACGACTGTCGGTATGTGAGCCTAACTCAACCCGGATAGGGTTGTCGCGCATCAGTTGCACCAGCTTGTTGAGTTCTATGGCAGCATCGGGTCGAATAAACCATTTGTCAAAGTCGTAATAGATATTTTCCAGCACAAAAACCTTGTCAACCTCTATCTTGTCCAGCAATAAATCTCGCGGAGCTGAAAGGCTGGTGGATGGATCGTCCTCACTGAAGCGCACTTTTAGACAATCATGCAAATATCCATCCTTCATGGCTTTAACAATATAAAGCACGCCTTTCTGTATGGGGGTTTTGTAACTTCCATCTGGCCCGCTTTCCAGCACGTTAACTTTGTTAGTGCCGGTGTTCACTACGAAAACTTTACTACCTTCGATGGGTTTTAGCGTTTGTTTGTCCTTCACAAAGCCATTCATCATGGCCTCCTTCCCCACCCTTAATCCTGTTTTGCTATCTATTTTCAACGATGCTTCAAGAGGAAACGGCAATTTTCTTGACCTGAATGCATATATATCATCCTTTCCATAACCTCCAGGACGATTCGAACTAAAAAACCCACTCGGTTGGCCCTTGTTAAACATGATGCCAAAATCATCATACGATGAATTCAGCGGAAACTTTAACCCTTCTACCTCTCCCCAAACAAAGTCTTTGATCAGTTTCGACCTGTAAAGGTCTAATCCCCCATAGCCCGGATGGCCGGCCGAAGAAAAATACAAAATTGTATCATTCAGCAAATATGGGAACACATCATTCTCGGTGGTATTGATAGTAGGACCCAAATTGATTGGAGAACTCCATTTGCCACCTGATTGTTTGCTGTAATATAAATCCATTCCTCCAAAACCTCCAGGCTTATCAGATGAAAAAATGATGGTCTTGCCATCGGTTGTCAGGGTGGCATGGGCTACCGAGTAATCATCACTGTTTAATTGAAATGGTTCCTGTACTGTCTTGCTACCCAATGTTTCCACAATATATATTTTTAATTTTCGGGTTGCAATAGTTTCTTTGCCTTTCTTTACACGGTTAGTGGTGGTGCGAGTGATATAGATCCGGCTGTTATCGGAAACAATAAATGCCGGACCGTCATGATGTGGCTGGTTTAATTTATCTCCGGCAGGCTTTGGAGCTGAAAAATCACTCCATAAATCTTTGTGAACAGATGGTTCGCTATAATAAAGATTTAGGTAATTATAGTTAGTCCACTTAAAAATACCGCCTTGCGAGAGAGATTTACCTCTGTCGCTTACGAATAGTATGCCATCTTTGTGCGTGATGGGACTGAAATCAGACCACCCTGAGTTCACTGACTGCATATTCTTTATTTCATATTCAGAAAGGGTGGGATCAAAGATGAGTGGCTGCATACTATAGCCTGCAAACAAACTTCCCCTGGAATCAGCAGGATTACGCTTGGCAAACTCATTAAAAGCTTCTTTAGCTTTTTCGTATTCCCCACAGGTTCGAAGTGCCTGGCCAAGATGAAAATACACAATAGGGGGTATATCTTCAAACTCAGCTGCCTTGCTGTACCAGGACCTGGCTTGTTGAGCTTCATTTATAAGCCTGTAACAATCACCTAACCGTTCTGCTGCCTTGGCTTGAATTTGCTTGTTGCTGGTGCGAAAGGCCTTCTCATAACTGGGAATAGCCTGTGAAAAGCGGTATAGGTTAAAATCCCGATCACCTCTGCGAAGCTGGCCATAAACCGGAATGCCGATTACAAGTGCCAGTAAAATAAGTGCCATATTTGCTCTTTTCATAACTTATTTCTTTTCAAGTGTGTGCTTAATTTATCCAT
>JBBIIP010000041.1:0-13388 GCA_037446395.1 Lentimicrobiaceae bacterium
CAATTCGTCAGAACTTACTAAAAATTAGTGCCTCTTCTTTTAAAACAACATGATGAAGAAAACTACCTCTTTCCTGCTGCTGTGTATTTTTCCAATGATTTTTCTATTCATTGGCCTTTCTTTTAGCAGGGCAAAATATTCGAACGATCCTGAATATATTTACCTGATCAATGCACTCAATCTGGCCAAATTTCAATCGGTCGGGCATTTTGATAATCCGGGAACAACAGTAATGGAACTGGGATTGGGGGTTGTGTTTTTTACTCATTTGTTCGACTCCACTGCCTCGGATGGTTTGGTGGAAGAAGTCCTGAAAAACCCCGACAAATACGTTGAAGCCTTTAGCACTGTGCTGATTGTGCTTATTTGTTTGGTGTTACTTTATGTCGGCTACCTGGTTTTCAAGAAAACAAATCGTATTTGGGCGGCATTACTTATTCAAATTACCCCATTCTTATCGGCAAATGTGTTGGAACACGCATGGACCAAAACTTCACCCGAACCGATGCTGCTCATTACAAGTATTTTATTGTCAGGTGTCTTGGTTTTGTATTATTATGACCTTAAAAAAGGCGAGAAGCCATATTACTTATTATTCGCAATAATTTCAGGATTTGGGCTGGCAACAAAAGCCACTTATCTACCATTGGCCATTATCCCTTTCCTGCTTCTGCCCGGCTTAAGGAATAAAGCTCGCTACATCGGATTGTTAATACTGACCTTCTTGCTCTTTACAATTCCTGCTTGGCCTCTTTTTCCAAGTATGCTAAACTGGTTTTATAACCTACTAACACACAAGGGCATCTATGGCAAGGGAGAAAGAGGAATTATTGATTTGCCTGTTTATTTTACTTCACTTAAGGCAATTTTCAGAAACAATCCGGCTTTTAGCTTCACGGTGGTTTCATCAATATTGTTATTGGCGCTATTCAAAACGATCCCGAAGTTACGTGTTCACACGCACACCCTTCAGTATCGAATACTTTTTGCACTTATCCTGTCATATGTTTTTGCCATATTGATTGTGGCCAAACATTATCAGCATAACCACTATTTATTGCCCGAGCTGGCAACCATTGGGGTTGCTTTGTATTTTCTGGTCAAAAACCTCACACTCGTGGTTGCGAAACAAGCAGCAAATAGTGCCTTTAGTGTTTTGGCGACAATCTCTGTCATTTTTGTTCTCGTTGTGATCGCCCCCCACCTTGCCAGTTCAAATCAGGGGTATAAGATCACTAACCAGGAATTTGAAAAAACGAGTCTTTCGATCAATGAAAAATATGCTGATTATAAAGAGGTGTATTTTTTCCCCACATCGTTAAATAAATATTCGGCCCTGATGTTTGGCAATGCATATTCGCAACAGAAAAACCTGGCAGAAATGCAAGCATTATATCCAGATGTGCTGTTTTTAAACAAGATGACCCGATCTTTTGAGCAATGGGGGACTAAATTGACATTCGATGAAATGACTGCGCGGTTTGGAGCAAAATTGTTGCTGACAGGAGGGCCACTCACCGAGCCGGAAGCGGATGAAATCAGGGGTTGGGGGATTCCACTGACAACTATTTATCAGGGCCGAACACAAGCGGTGTATATGATTGACAATAACAATATCAGCCTGGAGCAAGCTTTTTCGGGGAGTATAACACTGCCTAAAATAATGAGTTGCGACATGGAAACCCTCAATTTCGACAGGCAATATGTTGTTTCGGGCGATCAGAAGTTTTTTGCCGGCACATCTCACAGCAGCGAAAAAGCACGATCGGGCAAATATTCCGTGAAACTTGCTGGCCAGCAGATTTATGCGTTGGAACACATCCTACAGGATGCTATGCCGGGAGATCAGTTCAAAATTAGTATATGGCGATATTCAGATAATAATGAAGGCTTCCTGGTTGCAGCTTCCACACCGGAGCAGATATTTTATCATCAAGTTGGTGAATCTGGCGGGATAGATACAAAAGGGTGGCGATTGGTTACATCATATTTTACCATACCCCAAAACATTGGAGCCAATCAGGTAAAAATCTATGTCTGGAATAGTGGCTCGGGCACCATGTATTTTGATGACCTCACCGTGGAGCGATTGTGATATATTATTTCCCTGCGTCAGTTTATTATAAGAGTATCGGTTTAATTATCCGGCTCGAACATTCTCTGCCCACATGGCCTGAACACCCTCTGTAAAAATCCAACTACAGGTTTTTTGCAAATCACACTCAGATCTGAGCGAGAAAAATTGTTGTATCCCGATTTATAAAATATTCTTATTTTTACAGATTCTAAATAATGGCAAAAAACGCTGGAATGAACTACACCAAAGAGGCTGTTCTCAATGCTTTACGTCAGGTGTATGACCCCGACTTACGCAAAGACCTGGTTACGTTGAACATGATAGATGGCCTCAGGATCGAAGGACACAAAATTTCATTTAAACTGGTTCTTACCACACCTGCCTGCCCGGTGAAGCATCTTATGCAGAAAGACTGTATTGAGGCGATCCATAAATATATAGATCCACAGGCATTGGTTGATGTTGAGCTGACTGCACGTGTCACAAGTCCTCGTTTGGTCTCCGGCGATTTTTTAAAAGGAGTGAAGAATATCATTGCAGTGGCTTCAGGCAAGGGAGGGGTTGGCAAATCCACTGTAGCTGCAAACCTGGCAGTTGCGCTCGCGCAAGCCGGATCAAGTGTGGCTCTCGTTGACGCCGATATTTATGGCCCTTCCATCCCGATGATGTTCGATTTAATGGATGCCCGACCCGGGGCAGTTGAATTGGGTGGGCAACTGAAAGTAATCCCAATTCGCAAGCATGGTATTAGCCTGTTGAGCATTGGTTTTTTCATCGAACCCGAAAAAGCCCTGCTCTGGCGCGGGCCAATGGCTTCGAACGCCCTCATGCAATTGTTCACCGATGCCGAGTGGGGAGAACTGGATTATATGATCATTGATATGCCGCCCGGAACAGGGGATATTCATCTTACCCTGGTCCAAAAGCTTCCAGTAACAGGTGTAGTGATCGTTACCACCCCACAAGCCGTTGCATTGGCCGATGCACGCAAAGCCATCGCCATGTTTAGGCAAGATCAGGTAAACGTGCCCATCCTTGGACTGGTAGAAAACATGTCGTATTTTATTCCTGCCGAATTGCCCGAAAACAAATACTATATCTTTGGCGAGAAGGGTGGAGAAAAGATGGCCGAAGAATTCAATGTGGCATTTCTTGGAAGCATTCCCTTGGTACAGGGAATATGCGAATCGGGCGACAACGGAAATCCGATCGTTGCAAAAAATAATTCGGTTACTGCAAAGTCGTTCAGTGTCATGGCTGAAAATGTAGCCAGGCAGGTTGCCATTCGCAACGCCACCTTGCCTCCGACACAACCGGTAGTTATGAATAAATAAACAGAAACAAGAACAAAAACCATAAAACCATTCAATGTTATGAATTTAAATGTTGATCTGATAAACAAAGTGCAGGCAGTGATTGACCAGGTCAGGCCTTACCTCCAGGCCGATGGCGGAGACATCAAATTTGTTGAACTTACCAGCGATAATGTTGTGAAAGTTGAACTGCAGGGAGCCTGCGGCTCTTGCCCCTACAGCCGTATGACACTTAAGAACGGTGTTGAACAAGCCGTAAAGAGGGCGCTTCCCGAAATCACAGCAGTTGAAGAATGCTAGCTCACCCTGATTGAAACCCTGGCCATTTATTGGCACCAGTATTTTGCAGTTATGGGCATGCGCCTGCCCGACCCAAATGCTTTGGGGGAAACCCTCAAAACAGGAGGTGTCTGATAGCGCTTCCATTCGTTGCTGTTCACCATTTTTAACACCTTCAGCACGATTGAACTTTCAAGCCCCATGCCGAGAATCTGATCGGGGCCATGCCGATTTTCGATATACTCAAACAAAATCCGGTCGAGAACGACATAATCAGGCAGGCTGTCAGAGTCTTTTTGGTTATGCCTGAGCTCAGCCGAAGGAGGTTTTTGGATGATATTGAGAGGAATTATTTCTTCTTGCTTGTTGATGTATTTTGCAAGGTCATAAACCTGGGTTTTATACACATCGCCAAGCACGGCCAGCCCACCGCACATATCCCCATAGAGGGTGCCATAGCCAACAGCGGCTTCGCTTTTGTTGCTTGTGTTCAACAAGATGTATCCGAATTTGTTGGCAAATGCCATTAAAATTACTGCCCTTATCCGTGCCTGGATGTTTTCTTCGGCAACATCGAATGGCATGTTCCGGAAATGTGGTTCGAGTGTAGTAAGAATTGTCTGATACGGTTTGTGAATCCCGACGATCTCATGCGGGGAATGCAGGCGCGAGAGGAGGTTGAGTGCATCATCAATGGAATGTTGTGACGAAAACTCCGAGGGAAGCAGCACGCTCATCACATTTTGGGCACCCAAAGCCCGTGTGGCCAATGCAAGCACAACAGCCGAATCAATGCCTCCCGAGAGGCCAAGGATGGCTTTTTTAAATCCCATTTTGTTAAAATAATCACGAATGCCCATGACAAGTGCGTCATGCACCAGTTCAATCTCAGATGGTTGAGGTGTTTCGTGAAGTACTTCAGGCTGTGAAATATCGAAAATTGCAAAATCCTCATCAAACCTCAAAAGTTCACCAACCAGCTTTCCTGCGGCATTAAGTATCATGCTTTGCCCGTCAAACAATAAATCGGTTTGTGCTCCAACCTGGTTCACATAAACCAAAGGAAGGTTGTATTGCATGGCATTGCGCGATAGCACTTCTTTTCGCAAATCCGACTGGCGGTAGTGAAACGGTGAGGCCGCAATGTTAATGATGATGTCGGGATGTTGCTTAATCAATTCATTCAATGGCACTTGGGTATATAGCGGATGATCACCAACACTCCAAATATCTTCGCAAATGGTAATTGCCAGCCGGCCAAAAGGCAAATCTATTGCCTTGAATATGGTGTTGGGTTCAAAATAGCGATACTCATCAAAAACATCGTAGTTTGGTAAAAGAGTCTTATTAACCTGCGAATGAACCTTTCCCTCATGCAACACCAGGGCGGCATTGTAAAGAGGTTTACCGCGCTGATTATCGTTAGTGACCGGGCAGCCGATGATCGCGGTAATTCCCTTGCATTCTGTTGCCAGAGAAGCAACCGATGACTGACAACGGGAAATAAAGTGGTCGAACTCAAGAAAATCAGCCGAAGGGTATCCTGGTATACAAAGTTCCGAAAACACCACCAGGTCGGCATTGCCTTCTTTGGCCATTTTTATATGATCCCTGATTTTTTCAGTATTATACTCAAAATCACCAACAATGAAATTGAGCTGTGCAAGGGCAATTTTCATTTTTGTAAAATGAGTAGCAAATATTTCCGTTACAATTCCGTTACTTAAGTAGTGCGAATTTAGGAATTTATAGAATCCGGACAACAAGTTTATCAATCTGTCATTTTAACTCCTAAAGTCCTGGAATTTATTTACGAGTAAATCTCATATGTAAATAAAATTTATATTTGTTCTGAGTTATTCAATTTCTTAACAATCTAATATTGAATTTATGAAAAGAATCATCGTGTTATTAGTGGTGTTTTTTAGTGTGAGCACAGCATATGCCCAGTTTTCAATCGGCCCAAAAGTCGGCTTCACTACCTCGAAACTTTCTATTGATAAGAGCGAAATTCAGGAGTCGTTCAGATCAAATTTTCTTGGAGGAGCTTTTGTGCGGATTGGCACTAAAAAATATATACAGGTTGAGGCCAATTTTACCCCAAAAGGAGGTGTCTTTAACAGCAACACTGTTGATTTTGCGGCAAAAAGCATCAAATTGAATACCATCGAAATGCCTGTTTTGATTGGTATGAGGCTATTGAATCTTTCAGTTGCAAACCTACGGATCATGGCCGGTCCGGTTGCTTCATACGTGGTCGACAAAGAAATTATTTTAAAACCCGGAGCCATCGGCACCATTGACAAGGATATCATTAAAGACCTCATTTGGGGATTCCAGGGTGGGGTTGGAATAGATGTGCTCATGTTCGCGCTTGATGTTCGATATGAACGTGGCCTGAATGACATTTTTAAAAGCGACAATTTTGAGATGAAACCTTCCTTGTTTAATGTGAGCCTCGGATTAAAGGTTTTTTAATTGAGCAGTGTTTGCCCCGGCCAGTATGCTGATTAAGAGAATTATTTCTTTTCTTGTGCTGTTGGTTGTACTGTTTTGGCAACCTTCGTGCACAAATATCCCAGATGTTTCCAGGCAGATTAAAAAGGTTGAGGTTAACGAAGTTCAGATTAAGCGATACGACAAGGCCCTTTTTGATATTCCGCTAAACAATTTTCAGGAAGGGATTAAAACAATTCAAAATGAGTATCGCCCGCTACTTGATGTTAGCCTTGACGATTCCACGAATATCCACCAATTGTTGACTTTTGTAAACGATACAATTGTCCGGCAGCTTTATCAAACCACCCAGAGGAAGTTTCCCCATTTAAAAAGTGTAGAAAAAGAACTGACTCAGGCTTTTCGTTACATCCGTTATTATTTCCCTGGCTGGAAACAACCCAATGTTTATTCAATTATTTCGGGCCTTTCTGAGGAAAATTCTGTACTTTATAATGGATCAGATTTAATAATTGCACTCGACTATTACCTTGGGAGTGATTTCATCGGCTACCGAACAGCCGGATTTCCGGTTTACATTATCAACCGCATGGATATTGATTACCTCATTGCCAATATTGTTAAAGAAATTGCAAATGAAGAGTTTATCAACGTTGGCCCATACCGGCATCTGCTCGACAGGATGATTTCTGAGGGCAGATTGCTTTTTCTGCTCGACCGGATTTTGCCCTGGGTTGCCGATGAATACAAAATTGGTTTTACGAAAGAGAACCAGAGTTGGTGCAAAGAGCACGAAAAAGCCATGTGGGCCTATTTACTTGAGCACCAGCTTCTCTATGCAAGTGATCCGGCGGTTATAAAGAAATTTATTAATGATGGCCCTTTCACTGCCGCATTTGAGCGCGAATCTCCCGCACGGGCTACCTTGTGGGTCGGCTGGCAAATTGTTCGGTCTTTTATGAAACAATTTCCTGAAACTACATTCGAAGAGCTGAATGAGATTGACGCAGTAAAGATACTAACACAATCAAAATATAAACCTGGAATTTATTAATTGCCTTCACCCGCAAAACAAACACTGTGAAATTTATCCTCAAAATGAGGCGCTACTGTTTTGCCCTTAAAATTGGTAAGTGCGATACGGTTTGAAAAAACCGACCAAATAAATCATAAAAAATTGATTAATAGAATGTTGCGAATTAATATTTGGATGAGCACGCATAGGGTTTTATGCTGGCACAATTATTTATTAAGTGCTCCGTTAGATAAATTGTTGATAATCAATCTACCCATGTTAACATTCAGCGCAGTGATGAAAAAATTCATATTTCCTTTAATAATCTTAACCTCCTTGCTATTCGGCTGTGGCCAAAAGAAGAAAGAAGCCCAAATTCTAAGCTTGCAAGCAGATAGTTTGAGGCTTGAACACGCCTTGGCCGAGCGGGATTCTATGATAAACATGCTCTTCTCCTCTTTCAACGAGATTGAAGATAATCTTGCTGCCATAAGGGCCAAAGAATCGCTGGTTACCAAACACACCACCGGCTCCCGCGAAATTCGAGCCGAAGTAAGGGAGAGAATTAATGATAACATAAAGGATATTAATGATTTACTCGAACGGAATAAAAACCTGATTGAGCGGCTGAAAATCCAGTTGCGAACAAGCAATCTGAAAATTGAAGAGCTGAATAAGAGTATCGAAAGGCTCAATCAGCACGTCGAAGAAAAAGAACAGGAAATTGCGGAACTCAAACAGCAATTATTGTCGTTGAATTTTAAGGTCGAATCGCTCAACCAAAAAGTAAGTAATCTCGAAAGGGAAAGCAAAGAAAAGTCGGACATTATCAATGAGAAAGTGACCGATTTGAATACCGCCTGGTATGTTGTTGGCACAAGGCGCGAACTGCTCGATCTTGGAATTATCAGTCGCGAAGGTGGCTTTATTGGAATCGGCCGCACCACAACATTTAATAAAGAATTTGTACGGGAGCATTTCATTCAGGTTGATATTCGCAGCCTTAATGAAGTTGAGCTCAACGTTCGCAAGGTCGAAATTGTTACCACCCATGCCGCCGGCAGCTTCGAACTGGTTGGAGAAAGCACCATCGAAAAGTTGGTCATCAAAAACCCACAGGAATTCTGGAAAGCATCAAGATATCTTGTGATATCAACAAGATAGCCTTATTTTTAATATGCCGAAACCCCGATTCGTCGGGGTTTTTTTATGGTTTCGGTTTAGTGGGTGCAGAGAAGATCTCAAAACCGAATGTGTTACGCGATGATTGCCTATTAAAGTTACTTTCAGTAAATACTATCTGCGAAACATCGGCAAATGGCAAGTCTCCCGAATTCAAATACCATGGTTAGCTTAACCCCAACCGATATGAAAGTTTGATCAGCAAAATGTTGTGCGGGAAGATTTTAAATAACTCCTGTGTGTCGTCAAATACCGAGAAATCACCATCCACAAAATATTTGTTGCGGCCTTGCGACCATACTAAAAATAGAGTTGAACCGGGCAGGTATTCCCAGCGCAACACAAGGTTAGACTGAAAAAACAGCGCCTTAAAATCGGGATTGTCAAACCGGTAATCAGCAACCCCATCCTGATTTTCATCTACTTCAATCACCTCATTCCCTGCAACATTTTTGATCTGGCTCTTAGTAAATTCATAGAAGCGATCGGCATAGGAATCAGCACCGGGGGTGGTTATGCGTTTGAACTGTTTATATTTGCCAGTGCTGATAAATGGTTGTCCCCAATACTGAATGGTGAGGTCTGGCGTAAGGTTTAGATTGGCACGCAAAGAGAGGCTGACCGTTTTTTGATCAATGCGGGCATTGATATAGCGTGTTCCTTCTCTGGTGGAAATATTGGAAATATATTGCAGATTATTATGATTTATGCTATACTGGGGGCTAAGTCTAAAGCTTAAGGATGGAGATGGCCGGTAGGAAAGTGCGCCAAAAACATTGAGATTCTGTGCGTGCCCGCTCCAACTTTTCGAAACCGACCAGCCGGCGTTGCCCTGAATATTGCGGCGGCTGTCGCTTGAAAAATTCATCCAGTTCGATACACTGCCCGGGAGTTTCAGCAAAGGCCCTCCGCGAAGGGCAGATTTCGATATCCCCAATCCATTGACATTGAAGCCGGTGCCAAACGACCACTGATTTTTAAACTGTATGTTGACATTGAAATTGCCTCCTTTATTGGTCATAAGCCCCGAAAAGTCGTACATTGTCCATTGATTGACATTGAGTCGCCAAGAATTTAATTTGCCTTTCGGTTTGGTTTCGCGGTAACCGATATAACCTACCTGAAAAATATCATCGGTATTTCTGACATATCCAATGTCGTTAAGTTCCAACCCGGGCGATTTCCACAAGATAAAGCCGCCAAACTGCAATTTAGAATTTCCCCCTTTCCAAAATTCGAGGCTTCCACCATGTCCGCTCAGGTGTGTTCTTGAAGAATCCAGGCTGATATGGGTTGCATCGGGGCGCTGAAAATAGCGTGCCGGTGAGCGCTGGGTTTTTATCAGTGCCAGGCTATCGCCACGCACATGACTGAAAATGACTTTGCTTCGCAAAGTGTACGTTTTGTTTTTCCAGTTATGCTCAACATCAATGCCCCCAGAATAGGCCGAGCGGCGAAGAAATAATAGTGCCGGATCATTCAGGTTTCGGTTCACAGCAGTAAGCATTCCGCCAACCAGGGTATTGCCCTGGTCAAAGTCCTTCGAAATGCGCGTTGCAAAATAATTTGTGGCCGGCTCCACTTGCTTGAGGGTTCGTTGCCCTTTAGTGTCAACGGTCGCATCTTCGCTGGCCGTATAGCTTTCCATTACCCCGATCGAAAGTCCTTTGCGGGTTTTACCGGTAAGTTTTGCCGCTCCTATGATAGTGGTATTAGAAGGCATTTTCAGGTATTGGTCATTTTCAATATCCGGGTAATGTTGCGGGCGGCGGCCTATGCGGCGCGAATAGAAAATGTTTTCGGCCGAGCCATCTCCATCGCCCGGTTGCAGTTTGTAATTCAATATATTTCTCCCTTCGATAAAGAAAGGCCGCTTTTCTTCGAAGAAAGTCTCGAAAGCAGTCAGGTTCACAATGGACGGGTCGGCCTCTATCTGCCCAAAATCCGGATTCAGGGTCAGGTCGAGGGTGAGGTTGTTTGTGATACCGAGCTTGGCATCCAGGCCGGCGTTCAGATTTTGTGACCGGCCGGTCCGGAAGGGATTGTTTTCAACTTTTTCGAATCGCTCGGCTTGTCCCACCACATAAGGCATCAGGTCAACCTGTTTGCGTGGTTTGATGTTAACCAGGCCATGCATTTCGCCAATCAGATGCACCCATCCGGGCGCATTGCGTGGAATAAACTGCCAAAGGGAGGTTTCTTTTTTTCGAAAAAGATGACGGGCCACCTGCAAACCCCAGACCTGGTTCTCCTGGTTGCCAAAACGTAGCTGAGTAAGAGGGATTTGCATTTCGGCCACCCAACCATTTTCGATGATTGATGTTTTGGCTACCCATACCGGATCCCAGGTTTCGTCCTGATTTTGACCATCGTTTAGATAAATTACATCTGCTTTTACTCCGGCGGCCGTCACCATAAAGGTAAATCCGGTGAGATGGTCGAAATAGCTATCAAACTGTATGGCCACCAGATCGCCCTGGCCGTCGTCGCGGCGCGACAAACGCCGTACAATACTGTCGGGTGAAGGGTCAAAAGCATGTATGGCGATATAAATATTGCGATCGTCATATAATATTTTGAACCGTGTATCGAAGGTCGGAGGCTGATTTTCGTAAGGTTCGTATTGGGTGAACCCTCCCTCCCACTCAATTTGTTCCCAGGCTTTGTCGTCGTAGCGCCCATCAATGATCGGGGGGGCCGATGGGGCTCGTTGGGTTGTATAAACCTTTTTTTGATTTACCGTTTGAGCTGTAGTTAAGTGGCAGCATGCCGCGAGAAATAGTAAAATCAGCGTGTTTGTTTTCATGTAGGCAGAAGAGGGTTAAGAAAATGGTATTGTGAGATAGACGCAGCATTGCCACCAATTGTTACATTTGTTGTATTAAATTTTCAGAAAAGAACGAAGCCATTCACAAACATTACGGAAAAAATCAATCACCTGAGTATTTCCGGTTGACATTGCCTGTGTTGTTTGGTTAAATATAAAAAGATTTATTATGGCAAGAACCCCCACAAACATGATTCCGCTTGGTTTTGATGCACCGGGCTTTGAACTGCCCGACATCATTTCGGGTAAGGAAATGACATTTGATAAGCTAAAGTCGAACAAAGCCACCGTAGTAGCTTTCATCTGCAACCACTGCCCGTTTGTTAAACATATCATGAAAGAATTGGTGCAAGTTGGAAAAGATTATATTACGAAAGGTGTTTCGTTTGTGATGATCAACTCTAATGATGTAGTAAACTTTCCGGCCGATTCACCTGAAAACATGAAACTTTTTGCAGCCGAAAACGACTTTCCTTTTCCTTACCTCTTTGACGAAAGCCAGGAGGTGGCCAAGGCCTATGATGCTGCCTGCACTCCTGACTTCAATGTGATTGACGGGCGTGGAAAGGTGGTTTACCGCGGGCAGTTCGACGATAGCCGGCCCGAAAACGGGTTGCATGTTACCGGTAAAGACCTGCGTCATGTGCTCGACTTGCTGCTTCATGGTGAACGTGTGCCCGAAGAGCAGGCTCCAAGCATTGGGTGCAATATCAAGTGGAAGGGTTAATCCTTTTCTTATGTAAGAATCATTAACGTAAGGGTAAGCAGAAATTTTCCCTGCAAGATTGTGCAGGAACCGATTGGTTGACGTTCAGCGGAACTAAGCCGAACAATTGCCAGAATTACAGGCTCTAACTGTATAACTGTTGCTTGAGCCAAGAACTAAAAAAGAATGAGTAAAGGAAGTGTTTGGTCCATTATATATAAGATTAGATTGATCACGAAGCTCGTAACTAGTAGCTCCACCAACAGAATTCCAAGAAACATTTATCTGACCCTGTCCAGTTGAGGTCGCACAAGTTCCGGTTGTAGCACTTAAGCCCGTAGGAACTGCAGGTGTTGCTTGACAAATCGTTCCATTCCAAGTAGAGCCGGGAGCACAAGAAACTGTAATTCCATTACTGGCCAAAATATTAATCACTGTTGAACCAGTCGTCTCTCCATCAACTTTATTTGTCATAACTAGATTACTAGTAGCACTAGTTCCTCCAATCGACATCGCGCCACCACCAAAAGAGAAACCTTGGTTTGTTCCAGACGAATTTAAATTAGTATTAACACCATTCCAGATAAAAACATTTTGGCTTTCCTTGGGATTAATTGTTGACCAAGAAAGTGGCAAAGAACAACTACTGCTTCCAGCTGGTATTGTGCAAGATGATGGTCCTGAAGCAATATTCAAGGTACCACTTTGGCCAAAAAAAGATACTTGTTCACTGCTTGACCCATTACTACAAATAATTTGATAAATATCTTGATTGTTTGTGACCATAACACCATCAATGTTGGGAATAGATGTATTTGATAAATTTGAATAATGGGTTGATTCTATTGTATTAGTGGTTATATTGTGCAAAGAACAACTCACTCCCGTCCCAGTAATATTATTAATGATGCCGACAAGATACCCATAACTAATTGGTTTTTGGGTGCCCCTTTTAACAACATTTTTTGCCCGCTCTGGTGGCTTAGAAAGAGAAACTGTAATTGGTAGTGATGTTGGTTTAACTATAACTGAAACCTCTGAATATGCGTCCTGAATAATGTCGGCAAATGCCTGAGGAATAATTTTTAGAAAATAATTTTTAAACCTCTCCAGATAATTAACTATTGTCTCCCCTCCCTCTTGTTCTTCTACAGCGGGACAACCAGCTGTAGGGTTCCCAATATAAGAACTTCCATTTCCACAAGTAATTCTATATTTATACTCTCTGTTTGATGATGGATTTGAATTTAATGGGCCAGTACTATAGGTCCCTGAGGTTGGACAATATCGCTCCAGCATTATATATGGCCAAGTAGTGGTATTTTGTATCATACAAGAAGTAGAATTTTGTGAGGAATAGTTTATATACGAAATACCTCCCGAAAAAATTTGAGTTGGATTTGCTGTTGCCTGAACTGATGGGTTTGTAGAATATTTTACTCCTACTGAAACTGTATCTTCAACAAACCCTGTGCCATTATTAGATTGACATGAAACCCGATAAGTTGTGTTACTTTGTGGTAGATGAGAAT
>JBBIIP010000042.1:0-12951 GCA_037446395.1 Lentimicrobiaceae bacterium
CGCCTGAACCAGGTCATCTGACGCTTGGCAAATTGATGTATGGCTATATTTAGTCGAGCAAACATCTGGTCATAGCTGATCAAACCGGCGATGTAGCGGGCAATGTAGCGGTATTCCAACCCGTAATAATCCAACATTTGCATCGTAACGCCTCTTTCCACTAATCCCTGCACCTCCTCGATCATCCCTTCCTTCAGACGTTGTTGCAGACGAGTGGTAATGCGCATTCTCACCTGCTCCCGCCCCGGATTCAAACCAAAAATAAATGCATTGATAGAAGTATTCAATGGCTGGGAAGGTTGACCCGACTCATGGGTTGCAATTTCTATGGCTCTTAAGGTTCTTTCATGATCCAAAAGGTCGGTAGTATTGTGAACCGGTTTCAACCGCCTCAGATATTCCGACAACTCCTGCTGACTCAAATGCATCAGCGCTGCCCTTAGTGGTTTATTTTCTGGTACATTGCTTAGGGAGTATTTACCCAAAACAGATTCAATGTAAAGACCGGTGCCGCCACATAGTATTGGCAGTTTATCTCTTGATACTATGTCGTTGAATGCAGCATAAAAGTCTTGCTGAAACCGAAATACATTGTAATCCTCGCCAGGCTCGGCAATATCAATCAGATGATATGCAACAGGCTTACCATCAACGATGTAGTCCTTATAGTCTTTGCCAGTGCCAAGGTTCATACCACGATATACCTGCCTTGAGTCAGCACTGATAATTTCTCCACCCACGTTATCGGAAAGTAGTGCAGCCAGACGCGTCTTGCCTGATGCAGTGGGTCCGAGGATAACAATTAATTCTGGAGATTTCATCAGAGATCAAACCAATGGGCAACAATTCTATCTTTATGGTCACCTTCTGAAATATGGTAGAACTCATTTGTGTATTTATTGTAACTGTAGTCTCTGCCCCATTCATGGTGATGTTTGGCGATTTGATCAATGGCATACAAAATAGTTTCCAATTCATGGTTTGTCATGGTTGGATGCAACGACATTCGAACCCATCCGGGTTTTAACGACAGATCACCGGAATTAATGCGTTCGGTTATCATCCGGGATTGTTCGTAGCTCACATCCAGCAGATAGTGGCCATAAGTACCTGCGCAAGCGCAACCACCACGCATCTGAATGCCAAATCGGTCGCTGAGAAGTTTAACCACAAGGTTGTAATGAATATCCATAAAATAGAACGATATCGCACCGATTCGTTTGCGCTGGTTATGGGCAAGTATGTAAAGCCCGGGAATTTTTTCAAGGCCTTCAAAGGCTTTTTCGAGTAACTCTTCTTCGCGTTTGCAGATATTTTCCACGCCCATCTTTTCCTTTAGGTTTATGGCAAGGGCTGTTCGTATGGCCTGCAAAAAACCGGGTGTACCTCCGTCTTCGCGGGCTTCTATGTTATCCACAAACTTATACTCACCCCAGGGGTTTGTCCAGTCAACGGTTCCTCCACCGGGTTGATCCGGAGCCGGGTTATGATAAATTTTTCGGTCGAAAATCAGTACTCCCGATGATCCCGGACCACCAAGGAATTTATGAGGAGAAAAGAAGATCGCATCAAGCTTCTCCATCGGATCGTCAGGATGCATATTGATCTCGCAGTAGGGCGCCGCAGCAGCGAAGTCAATGAAACACAGCCCTCCATGCTCGTGCATGATGCGGGCGAGTTGATGGTAAGGAATTTCGATTCCGGTCACATTGGAGCAGGCTGTGAACGAACCTATTTTCATTTTCCGGTTTTCATACTTCTTGAGTTGCGCTCTTAATTCATCGGGATTCACAAGCAAATCGGGCCCAGGTTCCAGCACCACCACATCGCTAGCGGTTTCGAGCCAGCTGGTTTGGTTTGAATGATGTTCCATGTGGGTAACAAAAACTATAGGCTTCTCTGCATCCTTCAGGCAATCGCGTTTATACACGTGGCCGCAATATTTAATTCCCAACAGGCGCTGAAACTTGACGATTGCTCCGGTCATGCCAAAACCCGTTGTTAGCAGGATGTCGTTTTCGTTGGCATTCACATGCTTTTTGATGATGGATTGTGCATGATGATACGCCTTGGTCATTAATGTGCCAGTTTCGCTGGTTTCGGTATGCGTGTTGCCGATGAACGGGCCGAACTCATGTTGGATTTTCTCTTCGATCGGGCCATAGAGCCTGCCGCTGGCAATCCAGTCGGCATAGATAATTGGCAGCACTCCATACGGGCTGGCGTAAGATTTATCAATTCCAATGATGTTTTTTCTGAACTGTTCGAAATATGATTCCATGGCTCCCGGATTTTATTAACAAAGGTGAGAAAAATTTTCCAGGAATAGAAAACCCCGTATCAATCGCCGGATGAAATCCTGAGCTGTGTAACCTCTACACCAGCATTTTCAGTGAATATGCTCAACCAATTGTTGTCGAGGCGATACCAACGGTCTTGTGCACTAATGCGGATCATGAATTCATTTTCGATACTCCCGCCCGGGTTGCGTACAACAATCCCACCGCTTCTCTGATCACCCATACCGTAATTTAAAAAGAAACGCGATGCATCGGTTGTCTCAAATTTCATTTTGATTACCACATAGTTATTTCGCTTCAATCGCATCTCGATGGGTTTGAAGTTAAATTTTCGCTCATCGCCAACCGGAACTTTTGCAGGATCATTTACCAAGTCGGCAAGCAGCCTGTCCTGTAGGTATTTTCTTATTTTGGCGACCATTTCGGCAGGGTAGGCCACATCTGGCATCAATTGCGATGCCGACAGATATGCTTCAATGGCCTGGTCAAACACCTTTGATTCATAATAACGATTGCCATCGGTTATGGCTTTCTCATATGCCTCACGCACTTTTCGCTTTTCAGCCTCGAGAATAGCGCCCAATGCTGCCACTTTTTCTTTGGGCAGCGATTCGTTGGGTTTTAAACTGCCTGCAGCGGAATAAAATTTCAGCGCCTCTGAGAGCCTGTTGTTTTCTTCATGATTGCTTGCTTCAGTAAGGGCTTTTTCATAAGCAGCATCAGTTTCAGCCTTGCTGATGAGGCTTTGCGATTCTTCAATTTTTTGCCTGCCATATGTTTTTGAAGCGTCATGGCTCAATGCTTCCTGATAGCTCTCAATGGCTTGGCGGAACTGGCCGGCTGAAAATCGTTGATCTCCACTGGCAATGGCATTTTCATATGCTCGTCGGCTTTCTTCTGCTTTTTGAAGAATCAGGTTTATTGAATTGATTTGCTGCGCGGGATAGCTCTCGTTGGGTTTCAATGAAACAGCAATCTGATATTGCTCCAATGCAGCCTCATATTCTTTTGCCTTATTTGCACCGTCTGCCTTGGCAATGACCTGCCTGTAGGTTTGTTCCCGCTCGGCAATGCGGGAAATAGTGGCATCTATTTCTGATATTCGATTGAGCGACTGCGTATGGCCTGGACGTTTAACAAGTGCTTCTTCAAATTTCTTCCTGGCATCGGCGTAAGCTGCTTGTGCGAAAAGCTTCTCAGCCTGATCAATGATTGTATTGAAATCAGCCTCTTCTCTTAAAATTCCTTTGATGGTGGCTATACGTTCGGTTGCCTGGTTGTTTTTGCCATCAATTTTCATGGCGGCTTCGTACTGAAGCAGGGCAGACACATAATCCTTCTGGATAAAAAGCTGGTCTCCAGCCTCAAGGGCTTTTGCAAGGTTCTCTGAAGCCCTCGCATGCGAAGCCAGCAGGGTTTCAATATCTTTTATTCGATTTTTAGGAAGCAGCTCTGCAGGCTTCAGGCGGGCTGCCTGTTCGTAGTAGGTGAGTGCCCTCTCCAAATCGCCTTCTGAGAAATAATTGCCCGCGTTGCGTATTAAATTTGAATAGGTTTCTTCTGTCGTAAGATTGGCGGCCTGGGCATCGCTGATGCGCTGAATCATGTTTGCAGGGTATGCCTCAGTGGGCTTCATCTGTTTGGCTTTCCGATAGCCTGCCAGGGCTGAAATATAATCCTGCACCATATATGCTTTATCAGCCTCGGCAATAATTTTTTCATAAGCGGAAAGTTCACTTCGGGCTGCAGTATAGATTTTATTGATTTCTTCCATCTTCATTCTTGGATATCTCTCTAATGGCAACAACCCCGAAGCAAAGAGATATTCGTTAATGGCCTGCTGGTAATTCTTTTTCAAATACAAAGAATCTGCAATGGAAATAGAACGGTTATAGTCCTTTCTTTTCTGGATGAGCAACGTTTTTAACTCCTCCGACTCGGTGATTTTCTCCTGCAGCCTTATTTCTTCGGGTTTGAGAATGAGAGCCCATTCGTATTGTTCTCGGGCATTGTCATATTCTTGCGCTGCAAAAAACTGATCACCCTTCTTCACGAATTGCGTAAAGCGGTTTTCGTCCTGTGGATCAACATAAAACTGCTTTATCTGTTGCAATTTCATTTTAGGATAACTTGCTTTCAGGTCAAGTTTAAGGGCATTTTCATATTCTGCTTTGGCCTGGCGATAATTTTTCTGAGCCAGGAATTGCTCAGCACGTATAATAATGTTTTCGTATTGCGCCCCTGCCGATATTTTTGTGGTTTGAGCCCAGGCCGTCTGAAAACACAGCACAATCAAAAAGAGAAGTTTTATTAAGACGATAATAGTCGCTCGCATTTTTTAAACCGGTTTTATGGCTTGCTGTCAGCAATAATCAGGCCATCTGTCATCACAAGCTTGCGGTCGGCCATATTGGAAAGTTCCTGGTTGTGGGTAACAATGACGAAGGTTTGCTGAAATTGGTCTCTTAATTCAAAAAATAATTCATGCAACTCCCTGGCATGCGCTGTGTCGAGGTTGCCCGATGGTTCATCGGCCAGTACCACCAGCGGGTTGTTTATCAGGGCCCTGGCCACAGCTACCCGTTGTTGTTCGCCTCCCGACAACTCAGCGGGCTTGTGATGAATACGGTTTCCAAGATTAAGGAAAGTAAGCAATTGTTTGGCTTTTTCTTCTGCCTGCATTCGGGGTACACCGGCAATGTATGCGGGGATACTTACATTTTCAAGTGCTGTGAATTCGGGAAGAAGGTGATGAAACTGGAACACAAATCCAATGTTGCGATTTCGAAATGCCGAGAGCTTGTTGTCATTAAATTTAGTTACATCATTCCCTGCAATGAGCACCTTGCCCGTGTTTGATTTATCCAATGTTCCGAGGATATGAAGCAATGTTGATTTTCCCGCTCCTGAAGGTCCAACGATCGAAATTACTTCACCCTTTTCAATCTCGAGATTGATTCCGCGAAGTACTTCTAGCGTACCATACGATTTGTGAATATCAATTGCTTTGATCATGCGGCTGCATTAAACCTGCTTTCGGTGACTCTATGTGGTTTTGCGTGAAATAATGCTCTGAGAATCAATGTAATATAAGAGTTTTAGTGTCAGGCTGTTTAGGTTGGGCATATCTAAAACATTTCTCCAGTTATCAATAAAGCCATGAATTATTTGGCTGCTTTCATGGTTCAAAGCATTTTTGTAAACAATACTCAAATTACTTCCCGGCAAAAATTCCCATTCAAATTTCAAGTCAATATTGAATGTATTAAAATTGAAATCGTGATTTTGTGTATAGGTCGCATTTGGTTCGAGTCTGCCGGCTTGATTGAGAGTAAAATATGAATCATATTCTGCCCTGAACCAATAATGGCGCATCAAGAAGCTGAGCGAGAGGTTGTTCAGAAAAATATAACGTGTGCTCATGGTGTTGATTACGGTGAGCAAATCTCGATTTCCGAAAATGATATCTCCATTACTGAGCTTTCTGACATATCCGCGACTGTTTGCCTGATCTGACCATTCAAACTGATGTTGAATTGACCATCTGTCGCTAAATCTGATGATAGGTTCAAGCTCAAATGACCATTCTGAGTATTTTGCAGTGTTTCTTACATAATCGAACTCGGCGTTCAAGGCGAGTGGCTTTCGAAAATCGCTGGAGAAATTTAGGCCTATGCGGGACGAAATTGGGGCTAAATAATACCTGCCACTGGTTCTGGGTTCATAATAATCATATCTTTCCGTCAGATCGGTATGGATCCCTCCCCAAAATGACTTGTATCTACGGGTGGTTAGGTGCCCTCGAATGCCCATTGTTGTGCCTGTTGTTTTTCCGGTAGACATCCGCAGTGAATTTTCGATGTTGACAAAAGTCATGGCCCTGAGAAACTTCCCAAAAGGCTCAAAAACATGATATGAAACCCGCGCCCCTGTTGTTAGTTCGTCATTTCGGCGGCTCATACCTAACCCATTAATATTATATCCGGCATCCATGCCACCATGTGATAAGGCATATTGAAATTTGCCATTTATTTTAGCCAGGCTCAAAGCGTAGCGATAGCCCAGATCAACCCCCCCAGGGATTTCCGTTCCTGCTTTTCTGTAAATCTGGCTCAGCGATCCATTGGCTTCTACCCTGTAGGTATTTGATTTTTCGACATAGGTTACGCCTGCTCCGGTCACGTTTTCGTTGTTGTGCCCACCATCACGCGTTACGTTGGTGTTAATCAGGTAGGCTGAAGAATTATAGTTCAGCCCCTGATCTATCACAATGATGTTATAATTTGCCAGAGGCTCTGTCAGAAATTTCTTTTCCACCCCAAGGCTGTCCTCATAGGTGGCGTATGTGTTTGCGGTGATTGCATTAAAAAAACCTATCCCGGTATTGCCTGATGTTCTCCCTGATAGTTTTGCAGCGTTGATCAATTGGGTTCGATCTGGATTTCGTAATATTGTTGAGCCTTTTTCAATCTTTCCTGATACAGCTGAAGCATACATAGGCCTACGTCCGATGCGCCGGGTATAAAATAAATTTCCTTTCATAAAGAGGTTGGTGCCTTCCTTAAAAAACTCGCGTTTTTCATCATATACTGTTTCAAAGGCAGAAAGATTCTTTACCTCATGATCAGATGCAACGGTGCTGAAGTCGGGCAGAAGGGTCATGTCGAGGGTGAAACTTTTGCTTACTCCGTATTTCAGGTCTGCTCCGCCGCTTATAGATGTGGAGTAGTTGCTGGATCCCTGAATGTTATAAGGATAATGCTCTATGTGTGTTGACGTATAAGGGCTGATAGACAGCCTGAATGGTGGCTTGATGTTTCTAAATCCGTTTAGTTGTCCCCAATAACTCAGTTTGTTAGCGGCACCCTTAGGCTCCGGAGCCCATTGCAATTGCTCCCGGTTTCGCCGAATGTTTCGCTGGATCTGAACTTTCCATAATTGTTTTTCGCTGTCCGGAAACCGTAATGCCGACCAGGGGATGAAAAATTCTGTGGTCCAACCCTTTGCATCGAAAGCTACAGCGCTCCCCCATACTGCATTAAAGGTTCTGTCGGTGAGCCTGCTGTCTCGTTGCACACCCGATGCATACACCTCGAAAATAAAGGCATCCAGTCCATTGCTATATGTGTCGAACTGAACTGTAAATAGATCAGAGTTCAAATGGTCGTCGCGGTTTCCAAGCTGACGCAAGATGCTATCTGACGCATTATCAAACAAGCGAGCGCCGACATAAATGCCACGATTATCATAGAGTATCCTTACCTCAGTTGGTTGGGATGGTTGTGCTTTGAAAACCGGATCGGTTTGCAGAAAATCACTGATCGGATCAGCCAACAACCATGCTTCGTCGTTTAGTTGCCCGTCAATCGTTACACCTACCGGAGTCCTTGCGGCAAATGCTATTTTGTCTTGCCCAAAAGCACTTTGAAAAAACAGAACAAGAAATGATAAAGAAAAAAAAATTCTTAGTTGCATATTGTAGATTTAGCTAAGTTGCCTTAGTAACGAAAAAAAATTCTAATTCGTCTGCAAAACTAAAAATTCAATCAACACCTTTCTTTTGCCAGGCTTTATTACATTTGTTCTCCAAATCAAAAAAACTATGAATTTACACGAATATCAATCGAAATCAATTTTACGTCGTTTTGGAGTGCAAGTACCAGAAAACATGGTAGTTTATTCTCCTGAAGAAGCATTGCAGGCTGCACTCGAGATTCAGAAAAAAACAGGCTCCGATAAATGGGCGATAAAAGCCCAAATACATGCAGGCGGACGTGGCAAGGGTGGCGGTGTGAAGATTGCCAAAAGCATCGAAGAGGTTAATGAATTTGCCGGTGCCATTTTGGGAATGCAATTAGTAACCCCGCAAACCGGCCCCCAAGGCAAAAAAGTAAGAAAAATTATTGTTGAACAGAATATTTATTACCCCGGAACCTCATCCATCGCCGAGATTTATATGAGTATCATGCTTAATAGGGCAAGCGGAAGAAATATGATTGTGTATTCCCCCATCGGAGGTATGGACATTGAAAAGGTAGCCGAGGATTCGCCTGAGTTTATTTTCAAAGAAGAGATTGATCCAAAAACAGGGCTGCAAGCTTTTCAATGCCGAAGGATAGCTTTTAATCTGGGCTTGTCAGGAAGTGCTTACAAAGAGATGGTAAAATTTGCTGATGCACTATACAGGGCATTTATTGGAGTAGATGCATCCTTGTTTGAAATAAACCCGGTAGTTAAAACCAGCGACGACCGTATTTTTGCCGCCGATGCCAAGGTGGTGATAGATAACAATGCTATGTTCCGACATCCGGACATCCTCGCGCTTCGCGATCGCGACGAAGAAGATCCGATTGAGGTTGAAGCCAACAATTACGACCTAAATTATGTGAAACTCGATGGCAACGTGGGATGCATGGTGAATGGCGCAGGCCTGGCCATGGCCACCATGGACATGATTAAACTAAACGGCGGTGAACCTGCAAATTTTCTTGACGTTGGCGGTTCGGCCAATGCTAAAAGAGTAGAAGAAGGATTTCGCATTATTCTGAAGGACCCGAATGTGAAAGCAATTCTGGTAAATATTTTTGGCGGAATTGTGCGCTGCGATCGCGTAGCCCAAGGCATTGTTGATGCATATAACAACATCGGTGAAATTAATGTTCCGATTATCGTTCGCTTGCAGGGAACCAATGCCGAGGAAGCAAAAGAACTTATTGATAACTCCGGACTACAGGTGATTTCGGCCATCACTCTGGAGGAAGCCGCTGAAAAAGTTAGAAAAGCATTGGCCAGCACATGAAACCTTACGCTTTATTTTTTCTGCTGGCTTATCTCCTTATCTCGGGCAGATCAACGATTGGCCAGGATAATGTGGTTAACTATGTAAATCCATTCATCGGCACAGACCAGATGGGGCACTGCTTTCCCGGTGCAACGGTGCCTTTCGGTATGGTACAGCTCAGCCCCGACACGGACACGGTACTTTATTCTTATGGTAAAGGCTATAACAAGGCAGTATATCAGTATTGTGCTGGTTATCAGTATAACGACCCTACAATTGTTGGTTTTAGCCATACCCATTTCAGTGGAACCGGCCATTCCGACCTGGGCGATTTCCTGATCATGCCCACAGTGGGTCAGGTCAGGCTAAATCCGGGAACGGCCTCACATCCCGAAAGCGGATACCGAAGCCGGTATAAAAAAGAAAGCGAAAAAGCCAGTCCGGGTTATTATTGTGTCAATCTCATGGACTATGACGTGTTTGCTGAACTGACAGCCACATGCAGGGTGGGTCATCACCGGTACACCTATCCCGAAACAGAGCAGGCAAACATTATTCTTGACCTTGTTCATGGCATCTATAATTATGACGGAAAAGTAGTTTGGGCCTCTGTAAGGGTTGAAAATGATACACTGATTACAGGATACCGCCAAACAAACGGTTGGGCCCGGCAACGAATGATCTATTTTGCAATGAGCTTTTCAAAACCCATTTCAAGTTATGGGCTTCGAAACGATGAGGTGGAAACCTATCGTGGGTTTTGGCGTAGATGGAAAATGGATGACAACTTTCCTGAACGGTCGGGTCGAAAAATAAAAGCACATTTCACATTCAATAACCCGGGGAAACTTGAGGTGAAATTGGCTGTTTCGGGAGTAAGCACTGAGGGAGCAATGAAAAACCTCTTGGCCGAGGCCGCAGGAAGCGATTTTGATCAAACCCTTCATAAAGCCCAGACCCTGTGGCAGAAAGAGCTTAATCGAATAAAGTTGGTGGGCAAGGATGAACTAAAAGTCAATTTTTATACCGCCCTTTACCATGCTTGTTTAAGCCCTACTACGTTTATGGATATAGACGGCCGTTATCGCGGATTGGATGGGAATGTCCATAAAGCTGAGGGATTTACTAATTACACTGTTTTTTCGCTTTGGGATACTTTTCGTGCCCTGCATCCGCTTTGGGCATTGCTTAAGCCAACAGAAACCGGCGATATGATTACCTCAATGCTGGAGCATGCCAAACAAAGCGTGCATGGCCTGCTTCCTGTGTGGTCGCATCACGCCCAGGACAATTGGTGCATGATCGGCTACCACTCGACTCCTGTAATCGTGGATGCATATTCCAAAGGAATCAGAAATTTTCAAGCTGATCGTGCCTTACAGGCAATGATCCGAAGCTCAACCTACCCTCGCTATGAAGGAATTCCCGACTATTTGCGGTTGGGATATGTTCCGGCGGAAAAGAGCAATGTTTCAGCATCGGTAACACTCGAATATGCATACGATGACTGGTGTGTTCATCGAATGGCCAGCCTCTTGGGTGCCGATTCAATTTCAAACACTTATGCATCGAGGGCGAAATCTTATCGCAATGTTTGGGATGCAAAATCGGGTTTCGCCCGGCCACGTAAGATGAATGGCGAATTCGTTTCCCCCTTCGACCCGCTCGACACACATGGACAAGGCTTCATTGAGGGAAACTCATGGACTTATAGCCTTTTTGTGCCACACGATGTTGAGGGTTTGATCAAACTTTCGGGGGGAAGAAGCAGGTTTATTGAGCGACTGGACAGTCTTTTCACAATGCACCTACCCGAAAAATACTATGAAGAAACCGAGGATATCGAAAAATCGGGGATTATGGGTAATTATGTGCATGGGAATGAACCAGGGCATCATATTCCTTATTTGTATATGTATGCGGGTGCTCCATGGAAAACCCAATCCACGGTTCATAAAATCATGCGCACAATGTACCGCAACGCACCCGATGGGCTTTGTGGCAATGATGATGCAGGCCAGATGAGTGCATGGTACATATTTAGCGCCTTGGGATTCTATCCGGTCTGCCCGGGCTCCGGCCAGTATGTGATAGGCAGTCCTTTGTTTCAAAATATGAATATTGAACTGGAAAACGGCAGGGTTTTGAACATTCGTGCCGAAGGCCTGAGCGAAAAATCAGTTTACATCCAGTCAGTTACAGTAAACGGAAAAACATGGGATCAACCTTGGTTTCCTCACTCCTTACTCAACGAAGGAGGGGAAATTATTTTTCGATTATCGTCAATGCCTAACAAACGGTGGGGGACAAGTCCCGATAAGGTTCCTTTTTCACAAAGTCAATTGTCTCCTTAATTAACAGCCATATGGAATAGTCCAGTATACTCTTAGCCAGCTATGAAGATTCTCATCAAAAGTGGTATTGTCGTTACTCAATACGAGTCGAGGCAGGCTGACATCCTTGTTCATAATGGATTGGTCAGTCAAATTGGCGATCAGCTCACAGGTGTTGCCGGCATTGAGGAAATCATTGATGCCAGTGGCAAATATATTTTCCCCGGTGGAGTTGACCCGCATGTTCATATGCATCTTCCAACTCCTGCTGGCTATTCTTCCGACGATTTTTTGAGCGGCAGCCGCGCTGCCCTTGCGGGGGGAACGACAACAATGATTGATTTTGTTACTCCCAGACGTGGCCAGTCACTCATCGAGGCACTGGAACAACGCATAGCCGAGTCCTCCGCAGCCCTGACAAATTGTTATTTTCATGTTAGCCCGGTAGAATGGCGCAGCAGCACCAGGCTGGAAATTTTTGATTGTGTGAGGCGAGGCATCCGGTCATTTAAGATATACCTGGCTTATAAAAACACAGTCGGAATCAGTGATGAGACAATTATGAAAGTGATGAAGGCAGTTTCAGAAGCTGGTGCGATTGTAATAGCCCATTGCGAAATGGGTGACGAAATTGAAGAAATGCGAAACGAGTTTGCTCAGGAAGGATTAACCAGCCCTTTCTATCATCCGCTTTCGCGCCCGCCTTACACCGAGAGCAATGCGGTGAAAAGTGCTATAGACATGGCAACACAAACCGGGTGCCCGCTATATATCGTTCATGTTTCGAGTCTCGAATCTCTGTCTTATATCAGGGAAGCACAACAAAAAGGTCTGCCGGTATATGCTGAAACCTGCCCTCAATACCTTTTGCTCGACGATTCAAAATACGAGGGAACATTTGAACAGACTGCACCTTTTGTGCTGAGCCCGCCCTTGCGCAAGCAATCCGATCAGCAGGCATTATGGAGTGCCCTGGCCGATGGGACTATTCAAACCGTCGGAACCGATCACTGTCCTTTTATGCTTTCGCAGAAGGCACTTGGCGAAGATGATTTCCGTAAAATCCCAAACGGTGTAGGCGGAGTGGAGCACAGGTTAGCCTTGCTCTATACCTATGGCGTATTACAAAAACGAATTACATTGAACCAATTCGTAAAGCTTACATCAACCAATGCAGCTGAAATTTTTGGGCTATCTCCTTCTAAAGGTACCATTGCAATTGGCGCAGATGCCGATTTGGTAGTTTGGAATCCACACGCTGCTGATATAATTTCTTCAAAAACCCACCATCAGCATTGCGATACAAATGTCTTTGAAGGTATAACCACTCATGGCAGGCCAGATTATGTGCTGAAAGGTGGGAATATAATTCGAAATTCGCCTGGATTCCAACAATAACCTAAATTATATTTAGCTCCAAAATACTTATATCCTTTTCAGCACCATCCTGTCAGAATCTGAGAAAGCTAATAGGTCGTTGAAGAATAAACGTGTGAAAATACGGATCTTAAGGGATTACCTGTGTATTATATAAAGT
>JBBIIP010000043.1:0-12934 GCA_037446395.1 Lentimicrobiaceae bacterium
TTTTCAAACAAATTACAAAAATTTGTAAAACTTGAATTCCAACTAATTTTTACTGACGACCCCGCTTGAATAAAATTGCGGTCTGCAGAAATTTTCACAGATGGATTTGTTGGGGGTGAAGGAAGAAGAGAGCATCGATATGATGTATTGCAATATATTAGATCATTTGTTGGCCCAAAATATTCCCAAAACGAACCATTTTGATTAAGGGTGGACGAACGGCATATATCTGGGCCAGACCACCCACAACTAGGAGAACCAGAGCTACCGGCTGAGCCACATATGCTTGATTCAACCTGCCAAGTATAACCCGAATCGGATGGAGCTGGGTTTGAAATATTACAAACAAACGCTTCTCCATAAATGCTCCCGGAAAAAAATAAAAACAAAACAAAAACGAGTGCAAAATATTTTTTGAAAAAAGACATAATTAGAATTTTTAATAAATTATAAATAAATTATATCATAAAAAATAAAAAAAATTAGCAAATAAAAAGCCGTCTGCTAAAAAGCAAAACGGCTGAGTTCTTTAATCTTAATCTATGGTAAACTAATAAATGTTTCCCTAAAAAAGCCAGATGAAGTCGTTGATATAGCTTCGTATATCAACAGCATCGTGTCCTTTTTTAAAGAATAAATTTGCCTACCAAGATAAAGTAGGGTATCCCCATCCCCACTTAAATCCCAACTAAAATAGTTATACCCTGAAACCGAAGGACTGCAAGGATTGTTTGGGCCCATATCTATAACTAGTGTTCCATATGGAAAAAAAGTCCAAACATTCCCAATAAGACAAGAACCATGTGCTGATACATCCCACCAACTTATCGCTGTGTGTGATGCTTCAATCATAACTAATTTCCAAGGGTGCATGCAGATGGTGTCCTTTCTTGTTGGTATAGGTGGTGGAGGTGGTGGAGGTGGTGGAGGTGGTGGTTTTTGAACCCCCACAAAAAACTTAGAAAAAGCCTCTCCGGCGGGCCCTTTTGCAATAGCCGTGAACATTGAGTCTCTTTCTATGGCCACCTGTCTGTTCCCAGATGGCGGGTAGCCAACATTTCCAAAATAAACCGAATCGGCATTTTGGGCTGTCCACGACAAAGTGACAACTCCTCCGCCAATCGGCAGTATTGTTGGGCTCGCATAAACTACCACAAAGGGTGGTAGTGGATCTTGTGGTATAATTTCAAGTGTTTTTTGTTTATTTAAACACTCAACTTTGACCACTTTTTTCTCCTTAACGCTCACTAGTTCAAATGTGCCACTGAGCATTTTAGAAATTTCTTCTCCATTGACAGTTACAGAAACTTCTTCTGATCCTGTTATCTGCCAAAAGATTTTTGTGGTACCCCCATATTTGGGGTTAAGGGGGGTGGCTGAGATAAAAATCTCAACCTTATTAGGTTTGTCTTTTTCACATCCTGAAAAAGTGAGGATAAGGGCTATAGAAAGGCAACTTAAAGAAAGCAGAAGATCTTTCATTGGATTTGTAATTAGTTGGTTACAAGATAAACATATCAATTATCAGCAAATATAAACCAATAATCAGTCTTTTTCAAGCTAACAGGAAAATTTTATGGGTGGATCAGTCCAAATATTACAAAACCCAAGAAACCCCTTTTGGATAAACAGTAGTTTATCCTGCCGATGAAAGTAAGACGCAATCGGTTGCCACTAAGCATAGAGTCTGTTTTTCTGGCAGTGTTGCATATGCTACGCCGCTCAGCCTGGGACTAAAACGAGGTTATTGAAGCCTAGCCTGAATTCAATATGGAGAGCCTGAAGATCCTCTTTCAATGGTGGTCTCAAAAAGGTTTTACTGACTGTTTAACTGAATAGCTTCGCCCATTCGTAATTCTTGCTCTTGCTCAAGTTGCCTTTGTGAGTTGAATCTACGAAGAGGATAAACTCCACAATGAGTTAAGAACAATTGAGGGAAAAACTATAATTTTACTTGTATTTAAATTGTTGAAGCTTCGGTCATCTTTTGGATGGAGTCAAATCATGAAACAGGAATTAAATATATTCCATGGTATGTCAGGGATGCAACGGGAGCATATGCAGGGGTTCAGACTGGTGCTGTAGGGTATGGCACGCTGCTTGGAGGTCCCTGGGGTGGTTTTGCTGTGCTGGTCGGCTGTGCGGCTTTTTCGTCAATGATAAAGTGACACACATATTTCTTTATATATGAAAATAAAATGCCTTTTCCCCGGGAATTATTACCGGCTAAGAAATGTAGTCGTCAAAACAAGCACCGGAAAACAATATGCATTACCGGTAGGTGGAATGTTGGACGTTGACACAACCAACGAGCAGTGGGTTTCCTTTAAGCTGGATTACCACCGGGCCACTTTATCGCTACCAGAGCCACCTGATCAGGACTCTGTACTCGTTACACTAAAATACCGGGTTACGTTTCCATGGAACTTCCTTGATGTGATGTTTAAGAATTGCATGAAGGCTTCGTGGATGTCGAAAGGGGAGTTCGAGAACGTATCTTTCCTTTTGGAAAAACAGCATATCGAACCTATGGCCATCGGAATTACAGAGAAGTTACTCCTAGGCTCGTTTATCGCAATCATGTTGTTTTATCTTGTGACCTCCATTCGTCTTTTTTCGGCCGAAGCCACTGGGGGTTTCTTGTTTCTATATTCGCTGGCCGGCCTTTTCTCATTAGTCAGAATAATTATAGCTCGCAAATGTATCTCCCGAGTGTTTTTTCTGAATGTTTTGGTGATATTCGCTTTTATAAACCTTGTGCTGGTTCATTACCAAAATTTTCATCCGATGGCAGAGCTTGTGCTTGTCATCATTTCATTGTTTATCCTTCCGTTGCTCCTTTTAAGATATGTCAGATAGTATTTCTCCTCATCCCAAATTTTACCCGGCAACAAATCTTGCCATGTTACATATTGGGGGAATGCTGTTTGAGGTAATTTTTACAAAGCCTCCCTTTAGGGCCTTGACTTGTGGGATTTTCGGCTCTTCATGGCAACGGATTAACAAACATATGAATCATGAGAAATCTCTTTCATGGTTCAAAGCTTTTCTTCATTAAAAACGTTTTTTTCCATAAGTGTTTGCATAATAACTTAATTAATTGGTAATTTCGTTTGGTTTACCTGAGGGCTATCGCTCCATGTGTTCAATCAATTTTATAAAGATAATTCTATGAAAACACACACGATTCTCAGAATAACCAGGGTGGTGATTTTAGTGCTGTTTTTGTCATTCGGGATACTGATCCTGAGTTTGCCGGTTTAGATCATTATCAAAATCTTGTGAACTTTATCCACGATCTACTATAGCTACCGTATGATTATAAAGATTCGGAACGAAAGGACCCAAAGCCAGGTAGTGAAGGACACGAAGGATATAAAGAAAGACGGTTTTCAGGCCTGCCCTTTCGCTTGATTGCAATAAGTTTTAACTCTCTTACTGGCTGAACATCTTTGCCCATTCGTATTTTTTACGCTTGCGCCAGTCGCTTTTGTGATAGAGGTAGCTGACAATGAGCGGCAGCACCGAAGTGGCTTCGGCATAAACCATCTGCTCAAACACCGTGTCAACTTTTCCCCATGAAGAGGCCTCTTTCAGCGTAGAGCTGCTGCAGGCACCATCGCGCGCATCGGCCACGGTAATCTGCACGGCATATTTGTGCATCGGCACATCTTTGCCCAGAATTTCGGCGCAAATGACGGTGTCCTGGGTGAAGTTTTTGGGGACACCCCCTCCGATCATAAACAGCCCCGTGGTGCCTGCGGCCATCTTTATCTGGGTCAGCTCCAGAAAATCCTTGACCGAATCAATTGAAAGGTGCCTGCCGGGGTTGTCCCACTGATGCTTCACCAATCCGAAACCGGCACTGCTATCGGTGAAGGCGGGACAGAAAATGGGAACGTTATATTCATACGCCACCTGCACCAGCGAGTCTTTCTTCTTTGCCTTGTCGGGGTTATTGACCAGCCACCGACCCATCTCCCGGATAAATTCGCGCGACGAATACGGCCTAGGCTCAAGTTGATTTGCAATTTCATTGATGGTGTGATCACACGCCTGCAATTCTTCCTCATCAATCAAAGTGTCGTAGATGCGGTCAATGTACTGGTCACGCAGCAGCTTATCGTCCATGTAGGGGTTGCCCTTGTAATGTTTGTATCCGAGTGCTTCGAAAAAATCCATATCCACAATAGAAGCACCGGTGGCTACAATCACATCAATCATGTTGCTGCGCACCATATCAACATACACCTGCATGCAACCACCGGCGCTGGTGCTGCCTGCCAAAGTGAGAAAAACCGAGCATTCTTTATCGTTAATCATCCGATCGAAAATATCGGCAGCCGAGGCCGTATCGCGCGATGTGAACGACATGTCGCGCATGGCATTGATGAGTTGCGTGGCATCAAAACTCTTTATGTCAATATGTTTTATGACATCTTTTAAAAAATCAGATTTCTTCATGGTATGATGTATTGTTATTGGTGCAAAACCACACTTATCACACAAGTTATTTCTTTTTTTTGGCTACAAAGTCTCCAAACTTAAACGCCAACATCTTATAAATTAGTTTGGCTGCTAAAAAATCGGATGCCTTGTGGTTAGAATTTGGGCATAACTCATTGATATCGAAGCCGACAACATTTGATTTATCGAATATACGCTGCAAAATATCCAGGGTTTGATACCATAACAATCCTCCAGGCTCAGGAGTACCTGTTGCAGGCATAATGCTGGGATCGAGGGCATCGAGATCGAAAGTGATATAAACATTCTTGCTTAGCTGGCTAAGCATATCATAAACCCAATTTTTGTTTTCAAAAATTTCGTGTGCATAAAATATCCTGCCTGCTTCGACACACACCGTTTCTTCGACACTCATGCTGCGAATTCCTATCTGAACAATTGGAGCTACTTCCTTGGCGCGAGCCATCACACATGCATGGTTATATTTTGAGCCCAGGTATTCGTCGCGCAAATCGGCATGGGCATCAATCTGCAGGATCGTCAGATCATCAAAATTTGCTGCATGGGCATGAATTGCTCCGATTGAAATAGAGTGCTCGCCCCCAATGGTGACAACAAATTTGTTCTTTTTCAGATAGTGTTTCACCCTCTCGCGTACTGCTTTTGCCATCTCCTCCGGGCTTGAATTTTCAGTAACCGCCTCCGCAGTATGAATTCCCATTAAAAAGGCTTCGCTGTCGGTTTCGATGTCATAGACCTCCATATTTGCCGATGCATCAAGAATGGATGCAGGGCCTTTTTCGGCGCCTTTTATCCAGGTGCTGGTTTCGCCGTAAGGAACAGGAAGGATTACAACTTTTGATGATTCGGGCGTGCTGAATTGTTCGGGCAAATCTCCAAAATTCATAACTTCAAAGGGTTTATTGTATTTTGGCGGAAATTATGGATGCAAAAATACGATGTTTTACCCTTGCAGATTGGATCAGTTATAAATTAGAGCTTTGTTTCTTCAGGTTAATAACCTAAAATTTTTAGCATTGATTTATAGCTTTGCTCTTTGGCGAACAGCTTGGTGTAGTATTCGCCATCTTCGTCCACATCAATAATGATGTGCTTAGGGGCCGGAATGAGGCAGTGCTGCACACCTCCATAGCCTCCGATGCTTTCTTGGTAGGCCCCTGTGTGGAATAGTCCGATGTATTGCGGATTGCCATTCGATATTTTAGGCAAGAAGATTGCATTGGCATGTGCTTCGGAGTTATAATAATCCTGGCTGTCGCATGTAAGGCCCCCAAGAAAAACCCGCTCATATTCCTTGTCCCAGTTATTAATCGCCAACAGGATAAAGCGTTGGTGGGCAGCCCAGGTGTCGGGCAGGGTGGTCATGAAGCTGCTGTCAATCATGTTCCAAGCCTCACGGTCGTTCTGGCGTTTTTGATCAATGATCGAATAAAGCACGGCTCCACTTTCGCCTACGGTGAAGGATCCGAACTCGGTGAAGATGTCCGGTTCAGGAACTCCGTTTCGATCGCAAGCCATTTTAATTTGCGAAATGATTTCCTCGGCCATGTATTCGTATTCGTAGTTAAATGACAGGCTGTTTTTAATCGGAAATCCTCCGCCGATGTTCAGTGAATTAAGCTCAGGGCAGATTTTTTTCAGCTCGCAATATGCATTCACACATTTTTGCAATTCATTCCAATAGTAGGCATTGTCGCGTATGCCCGTGTTGATAAAGAAATGAAGCATTTTAAGCTTGAACTTGGGGTTGTTCTTTATTTTAGCTTCATAAAAAGGCAATACATCGTTGTAGCGAATACCAAGGCGGGATGTGTAAAACTCGAACCGTGGTTCTTCTTCAGAAGCAATCCTGATTCCAATTTTACATTCTGAATTCAGGTTCTGGTCATAATGATCTATTTCAAAGAGATTGTCAATGATGGGAATGGTGTTTTCAAAACCATTTTCGATCAGATTTATGATGTTTTCAATGTATTGCGGGCGTTTGAACCCGTTACAGATTATATAGTTTTCTTTGCCGATCTTCCCTTCCTCATAAAACTGCTCAATAATATTAATATCGAAAGCTGATGAGGTTTCGAGGTGAATATCGTTTTTGAGTGCTTCTTCCAACACAAAAGAAAAATGACTGCTTTTTGTACAATAGCAATAATGATATTCTCCTTCATAATCTGCTTTTGCTATAGCCACATTAAACATCCGCTTTGCCCGCTGTATCTGTTTGCTTATTTTGGGAAGATAGGTAATTTTTACGGGTGTGCCATATTGTTTTATGATATCCATCATCGGAATATCGTTGAAATAGAGTTCATCATCAATCACTTTAAACTCCTCGGTCGGAAAGTCGAAAGTCTGTTCGATCAGATCAATATACTTGTTTTTCATAGAACTACGATGATTAAATGTTGACGAATAGGTTAGCAAAACTCATAATGCCCTCAGAGGGTTTTACTTAAGTGCTTTTTTCTGGCCCTTTTTGATTGGGATTGCAAATGTAATATAATCGCAATTATATGGCCCAAATATTTTAATCCACCTTATTCCGATTGAAGAATTTTTATTAATTCAGGTGAGTCGGATTTTGTTTTCTTTTTCTTTTCAATAATATCTCTTAACCCGATAAAACAAATCCTGACAAGCCTAAAATATGGCCGGAAAGCTGTATAACAGCCGTTAATCGAAAATTGGCTTTTTAACAATTATCGAATCCCGCCTAATTTCAACTGGGGCGAGTTGTCTTTTTTCCTACTTTTAGGCGTTTATTCATTCAACCCTTTTCATCTCATGAAAAAACTAGCACTACACTGGCAAATTTTTATAGCTCTGATTTTAGCGGTTCTGTTTGGCATTTATCTGGGCGACTACGTGAATTGGGTGTCCTGGATGGGAGAAGTATTCCTCAGGGCACTCAAAATGATTATCATACCGCTGGTAGTCAGCTCACTGATTTCCGGGGTAACCAATATTGGAAGCGCTGAAAATCTTGGCAGGATTGGCCTAAAAACCATGCTGTTTTATATGTTGACGAGCCTGGCGGCCATCATCACAGGGTTGGTTCTTGTCAATATATTTAAACCCGGAGTCGGGGCCGATTTCAACCTTCTGCAGACTGTGGACCCCGGGCTGGAAAGCAATACACTCGGAACAATACTCATCAGGGTTATTCCCGAAAACATTTTCAGCGCACTTTCTCAAAACTCTCAAATGTTGTCGGTAATCCTGTTTGCAATTCTTTTTGGCTTTTTTATTACAAAAGTGCCCGGGAAGTCTTCGAAATTGCTGATCGATTTTTTTAATGCCGCCTTTGATGTGATGATGAAGATTACTCTATGGGTTATAAAATTTACTCCACTCGGAATTTTTGGCTTGGTGGCAACCAAGGTGGCCGAACAGGATAACCTTTGGGCAGTATTGCAAAGCATGAGTCTTTATATGATGGTGGTTATGCTGGGCCTGGCTTTACATGCAGGCATAACATTGCCTTTGACGATAAAATTTATCGGGGGGATCAATCCTGTTAAACATTTTAAGGCCATGAAAATTCCTTTGCTTACGGCCTTTTCGACCTCCTCTTCAAATGCAACCCTGCCACTGACCATGGAAGCCGTGGAGCAGGAAGCCGGGGTTTCGGCAAAAATTTCCAGTTTCACGCTACCTCTTGGGGCAACAATTAACATGAACGGAACTGCCCTCTATGAGTGTGTGGCAGTTATGTTTATCGCACAGGCTTATGGCATTGAATTGAATTTTATTAAGCAATTGATTGTAGTTGTCACAGCTTTGCTTGCCGCTATCGGGGCTGCCGGAATACCTATGGCAGGGTTGGTGATGATTACCATCGTACTTACGGCGGTTGGCCTGCCGCTCGAAGGAGTGGGATTAATATTGGCAGTTGACCGATTGCTGGATATGTTCAGAACTTCGGTAAACGTGTGGGGCGACACCTGCGGCGCAGTTGTGGTTGCAAAATCCGAAGGGGAAAAGTTGAAAGTTTAAACCCCCATCACCATCATATATGTTGTTGAAACATTTTTTCAAATTATTAACATCAGGCCAATGCATCTAAAATGAAAGCTACAGGAATGCGTATCGGAATCCTCACCGCAGGAGGCGATTGCCCGGGCCTGAACGCTGCCATCCGGGGAGTTGGGAAAACTGCCATTTGCGAATACGGCATGAGGGTGTTCGGTTTTTCATCAGGTTTCAGGGGAATTATTAAAAACGAGTTCAACGAATTATTTGAGCAAGACCTGTCAGGAATCCTGACCATGGGAGGAACCATCCTGGGCACCTCGCGCGAGAAACCTTTCAAGAAGTCATCGAGCGGGGTTGAGGCCGATAAAGTAGAATTAATTTTAAAGCACTATAAACAACTTACCCTTGATGCGCTTGTGTGCATCGGTGGCAACGGCACCCAACGCACAGCAAGTTTATTGTCCCATGTGGGCCTCAATATTATTGGGATCCCTAAAACTATTGACAATGATGTTTGGGGAACCGATGCCACTTTTGGGTTCGACTCGGCTTTGTGGATTGATACCGAAGCCATAGACAGGCTTCACACCACAGCAAACTCACACAAACGCATCATGGTGATCGAGGTGATGGGGCACAATGCAGGCTGGCTGGCACTTTATTCGGGTATTGCAGGGGGAGGCGACGTTATTTTAATTCCGGAGATTGCCTATGATGAAAAAGTAATTTGCAATTATCTCCAAAAGCGAGTGATTCAAAAAAAGCCGTATTCCATTGTTGTAGTGGCAGAAGGCATTTTAAAACCTAAAAACACTTCAGCCGCGCATCATATTTCCGAAATGATAAAATCGCGTACCTCCCTTGAAGTGCGAACGACTATACTTGGTTATATCCAGCGAGGCGGAAGCCCCACTCCTGCCGACCGCTTGCTGGCCACAGGTTTTGGCGCTCATGCCGTTGAATTGATTACAAAACATCGGTTTGGGTTGATGGTTGCTAAAAAAGGAGAAGTGATTGACTCAGTACCCTTGGCAGAAGCCGGAAATAAGGTCAGGCTTGTTCCTACCGATCATCCCCTGATAAACAAAGCCCGAAGAATGGACATTTGTTTTGGAGACGAATAGTAGCCTTAACCCTACGATGACAACAACCGCGCAGAGAATATCAGCCAACAAAGAAAAAATATGCCATAGCACCAATGGCAAAACCTGGCCACATCATCGGTATTTGGTTTTGCCCAACACTTAAACCAACCTTTCGTAAAATTAAAAAGTCATTTTTTCAACACACTTACACCGTTCCGACATTAAAACATTTCCTCACCGAATAAAACAGAAAATATATTTTGTAGATGATTTCAAAGGAATTGACTCCACGAGACGCACTGAATAAAGCCTTCTTAAAAGTAAAAGCCCACAGGACTGAAATTGAAGGCTTCAAGACCAATCTTATTTCTTTACTCGACAGGACAAATGACACTGAAAGCGAAGAGTTTCATAAGAACCTAGTCATTGATTTTTTAAAGAAAACCTATTACGACCCAAATCATTTTATAAATACCAAAGGTCGAAACGACCTGGTGATTCACAACGGACCGAATGCAAACTCGACCGTTGGAGTTATCATTGAAGCAAAAAAGCCAACAAACAAAGCTGAAATGCCGCAGGCATTCGCGAACCACAAGATAAATAAACAAACCGGTGAGCAAAAGATCACTGAAACAAAACTGAACTCAAAAGCATTTCAGGAATTGGTTTTGTATTATCTGCGCGAAAGAATCACATACAAAAATCTTGAAGTAAAACATTTGGTTGCGACCAACATTAACGAATGGTTCATTTTTGACGCAACCCTTTTCGACCGGCTTTTTGCTCAAAACAAAAACTTGGTAAAGCAATTCAACGACTTTGAAGAAGGACGTCTGGCAGACACAAAAACGGACTTTTTCTTTAAGGAAGTTGCAGAGCCTTTTATAAACAACATCACTTCTGAAATTGAATTTACCTACTTCAACATTCAGGATTTTCAAAAACCGTTACGCAATAGCGACAAGACAGACGATAATTCGCTGATTGCTTTATTCAAACTTTTATCGCCGGCGCATCTTTTAAAACTTCCGTTTACTAATGACAGTAACAGCCTTGACAAACGCTTTTACAGCGAGTTGTTGCACCTTATCGGCTTGACCGAAACCAAAGAAGGAAGCAAAAAACTGATTGAACGAAACAAAGCAGGTGAACGCCACACAGGAACAATTCTTGAAAATGCTATTATTCAGCTTGATAGCCTAGATAAGCTGAGCCGATTGGAGAAACCAAACCAATTTGGAAACACACAGCAGGAAAGACTTTTTAATGTTGCCCTTGAGCTTTCCATCACCTGGATAAACCGTATTTTGTTTTTGAAATTGTTGGAAGCCCAACTCATAACATACCACAAAGGCGACAAATCATATTCGTTTCTCAACATTACCAAAATCAAGGATTATGACGACCTGAACAGCTTGTTTTTTCAGGTGTTGGCACGCAAGTATGACGAGAGAAACGAAGATGTAAAAAAGATTTTTGAGAAAGTTCCTTACCTCAATTCTTCGCTTTTTGAGCCCACCGACATTGAGCAGGTTACGTTGTTTATCAGCAATCTGAAAGACGATAAAACCATTCCGATTTTTTCGCAAACCGTGCTGAAAGACCTGCAAGGCAAAAAACGATCGGGCAATATTTCCACGCTTCAATATTTGTTTGAGTTTTTAGATGCTTACGACTTTGGAGCAGAAGGCGGAGAAGAAATTCAGGAAGACAACAAAACATTAATCAATGCCTCGGTTCTCGGATTGATTTTCGAGAAAATAAACGGTTACAATGACGGTTCGTTTTTCACTCCGGGTTTCATTACCATGTACATGTGCCGCGAAACCATTCGCAAAGCGGTTGTGCAGAAATTCAACGAAAATGTCAGCAAGTCCCCTCTCGAGAGGGGATTTAGGGGTGTGTTAAATCCAACTGATATTAATAGAAGACAAATTATCCCCTATAACCCTAAGTTAAAAGAACTCGCCCGAGAATTAAGAAACAACAGTACCAAATCTGAGATAATTCTATGGAAAGAACTAAAAGGGAAGTTTGAAGGCAAGTATGATTTTCATAGGCAAAAGCCCTTGGATAATTATATAGCAGACTTTTTCTGTTATGAATTAAAACTCGTAATTGAAATAGATGGCGAAACTCATAATTGGGAAGAAGTTCAACAAAAAGATTTTCAAAAAGAAAGTAGATTAAACGAATTGGGGTTAAATGTTTTACGCTTTACTGATTCTGATATTTTCAAGCACCTTGAGGCTACTGTAGATACCATCAAACAGTACATTATTGGCTTTGAAAAGGGAGATTTGTCTGAGTTTAAATATGATGACACACCCCTAAATCCCCTCTCGAGAGGGGACTTTGCCCTCCCTCAGCACACTACGGGGAAAGCAAATGAAAGACCAGAGGCGTTTAAGACATTGGACGATGTTTATGAACAAATTGGCGATGGCCGACTTTTTACCCGAAAAGAAGCCAACGAAATTGTAAACTCCATCAAGATTTGCGACCCAGCCGTTGGTTCAGGGCATTTTTTGGTTTCGGCACTTAACGAAATGATTGCCGTTAAAAACGATTTGAAAATCTTGCAAGACCGTGACGGAAAACGCCTGAAAGAATATCAGGTTGAAGTGGTAAATGATGAATTGATTGTAACAGACGAAGAAGGAGAACTTTTTGAATACACACCCCCGTCCCCTCTCGAGAGGGGAGAAAGGGGTGTGTCAGAAAGCCAACGAATACAAGAAACGCTTTTCCACGAAAAGCAAACCATTATTGAAAACTGCCTTTTTGGTGTGGATATCAATCCCAATTCGGTAAAAATTTGCCGCTTGCGATTATGGATTGAGCTTTTGAAAAACGCTTATTACAAACACCTCCCTGACCCTCCTCAAGGAGGGAATACTCCCCTCTCGAGAGGGGTTGGAGGTGTGTTAGAAACGCTACCGAACATTGACATCAATATCAAATGCGGGAATTCTTTGGTAAGCCGTTTTGCCATTGATGCAGACCTGAAACAAGCCCTGAAAAAAAGCAAGTGGACGATTGACAGCTACCGTATTGCCGTTGACACCTACCGCAACGCTGAAAGCAAGGAACAGAAAAGAGAAATGGAAAGACTGATTGCCGACATTAAATCAGATTTCAGAAGTGAAATTTCATTGAACGACCCGAAAGTTAAGAAACTGCGCAGCCTAAATGAACAGATATATCTGAAGAGTACAGAGCTACATATTGACTGGGGAGCAAAAAGTAAATCTGACTGGAACAAGAAGCTGCAGCAGCTTACCACCGAAGCTCAAAAGCTAGAAGCTGAAATAGAAGAAATAAAAGCCAACAAGATTTTTGAAAATGCCTTTGAATGGCGTTTTGAATTTCCCGAAGTGCTG
>JBBIIP010000044.1:0-12723 GCA_037446395.1 Lentimicrobiaceae bacterium
GTGTTTGCTTCCCAGGCTGCATTGTTTGTCCCCGGGTACATTATGGCTGAGCCGTTGCGATATTTAGTGGTTTTCAGATTTTCCTTCATCCAGCATTGGTTGCCGATTTGCACGGTCGCATAACTGTTTCCATCTGCATCAGTTACTGTGGGTATGCAGGGGCAAGGCAAACCCGGCACCTGCATAATCATGTTGACAACTGAAATAATATCCAGCACATCAACGGAACCTGACGCATTCACATCGGCTGCGGCAAACGAAAACGGGGTAGGATTGCTTCCCATGATGTAATTAACCATGGTAATAATGTCAAGCACATTTGCGTTTCCATCCGTGTTGGCATCGCCGCAAGGGGTAACTTGTCCTGGGTTATGAGCTTGTATCTCATGGGTGCCGGAACAAATGAGCAGGAACCCAACCAGGATTGCTGCTTTCTTAAAAGTAATTTTTTTCATAATTCATTCAGGATTGGATTATAATGTGAGAGAAAAGAAACAATGCAATAAAAGTAGAGAATAAATCACGAAATTCTTCTGAAAATACAATATTTTTTCAAAAAGTTGCTTTAAATAGGTTCTGAAAATACATTTTTAACGCTTCCCGGCCCAATATCCGACATTAATTAAGTAAAATCAAAAAAGACACGTAACCACTTTTTCTATTGTCAAACAACCCCCTATTTCCTGTGTTTTAAATTGTTGAAATAAAGTTGGTTTTGGGTTGTAAAAAGACATATATATTAGAATAACTGATAGCTAAACGAAAAAGGTTTCGCAAAGGGAACATCAACCATCTGAATATTTATCTTTCGCAGATTCAACGCTGATCTTGTAAGTTGCAAGCTTTTTCCTATTTTTGCAGCCCCTTTTGAATAATTACTTAATTCCAAATAATAATGAAGGTTTACAAAACACCCGAGGTTAGAAACGTTGCCCTGATTGGCAGTGCCAAGTCTGGAAAAACAACCCTCGCCGAATCCATGCTTTTCGAAGGTGGGCTGATCAACCGCCGCGGATATATTGACGACAAAAACACCGTTTCCGATTACCGCGAAATAGAACTGGAGCGCCAGAATTCTGTTTCATCAACTGTGTTATATGCTGAATATCAAGGGCATAAAATTAATATCATAGATACGCCCGGCTTCGACGACTTTATTGGCGAAGTAGTTGCATCCCTGCGCGTGGCCGATACGGCGATTATGGTGGTGAATGCACAGAATGGAATCGAAGTCGGTACTGAAATCCATTGGAGGTACACAGTAAAGTACAGCACCCCTGTGCTTTTTGCCATCAACCACCTTGAGCACGAAAAATCGAGTTTCGACGAAACCATCCGCCAACTCAAACAGCAATTTGGCAACAATGTTACAGTGGTGCAATATCCGGTGAACGAAGGCCATAGTTTCAACAGCATCATTGATCTGCTGAAGATGAAAATGTATAAATATCCCGATGGAGGCGGAAAACCCGAAATTCTCGATATTCCCGCGACCGAAAAAGCCAAGGCAGATGCTCTACATGCCATTCTGATCGAAAACGCAGCCGAGAACGACGAAGCCTTGATGGAAACATTTTTTGAAAACGGCACCCTCACCGAAGACGAAATTCAAAAAGGATTAAAGCTTGGCATCATCAACCGGGGATTATTCCCTGTGTTTTGTATTGCCGCAAAACCCTTTAAAGGCATCGGACGCTTAATGGAATTTATTATCAGTTCACTCCCCAACCCAAGCGAAGTTCCGGCCGTGACGACCACCTCGGGCAAACAATTGCGGTGTAATGGGGCTGATCCAACCTCGGCATTTATTTTCAAAACGTCCATCGAACCACACCTGGGAGAGGTTTCATTCTTTAAGGTTTACGCCGGAGAAGTAAGCGAAGGCTCAGATATGGTAAACGGACTAACGGGCAACAAGGAAAGACTTACCCAGCTGTATGTGGTTGCCGGAAAAAATCGCGAAAAGGTTGAGAAAATTGTTTCCGGAGATATTGGAGCCACCATCAAACTCAAGAGTGTTCGCACCAACCAAACCCTTAATTCGCCTAAGAACTCTGACGATGTGATCAGCCCCATCGTTTTCCCTGAACCCAAAATCCGGATGGCCATCAAAGCCAAAAATTCGACCGATGACGAAAAATTGGGCACCATCCTGAATGAAATGAATAAAATGGATCCTACGCTGATTGCCCAGCAAAGCAAAGAGTTGCGGCAATTGATTGTCGAAGGCCAGGGGGAACTTCATCTGAATATCGCCAAATGGCATATCGAAACCATGGATAAAATTGCGATAGATTTTATCGCACCCAAGATCCCTTACCGTGAAACAATCACCAAACAAGCCCGGGCCGTTTATCGGCATAAAAAGCAATCGGGTGGTGCAGGGCAGTTTGGCGAGGTGCATATGTTTATTCAGCCCTATTCAGAAAATATGCCCAAACCCACCGACTTTCCGGTTCGCGGAACTGATGAGCAGGAATTAATCTGGGGCGGAAAGCTCAGCTTTAACAACTGTATTGTTGGTGGCGCAATAGACGCACGGTTTATGCCGGCAATTCTGAAGGGAATCATGGAAAAACTCGAACAAGGCCCACTCACCGGATCCTATGCGCGTGATATCGCTGTGTATATCTACGATGGGAAGATGCACCCGGTTGATTCGAACGAAATTTCTTTTAAGCTCGCAGGGCGCAATGCCTTCAAAGAAGCATTCAAAAATGCGGGGCCAAAGATTCTTGAACCAATCTATGACGTTGAGGTGATAGTTCCCGAAGACAAAATGGGCGATGTGATGACCGACTTGCAAGGCCGCCGCGCAGTGATCATGGGGATGGACAGCGAAGGAAACTACCAGAAAATAAAAGCCAGGGTTCCGCTGGCCGAAATGAACCGCTATTCAACATCGCTGAGTTCGATTACAAGCGGCAGGGCTACCTATAGCCTTCGCTTTGCCGAATATATGCAGGTGCCGCCCGATGTTCAAACTGCCTTACTTAAAGCCTACGAAGAACAGGAAGGCGAAGACGAATAAGAGGTTCACTTGCCAATCTCATAAAAACCCGGTTTTGCCGGGTTTTTTTATAGTGCCAGCTTCAGCAGGTCCTGCATTTGAGATGGAGTATATTTAAAATGATTTCCGCCCGCCCGGTTTTTTACCAATAATCCATGAAGCTCCGGTACGTCAAATCCAGAAGGAATGGCTTCTGACATTCTGACCGGGCATTCGATCTGCCTGAAAAATGACTCGAGGCTGGTAATTGTTTCTTCAACACCGTGTACACCAAAAACTTCTTTTCCCAGTTTTTCGATCTGACCAGCCGTTTTATGTTTCCAGAATTTGAGCCAGGCCGGATAGATAATCGTGAGGGTGGCTCCATGCGGTAAACCATAAAGCAGCGACAAATGATGCCCGATGGCGTGTACGCCCCAATCTCCCATTCCTTTTCCGATTACAGTCAGCCCGTTCAGTGCTGCAGTGGCTGCATACATGATGCGGGCACGCAAGGTATAATTGTTTAAATTGTTGAGCAATTCAGGGCCAAACTCAATGGCTTCTCTTAGAATTGAAAAAATGAACCGATCAGTCAGGGATGCCTCGACACGGCTAAAATAATTTTCGAGGCAGTGGGCCATCAGGTCGGCAATGCCATAAGCGGTATGATCTTTCGGAACACTCAAGGTATAGGTGGGATCGAGAAAAGAATGTGCCGGATACATCAAAGGGTGGCCGTAGCCGTTTTTCTGCCCGGCTGAATGGTTCTGAATTACGGCAAACTGATTCATCTCGGTGCCGGTGGCTGCCAGTGTAAGCACGCCAAACAGGGGCACCGCCTTTGAAGGCTTTGCTTTTCCTGCATAAAACTCCCAACCTGAATGTTTTACCGGGATCGTAATGGCAATTGCTTTCGCAGAATCTATGACGCTTCCTCCGCCAACGGCAACAATCACATCCACTTTTTTCTCACGGCCCAGGCTGGCTGCTGCATCCACATCCTCGATAATCGGATTAGGTTTTATGCCTGAATACTCAATGACCCCCACTCCTTCATTGATGAGCTGCCTCATTACATCGTCATAAGCCCCGCTCTTTTTTACTGAGCCTTTTCCGTAGACCAGTAACACCCTTGTTCCATGATGCCGGACGATATTTCCAAGTTTTTCGACCACCCCTTTTCCAAAATGGAGTGTGGTGGGATTGTAGATAACAAAATTATCCATGATAAAGATTTTAGTAGATTGTCTTGAAAAGGGTTTAAGACGATTTTACTGAATTAAATTAATTATAAAACCATCAAAAAGTCAGAAGGTTGAGCGCATTGCCTCTACCGGGTCGAGGCGGGAAGCAGACCAGGCCGGGACAATCCCTGAAACCAGGCCGATAATGGCGGAAACTGTCACGCCAAGCATGATGTTTTTTGCGGTCAGCATCAACTCCATATCAAGGAGATACCCCGCTACCAGGGTGCCGAGAAAAACAACGGTAAGCCCGATAATTCCTCCAAGAACCGACAGAAAAATGGCTTCGAACAAAAACTGAAGCAAGACAAAATAATTTTTTGCCCCCACCGATTTCTGAATGCCGATAATGCCGGTTCGTTCTTTAACTGAAACGAACATGATGTTGGCGATGCCAAAACCACCAACAAGCAACGAAAACCCTCCAATAATCCAACCCACGATTGAAACCACGCTGAAAAGACTGTCAAAGCCCTGGGAGATAATACTGGTTTCGTTGATGCTGAAATCGTCTTCGGCACTAGGTTTTAGCCGCCTGATCGAACGCAGGATCCCGGTAAGTTCGTCCTTCATTTCTTCATTTGATACCTGTGGCTTTCCTTTTACAACAATGGTTGAGCCGGAATTCCCTCCATTTAAATCAATAAAGGTGCGGGCAAAGTTTATTGGAATCAGCACTTGTTCATCTGTTGAATTCCCGAAGTTTGATTTTCCTTCGCGTTTCAAAACCCCAATAACCTCTAATTTTCTTCCCCAGATGGTGATGTTTTTCCCAAGAGGGCTATTTCCTGAAAATAAATTCGTTGAAATCGAATTTCCGATAATCGCAACATTTCTGCCCGAAGCCGACTCGATGGGAGTGAAATAACGCCCCTGTTCAAGTTCAAAATTCATGACCTGGTAATATTCGTGCGATATGCCAATCACCCCGGTTCTTTCCACCACATTGCTTCCATGGGTCACGTTTCGCGAAGTGCTTGCCATGAAAGCACTTGCACTGGTGGTTTGGCTTCGGTGCATAATATCGGCAAGTTCAGATAGTTTAGGCTCCGGCCGTTTCATATATTTCCACCAGGGATAATCCCGTCCGCCCATGGCCCATGGCCACTTCTGGATAAAAAGAACATTGCTGCCAAGCGACTCAATACTTCCGCGAATCGTACTTTCGATGCTGTCGAAAACAGTAAAAACCGAAATCACACAGAAAATACCTATTGTTATACCGAGCAACGATAAAAGGGTGCGGGTTTTGTTTGCGGCGATGGCCAGAATCGAAAATATCAGGCTTTCGCGTATCAACTTTATTAGAAGCATTTTTGGAAAATTATTACTGGTTGTCTAACCTGCTTGGTTTAAAAAATAAAAGGTAAAATTAATTTAAAAATATATGCTGGCCTCTGTGTTGCCTCGGCTATTTTTGATATACTTGCACTTTCATCAGACAACTAATTAATTTCCTGAAAAGCAGGATTCTGCATAAATTACACCTGTGGTTTTCTGGTATGGGAAGAAACACTTCAGCATAAAACAATTGAAAAAAATAAAACGGGCAATCATTTCGGTTTATTTAAAGGAGGGCCTTGCTCCTCTACTGCACAAACTTGCTGAGCTTGGGGTAGAGATTTTTTCGACCGGAGGCACTTATGATTTTATCACTCAGCTTGGCATCAAAGCACACACCATCGAATCGTTAACCGGGTTTCCCTCAATCCTTGATGGCCGTGTTAAAACCCTTCATCCCAAAGTATTCGGCGGAATTCTGGCCCGCAGCAGTCAGCTATCAGACAAACAACAACTTGAAGAACATACGATTCCCGAATTTGATCTTGTAATCGTTGACCTTTATCCGTTTGAAGAAACCTGCAGAACAACCTCTGATGAACAACAGATTATTGAAAAGATAGATATTGGCGGCATCTCGCTCATTCGGGCAGCAGCAAAAAATTATCATGATGTTTTGGTCGTAGCCGATCGCAGCCTTTATTCGATGCTTCTCGAAATTTTGAATGCACAGCAAGGATATACTGATGTGGAGCAACGAAAACTCTTTGCCACTCAGGCATTTCAGGTCAGCTCCCATTACGACACAGCCATTTTCAACCATTTCAATACTCAAAAACAAATTAAAGCTTTCAAAGAAAGCATTCATGAGCATGTGCCGTTGAGGTATGGCGAAAACCCCCACCAGCATGCTTTCTTTTACGGAACCTTAGGGGATGTGTTTGAGCAGCTCCACGGAAAAGAACTTTCGTACAATAACCTCGTTGACCTGGATGCTGCCATTGCCCTTGTGCAGGAATTTGATCAACCAACTTTTGCTATCATAAAACATACCAATGCTTGTGGATTGGCTACTCGCCCGAAGTTGATTGATGCCTGGGCAGATGCGCTGGCCGGAGACCCGGTGTCGGCATTTGGCGGAGTCTTGGTTTGCAACCAACCAATTGACTCAGACACCGCAAATGAAATCAATTCGCTGTTTTTTGAAATTATTCTTTCCCCGGGTTATGCAGAAGAGGGCCTTAACTTATTGAAATCCAAAAAAAATAGAATAATTTTGCAGCAGAAATCCCTGACCTTTAGAACAGCGCAGTTCAAATCGGTGTTGAATGGAGTTTTGTGGCAGGAAAAGGATCAGAAGAAGGAATCCGATGAGGATTTCAGGGTGGTGACACTCAAAAACCCTTCGGATGCTGAGATGGCCGATTTGCGTTGGGCGAACAGGGTTGTGAAACATATGAAATCCAATGCCATTGTGCTTGCTAAAAACAAGCAATTGATTGGCAGTGGCATCGGGCAAACTTCGCGCATTGACGCTACCCTGCATGCCATCGAAAAAGCAAAGGCATTTGGATTTGATCTGCGTGGTGCCGTTTTGGCTTCCGATGCCTTTTTCCCATTCGCCGATTCGATTGAGCTGGCGTTTGAGGCTGGCATCTCGGCAGTCGTTCAACCCGGAGGTTCGGTGAGAGACCAACAGGGAATAGATTCTTGCAATGAGCATAAAATGGCTATGGTTTATACAGGAATCCGTCATTTTAGACATTGATTAAAAAAAAGATGAACTAATTTAAGTTACTTATAAACCGGAAATATGGGAATTTTTTCTTTCTTAACCCGCGAAATCGCCATTGACCTTGGCACAGCAAACACGGTAATTATTTTCAACGACAAGGTAGTAGTAGATGAGCCTTCGATTGTGGCCATGGAGCGAAGCACCGGAAAAATCATCGCTGTTGGAAAAAGAGCACAGATGATGCATGGCAAAACCCACGACAACATCAAAACGATCAGGCCCTTGCGCGATGGTGTTATTGCCGACTTTCAGGCAGCTGAGCATATGCTCAGGGAGTTAATTAAAATGATAAATCAAAAAAAATCATTATTTCCCCCAGCCCTGAAAATGGTAATTTGTATTCCTTCGGGCATCACCGAAGTTGAAGAACGGGCTGTAAAAGACTCCGCCGAACAAGCCGGTGCCAAAGAAGTTCGCCTGATACATGAACCCATGGCAGCCGCCATCGGCATCGGGATTGATGTGATGGAACCAAACGGAAATATGGTGATTGATATTGGCGGAGGAACCAGCGAGATTGCTGTTATAGCCCTTGGTGGAATCGTAAACAATAAATCAATCCGCATCGCAGGGGATGAATTCAACAATGATATCGAAGAGTACATGCGCAAACAACATAATATCGTGATTGGCGAACGCACCTCTGAAGTAATCAAAATAGAAGTTGGGGCAGCCATGACCGAAATTGATAATCCTCCGCCAGATTATGCCGTTCATGGCCGGGACCTGCTAACAGGCATCCCCAAAGAAATTTATGTCAACTACTCCGAAATTGCCCATTGCCTCGATAAATCAATATCGAAAATCGAAGCCGCTGTATTAAATGCTTTGGAAATGACTCCTCCGGAATTGGCCGCCGACATTTACAAAACCGGAATTTACCTTGCCGGCGGAGGAGCGCTTTTAAGAGGTTTAGACAAACGCCTTTCGCTCAAGACTAAATTACCCGTTCAACTGGCCGAAGATCCCTTGCGCGCTGTGGCACGGGGTACGGGTATTGCGCTTAAGAATTTTAATAAATTCAACTTTTTAATCAAGTAGCCGATCCATTCCAACATTGTGATTTGCTAAGCTTATTTGGCCGGCATGCGTAACCTGTTTGCATTCATCTGGAAATATCATTTCTTTTTGCTCTTTCTTTTGCTCGAGGTTGTTTCATTTTCGCTAATCATCAACAGCTCGGTTTATCAGCGATATGTTTTGCTGAACTCATCAAACAAAATCACTGGAACGATATATAATACTTACGCAAACGTCACTGACTTTATTAAACTGAAACGTGCCAATCAGACTCTTGCCCTCGAAAATGCGAAGTTGCGCGAGGCATTGCAACACCCTAAATCTCAAAAAGATATCTTAGTCCCCAACAAGGATAGCCTTAAGTTCAATCCACAGTATCAATATATTGAAGCCAAGGTGATTAACAACACCGTTACCCAGCGAAACAATTATCTGATGTTAAACAAGGGCCGGCTCCACGGGGTTGATAAAGATATGGCCGTAATCGCCTCCGATGGAATTGTCGGGATTGTTATCAACGCCTCCACCAATTTCAGTTGGGTAATGTCGATGCTTAACGAGAATACCAAAATCAATGGCAAACTGCTGAAAAACAATTTCCAGGGCTCAGTAACCTGGAGTGGAGGCAACTACCGCATGGGCAAGCTTAGCGATCTGCCTGCACATATCGAACTTCAACAAGGCGATACAGTTGTCACCAGTGGCTATTCGCTGATGTTTCCCGAAGGAATTTTAATCGGAACTATTGAGGACTTCAATGTTGATAAAGGCGATCATTTTTTTACCTGCAAGGTGCGCTTTTCTGTTGATTTCAATAACCTCAGTTATGTCTATGTCATCAAAAATGTCATGCGGCGCGAGCAATTATCAATTCAGAAGTTTTTATGAGTAGCACAACACGCATAGTGGTTCGTTTTCTGGTGCTGGTGCTTATACAAGTGCTGGTGTTGAACCACATACGCTTGAACGGATATATGAACCCCTACCTTTATGTGCTGTTTATCTTAATGCTTCCTTTTCAGATTTCAAATTGGCTGCTGCTGGCTTTATCTTTCCTTGTTGGTTTTACGATTGATGTTTTTTCAAATACCGGAGGCATCCATTCAGCCGCTTCCGTGCTGATTGCTTTCATAAGGCCGGGCCTGCTGAAGGTTTATTTTCCAAAAGCAGACTTTGACCCTGCTGCGTTTCCCACAATAAAGTATATGGGTTTTCAGTATTTTTTAGGCTATGCCCTCGTTCTGGTGCTTGTGCATCATTTGGCATTGTTCTATCTCGAAGTATTCCGCTTTGCCGAATTTGGCCCAACGTTTCTTCGTGCCCTGCTTAGCTCAATTCTGACCATGGTTGTCATATTTATATCTCAATATTTGTTCTACAATAAAAAATAAATTAAACCTGATTATTATGAGAAACTCTATCATTTCGCTTCTTTTTATTGCTGCGTTATTGGCAGCATGTTCTTCCGATCCCTGTTCCAAACCTTATACTGTTGAGGGAAGCATTGAAGGCTGGAATGCCGGATGGGTTTACCTGCAGCATCGCGAACAGGGGAAGTATGTTTCCGTCGACTCAATGATGTCAGAAAATGGCGAATTTCGGTTTACCGGAAATATTTCACATCCAAAAATGGCATATATAAAACTGGAAAATGTTGACAGGCCAATTAGCTTTTTTCTGGAAGCAAGCTCAATTAAAATAAACGCTACGTCAGACAAAACGAGCCTTGCACAAATAACCGGCTCGACCACACAAGACATTTATAAAAAATATCTCGATGAATCCGGAGATTTCAGCAACCGCCTCCAGGTTGTTTATAATGCCGTAGAACAAGCTAAAACTGAAAACAACGAGGAGATGGCAACAGCGGCAAAGGCTGAATATGAAGCAATACAAAAAGAAGAAAAAGACCATTTGCTCGGATTTATCAATGCAAACACAAAATCTGTGGTTTCAGCACATTTGGCACTGCGAAACCTTTACAGGCTTGAACTCTCTGATGTTGAAAGCACATTAAAAAGCCTCGACCCATCATTGGAAAAATCGGAATATGTGATTCAGCTGAAAGAACGCGTAGAATTACTTCACAATGTTCAGATAGGCAAAACTGCCCCTGATTTTGCAATGAGTGACTCTTTGGGCAATTCCCTGAACCTATCTTCGCTTCGCGGAAAATATCTGCTGGTTGATTTCTGGGCATCATGGTGCGGGCCTTGTCGTTCCGAAAACCCAAATGTTGTGAGGGCATATCAAAAATACCACGAAAATGGTTTTGATATTCTTGGTGTTTCGCTTGATAACGATCGCGCACGCTGGATCAAGGCAATCCATGACGACCAGTTGACCTGGCATCATGTTTCAGACCTAAAGGGATGGGGCAACGAAGCCGCCAGGCTATATGCCGTAAATTCAATCCCGGCAAATGTGCTACTCGACCCACAGGGGGTAATTATTGCCCGCAACCTTCGAGAAAAAACCCTCCACGATAAACTGGATGAGATTTTCGGATCAATAGCCGCTCAGAAATAGGGTTATCTGAAGGGCAGGAAACAGGGCTATTGTCGTTTTTCCCTGAAAAATGCTTTCATCAATGCAGCGCATTCATGTTGCATAATTTGCTTGGTGACTTGTGTCGAAGGATGCAATATTGTTGAATCAACTGTTGAATAGCCACGTTTTTCATCGCCAGCCCCATATACGAGCCGGTCAACTTGTGCCCAGAAAATAGCGCCTGCACACATCACACAAGGTTCAACTGTAACATACAACGTGCATTGATCCAGATATTTGCCTCCCAAATAATTCGCCGCGGCGGTTATGGCCTGCATTTCGGCGTGAGCTGTTACATCGTTGAGGCGTTCTGTCAGGTTATGTGCCCGGGCAATGATTCGGTTATTACACACAACGATGGCTCCAACCGGTACTTCATCCAACCCAAATGCCCTTTGGGCTTCTTTAATGGCCTCTTTCATAAATGCCTCATCAGAAAATGTGACCACTGACATCAGGTAATGCTTTTTATTTCAAACTTACATCTTTTTTGGATGCACTGCACAACAAAACCCATTCAGCGTTGTTTTATATGAATAAAATACAAGACATAAATTAACCTAAAAACCAAACGAGATGATTTCCGAAAAAATCAGCAATGCAATCAACGACCAAATTATGCTCGAAGAGCATTCGTCGAGAATATATCTGTCAATGGCCTCATGGTGCGAAACAAAAGGTTATCCAGGCGCTGCAGCCTTTCTATACAAACATAGCGATGAAGAACGTATGCATCAGTTGAAATTTGTTAAGTATCTGAACGACAGGGGGGGCCATGCCCGATTGCAACAACTTGGCCAACCTGCGCTCGAGTTCGGTGATATCAAGTCCTTGTTTGACGAAGTGCTGAAACATGAAGTCTATGTGACCAAAAGCATCAACAACATCGTGCACCTTTGTATGGAAGAGCGCGACTACACTACATTAAACTTCCTGCAATGGTTTGTTACAGAGCAGATTGAAGAAGAAAGCCTGGTAAAGGGAGTGATTGACAAACTAAACCTTGCCGGCGATGCAAAAGGTGGACTTTTCCACATTGATAAGGAACTGGCCGGAATGGCAACCCCGGTAGTCGGCGGAGAAGCTGAATAGAAGCATCAGCTTCAAAACCCAGCACAAAACCTGAGTCATTTACCCTGCTCAGGTTTTTTTGTGCTTTGGGCGATCGCCTCATCTAATTCCACATACCAGCTTTCGCCATATTTTCGCACCAATGGTTCGCGTAGGAATCGGTATAGGGGAACATTCTCATTCTTCCCCTTTATTAAAGCTTTTCGGCAAACTGACCATTGATGATAGTTCACAGCATCGAAACCATTGTAGCACGATACCCGAATTGGATATAAGTGACACGAAACAGGTTTGCGGAACCCGCTTTTCCCTTGCTCCCAGGCCTTTTCGATGGCGCAGCGTGCGATACCTCCTGTAAAATATGCAAAAGCACATTCACGTCCATCCACCAGTGGCGTAACATATTTACCCGATATATCGTAATCATACACCCCGGCTTGGTTTACAATTTCAGAACCTTTTGGGGTCATAAACGGCATAAACCCATCGAGATTCTCGATTAGCAATTCAATTTCTTCAACTTCAAGCGGTGCCCCCGCATCGCCGGCTACACAGCAAGCGCCTTTGCAACGCGCGATATCACACACAAAATACACATCACTGATATCGTTCGACACAAGGGTATTCGCCACAGGGATCATGATCGTGTGAAATTTTAGATTCTGTAAAAGTAGAAACTTGTTGGTTGTCTTTTGCTTTCTTAATTGATTGTTTCAAATTAGTACTGACGCGTTAAATTTTAAATTCAAAAAATATACGAAACTCAAATG
>JBBIIP010000045.1:0-1625 GCA_037446395.1 Lentimicrobiaceae bacterium
TGCGGAGTTCATCCACCATATCACGTTTTTCCCAGGAGAAAAACTCAACCTTCACAAGCGATTTCCGGCAATTATTTCCATTGCCTTGTGGGCTAAGGGTCTTGGGGTCGTAGCAAACCTCAACTTCTTTGGTGTATGGTTGACGCCCAAAATGGCCATACGTAGCGGTTGGAAGGAAAATGGGGTTTTTTAATCCAAAGCGTTTGATGATCGAATAAGGCCGTAAATCAAATAGCTGTTCTATTTTGGACGATATCACATCATCGGTCATCGTCATGCCATTTAAATTTTTGACTTTGGCTGTGCCATAGGTGTTTATGTGTAAACTAACCGGATCGGCTTTTCCGATGGCATAAGCAACCTGCACCAACACCCTGTCGGCGATTCCGGCAGCAACCATATTCAGGGCAATATGACGTGCAGCGTAGGCTGCCGAACGATCAACCTTTGATGAATCTTTTCCGCTGAACGCCCCCCCACCATGAGCTCCATGCCCTCCATAGGTGTCAACAATAATTTTTCGGCCGGTGAGTCCGGTGTCGCCGTGCGGCCCGCCGATTACAAATTTCCCGGTTGGATTTACCAATAATCTGAAATCAGAATTAAAAAGTTCTTTGACCTTTTCAGAAAGCGTATTTACTTTGAGCGCCCTTGGAATCAAGATGTTGCGGATGTCTTTTTCGATCTGAATGCGCATCTCTTCGTCGTTGGCAAAAGGATCGTGCTGTGTCGAAATTACAACAGTATGCAGGCGCTGTGCAATTCCTTGGTCATTATATTCGACTGTTACCTGCGATTTGCTATCGGGGCGTAGATACGTCATTTGTTTGCCTTCATGCCGAATAGCAGCCAGCTCCTGCAATAGCACATGCGCCAGCTCAATTGTTAGGGGCATGTAGTTTTCCATCTCATTAGTGGCATATCCAAACATCATACCCTGGTCGCCGGCTCCCTGTTCTTCCTCTGTTGTGCGATCTACGCCTTGCGCAATGTCAGGGCTTTGATCATGAATCGTACTAATTACACCGCAAGAGTTATACTCAAAAAAGAGTTCGCCTTTGGTGTAGCCGATATCTTTGATGGTTTTGCGCACAACATCCTGCACATCAATATAGCAGCGGGTTCTCACCTCGCCACTACACACCACAAGACCTGTGGTAACGAGTGTTTCACAGGCAACTTTCGATTCAGGGTCGTGGCGCAGAAACTCGTCGAGTAACGCATCCGAGATCTGATCGGCGATTTTATCAGGGTGGCCTTCTGAAACCGACTCTGATGTGAATAGATAACTCATTTGTTGAGGTTTGTTAATAGGTAGTTGAAGGTCGCAAAATTAATGAAAATCTCAATAGCATAGAGTTGCCTCATCAGGGCTCTTAAAAGCTGGCTTGAAAATATAAAAACCGGACAAGGAGTCAAAGCCAGAAAACATCAAGAAGTCAGGTTCCTGAAAATACTTTCCAGACGGGTGGATGATTTCTGCATCGAAAGTACCGATAGATTGTTCTCAACCGCAAATTTGAATACTTCAGGCCTGATATCGGTATGATCTTTGGGCGATAATTGCCAGGTATTGCTGTTTAATCGAACCACCTGGCCCACATTCCTGATTTTTAGCAGCAATT
>JBBIIP010000045.1:1725-12016 GCA_037446395.1 Lentimicrobiaceae bacterium
TCACGGGCAAGTCCGGTAATTTCTATCATTTCTGCGATTCGCTTTTCCGCATGGTTGCCGATATGATGAATCCCGGCCACAAATTTCAGGTATTCGCGTACATACATTTCGGGATACAGCGGGTTGCTCTCAGGCAAATAACCTATGCGTTTTTTAACCTCCATCGGGCTATCCTGAACATCAAATCCGCAAACCATAGCCTGTCCTGAAGTTGGAGGAATGAAACAGGTAAGAATTTTCATCATTGTTGATTTACCTGCCCCGTTAGGCCCAAGAAAACCAACAATTTCTCCTTCATTGATGCTGAATGAGATATTGTTCAACGCCAGCTGCGTCCCATAGCTTTTTGTGATCTGCTCAACTCTTATTGACATTTTTTCCTCCGATTAGCGGCCTTACATCATCCGTAGGGCAGGGCTCCAAAAAATAATTTTGGCAAAATTACTGAAATTGAACCAGCATTTTCGATTTCGTTTCTAAAAGACCAGTTGCTGGGAGGCCCGATTCAATGCTTTGCTTGACAAAACCTGATAAAAAACCTATTACACGAAACCTATCTCGGGTTTAAATAAAAATATTTCGATGATATTTTGCTATAATAAAATATAATCCTACCTTTGCACCCCTTTTTGAAAGGAAGTCAGGATTATCAAAAGTACTGTAAATTGCAATGAATACAATATCTTACAAAACAATCTCTGCCAACAACGAAACCGTTGTAAAGGAATGGCTGCTGGTGGATGCCGAAAACCTGGTGCTTGGAAGAATGGCCTCTGCGGTAGCCATGTTGCTTAGGGGCAAGCACAAGCCCTCCTTCACCCCGCACGTTGATTGTGGCGACAATGTCATCATTATCAATGCTGATAAGGTGCGCCTCACAGGACAAAAGTGGGACGATAAGGAATATATCAGGCATTCAGGGTATCCGGGCGGGCAACGCCGCCTCAGCGCCAAACAGGTTTCAAAAGTAAAGCCCACCGCCATTGTTGAGCAGGCCATCAAAGGAATGTTGCCTAAAAACACACTTGGCAGCGAGTTGTTCAGAAATCTGAAGGTTTATGTCGGTACCGAACATCCCCACGAGGCTCAACAACCCAGGTTAATAGATCTTAAAACAATTAAATAATTAGGTTCAGATATGATCAACACATTAGGTAGAAGAAAAACCGCAGTTGCACGTGTTTACCTGAAGGATGGCAACGGAAGCATTATCATTAATGGCAGGGACTATAAAGAATACTTCCCGACATCCATGCTGCAGTATGTGGCTACCCAGGCTTTTGAAATTCTTGCGCTCGAAGGCAAATATGACGTCATGGCCAATATAAATGGCGGTGGCATCTCCGGACAGGCCGAATCATTGCGTTTAGGAATCTCAAAAGCGTTATGCGAAATAAATCCCGAGCATCGCCCGGCATTGAAAATAAAAGGCCTCCTGCGCCGCGACCCCCGCATGGTCGAACGAAAGAAACCCGGACAGAGAAAGGCCAGGAAAAGATTCCAGTTCAGCAAGCGTTAATATTCAGATAATAATCTGTTTAGTATCCAAATTGCCGGGACTCCTCCTTAGTTAGGGCTACCTGGCAATTGATTTTTAAAAGGAAAGTAAACATTAATTAAAAACCCATGCCACAAGTAACATTTGACCAACTTTTAGATGCTGGTGCCCATTTTGGCCACCTCAAAAGAAAATGGAATCCGAACATGGCTCCTTATATTTTTATGGAGCGCAACGGAATCCATATTATTGACCTTTATAAAACGCAAGCCAAGCTCGAAGAAGCTGCCGCTGCCATGAAACAAATCGCCAAGTCTGGCAAGAAGATTCTTTTTGTCGCCACCAAGAAACAAGCAAAAGACATTGTGGCCAATTTCTCGAAGAGCGTAAACATGCCCTATGTGACTGAACGTTGGCCAGGTGGCATGCTCACTAATTTTGCCACCATCCGCAAGGCAGTCAGAAAAATGTCGTCCATAGACAAATTGATGGTCAATGAGAACTTTGAGCGTTTTTCAAAACGTGAACGTTTGCAAATTTCGCGCGAGCGGGCAAAACTCGAAAAACAGCTTGGAAGTATTGCCGATTTGAACCGCCTGCCCTCTGCCTTGTTTGTTGTTGATATTATGAAAGAACACATTGCAGTGGCCGAGGCACGCAAACTCAACATCCCTACCATTGCTATTGTAGATACCAACTCAAATCCAAACGAAGTTGATTTTCCTATCCCTGCCAATGATGATGCTTCAAAATCAATTTCACTGATACTATCCAGGGTGGTTGAAGCCATGAACGAAGGTCTTGCAGAAAGGAAGTTCGATCGCGATAAACGTGATGAAGATGAACGCGATGAATACGAAAGAGATGAATTTGGTGACATAATCTATCCTGAAGATGACGAGGACGAAGGCCTGACCCATAAGGAAAAATTGGAAAAAGCCGCTAAACGTGCGCAAGAAGAGGGCGAAGAAAAAGGACGCAGACCACGCAAAGTCCTAACAAAAGCTCCACCCAGAAGGACTCAACGTTAATTGGACCGGAATTACTCAAAAAAACAAATATTATATAAGAATACTATGACAAATATAACAGCAGCCGATGTAAACAAGCTCAGGCAAATCACCGGTGCAGGAATGATGGATTGTAAACATGCACTTATCGAAAGCCAAGGCGACTTCGACTTAGCCATTGAGAATTTGCGCAAGAAAGGCCAAAAAGTGGCAAACAAACGCGCCGATCGCAATGCCAATGAAGGAATTGTAATTGCCAAAACAAATGATACCAAAGATTTTGGTGCAATGATCATGCTCAACTGCGAAACTGATTTCGTAGCCAAGAACCAGGAATTTATTGAACTTGCAAACACAATCAGCAATATGGCTATCGCCCACAAAGTGCAGAGCCTTGACGAATTGACTGCCTTATCAATCAATGGAGTAAGTATTGCAGATAAGGTGCTTGAAATGACAGGAAAAACAGGAGAAAAGACTACCCTTGCACATTGCCAGGTTGTGAATGCCCCCATCGTTTTTGCCTATAATCATCATGGAAACCGCCTTGGCAGCATGGCCGGCTTCAACATGAAAGATGTTGAGGGCATCAATGATCTTGGAAAAGATGTCGTCATGCAGATTGCAGCTATGAATCCAATTGCAATTGATAAGGACGATGTGGATCAAAACATCATTGACAAGGAAATTGAAATTGGTAAAGAAATTGCAATGCAGGAAGGCAAGCCCGCCGAACTGGCCGAAAAAATTGCAATGGGCAAGCTGGGTAAGTTTTTCAAGGAAAGCACACTGATGAACCAGGATTTTATCAGAGACAACACCATTACCATACGCGACCATATGGCCAAACTCAACAAAAGCCTAAAAATCACAGATATCAAACGATTGATGCTTGGTGCATAAAAAAAGAGGGAAGCGATTCCCTCTTTTTTTTTACCTGCTATTGGTCTGAATTCTTTTATCGTGCAGGTGCAGAAGTGCTTTAATTTCAAAGCGATGCTTCAGTTTTCTTTGGCGCCAGGTTGGCCCAGGCAATGATAAATCCGGCTGTCATAAACATAATCAGGCTATAAATAGCCGGCGATATGGCAATGATATTGTTATGCAAAAGGGTGCTGGCAATGGTGATTCCCAAGGTGCCATTTTGAATTCCCGATTCGATTGATATGGTAATGCTTTGCGCCCGGTTAAGTCTCAGCCATCTCGATGAGTAGTAGCCAATAAATAGCATCGAAGCATTCAATGACAGCGCGATTGGCCCCACATCTTTAAAGGACTGAATAAAAATATCTTTGTTGGTCATGATGGCAGCCATAATGATCAGAAACAGCAGTGCCCCCGACACGATTTTAACAGGTTTTTCCATTTTGTTGGCAAATGCGATGGCTTTATTGCGAATAAACATCCCAATGGCTACCGGTAACAAGGTAATAAGCATCAACTTTCCGATTGTATCGAGTATAGGAAGGGGAATATATGTGTCGTGTTGCATGAAGTGGGCAAGCGAAAAGTTCACGATTAAAGGAATGGTGATTACAGCAATAAGACTCGAAATGGCGGTCAGCGTAATTGAAAGCGCAGTATCGCCTTTGGAGATGTGTGCGATGAGGTTCGAAGTAGGCCCCCCGGGGCAGGCGGCCAAAACCATAATCCCAACAGCCAGCTCCGGGCTATCGAGTTTGAAAAGATAAAGCAAAATAAAGCCAACCAAAGGCAGCAAAATGATTTGATTGACTATGCCAATGGTTGTAGCTTTTGGATAGAGCAATACCCTTTTGAAATCAAAAGGCGTCAGCGATAGCCCCATACCCAGCATAATAATAGCCAGGGACAATGGCATCAGGATGTCGGTTAGATAATTGGTTTCCATAACTAAGGGGTGAATTAGTTGGTTAATAAAGCGACAAGAATACGACTTTTTTCAGAAATCCCAATCAGATACTTTTTTTATCCACTAAAATCATTATCGAACGGGCAGGTAGGATTGTTGTTCCCGATTGGTCGCGTCCGTAGCCCTTCGCTGTGAAACCTTTTTCTTCGATGGCTTCTTTTGTGGCAACAATCACCCATTCTCCGGCCGGAAGCGGTATCTGTATATTTTTTGGATTGGCATTATAAAACACCAGGATATCTTTCCATTGATCGCCGTTGGCATGATCTGTGATTTGGAACCCGACAAGGAATGGCCTTTTGAATTCAAAGAACCGCAGGTGTTTTTGTATTTTAGTTGTTTCTGTCATCCTGAAGGCTGGATGATTTTTTCGCAGTGCAATGAGGGCCTGGTAATAATTAAATACTTCTTTATACTGGGCCTTATTGCTCCACACCAGCTGATTCACCGAATCAGGCAGGTTATATGTGTTGTGATGACCAAGTTTAGTTCGAACGATCTCCTCTCCTGCATGAAGAAAAGATACTCCCTGTGAAGTTAGTACTATGGCATTGGCCAGCTTTTGCAGATCAAGCATATCTTGCTTTTTACATCCTACACAAGTATTAACAATCTTGTCCCACAGGCAGGGATTATCGTGGCAGGTAACATAGGTAATGGTTTGCATTGGGTTGGATGCATAGAATGCCTTCGAGTAATTTACAGCACTATATTGAATTTGAGGATGTTCGGTTGATGCAACTACACCAAATTTTATACTTTCTTCAAGACCCGGCATGCCCGTAATGAATCCCGGTGCGTCGTCTTTCCACCAGGGTCCACGAATCCCATCACGGATATCGTCGCTGAAAACAGCCACTCCATCGAGGCGGGCGGCATGTGCCTTGGTTGCACGGTGTTCTGTTGGCAAAGGGGTGTCGCCTGCTGTCCATCCTTCACCATAAATAAATATGGTCGGATCAATTTTGTTCAGCTCTGCACGGATCAATTTCATGGTTTCAATATCATGTAAACCCATTAGGTCGAAACGGAACCCATCAACCTTGTATTCTGTCGCCCAATATTTTACTGACTCCACAATGAATTTCCGCATCATGGCTTTTTCGCTGGCGGTTTCGTTTCCGCAACCCGATCCGTTGGCATATAGTCCATCATCGGTCATACGGAAGAAATACCCCGGAACAAGCTGCTCAAAGTTTGATGTACTGGCATTGTGCACATGATTGTAGACCACATCCATAATTACCCGAATGCCATGGTTGTGAAGTGATTGAATCATTTTTTTGAATTCACGAATGCGCACATTGCCATCGAAAGGATCGGTTGAATAAGAGCCTTCCGGAACGTTGAAATTCTGTGGGTCGTATCCCCAGTTATACTGAGGCTCATGAAGCCGGGTTTCGTCAATGGTGTGAAAGTCGAATGCTGGCAACAGGTGCACATGGGTTATTCCCAACTCTTTCAGGTGGTCAATTCCGGTTTTTTCGCCCTCCGGGCTCAGGGTGCCTGTTTCGGTGAATGCAAGAAACTTGCCCGGATAGTTACTGCCCGAACTAGGATGTATCGAAAAATCACGAACATGTATTTCCCATATTACCATATCTGTGAAGCTTTTCAAGGGTGGGCGAGTATCATTTTCCCATCCTTCCGGATTGGTCGAAGGCAAATCTATAATCATCCCGCGATGACCGTTTACTCCCACAGCCCTTGCGTAGGGGTCTGCAACTTCGTTTTTCCATTGGCCATCTATTTTAGCCTGAAACGTATAATACCGGTTTTTGTAATCGCCCTTGAGGATATGCGTCCAGGTTCCGTCTTTATTGGAATCTAACTCATGCGTTTCCAGAAGATTGCCGCTACCTCCCTGGTCGTAAATGTGGAAATAAATAGCTTCAGCCGAAGGGGCCCAGATACGGATGCATGTTCTCTCTTTGGTGTATTGCACCCCAAGGTCATTGCCATGATACACGGGGTATCCATCGGTAGTTTCATTTACCGGAGAAGGCTTGCAGCCGGGAATGGTAAGCGTAGCAGCAGTGATCATCGTAAGCGCGAATGTTTTGAAAGGATTCATGGTTCTAATACCTGATGAGTGGGCAAAGATAAATTTTTGAAGTAATTTCTTAGTCATATATCAAGAAAATACCTTGCAAAGGCGTTGAGCTGCTAATAATATGAATGATTAGTAACCGGTGGCGTCAAAATATAGCCGCTACTGGAAATGTTTTTGTTTGTAATGGGGTTTTATTTCAATACTTGCCATGTTGCAGGCAGGGTACGCTTTGCAAGTGAACAAATCTTGCCTTGAAGATTAAGAGAAGAGAATCGGATAAAAATCTTGCAGAGTCTAATCCCCAACAATTCAGATCTGGGTTTCCGGCTTTTTTAACCTCTGCCCCGGGCTTTGGGATGGGTGAATTCTGAAATAAAAAAAGGAAATTGCGCTTCCCTTATTTTTCCATTACCCAGATGCCTTTGAATACTTCGCTGAGTGTTTGTTGTTCTTTTTTGGCATCTTCCATGTTTTCAAAATCATAGATTGAGATGCGGTAATTGCCATCTTTTTCAATAAATTTTGCATCCGTATAGCCATTGCTGATAAGCTTTGCAACTTCTCTCCGGGCCTGTTCAAGGGTTTTGAAACTGCTTACAATCAGGTAATATCTGACTGGGGTTTGAAGCATGGGATTCGCGGCAATTGTTTCTGAGGTGGGTGGGGGAGGTTTTGTTTGTTGCTGGTCATGGGAAGGCCTGGGTTGGCTATTCTCTTGTTTGGCCGGAGGTGATTCGGATTTAGGTGGCTGCTGAGGTTTATCAACAGGCTTTTGGGATGGCTGAGTTCCTGGTGTTGTTTTTGGCGATGCCTGTGTTTGGGCCTGGTCCATTGGCTGATTTGTTGCCGGAGATTTGACAGCCTGGGCTGGCGGGCGTGCCTGAACCTGTGCATCAACCAGGTAGTTATGGCTGATCTGCCTGCCACCTTCGCATGCGAGTAGCTTTGTTTCCTTATCTGCTGCCTCGCCAAACCAAACTGATGTATAACCTTCGAATAGAGCCACACCCATCGCCTGCCAGTTTTTTTGAGCCCAACGTCCACGCTTAATCAGTATATCGTTTGTTGGTTCGAGCGATTTCCATTGCTCCAGCGAGCTACTTGGCGAAGCAGGTTTGTTTTCCCATAAAATGATTTCCTGTGCATGACCTTTATATCCTGTCAGTTCCTGAGGCTTTTTGAACATGCATTCCTGGCGGTTGGGCTCCTTGGCATAGCAGCATGGGGTCCAGCTACCCTTGCCAGACCATGAATGGAGATTGCATCCTGAAAGATCGGGGCGGTTTTTTTGAAGATCTCGCACATGCACGTATGCTACATAACAAAGGGATTTTGATAACGGAATAATTTCGAGCCCCTGCGACTGCCGATATTCGTTGATGAGCTGATAAAGCTCCAGCTCTCTTGCCGAAATACAATATGATGAAGGAATTGTTGGTTCAGGTTTCTTTTTCTGAGCACTCATTGTTGGCTGTAGCGCAATCAGAAAAAGTAAAATAATTAAAAATTGAGGTTTCATTTTTTCCTTAAACAATGCAAAGATATGCTATATGTGGACTTTTTGTGCAATAATAATACCAAAACCTGTCTATTTGTCTTTCGCAGGGTAAGCCCTGTGCGAATGATTTACGGATGGAATTTTTTTTACAACGTGTCAGTCACATTTATTTATTGTTATTTTTGTATGTTTTCAAGAGGAAATTTAAGTTTAACCTTTACAAAAATAATCAAATTATGAAGAACTTAATTCTAATGTCAATCCTGTTGCTGGGAGTAGTGGCCTGCCACAATCTTACCCAGAAACCTGAACAAACAGACGCCCCTGTTGAACTTGTAGAGTTGACACTCCATGTAACCGGCATGACCTGTGGGGGTTGCGAAAACGCAGTGATCGGTGCGCTTGAGGAAATTGATGGCATTGATACCGCTACAGCATCGTATGTTGACGAACAGGTCAGCGTCATGTACGATCCACAGAAAACCTCTGCTGAGGCCATCACCGAGATCATCAAAAACACCGGATATACGGTTGTCAGCACATTAGAAACAGAACCTGAGTAGTGGATTAATGTTCGTTTCAAAATGACCCAGATTGCTACCCCCCGAGCTCCCGCAAAAGGAAAAAACCTCCTTTTAAGGATTTTTTATTTCTACTACGATGGGTTTCGCAGTATGACCCTCGGCAAAACTTTGTGGCTGATAATTTTCATTAAACTGTTCATAATGTTTGCCATTCTCAGGGTCTTTTTATTTCCCAACTTTCTTAATTCAAAATTCGAAAACGATACTGATCGAGGCAATCATGTAATCGAACAACTTATTAAGCAACCCTAATTGTATCAATATGACTGAAACCTTTGACTTTGCATTGATCAACTGGTCGCGGGGATTATTTGCCCTTTCGGCCATGTATCACTGGTTGTTTGTTCCCCTCACCCTCGGCCTAGCATACATCATGGCCATCATGGAAACAATCTATGTGAAGACGGGTGACCCACACTGGAAGAAAGTTACCAAATTCTGGATGACTATTTTCGGTATAAACTTTGCCATTGGTGTAGCCACCGGACTGATTCTTGAGTTTGAATTTGGAACCAACTGGTCGAACTATTCCTGGTTTGTTGGCGATATTTTCGGTGCTCCATTGGCCATAGAAGGCATTTTCGCCTTTTTCATCGAATCTACTTTTATCGCTGTCATGTATTTTGGTTGGAACAAGGTGAGCAAAAAATTCCACCTGCTATCAACCTGGCTTGTTGCCTTTGGCGCAAGCCTCTCAGCGCTTTGGATTCTCGTGGCGAATGCCTGGATGCAATTTCCAACGGGTATGGTGTTTAATCCCGATACTGCGCGAAACGAAATGGGCAATTTCTGGGAAGTATTTCTCTCACCGATGGCCATCAACAAATTTTTGCACACCATCTCATCAGCCTATCTTCTGGCTTCTGTATTTGTGATCGGGGTAAGTTCCTGGTATTTGCTCAAAAAGCGGGAAGCTTTACTTGCAAAACGCAGCATCCTGGTTGCAGCAGTTTTTGGTATTATCACTTCATTTTATACCATCCTCACGGGTGATGGGTCGGCAAAAAATGTAGCCAAATATCAACCCATGAAATTTGCAGCCTTCGAGGGGTTAACCAAGGGGAAAACGGGTGCCGGATTGATAACGATCGGCCTGCTTTCTCAAACACCTGAAGACCCGAATTATGAAAACTTAAAAGATTTTCATTTTAAGATTGAGATTCCTAACCTGCTGTCTTACATGGCATTCGGTGATTGGAACGCATTCGTGCCGGGAGTTCGGGATCTGCTCGAAGGCAATGAGAAACATGGCATCGTAGCTGCTTCAGAAAAAATTGTGAAAGGAAAAATGGCCATTGATGCGTTGGCGGAATACACGAAAGCCAAAAAGGCAGGCGATGAGCAGCGTGCCTCCGAAGCCAAACAAGTGCTTGACGAGAACTTTCAATATTTCGGCTATGGATATTTTGACGATCCCAAAATGCTAGTGCCAAACATACCCATTACATTTTATAGTTTCCACCTGATGGTTGCACTTGGGTTCTTCTTCTTTTTACTGATGGCTGTGTTTTTGGTGCTGCTCTATAAAGATCGCCTAAACAGAGCCAGGCTTTGGTTGCGTATTGCAGTTTTCTCTATCCCGTTGGCATATATCGCCTCCCAGTCGGGTTGGATAACAGCCGAAATGGGCCGGCAGCCCTGGGTAATTCAGGATTTGATGCCAACCATGGTGGCCGTGTCACATATCAATGCAAACACAGTGCAAGTTACTTTTTGGCTGTTTGCGGTGCTCTTTACAACGCTTATGATTGCCGAAA
>JBBIIP010000046.1:0-11735 GCA_037446395.1 Lentimicrobiaceae bacterium
AAAAAAATCCGGACCATTTAAGGCCCGGATGGGTGGGCAGCAGCAACAGATTTATGTTGATATAATAGCCAAAATCATCAGGGCTGCGCACATACGGCGGAACCCAAAATTGTTAATTATTTCCGGATTTTTGGGGGGCTGGTACAATACTTCAATGATTTGTTTTACTTTTATTTCGCCGATTGGTTTTTCCAATGGAGGAAATTATTTTCATATTCGAAACCGATTATACTCTTAATCAGCCCTTTGCAACAACATGAAAACAATAAAATTCCTCTGTAATGTTACATTTTTACTCTGTGTATGCAGCATGTTTGCTCAACCGAATTGCTCTGCCCCTCCAACCGGGTTTGTTCCCATCAACGATCTTGGTACGAATATTTCAACCGTAACAGGCAGAATGGGTGGGTTGTATCCCAGCGGGTCAAACTACCTTCCCCCCGCACACAAAGGAGCTGGGATGCATATGGCGGCGCAGGTTCAGTGCCTTGATGCCAACGGAAACCCTGATGTAGTGAATGGGAAAATAGTCTGGCTCAGCATAGGCATGTCGAATACTACTCAGGAAACCCAACAGTTCATTGCTCAGGCAAATGCATATCCGGGGAAAAATCCCAGGCTTTTTCTGGTGGATGGAGCCCAGGGCGGGCAGACAGCAAGTAATATATCTACTCCGGGGAACCCCAATTACACTGCATTTTGGAACACAGTGACCACACGCCTTGCCAATGCTGGAGTTACAGCAAAACAGGTGCAAATTATATGGTTCAAAGAAGCCAACGTAGCAGGTACGGTTGATGTGCAGGTTTATCACGACTCGTTGGTGGTTCAGATAAAAAGAATAATGAATGAGATTAAGTTGCGCTTTCCCAATGCGAAATTGTGTTACATAGCAAGCCGGATCAGCGCGCGCTATGCCACTACAACCTTGAACCCTGAACCTTATGCTTATTATACCGGGTGGGCAGTAAAAAAAGTAATCGAAGCCCAGATAAACGGAGATTCTCAACTTCAATATGCCGGACCGCTCGTTAACTCTCCATGGCTTGCATGGGGAATCTACATGTGGTCGGATGGAAGCATGCCCCAAGCGACCAATCCAAACATTTTTCTGAATTGTCCAGTGGATTTTCAGAACGATGGCACGCACCCGTCAGTGGCCGGCGCACAAAAGGTAGGTGGCTGGCTATTAAATTTTTTTTCAACCGATTCAACAGCAACTTCATGGTTTAGAGGTACTGGATGCATTGCTGCAGGGGTTGAAAAGATATCTACAGACAATATTCGTATTTATCCTAATCCTTTTACAACTCATACGCTTGTGCAGGCCGACAAAATATTCAATAAAGCAAGCCTGGCAGTTTACAACGCGCATGGCCTGAAAGTAAAAGAAGTAACAAACATCTTCGGTAATGAATTCAATCTTTCACGCGATAATTTACCATGTGGCCTATATTTTATTCGCTTGCAACAAAATTTCGAAACCATTGCAAGCCAGAAAATAATCATCACAGATTGACAAATTAACTTACTTCACAGCAAGAATCCCAAAATGTGAGTTGAGGTGCTTTATTATCTGATTCCGGAAGGCAATATGTTAATAAATTGGTGTCACAATAATGGATTTGGTGGTTGAATCTACCCCCTCATTTTATTCCAGTCTCCCAGCAGTCTTCAAACCCAAAAAAACCTACCTTTGCAGGCTAATTTTTATTAGCCATGATTCCCCTCGATCAGGTTAATCAACACACACATATCATCATCAAAGGGGCAAGGGTTCACAACCTGAAAAACCTTTCTGTCGCCATCCCACGCAATCAGTTGGTGGTCATCACCGGCTTATCGGGCTCAGGTAAGTCTTCACTCGCATTCGATACACTGTATGCTGAAGGGCAACGCCGGTATGTTGAAAGCCTCAGCGCCTACGCGCGTCAGTTTCTTGGCCGCATGAGCAAACCAGAGGTAGATTATATCAAAGGAATTTCTCCTGCAGTCGCTATTGAGCAAAAAGTAAATTCACGCAATCCAAGGTCTACCGTGGGTACTTCCACCGAAATTTACGAATATCTCAAACTGTTGTTTGCCAGAATCGGAAAAACCTATTCGCCCATTTCGGGCAAAGTGGTTATGCGGCACCAGGTGAAAGATGTAGTTGATCAGACACTTTCTCTACCACAAGGTACCTGGATAAGCCTCTTTGCTCCTTTTGTTCTCACCAACGGGCGCAATCTCAATGAACATCTCAATTTACTCATGCAGCAGGGGTTCACACGGGTGAGATATCAAAGTCAGTTATATCGTATCGAAGATTTGCTTGAACAACAAAAGATAAAGGATCACAATGGCTCATTCGATCTTCTGATTGATAGAGTCATGGTGACCCAAAGTAATGAAAATTTAAAATCACGCCTGGCTGATTCGGTTGAAACAGCTTTTTTTGAAGGCAACGGACGATGTATTGTCGCGCATGAATCAGGTTCCGAAATATCAACCATAGAATTTTCTTCGAAATTCGAAGCCGACGGTATCGTATTTGAAGAGCCAACACCCAACTTGTTTAGTTTCAACAATCCATTCGGAGCCTGTCGGCGATGCGAAGGCTTTGGTTCTATCATGGGCATAGATGAGGATTTGGTTGTACCAGACAAATCGCTCAGTATATTCGACGAGGCCATTGCCTGCTGGAAAGGCGAAAAAATGAGCGAGTGGAAAGATCAGTTGGTTCGAAATGCATACAAATTTAATTTCCCGATTCATAAACCATTTTACCAGCTTACTCTGGAACAGAGAAAACTTTTATGGACAGGCAATCAATATTTCAACGGACTGACAGAGTTCTTCCAGTTTGTAGAGGCAAATAATTACAAAGTCCAATACAGGGTCATGATATCGCGTTATCGGGGAAAAACTATCTGCCCCGAATGCCAGGGTACGCGGTTGCGTAAGGATGCTTCCTATGTGAAAATAAATAATTTTTCGATCAACGATATCGTGCTTATGCAGGCCGAACAAGCCCTGCAGGCTTTAAAAACGATAGTACTGAGCGAGTATGAATTAACTGTAGCTAGTCGCTTGCTCACTGAGGTCATCACCCGCTTGCAATGCCTTTGCGACGTAGGACTGGGCTATCTCACGCTCAACCGCTTATCCAATTCCCTATCAGGGGGAGAATCGCAGCGCATCAACCTGGCCACCAGCCTGGGAAGCAGTTTGGTTGGCTCGATGTACATCCTCGATGAGCCGAGTATCGGGCTGCACCCACGAGACACCCACAGGCTGATAAAGGTGCTCACACAGCTAAGAGACATTGGCAACACGGTAATTGTTGTGGAGCACGATGAAGAAATTATCCGTGCTGCCGACCAGGTGATTGATATTGGCCCGCTGGCAGGTGAGCATGGCGGCGAGCTTGTTTTTCAGGGAAACTGGAATGATCTGACGAACACCGCCAACACACTCACCAGTAAATATCTGGGTGGCACACTGAATATAGAAATTCCTGTGCGAAGACGTAAATGGAAGGAGTATATTGAAGTCTGGGGTGCCTGCGAAAATAACCTGAAGAACCTTACTGTGAAGTTTCCGCTGCATGCATTTACCGTTGTAACAGGTGTGAGCGGTTCGGGTAAAACATCGCTGGTAAAGAAAGTTCTTTATTCAGCACTACGCAAAATTCATGGTGGCTATGCCGATAAAACCGGCAAACATGATCGCCTGGCCGGCGATATTCATAGCATTTCCGGGGTTGAAATGGTGGATCAGAATCCGATAGGCCGTTCATCTCGCTCAAATCCGGCAACCTATGTGAAAGCCTGGGACGATATTCGCCTGCTCTTTGCCGATCAGCCTTTATCGCAAATGCGAGGCTACAAACCCGGATATTTTTCTTTCAACATCGAAGGTGGTCGTTGCGAAGAGTGCGAAGGAGAAGGGGTGGTACACATCGAAATGCAATTCATGGCCGATATTGCGCTGGTGTGCGATAGCTGTCGCGGCAAGCGATTCAAGGATGAAATGCTTGATGTTACCTATCGGGATAAGAGCATAGCCGATATTCTCGACATGTCAATTGCACAGGCAATTGATTTTTTTGGCGAGGAGAAAAAGCACCCTGCAACATCCCAACGGATCATTGCCAAACTGCAACCTTTGGCCGATGTAGGCTTGGGATATCTGAGGCTGGGGCAATCGTCGAGCACACTGAGTGGCGGCGAAGCCCAACGCGTCAAACTCGCTTTCTTCCTGTCGAAAGGACAGTCGGATCGCCCGACATTATTTATTTTCGACGAGCCAACCACAGGGCTGCATTTTCATGATATCAGCAAGCTCATGCTGGCCTTTGGCGAACTTATAAAGCGCAACCATACAGTCATCGTCATAGAACACAACATGGAGGTAATCAAGTGTGCCGATTGGATTATTGACATGGGCCCGGAAGGAGGCGATGCCGGTGGTGAAATAGTCTTTGAAGGCACCCCAGAGCAGATGATCAATGCAAATAACTCATATACTGCATATTATCTAAAACCAAAGCTATCCTGACATGGTACTTCCCGACAACATTTCGCATGATTACGCATTCCAGCTTGATCGTTTGAACCCATTCTCAAAATACAGGAATAGGTTTTTTGATATTCCGGAGGTTATTTATATGGACGGTAATTCCTTGGGATTGCTCTCAAAAGACGCTGAAGAATCACTCTTGCGGGTGGTTGATGAATGGAAAACCCTTGGCATTGGCGGGTGGCTCAAAGGCAAACGACCCTGGTTTTGGTTTGCCGAAGAAATCGGCGCCATGGCCTCACATCTTGTGGGGGCTCAGCCCAATGAAGTAATCCTAACCGGCACCACCACCATCAACATCCATGCGTTGGCAAGCAGTTTCTATTGCCCAAAGGGCAATAGAAATAAAATCCTTGCCGATGAATTAAATTTTCCATCAGACCTCTATGCACTGCAAAGCCAGCTGAAGTTAAGAGGGCTGGATCCCGATGAATCGTTAATACTTATGAAAGCAGACAGTGATGGCCTGCTTCAAGAAAAAACAATCATTGACCACATGACCGAGGAGGTAGCGTTGGTTTTCCTTCCTTCAGTCCTTTACAGGAGTGGTCAATTACTCAATATTCAACAATTAACAAAAGTAGCCAATCAACTGAATATCCCGATTGGATTCGATTGCAGCCATTCAGTCGGAGCGGTCCCACATCAATTCGATGAATGGGGGGTGGATTTTGCGCTCTGGTGCAGCTACAAATACCTGAATGGAGGTCCGGGAGCAGCAGCATTTCTGTTTGTAAACCAAAAGCACTTTGATAAAGAACCAATGTTGAAAGGGTGGTTTGGTTGCAACAAGGAAAAACAGTTCGACATGCTCAACGAATTTATTCCATCCTCGGGAGCTGGCAGGTGGCAAATTTCATCCCCAGGCATACTTGGAACCGCTCCGGTCGAAGGTTCGATTAAGATTTTGCTTGAAGCTGGCATCGAAAACATCAGGCAGCAGTCATTGCGCCTTACCACCTATCTTATTGAATTACTGCAAAAAAGATTGCTCCCCTTCCATCCTGAATTTAAAATTATTACTCCTCTTGATCCTTTCAGGCGGGGTGGGCATATTGCCATCGAGCACCCTGAAGCGTTTCGAATCGGTGAAGCTTTAAAAAAGCATGGCATCATTCCGGATCTTCGTCCACCCAACATTCTTCGCATTGCACCCGTGGCATTATACAACACTTTTACCGAGGTATGGAAAGTGGTTGATGCTTTGTGTGAAATCATGAAAAGTCGCGAATATGATTCGTTTTCGATAGAGAGAAAACTAATATCCTAAGGTTGGAACACACAAATAATGTGGAGGACAATCGGTTAATTTGTGTAATAGTTAACCTTATCCACCTTGTTCCAGGCACCGCGGGTGAAATCGGGGATGCGTATGGGCATGCCTTGGTTTTCGACAGATTTGCGTGAAAGTTCAATGATTGCACTCCACTCTGCTGCATCATAAACATCCTGATCCAGGGGCAAGCCATTGCGCAAACAGTATATCAAACGGTAGTCCATGATGAAATCCATTCCCCCATGCCCGCCGACCTCTTTTGCCTTTTGACCCACTTCTTTTACGATTGGATGTTCGTAAACTTTCAACAGTGAATCCATCCTGGAATCAGATAAGTAACGATGTCCGTCAGGTTCGAGGGCGATGCCGCGACGGGGCCATTTCTGTGCAAAACCCTTGGTTCCGCTTACCATATGAATGCGGCTGTATGGGCGTGGGCTGGTTACATCGTGCTGTAGCATCATGGTTTTTCCGTTCAGGGTTTTGATGATGGTTGTGTTCATGTCGCCTTTGTTGTATTGGCGTTTGGCATAATCCGAATCTTCGCCGAATTTTTCCTTTGCATAGGCTGTCATACCAAATTGATTACTCGATACAGAAACAAGATAATCCATGCGGTCGCCGCGGTGAATGTTCAATATGTGGGCGATGGGCCCCAAGCCGTGTGTGGGATACAGGTTTCCGTCCTTTTCCTGGTTGTGTTTCAGTCGCCACATTTTCCAATAACCTGTAGAGTCGTTGAAGTTTAACCACCTGAGGTCGTGGATATAAGCCCCTTCGACATGCACAATTTCTCCAAACAATCCCTTTTGGGCCATATTCAAGGTAGCCATTTCAAAGAAATCGTAGTTGCAGTTTTCGAGCATCATGCAGTGGCGTCTGGTTTTTTCGGCCGTATTGACCAGTTGCCAGCACTCGTCAATGGTGAGTGCAGCCGGTACCTCCAGTGCAACATGTTTGCCATGTTCCATGGCATACACTGCAATGGGTGTGTGCAAATCCCAATGGGTGCAAACATAAACCAGGTTCACCTCTTGGTTTTCGCAAATTCTTTTCCAGTCTTCATCACCGGTATATTCAATGGCCACAGGCTTTCCTTTTTCTTGTAGTAGTTTTTGTGCCTTTTCAACTTTTTCGGGAACCACATCACAGAGCGCAACAATTCGCACTCCATCTATGAACCCTAACCTATGAACGGCTTCATAACCCCGCATTCCCAGACCGATGATGGCAATTCTGACTGTATCCAGTGCTTCGCACCTGAGTTCAATTACATCTTCCTGGCCTGAAGGCCGTTCGGGTGTGTCAAACACTTCCTGTGCAACGAAAGGTTTTGACAAATTTTGCCTGTTACCCGGTTGACAGGATATTATAAAAACTACTGAAATCAGTATTACATAGACAGCGTAGATTGGATTAATTTTCATAATAAACAGAATTTAAACTATTTAGATAAATTGTTTTGAAATAAACTTTTGAATGTCACTCTTTCGACTCTCCATACACAACAGAAGTTGTTTTTGAGTCAGGCTTCGAACGAGGTTGTGTTGCGGATAAGCTGTCTTAAAGTAAGTGTCACCGTTGAGATAGTCTGCAAGGAATCTTATCCCGATGATAAAAGTCATTAAAAACGGAGAGAGGTGGAATAAATCGCGCTCTACATGCAAAAGCATCGATGATGTTTGCTGCAGGTATGCCCTAGTAAACGTCTTAAACCTTGCCATATTAAATCCGACTTTGCTCAAATCCTGTTCGTCCTCGGCAGCAGTGTTGGTAATAGTTCGGAGGGTGTCGCCGTAATCATAAAAAATCATGCCCGGGCCAACTGTATCCAGGTCTATCACAGCCACTGCCATCTTCCCGGAAAACAACAGGTTATTGATCTTGGTATCATTGTGAATCACACGGCGAGGAATTTCTCCTTTCGCATAGAGTTCTTCAACAATCATGAGTTGATCTAAGCGCGAATGATAAAAATTCACCCAGGGAGCAGCTGAGTCTAACCTGCCGGCATTGTTGTTTCGAACAGCTTCATCAAGCTGTTTAACCCTGGAGGAGAGGTTATGAAAATCAGGGATGGATTCTTCAAAATCATTGGCATTGAGCCTACTGCAAGTTTTTGCAAACCAGCCAAATGCAATACCGGCTTGCGAAGCTTGCCAGTTTTGAGTAACCACATCCAATGAACGGGCATCTTTAAAGAAATTCGTCATTCGCCACGCAAAGTTCTGGTTATCAATAAATAAATATTCTCCATCGGTAGTTTGACACAAGCAGGGAATAGAAATTACCCCCTGCTCCCCGGGAAAAACCGATTGAAGTTTCAGGTGGTTGGCAGCGATGATTTGGGGATTCTTAAAAACCCGGTTATTTATCCTTTGAAGCACATAGGAGTCAACTTCGTCAATAAAACTGACTTTGTAGGTATCATTAATGTGGCCTTTACCGAATGGGCAAATACCCGAAATCTTTTTAGAAGGAAAAAATTTTGCAACGACACGCTCAAGCATAATCGGTAGCTGCAGGTTTGGGGTTTAGTTTTTTGTCTGAACTCTGCAACGAAATTAAAATTATTCTTCAGAAAAAAACGCCTCCCTCTCAGGAAATAAAAACTCTTTCCGGGCTTTTTCGGCCGGAAAGGTAAAATAGTGCATCAGCGCATCCGCGCATAAGCCTTGACTGTTATGCAGCGATGCCTCGATCATGGCAATATTTCGTTTCATTCCAACGATCTTGGCCTTAAGAGTGATTGTGCCATCGCTGATCAGCACTGCTTTTCGAAACTTCATCTCGAGTTTTGAGGTTACCCCGGCGGTGCCAAGTTTTACGAAAACTATCCAGCTTCCGATTTCGTCAAGGAGTGTGGCCTGAATTCCTCCATGAAGTGTGTTCAGCCATCCTTCGTATTCGCCACAAGGATCCCAGTCTGCCATCAGCCATTCGCCTTCTTCGCGAAACCGGAGTTTCAAGCCAATGGAATTGCTCGGGCTGCAACCAAAGCAGTTGTATGTTGGGCTGCCGGTGAATGGGTTAGAGATGAAATGCTTTTTCATGGTTAATTATTTACAGATCAGGCAGGTTCCCCGTAAAGATCGAATTCTTCGGCCCGCGTGATGCGAATATCATAAAAATTACCGATGCGAATGTTAGCGAAATCTTTCGGAACCAGCACTTCATTGTCTATTTCGGGGCTATCGAATTCAGTCCGCCCGACGAAGTAATCATTTTCTTTGTTGTCGAAAATCACTTTATGAACCAATCCCACTCTTTTTTGATTCAGTTCAAGCGAGATATCCTGTTGCAGTGCCATGAGTTCGGCCGCACGCGCTTCCTTTATTACAAGTGGAACAGTATCAACAAGTTTTGCGGCGCGGGTTCCTTCTTCTTCAGAATACTTAAACACGCCCATCCTCTCGAAACGCGATCTCAGTATAAAATTCTTGAGTTCTTCAAAGTTTTTATCTGTTTCGCCCGGAAATCCTGTCATCAGCGTGGTGCGAATGGCGATACCAGGAATCTTTTTGCGAATGGAATCAATGAGCCGGTAGGTTTCTTCGGTTGTGATATTGCGGCGCATCTTTTTAAGAATACTTTCGCTAATATGCTGGAATGGAATATCAATATACCGGCAAATATTATCTCTTTCAGCCATAACCTCCAATACTTCCACCGGAAATGCCGAGGGATATGTATAGTGTAACCTGATCCAGGACAAGCCAGGGATATCAGAGAGTCTTTCGAGCAAAGTTGCCAGCATGCGCTTGCCGTATATATCAAGTCCATACCAGGTGAGGTCCTGGGCAATCAGAATCAATTCCTTCACTCCTTTTCCGATCAAATTTCGGGCTTCTTGAAGAAGCATTTCCATGGGGACAGAAACATTCTTTCCACGTATGAGCGGGATTGCACAAAAAGAGCAGGTGCGATCGCACCCTTCAGAAATCTTGAGGTATGCATAATGCTTTGGTGTGGTCAGTATGCGCTCGTGATGAAGAATTTTGTGGTCCTCCGAGTTGATTGTATTAAGTATAGCCTGCAAATCATTTACACCAAAATACCGATCCACTTCGGGAATCTCTGTTTGCAGGTCGTTTTTGTATCGCTGCGAAAGGCACCCCATGACCAACAGCTGTTTGATTTTTCCTTCCTGTTTCAGCCGGACAGCTTCAAGAATTGTGTTGATTGATTCTTCTTTTGCGTCCTGAATAAAGCCACACGTATTTATAATGAGGACGTCTGCTTTTGCTCTGTTTCTTTGCAAAACATTATTTCCTGACATTTTAAGCTGCCCCATCAATCGCTCAGAATCAACCGTGTTTTTAGGGCATCCAAGCGTAAGGACTTGTATTACAGGGCTGAGGGTGTGTTTTCTGGCTGTCATAAATACAAGAAATCAGATGCGAAGCCTCAGGGAGCATCAAAAAGGGAATCAACAAAAGCACGGCGGTCGAAGATCTGCAAGTGTTCAAGTTTTTCTCCAATACCAATATACTTCACAGGAATGCGAAGCTGATCGGAAATACCAATGACCACGCCCCCTTTTGCAGTTCCATCAAGTTTAGTGAGTGCAAGTGCGGTTACTTCGGTTGAAGCAGTGAATTGTTTGGCCTGCTCGATGGCATTTTGTCCTGTAGATGCATCAAGAATCAATAAAACTTCATGCGGTGCATCCGGAATAACCTTTTGCATCACGCGCTTTACTTTACTCAATTCGTTCATCAGGTTGATCTTATTATGCAGCCTGCCAGCAGTATCAATAATTACAACATCATGTTTGTTTGCTACAGCTTTTTGCAAGGTTTCATAGGCAACAGCAGCTGGATCGGATCCCATTTTATGGCTAACCACCGAAACCCCAACCCTTTCGGCCCAAATCTCAAGCTGACTGATAGCGGCTGCCCTGAAGGTGTCGGCTGCGCCTAACAAAACTGATTTTCCTGCCTGTTTGAAGTGCCAGGCCAACTTGCCGATGGTTGTGGTTTTACCAACGCCGTTCACCCCGACGACCATGATCACAAAAGGCTGGTTCAGAGGCTCAAAATCAAAGCGCACCTCACCATAGCTATTGTTTTCTTCGAGCATGGCCGAAATCTCACAGCGCAGGATCTGGTTCAGTTCAGCTGTGTTGAGGTATCTGTCGCGAGCTACGCGGGCTTGCAACCTTTCAATAATTTTTAATGTGGTTTCGACACCTACATCAGATGTTACGAGAATTTCTTCCAAATCGTCGAGAAAGGCATCGTCAACTTTAGAGCGGCCGGCAATGGCACGGGTGAGTTTGCCAAAGACGTTCGTTTTTGTTTTTTCGAGCCCCTGATCGAGTTGTTCTTTCTTATCGCGCGACAGAAAAGAGAAGATGCCCATAACTTTTTAGATGTTTTTGTATTTAAGAGGTATCTGATAATAAAAAAAGCTCTTCCCTGCTTAGAAAGAGCTTTCTCTGCCAGGGATAATCCGGCATTATTTTTTTGCCAGAAATTCTTTTACCTGGTCATTGGGTACAATGCTTTCTTTGAATGTATAAGCGCCTGTTTTTGGCGATTTGACCATGCGTATCACCTTTGCAAAGTCTTTGCCAGATGATGTTCTGAGGGTTGCAACAACTTTCTTTGCCATGACCGGAACTATTTAATTTCTTTGTGAACTGTAACTTTTTTCAGGATTGGATTGTATTTTTTCAATTCCAGCCTTTCGGGCGTGTTCTTCTTGTTTTTATTGGTTACATAACGCGAAGTTCCCGGCATGCCGCTGGTTTTGTGTTCGGTGCATTCCATAATCACCTGTATTCTTGCTTCTTTACTCTTCTTTGCCATTTCGGTATTCCTCTTACTTTTAAGGACTGCAAAATTAGTAAATTATTTGTAACTACCAAATGCAGCAGTATATTTTTTCCCTG
>JBBIIP010000047.1:0-10737 GCA_037446395.1 Lentimicrobiaceae bacterium
TAGAGCAGCGCATTCGTAATGCGCGGGTCGTGGGTTCGAGTCCCATGAGTGGCTCAAAAAAAAGAGATGGTGGCGAACATCTCTTTTGTAGCCCCACCAGGAATCGAACCTGGATTTAAAGTTTAGGAAACTTCCGTTCTATCCGTTGAACTATAGGGCCGTAATTTGCACTGCAAAATTAATAAATTCATCAAACCACAGTATTTATTGCCCAACCCTTGATTGAAAGTTGCTACTTTTGTCCAACTTTTAACATGGTTTTGAATGGTTTTTAAAATTTCTCTCATTTTCCTCCTGGTTTTGGAGGTCAGTATAAAAAGCTCTAAGGCACAAACATTTGGCAAATTTGTAGATGTGCGTGACGGGAAAGAATACAAAACAATCATCCTAGGCAAACAGGAATGGTTGGCAACAAACCTGAACCATCAAACAAAAAACAGCTGGTGCTATAACAACGAAGCATCAAATTGTGAAAAGTATGGCCGCCTGTATTCATATCGGGATGCCGAAAAAGCATGCCCCGGAGGCTGGCGGCTGCCGGGCGAAAACGACTGGACTGTATTATTAAACTATGCAGGGGCCGAAAATAATGCGATTGAATTAACACAGGGTGGTCGAACCGGATTCAATGCTACCTATGCAGGAGTGCGCTATGAAAACGGAAACTTTAATCACATGGGCGAATACGGTTATTTCTGGAGCCGCGCCCGCAACAACGAAGCTGCCTGGGTATATACTTTTTCGCCAGGAGTTCCAACAGTTCATCGAATCCGGAGTTTTCCGGCAACAGGATTTTCGGTGCGATGTATTCGCAGATAGACTAATTCTATCCGCTATTATTTAATTTCGCTACCGTTTTCAATTTTCTCCTCCGGACCAATCAGATATAATTTCCCAGATGGGTCTTGGGCAGTGAGTATCATTCCGTGCGATTCAATACCTCTGATACTGCGGGGGGCCAGGTTTACAAGCAGGCAGATTTGCTTGCCGATGATTTCGTCTGGCTCAAAAAACTCAGCAATACCCGACACAACTGTTCTTATATCAAAGCCGGTATTAATTTTCAGTTTGAGCAACTTCTGGGTTTTTTCGACTTTTTCTGCCTCTAAAATCGTTCCGGTGCGGATATCCATATTGGAAAAATCCTCATAGGAAATCATTGGTTTTGAGGGGTTTATATTTGGAGCTTCCATACTGTTCTCAAGTTTTGTGTTTTGAAGTTTTTCGATCTGTTTGCTGATGGCTTCGTCCTCGATTCGTTCGAACAGCAATTCGGGTGGATTTAGTTGATGGCCGGATTTTAAAATTTCGGCACTGCCTGCGGAATTCCAGCCCGACCCATCAAGGTTGAGCATTTTAAAAATTCTTTTGGCAGTGTAGGGTAAAAATGGTTGCGAAAGTATGGCCAGGTTGGCACATACCTGCAAGGATACATTGAGGATGGTTCGCACCCTGTTTTCGTCAGTTTTATACACCTTCCAGGGTTCGGTTTCGGTGAGGTATTTGTTGCCTAACCGTGCCAGGTTCATCAGCTCGGCAAGGGCCTCTCTGAATCGGTATTGCTCAAGGCTTGCTTCGATCTTGTCTGGGAATATGCCAAGTTGCACAATTACCTGATTGTCGGTTTCTTTAAGTTCATCAATGGCAGGAACTTTCCCTTCGAAATATTTTTGTGTAAGCACCAGGGTTCGGTTGATCAAATTTCCGTAGATGGCCAGCAGCTCACTGTTGTGGCGGGTCTGAAAGTCTTTCCATGTAAAGTCATTGTCTTTGGTTTCGGGCGCATTTGCCGTAAGCACATACCGAAGCACATCCTGCTTGCCAATAAACTCCTGCAAATATTCATGCAACCACACTGCCCAATTGCGCGAGGTACTGATTTTGTCGCCTTCGAGGTTCAGAAATTCGTTGGCCGGAACATTGTCGGGTAAAATATAAGAACCCTCGGCCTTAAGCATAGAAGGAAATACGATGCAATGAAAGACAATATTATCCTTGCCGATGAAATGAACAAGTTTTGTGTTCTTGTCTTTCCAATAGGGCGCCCAATCAACCCTTTTGTCTGATCCTGCTTTTTTAAGTTCCTGATTTTTTATTTCAGCCCACTCTCTCGTGGCCGAAATATACCCGATGGGAGCATCAAACCAAACATAAAGCACTTTTCCTTCCGCTTCGGCCAGTGGCACTTTTACACCCCAATCCAGGTCGCGGGTAACCGCCCGCGGTTGCAGGCCGTGGTCTAACCACGATTTGCACTGGCCATACACATTTATTTTCCAATCGTCTTTATGATCCTCAATGATCCATTTGCGCAACCAGTCCGAATATTTATCGAGTGGCAAAAACCAATGTTTTGTTTCTTTTAGCACCGGTTGATTACCGCTCAATGTTGAGTGGGGATTAATCAGCTCGGTTGGGCTGAGCGAAGTGCCACAGCTTTCGCATTGGTCGCCATAAGCTTTTTCGTTGCTGCAATAGGGGCAGGTTCCAATCACATAACGGTCGGCAAGAAACTGATTTTGTTCCTCATCGTAAAGCTGCATGGTTAATTTTTCGATGAATTCTCCTTTGTCATAGAGCGATTTAAAGAAATCGGATGCAGTTTGATGATGAATAGAATTTGAAGTTCGACTGTAAATATCGAAAGTAATGCCAAAATCATGAAAAGCATTTTTAATGATCCTATGATATTTGTCAACCACCTGCTGGGGCGAAATGCCTTCCTTCCGGGCCTTGATGCTGATAGGCACGCCATGCTCATCGCTTCCGCAAATGAAGATTACATCTTTGTTTTTAAGCCGCAGGTAACGAACATAAATGTCGGCCGGAATGTACACCCCTGCCAGGTGGCCGATATGTACAGGGCCGTTGGCATAAGGTAAGGCAGCAGTTACAGTATAACGCTGAGGGTTATTTGAGTGGAACATAAATACAATTGGCTTGTGGTTCTTTGCAACGCAACAAAGATATACGTTTTTCGACGAAATCCGGGTTGCAGCTGCCCACAGGGTGCATTTCAGCCGATTTGTAAATTGTATAATTTTACCAAACTTTTAATTTTTTAGACAAATGATTACCCCTCCATATCTTCGCAAGGGCGATCGCGTTGGCATCGTTGCGCCTGCCCGCTTTGTGAATCCCGAAGAAATTGAACCCGCTATCGCGCAAATCGAACAATGGGGTGTCGAGGTGGTTAGAGGGGCCAATCTATATGCCCGGCACAACCAGTCTGCCGGCACCGATGAACAGCGTATCGCAGACCTGCAGGCAATGATGGACAATGATACTATATCCGCAATCATTTGTGCAAGAGGAGGTTATGGAACGATCCGCATCATCGACAAACTCGATTTTCGCCACCTTGTTTCTCGTCCGAAATGGATAGTCGGCTACAGCGATATAACGGTGTTGCATTCGCATCTCGAAAAACAATTGAACCTTGAAAGCCTGCATGCCCCCATGCTTTTGGGATATGATGGCCGTAGTGACTCCGTGGCCAGTATGGAAATGTTGCGCAAGGCTTTGTTTGGTGAAGCACTGGAATATAAAATTTTGCCTGGAAGATTTTCGCGAAGCGGTTCAGCGCAAGCAACCCTAACTGGCGGAAATCTTTCGCTGCTAATTGCCCTGGCGGGCTCTGAATCGGAAGTGAATACAAACGAGAAAGTGCTTTTTATCGAAGATGTTGATGAGTATCTATATCATATTGATCGAATGATGCATCAACTGAAACGCAGTGGCAAACTCAAAAACCTGGCGGGCTTGGTGGTGGGTGGTTTGTCGAAAATGCGTGATAATAAATTGCCATTCGGAAAAACTGCCGAAGAAATTATTTTCGAAGCGGTTGAAGAATACGATTTTCCAGTACTTGTGGGCTTTCCGGCTGGTCATGACGCACTCAATTACCCGCTTATCATGGGAAGAACCATTCATCTGACAGTGGGGAAAGAGATTGCCAATCTGCAATTTCATCAAAAAACAGCCGGAAGCAGCCAAAGCAAGACAGCGTTTAAGTTCTTCAAGAGTTTGTTTTTCATCTCGGCGCTGTTTGCAATGATTTACTTCCTTTACTACTTTGCCGTTACGCTTTTACTCAAATAATTATGGCAGAACACAATGAGCTCGGAAAAACGGGAGAGCAGCTTGCCCGGGAGTATCTGATTTCCAGGGGATACAAGATACTCGAAACCAATTGGCGTTTGGGAAAAGATGAAATTGATCTGATTGCCAGGGATAGAGACCAGCTCGTGGTGGTGGAGGTAAAAACCCGCACAAGCAACATATTGGTTGAACCTGAAGCGGCTGTGGCCAAAGAAAAACAACGAATGTTGGTTCGCGGCGCCAACAACTATGTGCAGCGACATAACATCAACGCCGAGGTGCGTTTCGACATTCTTTCGATCATCATTTCAAAAGACAAGCACCACATCAAGCACATTCCTGATGCTTTTTACCCTACGATGTTTTAACCGATAGGGTTATTTCGACCGGAAAATAAAAATTGGCTTGTTGAATCGCCTGAGCGCCCGCTTGGTAATGCTTGGGGCGAAGAAATGATTAAAAAGGTTCTGTTTATGGGTGCAAAGTGCCACCAATCCAACATTGTGGTTTCGCATGTATGATTCAAGGCCGGTCAATATATCGTCGCTCACCAGGATTGAACATGCTAGCTTCTGGCCTGGAAAATCTTCCTTAAAGCTTAGTTGCAGCGACTCCATTTTAATCGGATCCCATGGCTTTTTTCGGCCGATGCTAACATGTACGCAATGCAGATTGATTTTGAACGGCATACTGAAATTAAGCAGTTTGTGTAGGGCGATGACATCGTTTTCATCAAAGTCGGTTGCGTAAAGAATATTCTTGGTTTTTTCAATACCCTTGTAAAGAGCAGTTGCCGGGATAGCCAATATTGGTACCTGAAGTTTATCAATCAACTTTGAAGCCACACTGCCAAAAATTTCTTTTGTTTTTTCACCTACTCCGTGCGTACCTAAAACCACCAGTCCGGGCTTATATTTTTCGCAGAATTCGACGATGGCATCGTCTGCAAAACCACTTGCCAGCGAATAAGATACCGTTACTCCGGTAATGTTTTTGTCGGCAACTTCTTTTTTGAGTTGATCCCGCATCTGAATCATCTGGTTCTTTGCCCGGATTTCGATCTCTTCAAAATATTTATCGTAATTCAATTGATACATATGCGATCCTTCATAGGCCGGAATATCAAGAATTGGTTTAAAATGTGCATGAAGGAGTTTGACCTCAGCTTTGAACTTTTCCGCTAAACCAATTGCATACCGGCATGCATTCATTGAGTATTCTGAAAAATCGACAGGAACCAGGATGCGCCGCACACTATGCAATTGTTTTACGGTCTTTTCTTTTCCAAGTCCTGACTTTTCTTTCAACGTTTCGATCAACTTCAAGGCCCGGGGAACCTCCTTATCCCTGACTTTCAATTTAACACCACCAAAATTGGGTTGAACGAAGTTGGCTCCGGTAATGAAACAATCAATCCCTGCAGCTTCGAGCTGGGTTTTTAGTATGATGGCCCTGCCGTAGGTGTGTATCGCAATGGTTGTGAGTTTGTCTTTCATGCCTCAGGATTTTTAAAACAACTCTAAAAATACGAAATATTTTTTAAGTTTTTGCCCAACCTATTCATTATAATTGAAAAGAAACCCCATTTACCATGGCCGGCAATGATTTGTTTCGTATTTTTGCAGGCTAAATTTCAGAAAATCAATGCAAAAGGATAATACCGGCGAATTTCCAGACAAGCGCCAAAAAAAGGATTTCTCCAAAAAGCCCGGACCCGGGCGATCTAAAAGTTCGGGAAAAACGACACGAGCGTCATCAAGAAAAGATGATCTTCAAAACAATCAATCAGCCCGAGTATCAAAAGATGAAGCCTTCAGTCAAAAGGTCAGGAGGCGCCCACCAGATAATGCAAGAACGGAACATCGAAGTGGATCTGATGACAAACCCCGACGCCATTCATTGTCAGGCAACAAACCAGACCAACTTAGTGACAGGCCTGGTCGAAGCCCGGCAAGGCGCAGCAAACCGGTCAGTCGCGACGAAAGACCCAGACATTCGGAATTACCGAATGAAAAGCCCAGGCGTTATCCCTCTTCAGGCGAAAAAACCAATCAACAAGGCGACAGGCCCCGTCGGAAATCGGCAGATCGTGACGGGTCTTACAGTCCGACAGAAAAGCCAGGAACGCAAAAGTCCCCGGATGAGAATTATAAAAAACGTAGATACAGTGAAGAATACAGGGGCAATAAAAGCGAATCAACCGGCGCCAGAAGGCCCCGTGGGTTGAAGGCTGACCCGAATGGCCCGCTCAGGCTGAATAAGTTTATTGCCAATGCGGGCATTTGCAGCCGGCGCGAAGCAGATAAACTGATAGAAGCCGGTGCCGTGAAAGTGAACGGAGTAATTGTTACGGAATTAGGAACCAAAGTATCGCTGCATGATAAAGTTCAACTGGGAGACCAGACCTTATCGGCCGAAAAACTGCGCTATGTGCTCCTAAACAAGCCCAAAGACTACATTACCACCGTTGACGATCCTTTCAAGCGAAACACAGTGATGCAGTTGGTGAGGGAAGCTTGCCGCGAGCGCATCTATCCAGTCGGTCGGCTGGATCGCAACACCACCGGATTGCTACTTTTCACGAATGATGGCGAACTCACCCGGCGGTTGACACACCCGCGTTTTGGGGTTCGTAAAATTTATGATGTTGAATTGGATAAGCCTTTATCAAGAAATGACTTCGAAAGTATTGCATCAGGTGTTGAACTGGATGGCGATGTGGTTACCATTGATGAGATTGCCTATGTAGAGCTCGATAAAAACAAGAAGCATATTGGCATCGAATTACATTCAGGGCAGAACCATGTCGTTCGCCGAATTTTCGAAAAGTTTGGATACGAAGTGGTGAAGCTTGACAGGGTCATGTTTGGCCCCCTCACTAAAAAGAATTTGCCGCGGGGCCGGTGGCGGCATCTGGAAGACAGCGAGGTGAGAATGCTTAAACGGCTTTAACGGAGGATATTTCGACAGCTAAATTTTGTTAATCTCGCTGATAATATTTTCCCACTTTTCTTCGGGAATTTTTGCCCCAAGGTTTCCGATAACATTTCCGGCAAGCAGCGTTCCAATTTTTCCACACTTTTCCAGGGTCATTCCATGCATCAATCCATGGATAAACCCGGCTGCATAAAGATCGCCCGCTCCTGTGGTATCAATTACCTGCGATGGAATGGCATCAATTTGGAAAACTTGGTCCCTTTGCTTCACCAGGGAGCCCTTTTCTCCTGTTTTTACAATTGCAATGTTGCAATGATTGGCAAATATTGCCAATGCCTCCAAGGCCGAATGTCCGGTAAAAGCCGCTGCCTCTTGCTCGTTGGCAAACACAATATCTACATATTCTTTAACAATACGCTTAATAAATTCCAGGTTTTCTTCCACTACATTGAAACTTGCCAGATCCAATGACACCATCAAGCCATGCTTTTTGGCCATTTTCACAGCAGTCTCGATCAACTGATGGTTTTGCACCAGGTATCCTTCAATATGCAAAATGTCAAATCCCTTGAAAAGACCAGGTGTAATGTCATTTTCGCTTAGCTCAACTGCGGCACCCAGGAATACAGCAAAAGTGCGCTCTCCGTCAGGGGTAATGAGGGCTGCAGCAGTACCGGTTGCAGTTTCGGTTCGAAAAAATTTAGGCTCGATACCTTGTGCCAACATATCACCAATAAAAAAGTTTCCAAGGTCATCGTAGCCCACCTTTCCAACGAAAGCAGTTTTGTTGCCCAGCCTGGCTAACCCATGAATGGCATTGGCAGCTGACCCGCCCGAAGTGATCACTTGATTATCTTGCTCGGTTTGTGCTAAAATTGCGTCAACCAGGCTGCGTGCAACATGCTGCATGCTGCCTTTTGGCAGTTTAAATTGCTCTAACAAACCATCGTCTGGAATGGTTATCATGATGTCAACCAGCGCATTCCCAAGCCCAAGTGTTTTAAGCATGATATGTGTTTTTTATTTAAGTGATTTGAGATTTTAAAATAGTGTCAAGGTAGATCCTTGCCGGTGGCAGCAGTAAAAACAGAGAGCCATTGCTCGGTTGAGAGCGAAATGTTGCAGGCCTGCACCAATGAGTCAATTTTTTCAATCTTGCCGGTTCCAAGCACAGGTACAATTCGGGCCGGATGTGCCATCAGCCATGCAATGGCCACCTGGTCAGCTGAGTATCCTCCCAATGCAACTCCAATCTGCCCGAGCACATCGCAGAGATGCCGGCTCTGTGGGTTGTTGTGATCAAACAACCTGCCGCCTGCCAATGGCGACCAGGCCATGGGTTGATAACGATGCAGCTGACAATGGTCAAGAACTCCATTTAGGAATGGATCCACGCTCATCACCGAAACTTCGATCTGGTTGGTAATCAAGCTAAAGTCGAGACGTGATTGAAGCAAATCGAACTGCCAGGGCATGAAATTTGATACGCCGAAATGACAAACCTTTCCCTGTTGTTTCAGGATATTGAAAGCCTCTGCAAGCACATCGGCATTCATCAGTGGCGTTGGCCTGTGGATAAGCAACACATCGAGATAGTCGGTTTGCAGAGCGCGGAGTGAGTTTTCGACCGAAAGAAAGATGTGTTCTTTGCTGGTTTCATAAGACTTCATGGTGTGTTGCGGTCTGCTTTCGGAAACCAATTTAATTCCGCATTTACTTACCAGTGTCATCTTGCGCCGAAGGGATGATTGCATAGCAAGCGCATCGCCAAATTGTATTTCGCAAGTATAACCGCCATAAATATCTGCGTGGTCGAAGGTGGTGATGCCAAGGTCCAAACAGCGGATAATCAAATCCAACAACTGCCCTGACGAGTAATTCCATGAAGCTAGCCGCCAAAAGCCCAGGGCAAGAGGCGAAAACCCATTAAAAATAGGGGGGTTTTTTTGTGTAATTTCAATATTCATTTGTCTTTTGATCTGTTCATAAAATTACGGACAATATCCAGCCAGCTCTTTACAATCCTGTACCAGTGTTTTTGCAAGCGCAGCATTATTCACTCCCGACTTTTTCGATTTATTTCTATTTGATACCTTTGTCCTGTTGCTATATACGTCATCTTGAAACTAATTTTTGGCGATTCAGAGGCAAATTAATGAAACTTTATTCATTCTGGAAAGAGCCAGGGGTAGTATTTGCCTGTTCTTTCCTGATAACAGGTTATTTCCTATTTTATCCGACGTTCGCTTCTGGAAGGGGTAGGCATAAATTTAAATTACGGGGTAAGAGTTTTGAGCTTAAATTTGACAATCGAAATGCCAATAAAAATTTGAATTTGTATGAGAATCGAATACGACATAAAACTGGGCTTTAAAGACGTAATGTTCAGACCCAAGCGGTCTACCCTGAGCAGCAGGTCGCAAGTTAGCCTTGAGCGTAATTTCAGGTTTATGCACAGCAAAACCGAATGGACCGGAATCCCGGTGATGGCGGCAAACATGGATACGGTGGGGACTTTTGCAATGGCTCTTGCCCTGCACGACAAGAAACTATTTACAGCTGTCCAAAAACACTATGCGGTTGATGAGTGGATGGACTTTGTGTCGAAAGCACCTGCCGGAATTGAAAACTCTGTGGCCTTGAGTATTGGAACCAACTCAAAAGACCTGGAAAAGGCAGTAAAGATTTTCAAGGCAAACCCAAAGCTCAAATTCATTTGCATTGATATTGCCAATGGCTATGCTGAGCATTTTGTGGCGTTTGTAAAACAAACCCGAAACAAGTTTCCCGATAAAATAATCATTGCCGGAAATGTAGTTACGGGCGAAATGGTTGAAGAACTATTGCTCGCAGGGGCAGATATTATTAAGGTGGGGATTGGCCCAGGATCGGTGTGTACTACAAGGATTAAGACAGGCGTTGGTTATCCCCAACTTTCGGCCATTATCGAATGTGCCGACGCAGCGCATGGTCTTGGCGGACTGATTATAAGCGATGGAGGATGCCTCACGCCTGGTGATGTTGCAAAAGCTTTTGGCGCCGGCGCCGACTTCGTCATGCTGGGCGGTATGTTTGCCGGCCACGATGAATGCGGTGGCGATCTGATCGAAAAAGAAGGGAAATGCTTAAAACTCTTTTATGGAATGAGTTCAAGAACCGCCATGGAGAAGCATGCGGGTGGCGTTGCTGATTACCGCGCCAGCGAAGGCAAAACAGTTGAAGTGCCCTATCGCGGGAAAGTTGAGAATACAGTTCTTGATATTTTAGGGGGCCTTCGCAGCACCTGCACCTATGTGGGTGCTTCACGACTGAAAGAACTCTCAAAACGAACCACCTTCATCAGGGTTTCGGAACAGGAGAATGTTTTTTTTAAGGACGATTTGATTTAGCAATCACCAAATAAAAGATGATACTTAACTTATCAGGCGGCATACAAGCCTGGTAAGGTATTCATGACAAAGCTCAATAAATAGCCAATCCGCGATGGAATTTTTAGTTCTTCCAGTCGCAGCGAAGGCTTTGATTTTCTTGGGCAATTCATAAACAGGAGTATGGCTTGATAAAAATTAATCCTTTTTAGGATGAATTAGAAAAAATATTAATTTTGCAAACCGAAAAATATTCCTCCTTAGCTCAGTTGGTTAGAGCATCTGACTGTTAATCAGAGGGTCGCTGGTTCAAGTCCAGCAGGGGGAGCAA
>JBBIIP010000048.1:0-9884 GCA_037446395.1 Lentimicrobiaceae bacterium
GTATTTTAATGTGTTTGGCTGTTAAAACATTTTTTTAAGTAATTACCGTTTCCATCAACTACCTTTAATTGCTACATTTGCAAAAAATATCATTATACTGAACAGGTTATTAATTCATTATATTTATGAGTTATATCAGCTTTGACAAGCTTCAGCTAATCAACCTCGAATATTCGTTGCCGAAAGAGTTGCTCAGGTCAAACCGTGCCGGATCTTATGCAAGCACTACCATTACAAACTGCAACACAAGAAAATATCACGGCCTGCTAATTGCTCCCCAACCCGGCATTGACGATGACCTCCATGTGCTTTTATCGTCGCTCGATGAAACGGTGATTCAGCAGGGGGCTGAGTTCAACCTGGCTTTGCACAAATTCAAGGGAGAACATTATCATCCGGGAGGCCATAAGTATTTGCGCGATTTTACAACGGAGCCAATACCCAAGCAAACATACAGGGTGGGCGGGGTATTTTTGACAAAAGAGGTTTTATTTACAAGCAACGACGATAAAGCCATCATCAAATATACCCTTGAACAGGCCCATTCCCAAACAAAGATTCGATTCAGGCCATTTCTGGCATTTAGAAGCATACATACATTAAGCAAGGCCAATGTGCTTGCCGACAATAAGTTTGAAACAGTGATACAAGGCATAAAAATCAGATTGTATCCTGGCTATTCGCCTCTCTTTATGCAGTTTAGCAAAACAGTAAGATACATTCACACACCGGATTGGTTTTACGACTTCGAATATATACGCGAAAAGATGAGGGGTTACGAGTGTCACGAAGACCTTTTCAGTCCGGGGTATTTTGAAGCCGATATCGAAAAAGGTGAAAGTATATATTTCGTGGCAGGGTTAAGCGAGGCTGACCCCTCTAAATTCAAAATCCTTTACGATTCAGAAGTAAAATCGCGGACTCCAAGAAATAGCTATGAAAGCTGCCTGATCAATTCAGCGCAACAATTTATTATTCAACAAGGAACGAAAACAGAATTACTGGCCGGCTTTCCTTGGTTTGGCCGTCGCGGACGCGATACTTTCATTTCATTGCCCGGACTAACACTACTTAATAAAAATTATCCTGTTTTTGAGGCAGTTCTCGATGGCATGATCAGCCAAATGGATGGCCCTTTGTTTCCGAATGTCGGAAAGGGATCGAAAACGCTATACAATTCAGTTGATGCGCCGCTTTGGTTCATTTGGGCCTTACAAAAATATGCAGCCAGCACCGGCAAGCATTTGCCAATCTGGAAAAAATACGGAGAGACAATTAAGAGAATTTTAGAAGGTTTTCGTACGGGAACACAATTCAACATTCATATGCTTCAGAATGGCTTGCTGTTTGCCGGCGAGCAGGATGTAGCAGTTACCTGGATGGATGCCGTTGTGGATGGAAAACCGGTTGTAAATCGCACAGGGCTCCCTGTTGAAGTGAACGCCCTGTGGTACAATGCAATCATGTTTGCGCTGGAATTATCCAGCGGGAGGGACAAAGTTTTCACCGACCATTGGGAACCAATAGCCAGCCAGATACCTCTTGCATTTTTCGATGCATTCACCGACCCATCACGTAGATATCTCGCTGATGTTGTTCATGGAACTTACAAAGATTGGTCGGTTCGGCCGAATATGTTGTTTGCAGCAGCACTCGACTACAGCCCTGTGGACGAAGAAATGAGAAAAAGCCTGCTTGATGTGGTTCGTTCAGAGCTTCTTACACCACGTGGTCTCAGAACACTTTCGCCAAAAGACCCAAACTACAAAAGTGAGTATAGTGGAAATCAGGCAGCACGAGACACAGCTTGTTATCAGGGTACAGCCTGGCCCTGGCTCTTTGGCCCCTTTGCCGAAGCATATCTCAAGATACATGGGCGCTCAGGCTTGCCTCTTATCGAAAAACTCTTTAAGGGATTGGAAGAGACGCTTACCGAGCATGGCATCGGTTCAATATCGGAGCTCTTCGATGGCGATCCGCCGCATAAACCCGGAGGGGCCATCTCTATGGCCTGGAGTGTGGCCGAAGTATTACGCATGAACGACCTGATTAAATCGTACAAAGCCGAAGCCACTAAAAAGGGAGGAGGCAAGTTATGAGAGTACTAATGTTTGGATGGGAGTTTCCTCCACACATCACAGGAGGGCTTGGCACCGCCTGTTTCGGGTTAACCAAAGGCCTTGCCAAACACAATGTCGAAATAATCTTCGTTGTTCCCAGGGCTTATGGCGACGAAAGCCAGGAGGCAGTCAGGATTGTCAATGCCAGCGATGTAACCATAGATATCAAGAGTGAATCAGTTAGGGATTTTTGGGAACAAATCACCTATATGGAAATCGGGTCGAATCTGATTCCTTACGTCGGACCTGAAGAATTTGAAAAATTGATTGTTGAAAACAAACAACAAACTGAAAGGAAAACAAATAGCCTGCTAACCACAAAATTTCAGTTCTCCGGACTGTATGGTGCAAGTCTGATGCAAGAAGTTTCGCGCTACGCAATGATTGCGTCTTTAGTAGCTAAAAGCCACCAGTTTGATGTGATACATGCACATGATTGGTTGACTTACTCAGCCGGTGTTGCTGCAAAAATGGCCACAGGAAAGCCTTTGGTGGTTCATATGCATGCAACCGAATTCGACCGCTCTGGCGAGAACATCAACACCGAAGTTTATGCAATAGAACAGTACGGTATGCAGCAGGCCGACTGCGTAATCGCCGTTAGTAACCTTACACGGAATATCATCATTGACCGATATGGAATTAATCCCGAGAAGGTGATCACCGTGCACAATGCAGTGGAGCCGACCGATAAAAATGCTTTTGAAAACATCCGGTCAGGTGTTAAAGAAAAAGTGGTAACATTCTTGGGCAGAATAACTTATCAAAAAGGACCGGAATATTTTGTTGAAGCAGCCCATAAGATTCTTTCGCGCGACCCGAACGTGAGGTTTGTGATGGCCGGTTCGGGCGATTTGATGAATAAGATGGTGAGGCTTGTAGCCAAGCGGCGAATGGGCAGAAAATTTCATTTCACAGGGTTTCTCAAAGGTGATAATGTTGACAAAATGTTTGCCATGAGCGACGTGTATGTGATGCCTTCGGTAAGCGAGCCTTTTGGAATTGCTCCCCTCGAAGCCATCCGTTCGAATGTTCCCGTAGTCATCTCTAAGCAGTCTGGTGTTTCAGAAATATTGACACATGCTATAAAAGTTGATTTCTGGGATACCGAGGCCCTGGCAGATGCAGTGTATGGGATACTACATTATAATGGTATGCAAAGAATGTTTGATCGCTACGGCATGGCCGAAGTCAATAACCTGAAATGGGAAAATGCTGCTTTTAAAGTTCTCGATGCCTATTTAAGTGTTGTCAAATAATATATTGAAATAACTATCTGAAAAATCTAATGCCATGAAAGCCATTTGTTTATACTTCCAGGTGCACCAACCTTTTCGACTTAGAACATATCGCTTCTTCGATATTGGGGAGAACAGTTATTATTACGATGAATTTCAGAATCGTTCGATCCTGCGCAGGGTAGCCACCAAATGCTATCTGCCAGCCAACCAAATTCTGCTCGATCTCATCAATCATCACAAGAAAGACTTCAAAGTCAGCTTTTCAATATCCGGTTGTGCATTGGATCAGTTTCAAATGTATGCTCCCGAAGTGATCGAGAGTTTCAGAAATCTTGCAAAAACGGGTTGTGTGGAATTTCTTGCTGAAACCTATGCCCATTCTTTGGCATCGCTCCGAAGCCAGGAAGAATTCACCAGGCAAGTGAACCTTCACAGGCAGAAGATCGAAGAACTCTTTGGGATGAAGCCGACAGCGTTTCGCAACACTGAAATGATCTATAGCGATGCAATCAGCAATATGGTTTCACAGATGGGTTTCGGGGTAATGCTCACCGAAGGCGCCAAGCATGTGCTTGGCTGGAAAAGCCCCAATCACCTGTATCAAAGTGCCGTGAGCGGAAAGCTTAAAGTGCTGTTGCGCAATTTCCAGCTAAGCGATGATATAGCTTTCAGGTTCTCGAATAAAGGGTGGTCGGAATGGCCCTTGACTACCGAAAAATTTGCAGGCTGGATGAATGCCCTCGATCCTGGTCATGAGGTGGTTAATCTTTTTATGGACTACGAAACCCTGGGAGAACACCAATGGGCCGAAACCGGAATTTTTGATTTTATTCGCGCACTCCCCGAAACCATATTTAAAAGAACCAAATTTGGCTTTGGCACCCCGACAGAAATAGCAAATAACCTCAAGCCATTATCAGAAATAAATGTACCATTCCCAATATCCTGGGCTGATGCCGAGCGTGACCTTACGGCATGGATAGGAAACGAATTGCAGGATGATGCCTTCGACAGCCTCTATTCGATTGAACAGAAAATCAGAAATTGCAACGACCCTAATTTATTGAATGACTGGAACTACCTGCAAACCAGCGACCATTTCTACTACATGTGCACGAAATGGTTTTCTGATGGCGAGGTTCATAAATACTTCAACCCCTACCCTTCGCCTTACGAAGCGTATATCAATTATATGAATGTGCTGGCCGATTTCATGATCAGGGCTGATAGATACAATCCATCGGATTCCTCAATTGTTGTGCTTGGAAGCCAGAAACCAGCCAAAGCCTTAAAGAACGAGAACACAACCGTTAAACTAGATGCAATGATGTCAAATAAATCTGCTCGTAAAAAATCGGCTCCAGCAAAAAAAGACGCTGAAAAAAAATAACATCAAATTAAACTACCTCTTTATCAGAATATTATGAAGATTGTCGTAATTAACGGTCCAAACCTCAACCTGCTGGGTAGTCGTGAGCCGGAAACCTACGGCACTCAAACATTGTCCGAAATTTCTGACCAGTTGCAAAAACTGTTTCCTGTAGTTCAATTTGTGTTTCTCCAGAGTAATGTCGAAGGAGAGTTGATAAATATGATTCAGGAGCACGGGTTCTCAGCCGACGGCATCATTCTGAATGCCGGTGGCTATGCCCACACCTCCGTGTCAATTGGAGATGCAGTGAAATCTATTCCGACACCGGTAGTTGAGGTCCACATTAGCAATGTTTTTTCGCGTGAAAGTTTTAGGCATATATCTTTCATTTCGCCCCATGCCAAAGGATGTATAATTGGCTTTGGTACTGATGTTTATAAGCTGGCAGTTATGAGTTTCCTGACAAGTGATTAACTTTGCTTACTCCGTAAAATCCTGACTATCAAGGTCAGTAAATCTTTTGTGCTTCCTGATGAAATACTCCACCACAAGGTTGCGCTTAAAAATCCCGGAAACTGCCGATTGGGAGATACGACGGCGTTTTCTAATCTGACTGGCAATTGTTCTGAAAAAACTGAGGTGTGCCCGGATGACTGCAAGAAAGTCGCTGATACTGCCATCAAATAAAAACTTAAAGGCTGCAACCCAATCAAAAAGCCAACGAATAAAAAAAACCTTGAAAATTTGTTCGGACGGGATATTTTTGAAAATCAGTATCAAATTGTTTCTGAAATTCAAATATGTTTTGAGTGATGATTTTTTTGGCAAAGTCCCCCCTCCAACGTGATATACAACCGATTCAGGGCAACACATGATCTTGTAACCTGCATTTTTTAACCGCCAACAGAAATCTATTTCTTCCATGTGTGCAAAAAAATCATTATCAAAACCACCGAACCTGTGATAAAGCTCGGCTCTCACAAACATACAAGCGCCGCTTGCCCAGAAAATTTCTGATGCATGATCATATTGCCCAAAATCCTGCTCCAGGGTTTGAAAGAGCCTTCCCCTGCAAAAGGGATAACCAAACCTGTCAATGAACCCTCCTGCTGCTCCGGCATACTCAAAATGGTCTTGCTGGTAATAGGATAATATTTTGGGCTGACACGCTGCGATGCGCCTGTCTGAATCCATAAGCTTAATAATCGGCCGGATCCAGTTTGGGGTTACCTCAATGTCGCTATTTAAAAGAATGTAATACTCAGCATCAACCTGGCTCAGCGCATCGTTATATCCCTTGGCAAACCCACCATTCGTTAAATTCTGTATAATTCTGATTTCAGGATAATTCTGCTCCAGAAATTCAATGCTGCTATCTATTGAAGCATTATCAGCAATGATTATCTCTGCGTCGTTCTGGCTGTTTTCAATCACAAAAGGAAGGAATTTTCTGAGAAATTCGCGCCCATTCCAGTTTAAAGTTATAATAGCAACTCTTTTCAAGCAACTGATTTTAAAGATTATGAATCCTCTTCAGCATATTTCCATCTGCGATGCGACCACAACCAGTTCTCGGGCCTCCGCTTGATTGCATCTTCAAGTAAACGAATATAGGTATTAGTAATCTCTAGCGGCGGAGTTTCGTGTGGGTTTTCGGAAATTGGATGAAAAACAGCCTCATAATAACCCCGCCGGACGCGGTACATTTCCATAAAGATCACAGCCTGGCCGAGTGTTTTTGCTATGCGTTCATAACCCGTAAAGAATGGAGTGTTTTGATTAAGAAATTTGGCGCTGAATGTGATTTCGTTTCGGTGTGGTGTTTGGTCGGCGGCAAAAAGGGTAAAAGCACAATTTTCATTGTTCTTGATCATGTAGCGCAATGTTTGCCTGAAAGGGATGATGACATCTCGCTTATAAAGCATTCTCATATCATTGAGATATTTGTCGAAAAATTTACTACTCAATGATTTAACAACAACAAAAGCATTTATTCCAGGAAAATTAAAAAGGAACCCCGGCCCCGACCATTCCCAGTTTCCGAAATGACCGGTGAGAATAATGACACTTTTGCCTTTGCTACGATGATTATTAATGACTTCGGGGTTCACAAAATGATACCTTTTTTTGATCTGGTCTGGTTTCAATCCAGGAGTTTTTATCACTTCTACAATTACATCGCACAGGTGGCGATAAAATGACTTTTCGATAGACCTAATTTGTTTTCTTTCATACTCAGGAAAGCTCTTTAGTAGATTTTCCCTAACAATTTTTCTGCGATAACCCGGAAAATAGAACAAAAACAGGTATAATTTTTTTGACAAAACATAGAGCATCCAATCCGGCATTTTCGACACCAACCAGGCAATAGCCATAAACGAAAAGTTGAAAATTTTCATAGGTTGAAAAACAAATGAAATTATTTGCTTACAGTGATCCAGTTCACAAAAGTAGTAAGAATGAACCAGTTTATCCTGAAATTTCTTAGCAGAACCGCAGTTTAGAAAACTATGTTAGCGTCTGCAATTAGCGGGGATCCAAAAAATAATCTCTTGAACGGCTTCCCCAATGAGGTTCCACAGTTTCAGCATCTACATCCCATCCTCTCAATACAGTGCTATGCAACTCAAGCTGCCAGCGTTGGTTCAGGATTTCGCCAACCATATCGCTATGAATCAGGTCGAAATCATTTGTAACAAGGTCGCGGGTGGCAAACACAAAACGTTTATTTCGTTGCCCGTTGATGACGTAATAGTGCCAAATTTCATAAGGGATGGTGCTCGGTTCGTTGTAGCTTGGGGTTATTGAATTTGGCGGGCCATATTGCAGATAAACCCTTCCGCGATCGGTTTCGTAGCCCCGTTTCACCCTTGTTTTAAAAGCTGCATCAGCTTTGCAAAGTTCTAAATAGTATTTGCTCCACTCGGCTTGGGGGCTCACCGGATTGCGCTCTTCCCAGAAATGCAAAAAATATTGCTGCAAAATGACCTGGTTTTTGTTCAGCGTCAGGTTATTTGCCAGTTCGCGTTGCGAATGTGATGAAATCGGGCCAAGGGCCTTCACAAAATAAACGAGGCTGTCGAGATTCGCGATCTGCTCAACAAATGTGTTTGCAATGTTTTTATCTCTAAAGTCAGTTTCGCTCAGCTGCAGTTTCGGATTGCTGCGCTGGAAAAATGTTTTTCTGTTACATAGCAAGGCATTATTTTTATCCTTTATCTCGACAACCAGGTTATAGTTGCCTGAGGGCAGTTGAGAAATGTCAAACTCTGTGAAAACAACATTCACCGTTTTAGCCGTCTCTCGTTTGAAGCGGTTGAAAACTGCGAGCGCTTTGTTGGTCTCAAACACTTCTATAAAACTCTGAACAAGAAATGGTTCGCCTTGCCCTAATACTTTCTCTGCATTATAAATTTCCTGATAGAATGTTAACTTATTGACTAATGATGGATAGAAGTTATCAACATAGGGGGTTATGTTTACACCGCTTTTTGTTTGTGGCCCAACTTGTGTTGTACGTTCAAACTTTTCGACCAGTTGCGTTGACGAAAGTTGAATCAGGTTTGGATCAAACTGAACAATAATCCTTTCGGTGTGGCTTATTGATTCATCATGTTGGGTTGGGTTTGAGATGGTTATCTCAAGGTCAATTGTGTCGGATTTCACCGTAAAACGCTGCTGATCAATGAAAGCAAAAAAATTGGCAGCAGGATCTGAGATCGAAGGGCTTGTAAGGTCATACTTCCTGAAATCAAAAATATTATCACGATGCTTGAAGATCATTAGAATGTTCACCGTAGCAGTGTATTGTGCAGCATCGGTGGCAGTAAACGCCAGGCTCGAAGCATCAAATTGAAGGTAGGTTTCTATGTATGGGCCGTCGGTGACAGAGTAAAACTGGTTGTAGCTAAAGTAAACTCTTGGCTTTCCGGCCAACGAATGGTTGGGTACAATATAAACCAGGAAAAAAATCAAAAAGATTATTTTTTTCATGTCAGGGTTGTTTTAATACCAGATACGTTTGCAATTTGAAAAGCAATTCTCTTTTTACGCCATCGCCAACTGTTTGGCAAACCCACCTGGTTGTTCTGTGCAAAGTTAATCAATAAACCACCAATTGAAGCATGGTTATTAATACAGCTGATGGCTGATTACGCAAATTCAGCAGGCTGCTTTGCGAAAATGAAATTTTAGTATTTTTGCAGCGGAGAGATGGCAGAGTGGTCTATTGCGGCGGTCTTGAAAACCGTTGAGGGTAACACCTCCGGGGGTTCGAATCCCTCTCTCTCCGCAGGTGCGGAAAGCATTAAAAGGAAAACCACTGAAAACGAACCGTTTAAGGTGGTTTTTTTTGTTTTCTGACAGGCACTAAACAGCATCCAAATGCTCCAAAGTAGGTGGACTATGAAACGAACAATATATAAAGTTTTATTTTGTGTAAAAACGAACCAAGGAGCTGCTCGAACTGGTTTTTGGGAATGATGATTGCTTCCATGTGCTTTTGGTTCAAAAAGTTCATGGGGCAAAAGAATGTAAGAAAAAACAGTCACACTGTCAAAAAGCGATCAACTTTGACTGCTTTTTTGATAAGGTGCTGATACAGAATACTATAACGAGATTGGGGGTTGGATTGCAGCGAAATAGGTAGGAAACATGGTGCAGATTTGTTGACTGAAGAAATGTAAGCTGCTGATGATGAGCGAACAAACTGTCAAAACCGCGGGTTTGCGGGTGTTTGTTTAATCATTGAGATTCATAGGGCGGCACAGTTTCCGGCAAAGGGTTGTACAAAACAAAGGTGAGGGAGTGGGTGTGCTCGCAGCCAGATGGTTGCAGGCCCCTTAATGAAAGTAAGCAGGTTTTGATGTTATTAAAATGGTTATGCCTACTCGAACTAACCAGGCAGGCGCGGGGAGGATACGACTACCAAAAGGTTATCATTTGCTATAATAATGGAAATTTATAATTTTGAATGCTACTACTTGAGGAAAGCTTTCATAACCAGAGTCTTTAAAAAATAAAATCGCCCTTTGATGACCTGTAATTTCAAAAGATGTATAATATTTAAATAAATAAAACTGACATGAGTAAGGCCTATACATCTGAAATTGGGCGTATAAGGATGAAAATGTCAGACCTATAAACAAGTTG
>JBBIIP010000049.1:0-9317 GCA_037446395.1 Lentimicrobiaceae bacterium
TCCGCGAAGGGCCCGTGTAAGCAACCCACGAGTGCGGAAGCAATACCAACAGTTGCGCCCACCAACCTGCCATCCAAACGGCTTGGGTTGCGCACCATTAGTTATATTTCGACGGAAGCAAAGAGCTGCGAGAATTATTTCCCGCAACGAATTACTTTAGGTAAATTTACTCTTCTTTGATTTGCATTTTTGTTGAATCACAGGCTGCCTTTTTAGGACAGACTTTTCTTAAACTGTCCGACTTACAACCAGGCTTTTGGGCGCACATTTCTTTTTTTGTACCTTGCGGGCAGCAGGCATGACTTTTCATCCCATGTTGACAATCTTTCATCATGACTTCAGTCTTGCAACAGGATTCACTACAGCAATCTGAATTAGTCATTTTACAAATACCCCCGCCTATGAAGCCAATAAAAATGACGAAGCCAACTACGATAAAGAACCAGGAGATAAAAGCAAAGAATTTTCCGGGCATTTCTTTGCGGAATTTTGCCAGCAGCAAGGTGCCGGCCAGGATCGTGAGTAATGATAAAGCAAGAAGATGCATAATCTAAAGAATTAAATTTAACTACTCTTTTTCCGGTTTTCGTCTTTCCCGTTTGGCATGTAGCTCCTTTAGAGTACTATTAAGAAGACACGCTGGAGCAAATATAAATAATTTTTTGATCAGCAATACGCTAACATCATAATTATCAATTATTATTGATTTTGGGATCTACTCGTATTTTCTGTTTACAGAATTTGTAATACCCAGAAAAAAGTAAACGGATGCATTATGGAACTCTGCCTCAAATTGATATTTTCACTGGCGATAAAATAAAATAAAGAGTTTATTGAAAACCAGTCACCGGAGCATGCGTGCCCTGGGTTTTAATCTCACCTATTTTAATACCGTCAGGATCAACCTTCGCTGGGCACAATAATTACTAATTTCACTTATTGTTTTTTCATCGGGTAATGAGAGGTTTCCGTAACCGCTTCCCCAGGTATTCCTGAGCCAGCCCTGTCCTGCCCAGATTATTTCTTCATTCGCCGGAAACCTATCCAGCAGCATTTTCAGAGAAGCAATCCCCATCACAATTATCTTGTTTTGAGTAACCTCCTGATAAGTCTTGGCCCGATTGGTTCCAATCAAAACGGAGAAATACCACTCGTTTCCTTTTGGCCAGCTGTACAATTCCCATCCTTTCATCGAATGACTAAATGATACGGAGTCAAAGTTCTTCAGCAAGACAGGCTCAACTTCCAGATCTCTTTCGATTGAGCAAGCAATGAAACTCAAAATTCCCAGGAAGAGAATCAGCGTAATTTCTTTGTATTTTCTTTTCATGCGCTTGTGTTTGTTGCAATGCTTGTATCCACTTTAAGACGGAATAATAAAGCGCTGGGCTGCATGATGAATCGGTTTCTCTTTCCGGGCTTGCTGGTGGGCGCACATCAGAAACCCAAATAAACAATTATTACTTTGATTCACCTTCATTATCACCTTGTCAATACAAGATGCAAATTGCACTGAAACATTTTAGTTTCTTATTCGGTGTAGTATTCCCCAATGGGCATGATAAGCAAGGGCAGTTCTTCTTCGGGCAACTGCATGACCTTTTTCACTTTTTCATCGTCGAAAGCACCAATGGCGCAGGTTCCCAGGTGAAGTGCTTCGGCCTGCAAGTGTACATTCTGCGCGGAGAAGCCGAGGTCCATGCATACATACCGGTCGCGCCCGCGGTCGCCATATCGCTGGGTTGTTCTGCTATAAATGGCACTGTAAAATATGCATGCCGGGGCAGTGCTTATCATTTCCTGATTCAGCGCAGCTGCAGCCAATTCTTTCTTGATGTCTTTATTAATGACCCTTACGATTTTATGTTCTTGAGCAAGATAGCGATAAACGCCCGGCTCGACTCCTTTGACGTTTCCGACAAGTGCATAAATTTCGAGAGGATATAAGGCTCCCGCTGAGGGAGCAGTGCGCAGGCCTCCCCTCGTTTGCGGCCGATTTGGCATTGGTTTGGTGATGCCATAGGCTGCCCAAAGGATTTGCGATAAGGTTTCGGCTGAGATTGCATCCTTAAGATACGATCTGTAGGACCGGCGACGCGCCAGGGCTTGTTCAACCGACACACTTCCTTTGGTGCTTGGGCTTGGAAGAAGAAAGGCCAACTGTGGCCCATCTATTTTGGTCAGTTTAGCTTTTTGTTGCTGCTTTGGGTTCTCTTGTGCCATACATTTGAAAGGAGAGGCATTTAAAAAAACAATTGTTATGGTGCTACATATCAGCACCTTAATCATCGTGCTATTTGTTTTCATCTTGCTTGGATTATATCAATTGTGATTAAGCATTCAGCATTTGGGGGCTTTAATTATTGTCTAAATTATCGTATTAGTTAACCTGTTTAATTGATTTATTCTTCAAACGATCATTAATATATCTTGCCCACCAAGGCAATGGCCAAAGAGCAAAATGATTTTTATCAGAAATAGTTGCCCTGTGGGGTGTAAAGATACAAAAACAATCTGTCTTTTTGATGTCCCTGAAACTTTGACCAACCAGATTAATTGTCCTTCAGGTCGAGATTGGGTGGAGGTTTGGCAATTCCTGACTTGAATAGTCCTAGAAAGATCCCACGTTGCAGAAAACCCCGACCCGACTCATCAAAGATCCTGTAATCAAACTGATGAAGATAGCCAACCTGAATCGAGGTTGATTTATGAATTTTGTATCCGGCCGTAAGGATCAAATTTCCGCCTTCTTTGGTGGTATTTTAAAAACCATTTCCAAGGCGCCCCAGGCTAAAAAATATTAAAAGCATTCCTAACAACTACAGAAACAACCCTTTCCGGTGCATAAACATATTCATAGAAACGCCATTAAGAATAGATAAACTAAAACACAAAGGAAACAGTAAAGAAGCCAGAAGTAAAGCTACTCGTTTCATTTTTTAATCGCTTTCGCACTAAATAAAAAATCTTCATTCAAAAATTGAATTAAATAAATGCCCTTAGTGTATCTTAAAAAATCCAATTCAAAATCTAAACCCTGTTCATTCGTAAAGCCTTTAAATTGATCAATTAATCTTCCGGAAGCGTCATATAAAAGGATAGAATATTCTTTATTGGGCTGAGTTATAGATGATAAAGTTGTAAAACGATCAACAGGGTTAGGATATAATTTAGGTTCTGGCCTTTTAGATTCAATTATGCCAACCTGAATACCGATACTTACAAAATAATTTAAAACCTGATTTTTATAAAATTCAGCACTGGGCATAGTTGCCAAATCAAAAAGTTTATACGATTGGTTCGGTTGGCTGTTAATTAAATTAGCAGTATTTTCATTCACTCTGCCGTTATGGCTCCATGCAACAAAATATCCAGGGATATTTGGGGATAATCCATTTCCGAGATCCCAGGTTACGATATTATTTCCGCCAACAATTGGATGCGAATTTACAGTATGAAAATTCCCAAATTGTAAATATTTTCTGACTAATAAAGAATCTATTGGCCTGGCTTGCGCTTCAGTAATCTGACTGTTGGCTAAATTAGCCATAGCCAATAAACCATATAAAGTTAATCCGGTTTTTTGTAAAACACGCATCATCAGGCCCCGAAAGAAGAAAAAGCAAAACTTATTCACTGTTGTCCGGTAAAAATTTGAAAGGAACCGGGCCATGACAGCCCAGCACCCTCTGCTTAGTTGTTTTATTTTCCCCAAATCCGACTACTAGAGGCAAAACTACATATTTTATTGATTGCTAATTTATTCATGACAGTCATACAAAAAAGTCTGGAAAAGTACCGGGCATTTTCAATTCCGGTGATTTTTACAAAATTCACTTGCTCAATACATTCATCTGCTAAACTTCCACGAGAATCCCGATAAAGATTGGCAGAAAACCTCTGATTTGACCGGGCAGCCTTTTCTTTTTGAGGGGGCTTGTTTTTAGAAAAGATTAGGAATTGAGATTGTTACTATTAACTATCAGATGATCACAAAAGACCAACATAGTTTTCTGTTTTTATCGTACAATACTGAGTTGTAATAGAATAACAGGGGAAACTTTCAAATTTACTTCCTGTGCTAAAGAATTAATGCAAAGCCAATTAGCACGTTTAGTGAAAAGGTGGAGGCTAATACCGCACTAATTTGTCACAAGTCAGGACATTGAGGGTATTGATTCTTCTAATCTTGGTTATGTGGTGTTCCACCTTTGGCTCTTGGGGGGTTAATGTTTTGGATTATCAGAGGTTACATTTTCTCTATAATTTTAATCCTGCTGCGAAATTCTGAGACTTATACCATAAATGATTTTTAAATCCAGTCATTTTATAATTTTAAGTTACATATAGACGCCTAAATGATAAATATTGATAATTAAACCCAGATTACGCATTAGTGAAAACGAAAGGTGTTTTAACCTGATCAGATTGGTTCCACACCCTGCGAACCATTTACGTCTTTGCTTTGCCATTTCCTGGTTCAGTTATGTTCCTTTTACTGGAGCCGGAGAAAATTTTACTGGTCAATTACGAAAAACAATCTGTTTTTTTATTGATTCTGAAACTTTGACCAACCAGATTAATTGTCCTTCAGGTCGAGATCGGGCGAAGGTTCGGCAATTCTTGACTTGAATATATCAATAAAGATCCCTAGCTGCAGAAAATCCCGACCTGACTCATCATTTATCTTGTAATCAAACTGATGAAGGTAGCCCACCTGAATCGAGGTAGATTTATGAATTTTATAGCCGACCGTAAGGATCACCCTGTTTCTTTCGAAATAGGGTTCTTTGTCGGTAAAAAAAATTTCCTCACTTACACTAACCAAGAAGGGCTTATATCCATTTTGTGCCGTACCAAACGGTAGAGTCAGCCCCAACCGATATCTGAACCTGTTGCGATACCCGTTGTCAGAAAATCTCATTTCGGTTCTGTAGCGCTGCTCAAACTTCAGGCTTCCAACATTTTGAAGCAGAACTACCTGTGGCCACATCCGGAATTCGTTGTTGTTTTTAGGCAAAACAAAATTTCCCCCTTCTTTATAGGTATCATAATGCCCGGCGCCTACGGTCAATTTTACATTTGGATGCATCCTGTAGTTTAACCCGCCTTTAAACTCATGATAATGAAAATGGTTGTAAAATTTCAACGACCGTAGCTGAATCTCACCGAATGCACTCCACTTTTCGTTAAAGGAATATTTAAGATTCAAGGCAGTCCAACTGCCCAGCTCAGGGCTTTGGGCAGCAGTAAAAATGTGGATAATAAGAAAGATTGAAGTTACAAAAAGTTTATTAAAAGTTGGCCTTTGTGACATAGGAGGATATTTTCTAAAGTTTACTGATTGTCATCGAGCGAGCCCAATTTTTCAATAAGGCTGCTTTTCATTGAGGCTTTTACGAGCCTGTCGTTTAGGGTTTTTCCAAGGCCATAATCCGGAAAGCGCTCTGCAATAATTCTTTTCAGGTGCAACGCATCGAGCTGGTGAAGCGCGCTGTATAAATTCCTGGCCGCTTCGCGAATACTGGCTTTGCTTGAGAGAATCACAATATGGTTATCAGGATAACCCCGGATATGGCTATGAAAAGTGATGACACCTGTTTCTGAGGGCAGAAAATTTTGTACCATGTCATGAAGGTTACTTGTCAGATACAGAGGTGTCAGTGGAGAATAGTGATAGGGCAGCATGCCCGGGCTGGGCGGAGCATCCGTGGTTTTATTATACAGAAAAATCGGTCCGGCTACTTTTGTAAGTTCTTCTATCGTAATCGCCCCCAACCGATAAACAACAGGAGTGTTTTTGTCAAATCCGACAACGGTTGACTCTACGCCCTGACTGCAAATTCCGCCATCGAGTATATAAGGAATTTTCTGACCTATTTGCTGTTCAACATGTGCCGGAGAGGTCGGGCTGATATAGCCAAATGGGTTGGCACTCGGAGCTGCCAGCGGAAAAGGCAGCATCTGCAACAGTTCAATGGTAAGCGGGTGATTTGGTACACGCATTCCAACATCCAGAAGGCCAGCTGTAACCAGGTTGGGTATAATTTCTTTTTTTGGCAACAAAAGGGTAAGTGGGCCCGGCCAAAATCTTTCGATTAGTTTTTCGGCAACTGCAGGAACCGCTGTTACATATTTATTCAACTCTCCTCCTCCTGCTATGTGCACAATCAACGGATTGTAGGCAGGCCTGCCTTTCGCACTAAAAATTGCTGCCACGGTTTTTTCATCCAGAGCATTTCCGCCAAGACCATAAACAGTTTCGGTCGGAATGGCAACAATCCCACCGTTTGTTAAAATTAGAGCCGCTTTCGTTATGTCCTTTCCGGTTTCAGCCATCGAACAATTTTTATATCAGATTATCTTATGAGTGCATCCATAAGATTGAAAAACAATGGTTTGCCTTATGATTTCGTTTTGGTTTTCCGAACCTGCAATATGGCTAATTTCTTATTTCGATCGCTTCGGAGGTGATTGAAATTCTGTTTTTGATTTTTTCAAAGGTGTCAATAATTTTCTGCCGCAAAGGAAAAAAGAAATAATTAAGGTTAAAATGCTTTTTTTCATCGTTCTTAAGTCCAATTATAATCTCTCCTTGATTTATGACAATTGATTTGATGTCGTCAATTTTGATTGATTCTGCTTCATCTGATTTTGGCAACAAATAATTTATTTCACAATCAGACCATGATACAAAATACTTTTCCCTTTTTGTATTATTCCGGTCAATCCAAAGGAAGAGAATTCCATAAAATATCAAGGTAACATAACTTCCTTCGTTGAGCAGTGGAATAAAAGGCGTCTTGAAAATTAGCATCATAACCAATCCTATTAGTCCGGCAATTATTGAACCTATGCAAAACATGACAAGTAGCCGGCTATACTTTCGATTATTTTTGAAAACCCTGATGTATGTGTCCATGATTAAAAATTTTTGCCTGTAATCTCCTCATTGGCAAAGTTTTGCTTTACTGCTGACGGCTTTTAAACTTATGCCACTTTGCATCAGATTTTATCCTGGTTCAGATATTTTTGAAATCCGATTTTTTCCAATATTGCTGATTTTCGTTCAACCTCATCCGCCAGCGATTTTTTGTATTCGATAAGTTTTTTATATAGTTCATCATCAGCACTTGCCAGAATTTGCACAGCCAGTATCCCTGCATTTTTTGCCCCATTCAGCGCAACTGTGGCCACCGGAACCCCGGCAGGCATCTGCACGATTGAAAGCAAAGAATCCCAACCATCCATCGAAATAGAAGATTTAACAGGAACCCCCACCACAGGGAGGGCGGTATTAGAAGAAATCATTCCCGGCAGGTGTGCCGCTCCCCCTGCTCCGGCAATGATGACCTTAATCCCCCGGCGATGTGCATTCTCGGCAAAAGCCATCATGCTTGAAGGGGTTCGGTGTGCCGAAACAATAGTAATTTCATAAGGAACCCCAAACTGCTCAAGCATTTCAGCAGCTTGTTTCATGATGGGAAGGTCAGAATCGGAACCCATGATGATGCTTACGATAGGTCTTGTTTTCACGATATGATTTTTAAGATTTGTTTAACAATCATGGCCTTTTTTTTCGCGTTTTCGAGGTCCATATCAATAATAGTTGCGTGACCCATTTTGCGATAGGTGCGTGTTTGATTTTTCCCGTATAAATGAATGTTAACACCTTCTATTTTAAGACATTCATTCATCCCCAGGTAAACCGGAGGCCCGGAATATCCGGGTTCACCCAGCAAATTTACCATCACCGAAGGAGAAATGAGTTTTGGGCTTCCCAGGGGCAAACCAAGCACCGCCCTGAGGTGTTGCTCATATTGAGAATGGTAAGCGCCTTCGATGGTTTGATGCCCGCTGTTATGTGGACGAGGAGCGACCTCATTTATTAACAACCTGTTGTTTTGGTCGAGAAACATCTCAACGGCAAGGATGCCGGTAAGTCCAAAGGCTTGAATCACAGAAACTGCAAGATTCATGGCGTCGTCAGCAATTTTTGGCTCGATCTGTGCCGGACAGATAAGAAATTCCACCAGGTTGGCCGTTGGGATAAAAGTCATCTCGACCGGTGGATATGCTTCTATTTCTCCTGCGACATTTCTTGCAACCAACACAGAAAGTTCTTTCTGAATATTCACAAGCTCTTCAACAACGCTCTCGCCATCCAGCAACTGGACGATATCTTCTTTTGCCTTGACCAGCAACACCCCCCTTCCGTCATAACCCGCCCTGCAAAGTTTTTGGACAAACGGAAAAAGCAATTTACCTTCAGTAACAGCATCTTCAATTTCCTGCTTATCTTTATAAATAATGAAACGTGGAGAAGGCAAACCATGGTGTTGATAAAATTTCTTTTGAAGCCCTTTGTCTTTGATTATCTGCAACCGATCGGGTTCGGGATAGATAGTCTTTCCTTCTTCCTTAAGCCTGATTAATGCATCAGTATTCACCTCTTCTATTTCAATTGTCAGTATATCAACAACTTGCCCGAACGAATATACATCGTCATAATTTTTAAAGTTGCCGTTAATAAAAGTATTGCAAACATAGGAGGCCGGACAATCGGGTGTCGGATCCAAAACAAAGGTGTTGATGCTCCATTGACTGGCAGCATTTATCAGCATTTTTCCTAATTGCCCGCCTCCAAGGATTCCTAACTTGATTCCCGAAATAGGGTTTTTGCTATTAAGTGTCACTCTTTGGGTAATTGTTTTGTTAAAGGTTCAATGATATAATATTGCGGCAAAGATAGCAAACGCTGGCCTGATTCTATTGCTTTATTGTATTGATGCGTTAAATTATAAATTCAAAAAATATACGATACTCAAGTACGAAAATGATTGAATTACTTACGTTTAAACCTAATGAAATTAAGCATAAAACTAAATTCTATCTCAATATGAATAAACATTAAACCTCATTCGAGTCAACAAAATCAAGATGTTTAACAAAGACATCAATAATTAACGCATCAGCAGCAAATCGAAACAATGGATAGTTGTTGCAACAGCTTGGCAGCTATAGTCTGCTGAGCGCTATTCAATTTAGTTTTCCTGTACTTTTCTCTTGAAAGAAAAGTACCAAAAGTTCAAGGCTGTATAGAAATTGTTTGTTTTCTACGGGTCGGCTTTGCGGCGCAACCCAAGCCGTTTGGATGACAGGTTGGTGGGATCAACTGTTGGTATTGCTTCCGCACTCGTGGGTTGCTTACACGGGCCCTTCGCGGAAATCCTCCCTCGAAAACCAGCACAATTTCTATAATGCCTGTCCTAATACAGAAATACATATATGTATTTGGCTGTTATTGTGCGGTGGCC
>JBBIIP010000050.1:0-8816 GCA_037446395.1 Lentimicrobiaceae bacterium
CGCCCCCTACCGACCCTCCCTTCGAAGTCCCGGTTGTGGCAAACGATTCTTCGCCCTCAACCATAACAGATTGTTTGGCGGAAACCGGTAATCTGAATAAAGTCTTTTTCTCGACAGACCTTGCAGGAAAACGCATTAAAATTGGCCACTTCATCGTAAAAGTGCAACAAGCCACCAACACCGGAGCGGCATACGATGGCAATGGTTATGTGCATTGGATGCCGGTCAGCAGTGACTCCATCAAAATTAAAGTCGAATTCACGAATATAAAGGTAAACAGCTCGTTGCAGGTTTACGAGGGAGAAATTTACTCTGCGGCACTCGATGGGGTAGATTATGTGCCCAGGGATCTACAGAAAGTCAAAGAATGGGCAAATGGGCAAATTAGTTACTTTGAGAATAAGACAGGAGCCAATGTTCCAACTTTCCGGCAGCAGATGAATGCTTATTACAACAAGCTGAGAGAACCGGCGCGACAAATTGCCTCCATTCAGGGTACTGCACCCATGTTGCTGCCTATTACAATCCCTTCAGCCATACCCAACATGCCTATTGATATCGGAATCATTGGCATGTGTTTTACACCTAACTCGGCAAAAATGAATACAATGGCTGTTTTTGAAGTTCCGGAGTCCGTCCCGTCTGAAAGTCCCTGGCTTGCCTTTGTTGGGCAGGGCCTGTGTTTCACCCCCGACCGGTTGCTGTTCGGTGGCGAGGGGGCCATGTTTTTGGCTGCCGATTTTAATGTAAAGCTCACCTCCACCCTGGACATGAATTTTAAACGCGCCACCACCTTAGGCGATACCCTGGATGGTACGTTTATTAAATGGAACAGTAGTGGCTATAAGCAGGCACGGCTTCAATGCGATATGCTTTTCCCTACTGCATGGTTGCTTGCTGAGGATGTGACTGGTACAGTAATCCCAAATCAGCAGGTAAAGGCCTCATTATCTGCACATCTGAGGGAATGGGGAAACTGGATTGCTTCTGCCAGCATGGACCCATTCCAGGTGAAAGGGGCTCCGGGGTTCAGCTTTACCCCAACCAATATTTTCTACGATAACTCAACCTCCGCAAATCCCACCGGCATCAAGTTTCCTGCTTCCTACGGTTCACCCGGCAGTGCCTGGAAGGGATTTTATATCAAACAGCTTATAGTGAAACTGCCACCCGATTTTAAAAAGTTCGGCCAAGGTACCATGCGAACTGAATTTGGAGCCAGCGATTTGATAATTGACAATCAGGGTGTGAGTTGTGATGTATTTGCCCGAAACCTCATTGCAATCAGCACAGGAAATTTGGGGGGGTGGGCTTTTTCGCTCGACACTCTGAATCTCAGAATTAATCAGAATGCTTTCAATGCAAGTTTGATAGCAGGGCGAATTCGTTTGCCAATCAGCGACACAGCTCTCATTTACAGGGGTACCTTGCTGGCATTGGGGAATGATATAAATTATCAATTCGTGGTTAGGCCTCGTAATAATATGGAGATGGGATGTTGGCTCGCAAAATTAGTAATAAACAATAATTCGGGTTTTACGCTGAAAAAAGACCAACACGGGATGGCCATCTCTTTCTTGCTCCATGGCAATATTTCAATGGGTAGCACCACCATTGGGCCTGTGAAGTTCGCACTCACAGAGGTTGGCTTTCAGAATTTTGGGATAGCCAATAGAAACCCGGCAACAAACGCAGAAGATTTTTATTTGGATATAGGCACCTGGGCGGTGGCAAGCCCACAGAAAACATTAGGCCCTTTTGGTGTGAACTATGAAAGGCCGGATATCGTTCGCGAAGGAATTAATATAGTGGGAGTGAAATTTAAAGCAGGCTTCAGTGTTCTGAGCAACTTTAGCTGCACAACAAAGCTGGATGTATTAGGTAAGATTGAGTGGCAAACGGGCATTTCCCCTCCCAAAATGAGCTATAATACTACGCGGCTTGATGAAATTTCATTATCCGGAAGCTTCCATCCGGTAAGTGTTGAGGGGAAATTGAAATTTTATTACGACCATGCAACTTTTGGTGATGGCATAAAAGGAAAGGTCGTGGCAACATTCAGCCCATTGGTAACAGTAGATGCTACTGCCCAATTTGGTAAGAAAAGAGATTTCTTATATTGGTATGTAGATGCCCGTGCTATGTTTAGCCCGCCTATTGAAGTATTCCCTCTCGCAATTGGTGGATTTGGTGGCGGTGTATGGTATAATATGGCTATGACCAATGCTGCATCTTCTCCTTCAGGGCAGTTTACCGATTCCACCCGTGTTGACCTTACCCAACTCAATCCCGATCAAAGTGTTTCGGGGATTCAATACACTCCAAGGAATCATTCATGGGGTCTTAAAGCCGGAATAACTCTGGCCTTGTCGAATGCAATCGGAGGCCCCCATGTTTTTAATGGGTCAGCCTGGGTGAATTGTGAATTCAGCAATGGAAGCTTTTCAAATATCCAAATTACCGGCGAAACGTTTGTACTGACAAATTATCCGGGAAATACAAACAGCCTGGCTAAAGCAACAATAGCAATGGGCTATGACTTCACAAGCAAGGAGCTAACATTTAACCTAAATGCTTCTGCCAAGCTGCTGGGTGGAACAACCCAAGTTCAAATTCCCTTGAGTTTCTATTGTAAAACTGACAGGAGACTATGGTTTTTCAAATTGGGTGATCCACATGGGCAAAAAATGGAAGCAACGATTATTGATATCAAAACAGGACCACTACAAGTGTTTCTGGGAGCTAAAGCATATATTGCCTTCGGTAACGCACTCGATGACACTTCCTTGCCCCTCCCCCCAACTGAGGTAACACAGTTTCTGAATGTTGACCTCTCGAAATACCGAACCAAACCAAGCAGTGTGGGCGGGCATCGAAAAGGAATGCTCTTCGGGGCTAGGGTTGATGGTAAATTAGACCTCGACCTGATTTTATATTGCCATCTGACGGCCATAGCAGGATTTGATGTGGCCATGTATCACGATCCCAATGCCAAATGCAACAATAAACCGGTTGGATATAATGGTTGGTATGGCAATGGCCAGATATATGGCTACTTTGATGGAGATGTAGGTATTAAAATAGATGTTTGGTTTTTTAAGGGCAGTGTTTCTCTTGCGCGCCTCACCGCCGGCGCATTACTCACCGGTGGTATGCCATCGCCTTTTTGGGCTTACGGCAAAGTAAAAGTCAGAGGCTCTGTGTTGGGTGGTCTTATCAAAGTAAGCACTTCGCTCGAAATGGAGGTTGGCGAGATTTGCTACCCGGCAGGGGGCAACCCACTTGCCAACATCCGGATACTTGAAGAAATTACTCCCGGGTACTCCACCGAAAGCGAAGCCAGGCAATTTGAACCAGTGAGTATTTTTGTTTCACCTACAATCACAGCAAACCTCAAATTGTCAACCGATATTGCCCTGGAGCCACTCTCACTTGAGATTCCTCCTGCTCAGAAGGGTGGTAATGTCACATACAGAACCTATATTTTTTATCTGGATTCAGTAAATTTATACAAAGGAGCAACCAACACCCTGGGATCGAATCTACTCATGACAAGGCTTACAACCAAGGTTGATGCAAATAATCCTACTGTGGTGAAAACCAGTATGGTGGAAGAGATTCTTCCAAACAGATTTTACAAGATAAGAGCTGTTGCCACAGCAAAGCAATATTATTCAGCAACAAACAACTATGATTGGCCTACCATTGACGGGCAAAAAAAACGACACGCCGAAGTGATGGAATCCTTTTTCAGAACAGGCCCCAGACCGAACAATATTCCTCCTGAAAATATCGTCTTCTCCAGGCCTTTGAACATGCAGAGGTACCATTTTAAGGATGATACTTATCTAGTAAGATTGCAAAGCGCTCAAAATTATCTTTTTACTGACCCAGATAAGCGGATTGAGGCCTGGTTGACTCCGGCCCCATATTTTACGTTATTGCACAGTCAGAAGGTCAATTTTACGCCAGGAGAAGTTATTACATTTCAGCCTAATAAAGCGATGATTTCTGAAGATGCGGTATATAACCTGGCACTCATTCGGATAGATGTGAAAAGAGAACAGGAATTTTTGAAACAAATGGCTGTCGAAAATCGGCGCAAGATAATAAGAGACTTGGTAAGTAACCTGCAAATCAACCAACTGGTGCTTGCAGGCCAACTCAACCAGCAGCAGTTTGAAGGTTTAACCCAGTTCCAGAGTGCAACGAATGCCCAGGGGGCAGCTCCCATAACCGGAACGGGTGTAATGGCTGCTACCTTGCAAACGGGGGCATCATCAGCAACCCCTACCAGTGTAGGATTAAGTCAGTCGCCAGGAAGCAACCCAATAGTTGCCACACAACAGTTTGGAGGTAGCATTGTCACTCTCTCTACTCAACCGATCATTACCCCATCAATCCCTGCTATCCAAACAAACTCTGCTCCTGAAGTAGCAAATCTAATGGTTCAAGCATTGAATGAGCATAATTTAAAATATCGTTATGACACAATTGACTACCGAAAAATGGCTCTTTCGGGTAGATGGAATATGGACTTTATTGACACCCTCATCAGTATTAATTTTGGCACGAGTCATTTTAATACCTTGCAAGCAAAGTTGGCATCATTCGGAAACCTGGTTCGTTTTAACAATTCATTTAACATTTCGTCAATGTCTTCCGAACCTTTTGAGTATGTAGATATTTATGGCTACGAAGCATACCTTGGTCAAACATATGGATATCGAGGAGAAATTCTTCCATTGTTTACAATCAGAGAGGATATCAACACGACTAATTATAATGACGACCGGGTTTGGAGTCTTGATTTTTTCGAAAGAATCCATTGGCTAAGTGATCAATGCTTAGTGAGTAGGTTCAGGCCACGGCCAACACTTGCCTTTGTTGAAAACCCCCTGAGACTGTCAGTGACTTATAAAACTTCCAATAATCGTCTCTATGCCAATGTCTTTCCTCTAAGCGACAGAAACCCCGCATTTCACTTCCCCTCCCGAGGTTTTCGCTTCGGTACGCACGGAAACCTCAGCGGACCCTTCATGCTACACCATTTTGATGTGGCTGGCCCCCTGTCGAAAAACGAACTTAAAAATATGTATTCAGGCTTCAATTCCATCAAAATTCTATACAAGCATCCTTCTGTCAGAAATTACTGCGCCTGGGATATAAGCGCCATTGGAAGCTTTTATGGATCATTTCAAACATGGGTAACCCAATACGAAAGAACCAATGGAGCCGGACGAGACAATCTGGCAAGAAAATGGATAGAGGAGAAAAGGGAAATTACAGGGTCAAGCACAAGCACTGAGATTCGGTTGCCAATTTATCAATTTGCAAAATGGCATTACGATGATTTTGCTGCGTATAGGCATTGCAAGCAAGCTGTGATTAATTGGCCTGCGCGCAATTATACTTTCCGCTATTTGAATGTTTACAGGCTGAACGTTTCGGCCCCAACCTCATATAATATTACACCTGCTGCAAGCATGAGGATCGATTACTAACATACAAATAGTCATTCCATGGTTAACTTTCTCGACTGAATCTGCATGACATAAATCAAAATCATCTAATAGATTGAAAATTAATAGAAAATAAAAAGCCCTGTAATATGAAGAAAATATTAATCTTATTTGCCCTGGGTTGCTTGTTTTTCATACAGACACCATTTGCACAAGATTTTCCACCACCGCCCAGGCCAGGCATTCGTGCACTTATCCGTTCTTATGGCGATAGCATCGTACTCCGATGGGCTCCGGATGATGCCGCAGCCTGGTCAATCAACAATAAATACGGATATCGCATCCTTCGTGGATATGTTACCACCGACAGCATGTATGTGAGCGAAGACCTGACTCCTGAACCACTCAAGCCCTGGCCACTGCAGCAAATGATGGATTATTTTGGCCCTGGCGATACCCTGGCTGCTGTTGCAGCCCAAGCCATTTATGGGCAGGCGTTTGAACCGGTTGGGGTTACCGGGAAAGAACCAAGCTTTGCAGATGCTCTAAGAAAACAGCACGAAATGCAACAGACCCGCTTTGCTTTTGCCCTGCAAGCTGCCGAGTTTAGCAGCCAGGTTGCCAAAGCCATCGGGATGCGCTTTTGCGACAAAAATGTCAGAAAAGGCGTGCTCTATGACTACTATATTCAATCACTCGTTCCGCCCGACATTGTAGAAATTCTCCCCGCATCGCTGATTATCCCATGCCAACCCGCCGATCCGCTCAAGCCTCCTACGGGATTGGATATCAAGCAATTGAATAATCAAAGTATAGAATTGATCTGGAGCAGAGACGAAAACCCGGGTTTTTTTATAGAGCGCAGCACAGATAGGGGAATCACCTATCATCGCATCAACCGCAAACCATATTATAGCACCCTGCCCGATCATAGCATACAGACAGAATCGGAAGAATTATTGTTTTACCGCTCATTGCTCGATGACTATCATATTTTAAGCGATACAATTACCATCGGGAAAACTTACCACTATCGGCTGCGTGGTATAACCTCATTCACCGAATTGACCCCTTTTTCAGGGCCTGTTTCAATTTCCACCCTCGACATTGAACCTCCGGTTGCGCCATTGATCGAGCCGGTTGAAATTATTGAGAACCGCATTGCCCGAATCAGGTGGATCAACCCCGATCCGCCTTCCGACCTCAAGGGATACATTGTTGAGAAAGCAAGGACTGTACAGGGTGAATTTGTGGCGGTGCATGAAGGATTGTTGAGCGCGACCACATTTGAATTTAGCGATACTACTGCTTATCACCGGACATCAAACTATTACAGGGTAGTGGCAATGGACCAGAGCGGAAATCGTGCCGAATCATTTGAAGCTGCAGGTACCCTGGATGATAAAACTCCTCCATCAACACCGGGCGATCTAGCCGGAATCATTTATTTCGATGGTGTTGTTGAATTATACTGGGAAGACAACACAGAGGAAGACCTGGAGGGCTACCGGGTGCTTTATGCCAACCATCCCGAACATGAATTTGTTCTCTTAACCCCGTATCCCATCAAAGGAGCCTTCTTCAGCGACACCGTTTTTCTGAAAACACTCACAAAAAAAATCTATTTCAAAGTGCTGGCCGAAGACAGATCCGGAAACCAATCACTACCAACACCTGTTTTGGAATTGTCGAGGCCTGATATTGTTCCGCCTACGGTTCCCGTTGTGCTCGAAGCAAATCAGGATGCTGAGAATGTATTTATTACCTGGTCTGCAAGCGCAAGTAATGACGTGGTCGGGTATCGCATTTTTCGCAAATTGGAGAATGCTGAATTATGGGAAAATATAGGAAACATAAATGCCGAAGATGTTGAAGACCATGTCTCCTTTACTGATTCGCCAGCCTCATCAGGCGATTATTACTTATATACCATCGAAGCCATAGATGAATCCGGAAACTCATCAGGGATATGTAAGCCAATCCCCTTTCGGGTGAGGGGTAAATCGGTGATTGATGTGCCTTTGACGATTAGTGCAACATATGATGCAAAAAGCTATGCTGTGCTGCTCTCCTGGCAATGCAACCAAAGCGGGGTTTATTATGTTTCGCTGCATCGGGCCATCAATGATGATCCAATCGAGGTAATTAAAACCTTCGAAAGATCCCAGACAAACTACACCGACACCCGTGTGCCAAAAGGGGCAAAGGTGCATTATGCAGTCCAGATTCATTTGCCCGATGGCAGAACATCGAAATTGTCGGAAACGGTTTTGCTTAATATACCGAATTAATGCAGCATTTGAGAAACAAAACATATTTTAATGCATATCAATTGGATAGTTAAAGTACTTACAGTTCATGGATAATTAACCATTAAAATCAAACTGAAATGAAAACAAGAAAATCTCTTATTTTATCGCTGATGCTGGTCATCTCACTGTCAGTTTCGGCTCAGATCGGCAATATTAAATCTCTGGGGAAAAAAGTATTGAACGAAAAAACCGAACAAGCCAAACAGGAAGTTGAGGAAAAAGCAAGCAACGCAAATCCAATCAACGAACAGGGTGCTAATCCAAATCTGGAAGGAATTTCTCAGGTAGCCGGCAAGCAAACCATTATTTTTTCAAAGACCCCGATAGATCCTGCAAGCCCGGTCGAGTCGGTTACAACGTTTAGTGCAGGCGACCAGGTTTATGCGCTGGCAACGCTCCCCAAATCGCTGCAGGAACTTTATAATGTAGGGGCCACCAGCAAAGTCGATGTGGAGGTTTTTATCTATTCGGTGAAATCGCCTCTCTATAGCTATCAAAAAGAGCCACGCGAAGAGCAGTTTGCATTTGCCTCGATGAAGGTGTCGGGGAAAACGCTGACCAACAAATACCTTTTGGTTGATATTATACCCAGTCCTGAAAATACCACAGCTTATGGTAACCCGGATATCAAGTATAAAGAGTTTGTGAAGAAATACGATGGCCCGGTGAACTTTGCCGAGAATTTTGGAAAACTGGAAGCAGGCAATCACAAATTTAAGGTGATCATCAAATGCAATTACGAAAACACGGCATTGGGAAGTTTTACTATCGCTGGCGAGAACTTTAGTGTTTATGGCTCGATTTCGCAGAAACTAAACGAATTTGCAATGAATGCAGCATCAGCGACAGCATCCATGCCCAAAGCCGAAAAATCAGACCCTGTGCTGGAAAAGCAAATGATTACAGCTTTTAAAGGATCAAATGATTGGGCTAATGGGAGGTTCGATGCTACCGAAACGCTAAGAATCAACATCTACGATAAAGACTGGTATATCCGCAGGCATGAGATTTCGGGAGCCATTTTGCATCGTTATATAAGGGC
>JBBIIP010000051.1:0-8510 GCA_037446395.1 Lentimicrobiaceae bacterium
GCACCAATTATGAATTGCTGGTATTAGAAGAAAAAGTGCACCACGACGATCTGGGCGGGTTTGATGCGCTATTTTTATCGGGTACTTCGCGAAGGGTGCTGCCGGTGAACCAGGTAAATTCCCGCCTGTTTTCCACCTCTCATCCATTGATGAAACACCTTCAACTGCTATTTGAAGAGCGGGTTCAAAACTACTTGAAGGCATTTACCCACAAGCTTTCACCAAAAGTATAGGTAAGTTTTCGTAAATTAGCAGTTGTTTTATTCCCAAACCTGCCATGACAGACAAGGAAAAGCTTCAGCAAACCCTAGAGATGCTCATCATGCTTTCGTCAGGCATCCGTTACCGGGCTGCTGAGATCGCTGAGCGTTTCAACATTTCGAAACGAAGTGTTTACCGCAACCTTAACACTTTCAAAAATGTGGGTTTTGTTTTCGACCCCGACCACAGGAATGGATATTACAGCATCGACAAGAACCTGTCGGCTAATAAGGCGCTCAACGATCTGCTGCATTTTTCAGAAGAAGAGGCATGGATATTGAACAAGGCCATTTTTTCCATCCAATGCGACAACCTGCTGAAAAACAATTTGTTACGAAAGCTTTACGCTTTGTATGATTTTGAACGTGTAGCCGACGCCGTGGTAAAGGAGGGATTGGCCGATACGATTCACACCCTGTATCAGGCCATGAAACATAAGCGGGAGGTTATATTAAACAATTACAGGTCGTCAAATTCGTCTACCATGCGCAATCGTCTGGTCGAGCCTTATACTTTTAACAATGGCTACCAAAGCTTTTGGGCTTATGAACCATCATCGCGCAGTAACAAGGTATTTAAGACCGAACGTGTGGGGAAGGTTCTGCTTACCGGAAATACATGGAGCCATGAGCGCTACCATCATCTTGCAGAAATGGATATATTCCGTGTTAGTGGACATAAACGTTTCGGGGTGAAGATGATCCTGAGTATGCGGGCAGGCAACTTGCTGGTTGAGGAATATCCGTTGGCTGAAAAATACCTGAAACCATTCGGTGATCAGAATTTCTTGTTTGATGGATGGGTATGCAGCTTTGATGGTATTGGAAGGTTTGTTGCCGGCCTGGCCGATGAGGTACAAATTTGGGAACCTGATTCACTTCGCACATTTGTGGTGCACAAGCTTAAAACAGGAATTAATCATCACGGGCAGTCAAAGTGACAGAATTTGGCAGTATTGGTTTTTACTTTTGGTTCAAAATCATTCGGTTATGATTGTGCTACCCCATTTTACGCATGTTAACATTTCGGGGGTCATGTACTGGGAGGGCGCACTGGTTTTCGATCAGTTGAAAATAGGCCCAGGCCTCCGATTGGTTTACGAAGCCGATAATCTTTACGATCCTAATGCTGTAGCCATCTTTACAGGCGAGAACAAACTTGGCTTCGTGCCACAGCTACAAAACAATGCCATGGCCAAACTGCCGGCCATGGGGCAAAATCCGTCTGTGTATCACACTCCGCGCTTTTGCCCCGCCCCCGGAAGCGAAGTTGTGGTTGGCATTGTATTTGAAAATTAAGAATAATCTTTGTCAAAACTCAAAATGAAAACTGACCTCATTGCCCATATCAAAAAAAAATCAGATGGCGAATTTGAAGAGCATTCAATGACGCAACATTTGTATGGAACAGCAGACAAAGCTGGCCGTTTTGCAAATGAATTCGGTAATCATGAGTGGGGGTTCCTTATTGGGCTTTGGCATGATCTGGGAAAATATTCCGATGAATTTCAGGAGTACATCAAAAAGAATTCAGGTTATGAAGAAGGCGAGATGATGGGCAAAACCGATCACACTTCTGCGGCTGCAATATTGGCTAAAGCTATTTACCCGGGTTTATGGCCACCAATTGCCTATTGTATTGCTGGTCATCATGCCGGTTTGCACAACTGGTTGCCAGAACCAGGTGTTTCAGGAGATTTGTCGGATAGATTAAAGAAACAAGGGTTTTTGGATAAGATTAGATCAAAGTTTCCTGATAAGCTTCTTGAAAGAATTGATCTTATTCCTCCTAAAATGGCTGATCCGAAGCAAATGCATTTGTGGATACGTATGCTCTTTTCTTGTTTGGTCGACGCTGATTTTCTGGACACAGAAAGCTTTATGAATCCAGAATCATTCGAAAGACGAGGTAAATATGACTCACTCTTTGAATTGAAAAACCGATTTGATATTCACATGGTTGAAATGTCGAAGAAGGCCCCCATTTCATTGGCAAATTCAATTCGAGGCAAAATATTAAAAGATTGCATTGAGTCAGGAGAGCTTTTACCTGGATTCTTTTCAATTACCGTTCCAACCGGGGGGGGCAAAACTTTGTCGTCGATGGCGTGGGCATTGGTTCATGCCCTGAAATACAATAAGTCAAGAATTATTTATGCAATTCCCTATACAAGTATCATTACCCAAACCGCTCAGATTTATCGCTCTATATTTGGCGATGACAATATAGTCGAACACCATAGTAACATTGACGAAAATACCAATACTCAGGAAAGAAAACTGGCTGCTGAAAACTGGGATGCCCCAATAGTTGTAACAACCAACGTTCAACTTTTTGAATCGCTTTTTGCCAATAAAACATCACGCTGTCGGAAACTGCATAATTTAGTCAATAGTATAATCATCTTGGATGAAGCACAAATGCTGCCTCCCGAATTTCTTCATCCAATCCTTACTTCTTTAAAAGGACTTGTTGATGATTACGGTGTTTCGGTTCTGTTTTCAACAGCAACCCAACCAGCGTTAACAGGTCGAATTGGCGGTAAAGGTCAGTTTTCGTTTGTAGGAATTACAGCAAATTCAGTTCGCGAGATCGTTCAGGATGTTGATAAATTAGCCTTCGACTTGAAAAGGGTGGAAATACAAGTGCAAGAAAACATCAATGAAACCATCGATTGGTCAACGATTGCGGACGAACTTCAACAGCACGAAAAGGTACTTTGTATTGTTAACACAAGGAATCAGTGTCGCGAATTGCACGATTTAATGCCTGAAGGTACATTGCATCTTTCACGTTTGATGTGTACCGCTCACATAATGGATGTGATCGACGAGATAAAACTCCGGCTCAAAGAAAAAAGGCCAGTGAGAGTTATCAGCACCCAATTGATTGAAGCTGGTGTTGATATTGATTTTCCGGTGGTTTACCGTGCCATTGCAGGCTTGGATTCCATTGCACAATGTGCCGGTCGATGCAACCGCGAAGGAAAACTGAATAAAGAAAACAAGCTTGGATTGATGAAAGTTTTTGTACCCTCGAAAGGAACTCCCTTAGGATTAATGCGAAAAGGTGCCGATACATTTAAAGAGATGTTGATCAATAGGTCGGATAATGAAAATGCATTACTCGAACCACAAGCTTTTCACAATTATTTCAAGCTATTCTACAGCAAAATAGACAATTTTGATAAAGCCAATATTGGCGATAGTTTATGGAAAGATGCCCAATACATGAAATTCCAATTTGCCACTGCTGCACGGGATTTTAGATTAATTGATGACAAGGGCTCAAAAACAATTTTGGTTGAATACAAAGAAGGAAGCGATTTGATTCAACTTTTGAAAAGGAAAGGTCCAGAACCTTGGTTAATGCGGAAATTGCAGCGATATACCGTATCGGTTAACGAACGAGATTTTGAGGAAATACGAAAAGCAGGTTTGATCGTTGAATTGCATGGCTGCTGGATACAAGATTACTCAAAGCTCTATAACCAACATTCAGGAATGCAACTGAAGGGCAAATGGCTTGAAGAAATAAACATCATATAAAAACCCAATATGGAATATTACAACAAACAATTTTGCATTGAAGTATGGGGCGATTACGCTTGTTTTACCCGACCCGAGATGAAGGTGGAGCGGGTAAGTTATGATGTAATCACCCCGTCGGCAGCACGTGCCGTATTCGAGGCCATATTTTGGAAACCGGCCATTCAATGGAAGGTGAAAAAGATAGAGGTGCTTAATCCAATCCGTTGGATTTCTGTTCGTCGCAATGAAATTGGCAAATTGATGAGTCCACAATCACAGCAGATTTTCATTGATGAACCTGGTAGTCGACAACAAAGAGCAGGGCTTTTTCTGCGTGATGTAGCTTACCGGCTTTATGCCGAAATGGAGTTTATTCCCCTTCGTGACAGGAATCGGTTTGAAACGCCTGATGTGTTGAAAGACCATGAAGAAGAAACCATTCTGAGAAGTACTGAAAATCCGGGTAAGTACAACGCCATGTTCGAACGCAGGGCAAAGAAAGGCCAATGTTTTAACCAACCATATTTAGGATGCAGGGAGTTTTCCTGTAATTTCAGATTGGTTGAAAGCCCTGAACAAGAAGAGAAATGCCCAATAGATGAAACACGCGATTTGGGATTTATGCTTTATGATATGGATTTCACCGAAGAGAATGATCCGAAACCCATGTTTTTTAGGACTCAACTTAATCATGGCGTTATTGAAGTTCCACCAAATGATAGCGAGGAGGTACGCCGATGATACTGCAAGCATTATACGACTACTATCAGCGCAAAGCTGCCGACCCTGATAGCAATATTGCGCCGCGAGGGTTTGAACGAAAAGAAATCCCGTTCATCATTGTGATTGACCAGGAAGGAAGCTTTATCAATTTAGAAGATACTCGTACAGGTGAAGGTAAGCAAAAAAGGGCAAAATCATTTCTGGTTTTGAAAACTAAAGGTCGAACAGGTGTAAATGGATGGCAAACTGCAAATGTCTTCTGGGATCACTGGGGATTTACCTTAGGTCAACCAAAAGATGAATCACAAAAAGCAATTGAAGATGCAAAGAAACAGAACAGTACTTTTATTGCACAGGTAAGACAACTTTCAGCGAAATACCCTGAGAACAATCAATTTGCCGCTGTTTGCAAGCTTTTTAATCAAGAGGATCAAATTCAAAAGATTCTTGAACATGAAAACTGGAAGGAATGCTATAAAACTCCAGGCTGTAATCTTTCATTTCGAATTGCAGGTGAATCAGATATTGTCGCCGAGCATGATGATCTTCACAACGAGGTTGAAGTTGCTAATGTTTCGGACAATGAGGAACAAACACTGTCTGCCGAAGGTGTCTGTTTGATAACCGGAGAAAAACTACCAATTGCAATTCTTCATTCAACAACATCAATACCAGGTGGAAAAAGCGGAGGAAAGTTGGTTGGATTTCAAAAAAATTCGGGCTATGATTCTTACTACAAAGAACAAGGAATGAATGCCCCAATTTCAAAAAAAGCAGAAGATGCTTATACAACCGCATTGAATGTCTTGCTTGGAAAGGATTCGAAGAACAAATTCAAAATTGCTGATACGTCAGTTGTTTTTTGGGCTCAGCAGCAAACTGATTTTGAAAACCACTTTTCATTCTTTTTTTCTGCTCCCGCGAAAGATGATCCTGATCAAAACATCAGAGAAGTAAAAGCTCTGTTTGAATCCATCCACACCGGGAAATTGAATACCGAGGGCGATACACCATTTTATATTCTGGGATTAGCTCCGAATGCAGCACGAATTTCCATTCGTTTTTGGAAAACGGGCAAGGTTTCTGACTTCGCAACAAATATTGCAAAACACTTTGAGGATTTGGAAATTGTTCGAAGTAAAAATGATGAGAAGGAATATTTCTCGTTATTCAATTTGCTATCAAATGTTTCATTTGAATTCAAAGTTGATAACATTCCACCCAATCTTGCAGGCAAAGTTATAGAAAGTGTTTTAGATGGCACCAAATATCCTGATACACTTCAACAACAGTGCATACGTCGAATAAAAGCTGAACAGCACGTAAATCGTATTCGTGCTGCAATTCTTAAAGCTTATTTAAACAGGAAAGAAACAATTTATAATACAAACGAAAAACTCATTACCATGTCACTCGATTTAGACAACAAAAATCAAGGCTACCTCTGCGGTCGCCTGTTTGCTGTGCTCGAAAAAATTCAGGAAGCAGCACAACCGGGAATTAATGCAACCATAAAAGACAGATATTATGGTGCAGCATCAAGTACTCCTATAACTGTCTTTGGCCGGTTGCTCAACCTTTCAAATCATCATTTGGCAAAACTTGGCGGAGGAAGTAAAACCTATTACGAAAAAATGATTCAGGAAATAATGACTGGAGTCAGTAGTTATGGTTTGCCTGCTCACTTGTCGTTAGACGACCAAAGTAGATTTGCAATTGGGTATTACCACCAACGACAAGATCTATTTACAACAAAAAATACTAACAATTAAAAATAGGAGATTAAGTTATGAGCGAATTAATTAAGAACCGTTACGATTTTGCTTTATTGTTCGATGTTACAGATGGAAACCCAAATGGGGATCCCGATGCCGGTAACCTGCCCCGCGTAGATGCCGAAACCGGAATGGGTTTGGTTACCGATGTTTGTTTGAAGCGAAAAGTGAGAAACTTTGTGCAAATGGTAAAGGGGGCAGTTAAACCTTTCGATATTTTTATAAAAGAAAAAGCTGTTCTAAATCTACTAATTGATGAGTCGCATGATCAGGAGGAGGTCAAATCAAAGGAAAAGACTGGAGACAAAACAGAAGCTGCAAGAAGATGGATGTGTGCCAACTACTATGATATCCGTTCCTTCGGAGCAGTTTTAAGTACTGGTAAAAATGCAGGTCAGGTTCGCGGCCCAATCCAATTTACATTTGGTCGTTCGGTCGATCCAGTTGTTGCTCTTGAACACAGCATTACCCGTATGGCCGTTGCGACAGAAGCGGAAGCAGAAAAACAAGGTGGCGACAACCGCACCATGGGTCGCAAATTTACTGTTCCTTATGGACTGTACTTTTCAAAAGGTTTTATTTCAGCTCACTTGGCAGCTCAAACAGGTTTCAATGATGCTGATCTTGAGTTGTTCTGGGAAGCCCTTAAAAAAATGTTCGACCATGACCATTCTGCAGCACGCGGCATGATGAGCACCCGTAAGTTGATTGTGTTCAAACACTCAACAGCTTTAGGCAATGCACCGGCACATCAGCTTTTCGATGCCATCAAAATCGAAAAGAAGGATCAGTCGAAACCAGCACGTTCGTTTGATGATTATTCCGTTTCCATCGATAAAGCTTCTATTCCCCCGGGAGTTGAAGTAATTGAGATGATCTAAAATGATTTAGAACAACTCTCAACCAGTTCCTTTTTAGAAATCCCCAAATGTTTTGCATCTTCTGTTAGTATGGCATTTGGGGTTCCAACCCGAATTGGGTCGTGATTGGGTATGGTAAGGTGGTGTTGCCCGTTTTGTTGGGTAGACAGTCGGATACGGCTACCGGTCTTCTGTGTAGGTTCATAGCCAAACTTGCGTAGCGCCTTTATCAGTTATGAAGCATCAATGTCGCAGAGCAGGTTCATAAAGCAAAGATTTCTTCGAGGGCCACATGCAAATGAACGTATTTTGGCATTTCTTCTTCAACAAAATGACAACGTCCCGCATCAGAAATCATGTTTCGGAGTTCTTCCATTGTTTCACCCTGGGTAATTATGGATTGATTGACAGCACGGGCAAAATATCCACCTTCCTGTGATTCTTCTACTTAAAATACGATCTCCTTAATAACGAACTGATTTAAGCCAAAAGCAATTAAAACACATAACCAAAATGTACTCCGCCGACGACCTATTGATGCTTTCAGGTATTCAGCATATAGCCTTCTGTCCAAGGCAATGGGCGTTGATCCATATTGAACAGCGATGGGCCGAAAACCGCTTAACCGTTGAAGGCCATCATCTGCATGAGAAGGTTGACGATCCGTTTGTAACAGATAGCAGGAAGAATGTAGTCACTTGCCGGTCGTTGGCCATAGTATCTTTTGAGCTTGGATTATACGGCAAGGCAGATGTGGTGGAGTTTTATGCCAATGACAGCTCCGTAAATGCCATAGAAATTTATGGCAAGCAGGGGTATTGGAGGCCAATACCGGTTGAATACAAAAGAGGTAAGCCAAAATCCGACCCAATAGACGAAGCACAACTTTGTGCCCAGGCCATGTGCCTTGAAGAAATGTACAATGTTAATATCAGCGAAGGTTTCCTTTATTACGGCGAAACCCGGCACAGGCACCGTGTAGTCTTTTCACATGATCTGAGAACGATAGTCAAAGGTCTTTCTAGCGAGATGCATGCGTTCTTCGATAAGCGATTAACACCTTTGCCTGATTTTCGACCCAGGTGTAAATCCTGCTCTTTGGTTAATGAGTGTTTGCCCCGCCCTTTCAGCCGAAGGAACTCAGTGAGCAATTACCTGAAACAACTTGAAGAATAATACAATCAATATGCGCAAACTACTGAACACACTATATGTTACAACGCCTGATGCCTTTCTGTCAAAAAACGGCGAGAATGTCGTTATCCTAGTGGGCGAAATGGAAAAATTCCGAATTCCGATACATAATATCGAAGGCATTGTTTGCTTTGGTTACACAGGTGCCAGTCCGGCACTTATCGGAC
>JBBIIP010000052.1:0-8069 GCA_037446395.1 Lentimicrobiaceae bacterium
ATAAAAATCTTCCAAAGTTTACATTGGACAAAATATTTATTTTCATTTGATTACCTGCTCTAGAAAGATCGCATCATCAATTCTTGCAATCATTGCCTGGCAACATCTCCACATTTTTCCTACCTTTGGCCCACAAATTTGTAATTGTTTCGAACATGGATAAATTCAGCAACATCAACCAAATACTCGACTTTGCCATACAGCAGGAGCAAAATGCAGTTGATTTCTATACTTCTCTTTCCGTGCATGCTGCCAACCACGAAATGAAATCGGTTTTTGCGCAGTTTGCACGCGAAGAAATGGGTCATAAAGCCAAATTAATGCAAGTGAAAGAAACCGGTATCCTCGAGGCGCATCCGGGCACAGTGGCCGACCTCAAGGTTTCAGACTTTGTGGTTTTCGATGAAGCCACACCCGACATGAGCTACGAGCAGGCGCTGGTTCTCGCCATGAAACGTGAAAAGGGAGCATTCAAATTGTATAATCGCCTGGCCGAAAGATCGGGAACCAGCGAGATGCGCAAGCTTTTTCTTTCGCTGGCAATCGAAGAATCCAAACACAAGCTTCGTTTTGAGATTGAATACGATGAATATGTACTAAGAGAAAATTAAGCTTCGTTTATGCTTGTTGTTTAACTATCCAAAATGCTATTGACCCATCCAAACGCCCTCTGGGGCTTGCTGGCCATTGCCATTCCCGTATTGTTGCACCTTTTCAACCTGCAGCGCTACCAGAAAGTGTATTTCACCAATGTACGTTTTCTCAGGCAACTGCAATTGCAGGCAAAGAAACAATCGCGCATGCGGCACTTGCTGGTTTTGCTGAGCAGGGTGATGGTCATCGCAATGCTTGTTGCAGCATTTGCCAAACCCTATCTTCCTCCTAAGGGTGGACAAAAAGCAGGAGACCAGGAGGTAGTGGGTATCTATATAGATAATTCCCTGAGCATGGGAGCCGGAGCCGATAACTTGCGATTGCTCGAACTGGCCAAAAAACAAGCGGAGGAAGTGGTAAAAAGTTCTCCGCGCACCTGTCTCTTCAGCTTGGTCACAAACGATCTCGAAGGACGGCACCATCACCTGTACACTGCGGATGAGTTTCATTCAAACCTCGAAGCGGTGGACCTGACACCGATACACCGAACCATTGGGCAAGTGCTCAGGCGACAGGTTGATCTGATCCGGTCCAAAGGACATAACACTGCCTCTCTCTACTTTTTTTCAGACTTCCAACGAAATATGGCAGTTGTTGGCCCGGATGTGGCCGATACCAACATGATGCATTATTTTGTACCGCTGCAAGCACAGGCATTGCAAAATATCAGCCTGGATAGCTGCTGGTTCAGCATCCCTGTTCAACAACCCGGACAGGTGGCAATCCTGCATATGAAGCTAACCAACCACAGCGGCGAACGTTATGAAAAAATACCTGTCAAACTTATCATCAATGGATCACAGCGCACCCTCGCCTCGGCAGATCTTGATGCAAACAGCAGCCAGGAACTTACACTTGCATTCACCATCCGCGAAACGGGCATCCACCATGCTCATGTCGAGATATCCGACTTTCCAGTAACGTTTGACAACAGGCTCTACTTCAGCTTCAACGTACTGCCGGTAATCAAAGTCCTTTCTGTTTACGACCGACAGCCCAATGCATACATGCGCACGCTATTCACCACAGATAGCTTGTTTCAATACGGCGAGGCCGGTATGCGTCAAATAAACTATTCGTTGTTTTCAACCCAGCAACTCATCGTTCTGAATGGTTTGTCGTCAATCACCAGCGGGCTGACCAATGAGCTGGTCAAATTTGTGAACGAGGGGGGCCATTTGCTTGTAATTCCGTGCAAAGACGCTGATTTGCCGGCTTATCGGATTTTATCCGAAAGACTCGGTATGGCAACATTTGCGCAAGGCGATACCACCCGCAACCGCCTCACTGACCTAAACTTGCTTCATCCGGTCTATAACGATGTTTTTGAACGCGACGCTGCCGGCAAGCCCATCTTGCCGCCCGAAACCGACCTGCCCTGGGTTGGATTTCATTGGATGCTTCAAATTCCTCCGCGCAGCAACACCGAAGTAGTGGTGCGATTGGAAAACGGAAGGCCATTTCTTGTTTCAACCAGTGCAGGTGAAGGAACTGCCTGGCTTATAGCATCACCACTCGAAAAAGAGGCCACTAATTTTCCGGTTCATGCCCTGTTTGTGCCCACCTTGCATAAAATTGCCCTTCTGAGTATGCCTAGGCAACCCTTGTACTACATTATCGGGCAGACTGATGCCGTCATGGCAGGCACCTTCACTCCAGCCGGCAACCAGGTTTTCCGCCTTCGCAGCACCGATAACCACTTTGAATTTATTCCCGGTCATCGCGTTGTGAATTTTCGCACCTGGATCTACGCCCTCGAACGGGTGAAGGCTGCTGGCAACTACTCCTTTGAGACGGGAGAAGAAAAGCTTTCGGGGATGGCATTCAACTTCGATCGTCGCGAATCGGTTCAGGATTATCTTTCAGAAGAGGAGCTTTCGCAATTGGCTGCTAACGCAGGAATCACTAATTTCGCAGTCATTCGCAATAGTTCCAGGCCTATCGGCCATGCAATCAGCGAAATGAACCTTGGAAAACAACTATGGAAGCATTTCATCATCGCGGCCTTATTTTTTCTGCTGCTCGAAGGTGTGGCACTCCGATTTTTGCGTTGATAATGACTCACTTAAGCCGCACTGTGCATCATGGATGACGATAAGCCCATAGAACCGGTTGAATTTGAACCCGCTGCTGTTTCGGATCAGGGCCAGCATGAGATGCATCATGTAGTTCCGCTGGCCGGCATGTATCAGAACTGGTTTCTTGACTATGCCTCGTATGTGATCCTGGAACGGGCTGTTCCCGAGCTGATTGATGGCCTCAAGCCGGTGCAGAGAAGGATACTCCATGCAATGTGGGAGCTCGAAGATGGCCGGTACAATAAAGTGGCGAACATTATCGGGCACACCATGAAGTATCATCCGCATGGCGACGCCTCAATCGGTGACGCCCTGGTGCAGATTGGCCAAAAAGAGCTGCTGGTTGATATGCAGGGGAACTGGGGCAATACGTACACCGGCGACAGTGCCGCCGCACCCCGCTATATCGAGGCGAGGCTGTCGAAATTTGCACTCGATGTGGTTTTCAACCCTAAAACTACACAATGGAAATCATCATACGACGGGCGAAACAAAGAACCGATAGCGCTGCCTGTGAAATTTCCGCTGCTGTTGGCCATGGGGGTCGAAGGAATTGCGGTAGGGCTGGCATCTAAAATATTGCCCCACAACTTTGTTGAGCTAATCGAGGCATCAATCAATATACTGCAAAACAAAGATTTCGAACTTCTTCCTGATTTCCTTACAGGCGGTTTGGTCGATTGCTCAAAATACAACCAGGGCATACGGGGCGGCAAGATCAGGGTAAGGGCACGAATCAACAAGGTTGATAAAAGAACCCTTTCAATTACTGAGCTGCCATTCGGAACCACGACAGGAACCTTGATTGACAGCATTATTGCTGCCAACGACAAGGGGAAGATCAAGATACGAAAAATTGACGACAACACCTCGCGCAATGTCGAAATCCTGATCCATCTCCAGCCCGGTGTGTCGCCCGATACCACAATTGATGCCCTGTTTGCTTTCACTCTTTGCGAAATATCCATTTCGCCCAATACATGCGTAATTTACCAGGGCAGGCCCCAATTTCTCGGAGTAAAAGAGATATTGCAAATCTCTACAGCCAACACCGTTGAATTATTGCGTTCCGAATTGCAGATTCGCAAAGATGAGTTGCTCGAATTGCTTCATTTTGCATCGCTCGAAAAGATCTTTATCGAAAAACGCATCTACCGCAAAATCGAAGAGTGCCAAACCTGGCAGGAAGTGCTTGATGCGATTGTGAAAGGGCTGGAACCATTTCTGAAAAAACTAATCCGTACGGTTACCACCGATGACATCATCCGCCTCACCGAAATTAAAATAAAGCGGATTTCAAAATATAACTCATTCAAAGCCGACGAAGAAATAGCCCGCCTGCAGGATGAACTTGGGCAAGTGCAAGCCCACTTGAACCACTTGGTTGATTATGCCATAGAATATTTTACCCAATTACTGAAAAGGTATGGCAAGGATAGAGCCAGGCGAACTGAATTGCGCAACTTCGACACGATTGAAGCAGCTGCAGTAGCTGCAGCTACCCAAAAATTGTACGTAAATCGCACGGAAGGCTTTGCTGGTTGGGGCCTGAAAAAAGACGAATATGTGTGCGAATGTTCAGATATTGACGAGATCATCATTTTTCGCGACAACTGCACTTTCCAGGTTGTGAAAGTGGCCGAAAAAGTTTTCGTGGGTCAAAATATCACACACATTGACGTGTTCAAGCGCAACGACGAACGAACCATTTACAACATGGCCTACAGGAATGGAAAAACAGGTCCGGTGTTTGTGAAACGGTTCGCTGTGCTGGGAATCACCCGCGACAAAGAATATGATCTTTGCGGAGGAGTAGCCGGAAGCAAGGTGATGTATTTCACGGCCAACCCAAACGGGGAGGCCGAGGTCATCAAAGTATTTCTCCGCCCAAAACAACGTCTTAAGAAGCTGATTTTTGAATTCGATTTCAGCACTCTGGCCATCAAAGGCCGAAGCTCGAAAGGCAATATCCTGAGCAAAAATCCTGTTCAGAAAATCTTAAAAACCGAAGAGGGCGTTTCAACACTCGGTGCAAGGCCCATTTGGTTCGACGACAGTATCCGGCGCTTGAACGCCGACGAGCGCGGCCGGTTTCTGGGGAACTTTGCCGGAGACGATAAAATACTCACCATTATGCAGTCGGGTTCCTACCAGCTTACCGGATACGACCTGGGATTACACTTTGATGAAGACCTGGTTCACATCGAAAAGTTTTCAGCAAATATGGTGTTGACAGGAGTTTATCTGCATACAGAAAAGAATTTTCATTTCGTAAAACGATTTCAGATTGAAAACGGAGAAAAGAAAGTTCTTTTCTTGCCTGAGCCGGAATTCAACAGGCTAGTCTTTTTTAGCACTGCCGAAAATCCAAAGATAGTGGTGGCTTACGACACGGAGCGCAATAAAAAACCTCCCCAAGATGAAATCATTGCACTGAATCAATGCGTTGATGTAATGAGCGTAAAGGCGCTGGGAAAAAAGGTTTCAAAATTTATTATCAGCCAGATTCAACCCGTTGAGCATGTTAGTGACCAAACACCCGGGCAAACCACCGGGATGGCAGCAACCAGCCAGGACTCAGAGGCTGGGATTTTGAAAGAAAGCGAGGTTTTTATAAATGCTGACCCTGCGACCTCTGATGAATCTTCTGACATACCTTCGCTTGCCGATCTTTTTCCGGTGCAGGACCCTAAAATTGTTCCACAAAAACAAGCCCCAGACGACCACAAACAATTAACGCTTGAATTTTAACCAAACCAGCCTTTAATTTCTATGAAAAACAATATGATACTTGATGTAACCAAAGATGTGAAATGGATAGGCGTACTCGATCCCGACCTGGTTACTTTTGATGTGGTGATGGAAACCAAATACGGTACCACCTATAATTCTTATTTCATTGATGACGATCAGAAAACCATCGTCGAAACAGTCAAGGAGAAGTACTGGGAGGATTACGAGGCTAAGTTGCGTTGTTTGACCGACCCGACCGAAATTCGCTACATCATACTCAACCACACCGAACCCGACCACACCGGCAGCGTGAAAAAACTGTTGCAAATTGCTCCAAACGCAACTGTGATCGGCAGTGGAGTGGCAATCAGGAATATGCACGATCTGCTCGGTGAACCGTTCAGGCATCGCATCGCGAAAGATGGTGATACATTAAATACAGGCAGCAAAACTTTTCGTTTCGTTGGAGCCCCCAATCTTCACTGGCCCGATTCGATGTACACATGGCTCGAGCCAGACAAAGTGCTCTTTACCTGCGATTCATTTGGAGCGCACTATTGCGACGAAAGAATGTTTGATGACCTCGTTGGCAATTGGGACGATGCATTCAGGTATTATTTTGATGTGATCCTCAAACCATTCAGCAGGTTCATGCTTAAAGCCATCGAAAAAATACAGCCCCTCGACATTCGTTGCATCTGCACAGGTCATGGCCCCATTCTGCGCAGCAACTGGAAAAGATTTGTGGATATGAGCCGGGAGCTTGCCCTCAAGGCAGTGAATATTCAGGAGCCTGACCGTGTATTTGTTCCTTATGTATCTGCCTATCACAATACCGGTATGCTGGCTCAAAAGATTGCCGAAGGCCTTGCCTCAGCAAATCAAATAAAGGTTGAACTTCACGATATCGAAACCATGCCGCTGGCAGAAATTGACAACCACCTGGCACGCTGTTCCGGAATCATTATCGGTACACCCACCATCAATCAAAACATACTACCGCAGATTTTTAATGTGTTTGCACTGATCAGCCCAATCCGCGACAAGGGCAAACTTGCCGGTGCCTTTGGATCGTACGGATGGAGTGGCGAAGCAGAAAATATCATTACAAACAATTTCGAGGCGCTCAAGCTATCTTATGTCGGGTCCTCTTTATTTATTAAATTCACGCCCCATGACGATGCGCTTGAAAAAGCGTATGATTATGGACGTAGTTTTGCGGAGAAAATGCTGGCAAACAGGTGATGTCGCATTACCTGTATTTTTCATTGAAATAATGAAAGGGGAACTTAGTCATGTATTATTAAAATCGTGGATGTTGGAAGAATTAATAGATGGATTCAAAAGACATGTGAATAATTTTCGAACTTTGCCGGCCTCAAGCAAGTGTGTATCACGGCACTTATGCAGAGAGTCGCAACTGTGTTCCTGAATTAATCTGGTTAGCATGAGCTGTAAGAATAAAACAAGGACGTTTATCATTCCGCTGCTGGTTTTGCCTTTTCTTTTTTCGTGTAGTGTGGAGAGAAAACTTGCGCGTGAGTTTCTCGGCAGCACTGAAAATGTTTCTGTACTCGTTTTTCCGCCTAATTTTCTTTATAAAGCCAACCTCAAAGCGTATGAGGTTCCAAATGCCAAATCGCTGAAAAACGAAACACTCGATTCAATTTTGTATAATAAAAGCCTGTTCGTGCAATATGTATCTGACTCGGTATTTCTGGAAAACTATGTCAATTCATTTATCACCGAACTACGCAACCGCCACCTGAATGTTTTTCTTCCGGCCGATTCGGACTTGTTTTTTAATTTCGATGGAGAAAAATTTGTAGTTGACCTGGCACAGGTGCTGCTCGAAGAAGATGTAGAAGATGTGCATGACAAGAGTGTTGATTTGCTATATTATTATGGAAGCGATTTACTTCTGAACCGGATAAAGCTCAATGCATGGTTTGAAATAAGTGGTGTGAATGAATCTAACCCCAAAAAGCAGGTTGCATTTTCGGAAGTTACTCTCACTGATATCCTGGAGGGCAGACTAAAGTTTTTTCCTTATCTTGCTGAATTTAAGTTTGTTTTTACCATCGACACGATAGAAACTCAACGCATTTACGAGATGGCTGCCAAATCGGGGGAGCACTTTGCAGGCTATCTGAGCGATTACATGATGAATCGCTATATTGATCATAGAATTGCACCGGGCCGGATTAGAGAATCATATCTGAGGTATGATGCCAATATTAGAAAGATAAAGCCTGCAAATGATCAGCGATTTACTATCCTTGAATAGTATTGATGCGTTAAATTTTTAATTCAAAAAACATACAAGCCTCAAATGTTAAATGATTGAATTAATTATGTTTAAACTTATTGAAATTAAACATAAAACTAAATTCTATTTCTTATCGAAAAAACACGAAATCTTATACGAGTCAATAAAATCAACATGTTTAACAAAAATATCAATAATTAACGCATCAGCAGTAAATCTCAGCAATGATTAATTGTTGCAATAGCTTGGGCATTACTGGCTGAGAGCGCTGTTCAATTTTGTTTTCCTGTACTTTTCTCTTGAAAGAAAAGTACCAAAAGTTCAAGGCTGTATAG
>JBBIIP010000053.1:0-7918 GCA_037446395.1 Lentimicrobiaceae bacterium
TCGTTTTGTTACTTCATTCATATTGAATAATATAGATGATATTTTTATTTGTTGTTTAATCATTAATTTTATTAATTATGAAAAAGATTACAATACTATTATTAGTTCTTTTTTCACTCAATGCCATGGCAACACAATACCCTCTGCCGGCTTCAAAAAGAACACCCAAGGTCTCTGAAATATTTGGCAGGAACAAAAAGGTTGTGAATGATCAGAAATCTGCTAAAACCCAATTCCGGGTTTCGCAACAAATGTATCATAGCTGGAATGGAAACGGATACGATACAATGGCTTTGGTCGAATACCAATATATCGGAAGCAATCTTGTGAAGGAGAAAATTACCAAGTTCTATAATGGAAGCGCTTTTTTGTATAACGAACGAGAGTTGCACTACTACGATGCTATGGGCAGGGATACCAGTATTGTGTTCCAACATTACAATCTTGTTACGCAACTATGGGAAAATTTCTATAAAATGACTACTAAATATGATACCTATGGTAATATTGTTTTTAGCGGAATTTATGCTTATCAGCAGCCCTTGGGATGGACATTGGGAACAGCAGGCATGAGGGAGTATGAATATAACACCCAAGGAAAAATAACGAAGATTACATACTCTGATTGGACTGGAACAGCCTGGCGGTATACAGACCGCGAGTTATGGGAATATACCGGGGGACTGCACACAGCAGTGGATAATCAAATTTGGGAAAGTGGCAGCTGGACAAATGACTCTCGCCAGGAATATGTTTATACGAACAACGCCTGGTCGCAAGTTAAAAGCTTTACATGGAGTGGAACTGCTTGGTTGCCAAGATATTGGTACAAGGACATTACATGGTACAATTTTGGGGAGATGAAATGGACCTATCTTCTGATGCAGGAGTATGTGTTGGGGGTTTGGCGAAATAGTGATAGAGCTTATGGCTTTTATAATAGCGCAGGCTTGCCTACCAGGTATGAGTATCAGGAGTATATCGGGGTGAACTGGGTGAATTATTATCGCGAACGCTGGGAATATGACACATTTAATAATATCACTCTAGAGGTAAGCGAGGAATGGATCGGAGCCGCATGGGCAATCTCCTGGGGAGATAAATTCATCTTCGAATACAACGCCAACAATACGATTGCCACTGAGTTTTACGAAAGGTGGATGGAAAATACAAAAGGATGGTTAAAGATTCATAAACTTCAGAACTGGTATCAGAATATCACTGCAGTTTCGGAGTTGCCCACTGCTCGTTCTTCTATCAGTATCTATCCCCAGCCAGTGCGCGAGATACTCTCATTTGATTTGAGATTTGCAGAAAGCAACCCAAAATATCAGATCATTGACCTCAATGGACGTATCGTTAAAGCAGGGATCCTGACCATGATGGAGAGCGGAAGTTTTGAGCTGCATGTTAATGACCTGAACAGGGGAGTATATATTTTGAGTGTGATTGGGAGCCAACACAAGACCCAGCACCGGTTTATAAAACAATAATGCCAAGATATAATTCAGTTGCCCGTTATTTATCATTCAACTTTAAACAACGGGCAACTTTTCATGATAAAATTTATTCAGACAAGTTTACCAGGTAGCCATTTTCCAGCATAGGAATTGAACGTGAAGTGCCTACTTTAAAACAGTATTCAATTGAGACGCCTTCCCCAACCAGTTTCAGCCGCTCAATGTGAGATGCCTTTTTGATAAAGCCATACAAATCAGTTTTTGCGGCATTCCAAAGGTCCAGAGCGGCATGTGCTTCGTCTCCCGAGACAATAAAAGATTCATCCTTCAAAAGTTCTTCGATAAGTGCACCGGCAAAAATTGTGTCCTCAAGGCTGAATTGGTTCTTCCATCCGGCACACAAAACCAGGATGTTTTCGGTTTGACTGCACAGCCATTGGCTTAATACAGGCAGGTTTACGAATGCTCCGATGACAGTCTTTCCAAGAGTACCTGCCAAATTAATTGCCTGGGTTCCATTGGTGGTCGCGAAAACTATTGTCTTATCTTTGATATCGGAGGTCATCAGATCGAATGGCGAATTGCCTGCATCAGCGAAATCAAGTTTCCTGCCATTCCTTTCACCTGCAATAAAGTAACCTTGCTTTTTTAGTGCCAGCGCGTTTTCCAGGTCATAGAGCGGAAAAATACGGGCTACTTCCTGGTCGAAGGCGGTGCAAATAGTGGTTGTTGCCCTGAGAATGTCGGCAACAACAATAATATGATTGCCATTGATTGACATCTCGGGCAAAAGGGGAGGGGCAAGGCATACATTTATCAACCTTTGATTCATGTAGCTTTTGGTTAAAGTGATAAAACCTTATGATTTGTAAAAAGGTAGCTTTATGATACGGGCTCTTAATGATTTGTCCCGGACCACAATATTGATTTCAGTTCCAACAGTGGCAAAATCATTTGCAACATATCCCATCCCAATACCCACATGGAGTGAGGGTGACATGGTGCCCGAAGTAACCTCCCCAATATTGTTGCCTTGAGCATCTGCAATCGGGTAATGCTGCCGGGGTATGCCTTTGTCAATCATTTCGAAACCGACCAGTTTACGTTTAAGCCCTTCCTGTTTTTGGCGCAGGAGAAAATCTTTGTCAATAAAATTTTTGTAATCAGTAAACTTTGTAATCCAACCCAGCCCGGCCTCTAGTGGTGAAGTAGTTTCGTTGATATCATTGCCATAAAGGCAGAATCCCATTTCGAGTCGTAGAGTGTCGCGGGCTGCAAGGCCAATGGGTTTGATTCCGAATTCCTTGCCGGCATCAAACACCTCCCTCCAAATATGCTCTGCGTGTTCGTTTGCAAAATAAAGTTCGCAGCCTCCAGAGCCGGTGTAACCGGTGATGGAGAAAATTACATCCCTTATTCCGGCAAATTCAACTTTATGGAAGGTGTAATACTCCATTTCCATAACAGGATAGAGCGTGAGTTTTTGCATGGCTTTTAGCGCAAGCGGACCTTGCACCGCAAGTTGTGAGATTTCATCGGAAGCATTATAGAGTATCGCCTCACATTTGTTCTGCTGAATAAGCCAATTCCAGTCTTTTTCTATATTCGAGGCATTGACCACCAAAAGAAAGGTTTCGGCATTAATCCGATACACAAGCAAATCATCAACAATGCCCCCAGCCCCATTCGGAAAACAAGTGTATTGAACCTTCCCGTTATAGAGTTTTGTTACATCGTTCGAAGTGACATATTGCAAAAACTCCTGGGCAGTAGGTCCTTTTACCCAAATCTCGCCCATATGAGAAACGTCAAAAACCCCAACACCTTTGCGAACAGTTTCATGCTCAATATTTATTCCTTCGAACAGAACGGGCATGTTAAAACCAGCGAATGGAACAATTTTTGCACCCAGGGCTTCATGCATATGTCGAAAAGCTGTATCTTTCATGGGGATATAAAATGTAGGAATTTAATATGTGGCTTTATGAGGCTGCAAATTTAATAAAATACCACCGGCAGGTTGGCCGATTTAATGAAACGCCCACAAAAGAATTATTTTTATTACACACAAAAAAATATTTGTTGTTGCAGCGTTGAATTTATTATGTATTTTTGCATACCCATCCATCTGGAACAAAACTACGTCCCCCGATTTTATTTCAATACTAAATTTTGATTTTAACTCTACCACTTTTTTTGTCGGCATCGTTTGTTGGTGCAACCTTGGAAGTCCTGTCGAAGGCTGCGGCCACTCACAGCGCATAAGCCGGGTTTTTTTAAAGAGTGCTTCACATCCATCCGACAGCATTTTTAATCGTAATTACACCAGAGCTTAAAATATTCTAATTCAATTATCATGTACGATATCAATCAATTAAACGGAATGCTCGTTTCAGAGCTCAAAGAAATTGCCCGACAAATTGGTGTTCCCCGTTTCGAAAAATTTAATAAACAAGACCTGGTTTACAAAATTCTCGATCACCAGGCTTTGAATCCAAGCCAGGAAATGCTTGAGAAGGAAAAACCTGAACCACGGCGGCAACAAGGCAAACGCCGCAACCGTATCCCTTACGAGCCAAGAAACCAGCAGGTTATGCCTAAGGAAGCCCCAAAACCACACTCCCACCAATCGCGGCAGCAAAAATCCGAGACAGCTATCGAAAAATTAAATCAACCCCAGGCTCCGGAAAAAGCACAGTCCGAACCTGCCAAACCTGCATTTATCATACCAGAACACCCAGCCAGGCACAAAGGAGAGCAGCACAGGCGGCCCCATTCACAAAGAACTAAAAGACGCCCGGGCCAGGATAAACAATCTGTGCTTGATGATATAAAGCGCTTCGAAGAAACCAATGGCGACTACATTGCTCCGGTCATAGAATCAGAAATAACACCTGCAACAGAACTTCCAATGGTCGCTGACGTAGAAATCCTGGTTGCACCAATGATACCTGAGGAAATTACAATTCCCGTTACACCAGATAATGAAATGTTAGCAGAAGGGGAGAGCAAACCCCAACCAGCCAGGCACGAGAGAGACAATCAACGCAATCGGTTTCAGGATCGCCGTCGGGAAAAGGATGATACTTTCAATGATTTTGAAGGGGTAGTTTCCAGCGAGGGCGTGCTCGAGTTGATGCAGGATGGGTATGGCTTTTTACGATCATCAGACTATAACTACCTGAATAGCCCTGACGATATTTATGTTTCGCAATCCCAGATAAAACTTTTTGGTCTAAAAACCGGTGATACCATCAAAGGAACAATCCGGCCACCAAAAGATGGAGAGAAATATTATCCGCTCGTAAAGATTGAGTTGGTAAACGGACGCACCATTGATGAGGTGCGCGATCGCATTCCTTTTGATTTTTTAACACCTCTGTTCCCTGAAACAAAATTTAAGCTAACCGGCCATCCGGGGGCAACATTTTCTTCGCGTGTAATTGACATGTTCACCCCTATTGGGAAGGGCCAGCGTGGTTTGATTGTGGCACAGCCAAAAACCGGCAAAACCGTTTTGCTTAAAGAGATGGCGAACGCCATCTCTGCCAACCACCCCGAAGCCTATATGATTGTTCTGTTGATTGATGAACGCCCTGAGGAAGTTACTGACATGGCGCGCAGCGTGAGGGCCGAAGTCATTGCCTCGACTTTTGATGAGCCAGCCGAAAAGCATGTTCGTATAGCCAATATAGTGCTCGAAAAAGCCAAGCGACTGGTCGAGTGTGGGCATGATGTGGTCATTCTGCTCGATTCCATCACCCGCCTGGCACGTGCTTATAACACTGTGTCGCCTGCTTCCGGGAAAGTATTATCCGGAGGTGTTGAGGCCAACGCCCTTCAAAAACCCAAGCGCTTTTTTGGCGCTGCCCGACAGATCGAAAATGGAGGTTCGCTCACGATCCTTGCAACTGCACTCATTGATACCGGCTCAAAAATGGATGAAGTAATTTTTGAGGAATTTAAAGGCACAGGCAATATGGAACTTCAGCTCGACAGAAAACTCGCCAACAAACGCATTTGGCCCGCCATAGATATTGTGGCTTCGAGTACCCGCCGCGAAGAACTCCTGCTGCCCAAAGATATGTTGCAACGACTCTGGATTTTACGCAACCACCTGGCCGATATGAACCCCATTGAGGCCATGGAATTTCTGAAGGAGCGCATGAAGTTTACTCAATCCAATGAGGAATTCCTCCTTTCGATGAACAGCTAAAATGCATCGCTGTCACCCCACCACAGACGGCGCCAAAAAGGATTACTTATTTTAGTTGAACCGCCAATTATTTTTATGGCATTTATTGGTAAACTTCAAAAAACCTTTGCAACTTTCGGGCCCGGTTTAATGTATGCTGGAGCCGCGGTAGGCGTATCGCACCTTGTGCAATCAACCAGGGCTGGCGCTAACTATGGCTACGACCTCTTACTAGTGGTATTATTGGCCAACATTATCAAATATCCTTTTTTCGAAATCGCTCCCCGATATGTTGCTGCAACCGGAAACAACCTTATTGATGGTTACCGGACACTCGGCCGCTATGCGGTGATTCTTTTTGCAGTGCTGACAATCCTGACCATGTTCCCGATTCTGGCTGCTGTGGGGTTGGTCACATCAGGAATTGTTCAACAACTCATAGGCATTTCCGGGTACCCGAACACTGTAAACACAATCATGTTGCTAATGGTGATGGGTGTCATTTGGCTGGGGCAATACAAATCTATTGACAAGATCATTAAATGGACAATAGTGCTCCTGGCGCTCACAACAATCATCGCAGTGGTTTATAGTGGGTTGAAAAGACCATTGCCCGAAACATTCAACCATTTCGATTGGCTGAGCAGGGTTGATATTCTTTTCCTGATTGCTTTGGCAGGTTGGATGCCAGCGCCCATTGATGTGGCAGTATGGAGCTCAATGTGGACCCAGGCGAAATGGAAAGACAATCGCAGTTCGGGTATAAAAAAAATCATTCTCCGCGATTTCAGAACCGGTTATTGGGGCACCATGCTGCTGGCCGTTTGCTTTCTGTTGCTCGGAGCATTTGTTATGCATAATACAAATGAAACATTCTCTGCCAATGGATCAGCATTTGCCGGGCAACTCATGCACCTCTATACATCGAGCTTAGGCAAATGGACATATCCGATTGTTGCCATAGCTGCATTGGCTACCATGATGAGTACCACCATCACTGTGATGGATGCCTATCCACGCGTTCTCAGGCCGCTCACCGTGATGGTTTTCCCAACTATTGGCAACAAAGACGAAAAATTCAAGTTGATTTACCGGTATTGGCTCATCGTGCTGGTTGCAGGCACCATCTTCCTGGTTAATTTTCTTTCGCAAACCATGCGCTTCATGGTGGATCTGGCTACAACCATATCATTTGTAACAGCTCCTGTGCTGGCGTATCTGAATTACCGGGTAGTTGTGCAGCCTCACCTTGCCAGTAAAATAAGGTTACCTCTGTGGATGAAAATATTTGCAATCACAGGCATCATCGTACTGTCAATTTTTAGTATAGCCTTTATCTTCTGGAGATTTATTAATTAAATATTTTTGGTTTAGCTCACTTATAAGAGAAGAAAATAAAGATGAAAAAAATCGTCGCATTGATACTGTTTTTTACTATGATTGCGTGCTCTTCGAATAAAACAAACAAGCCGCCTGTTGTTACTGTTAGCATACTTCCGCAAAAATATTTAGTTGAGCGGATTGCAGGAAATCACTACAAGGTGAATGTGCTTACGCCACCGGGAGCAAATCATGAGTCTTATGAACCTACCTCCCGCCAGATAAAAGAGCTATCTGATTCGAAGCTTTTATTGATTAACGGGTACCTACTTTTTGAGGATAACCTGGCTAAGAAATTCATGCGCTCCGCGAACACCACCCTGGTTGACCTGAGCCGTGGAGTAGAACTTATATCGGGCGAGACGATAGAGCATGGAGATCACGTGCACCTGCACGGAGTAGATCCTCATTACTGGCTTTCACCCATCGAAGTAAAGAAAGCAGCCAGAAATATTTTGGATGCACTTGTTCATCAAAGCCCGGAGAGCGAGGGTGAATTTGAGGGAAACTACAACAGTTTTATCAATGACATTGATACCCTGGATGCTTTTATCAGGCATACGTTGCGCGATTTGCGAACCAGGGACTTTCTAATTTATCACCCTGCACTCAGCTATTTTGCCCGCGATTATCACCTGAACCAGATTTCAATTGAAGCCGAAGGCAAGGAGCCTAGCGTAAAACACATGAAAAGCATTACCGACCTTGCCCGGAAAGAAAAAATCAAAACCGTATTCATTCAAAGTCAGTTCAGCGTGGCTACAGCTGAGTCGGTTGCACGCGAGATCGGAGGCAAGGTTGTTACCCTCGATCCGGTGCCGGAAAACTGGTTAGCAAGCATGTATGAGATGACTCGGTCATTGCAAAAAGCGATGATGGAATA
>JBBIIP010000054.1:0-7429 GCA_037446395.1 Lentimicrobiaceae bacterium
CGAGCTGGGTTCAGAACGTCGCGAGACAGTTCGGTCCCTATCTGTTGTGGGCGTTGGAAATTTGAGGGCACCTGACTCTAGTACGAGAGGACCGAGTTGGACGAACCTCTAGTGTATCTGTTGTAGCGCCAGCTGCACCGCAGAGTAGCTATGTTCGGACGAGATAAGTGCTGAAAGCATCTAAGCACGAAACTCAGCCCAAGATGAGATTTCCTTTAAGGGTCGTCGAAGACTACGACGTTGATAGGCTACAGGTGTAAAGCCAGCAATGGCAAAGCTGAGTAGTACTAATTACCCGTAAGCTTTCTTAATGCAGTAGCCCACTGCACTCGCTGTATTTTCTTTCATGATATGTCAATTTAAGAAATAAAAATCTTAAGGTGACTATAGCGGTAGTGTCCACCTCTTCCCATTCCGAACAGAGAAGTTAAGCCTACCTGCGCCGATGGTACTGCAGTTTTGTGGGAGAGTAGGTCGTCGCCAAACTTTTAAAAGGGAGTGTCTGAAAAGATGCTCCCTTTTTCTATTATCCCAGGTGGATCAAGGTAGGATGAGCAAAACGAAATCCTGACCGACCCAACAAAAATCTGCAGAGTGTCGGGATCTCGTCGCCATATGAAATAAAACCTCTTCAGATTTCCGAATGGGATTTTTCATTTACTTCCATCCCCTATATTCATTTGCTCCTCAAACTCACACTCGCCAGTCACCTTTTATGGTTGAGTGCTTCATGCCTCGGGTCACTCCAAAGAAGTGCCAAGAAATTTTTCTTATAACATAGTAAAACAGATTCATAGTAGTACCATAGCTATTAATCAGGATGTCAACGATGTGCATTCACGAAACACCTGAAATTGTCAGATAAACGATGATTAAGGATGGTGCAATCGCTATAAATGGAAACCTGATGGCCAACCAATGAATTCCATTTGTACCATCCGTTGTTTCAATACCATTACTCCAGCCCTGATATGTTTACTACCCCAACATACCTCTGCCCTCTGACCGGAATCGCGTATGTCGTGAAATATCGTCACTAAAAGCAAGATACCTCTCTCAGCCCTTTATATAGAAAAGAGGATTATCTTTGAAAACACATTCGCTTCCGAAAATGTTATACCCAATGTTAACGATGATCGCATTGGCACTCTCAATCCTTGCATCATCGAGCCTATTCGCTGGACAAAACAAGCAAGGCAAGAGCAAGGATCTTGCCTTGGGGGTTGACTTTTCCTGGGGAACAATACTCAAACATTCCAAGCAAATAGCTCCGCTTGCATACAATGATCCAAAGGGAGCCGAGCTAACCATCTTTAAACTCAACCATACGGATAAGGCGATTGAGCATTTGGGATATTATGCATACGCGGGCGCAGGAATACGTTATGTCAATTTCTCTCATCCGGAAATCGGAAAATCCTTACAATTATATGGATTCATTGAGCCAGTGCTATTTAGAAACCAAATTATCACCTCGACACTTAGAGCTGGCACAGGCGCTGCTTACCTATCTAATATTTACCACCCCACCAATAATCCTCGTAATAAATTCTTTGCCTCACATATTGCATTTCTATTAACAACAAATCTCTCCATCAGGCTGAAAGTAACTGATCAATTACATCTGACTACCTCGATCCACTACAATCACATTTCAAACGGAGGTATTAAGCAACCCAATTACGGAATGAACTACCCCAGCCTCAGCGTAGGTGTTCTCTACGAGCCAAATAAGGTAATCATACAGCCGCTAACTCGGGAAAAATTCGACCGCTCGACAGAGACCCTTACACTATTTTTCGGCCTGTTATCGTCTTTCAAAGTTCATACGGAAGAAAACTCCGGCAAACAAGAGATGACTTTCATGCATGGAATTTCTGTGTATTCCAACTATCGAATTTCAAGATTATCGCGAATTAATGGCGGCCTGAATTATTTCGCCGATGGATATTTAAAAAATTCTCTCATCAGATCGGGGGAGAGTACGGATCACAGGCGGGTTGGGTTATTTATCGGGCATGATCTGCTGTTCGGCCAACTGACACTTACAACGAACCTTGGAGCATACATCTATTCACCCAAAAGAGCCAAAGATCCCGTTTACCAGAAATACATCCTTTTTTACGCTGTTTCGAAATGGTTTTCAACTGGTGTTTTCATGATCGCTCATGGTGATGCGGCCGATACGATGGGACTACATTTGGTTTTCGGTATTATCTGAATCGCGGCATTTTTCGTGCAACCAATTTGTTCTAACAAATCCCACTTTACAACATTTGATTCGCCGATATGTCGTGACATGTCCTTTTTAGTGCGGCACATTTAGTTTTGTGATAATCTCTTTCATTTTTGGAGTTGGTTGAGCTGTTAAGGTCATGATTTTTTGTGTGAGTTGATTCAGTATTTCATCATCGGCATTTTTTAGCTTCATGAATGAATTTATTTATAGTAAATTTTGAAGGGACATGTCAGGAGCGGTAGTGTCCACCTCTTTCCATTCCGAACAGAGAAGTTAAGCCCACCTGCGCCGATGGTAATGCAGTTTTGTGGAAGAGTAGGTCGTCGCCAAACCTACAAAAACCCCGTCAGCAATGATGGGGTTTTTGCTTTCAACCCCCTGCCCCACCCTGCTCCGAAGGCAATGGATTGAATTTCTTTACGAAAACACGGTAAAAATATTTGCGTTGCAGTGAATTAGCCTCGCCGAACCTAAAACCAGCCAAGGCTAAAATTATTTTGCAGGGATAGATGAAGCCAAAAGGGTGTGGCAGTGACCGACAGCAGGTTAATAAAACATTCTACACAAAAACCTGCAGCAGCCAATCAGCGGCGCGCACCATCAATAAAAACTACGACAAAGGCATCTTTCACACCGTTTATATTTCGAAGACGGGTAGCTTCGCGCTGGGCTTCTTCGCGGGTAGGAAAAGACCCAACCGTATAGATAAAACTGGCTTTGTACCTGTCTTCTTTGATTGCCTCTTTCGGGATATTGAATTTTAGCGCAAGCTCCTGTTTCGATACGGCACTGCTTCGCGAGGCAATCTGAACACGATATTCGGTTGTGGCAGGACTCGGAATTGATGGCTTCTCAGTTTCCTGAAATCTCTCTTTCTCGATGAGTGAAATTGGACTAACGCCAGTTTCGGCCTGGGTATTGGGGTCGGCAACAGGAGCAATAACGACTGCCCTGCCCGCCTCATCAGTTGTTTGCCTGGTTATCTTTTGCCCGCCTGCAGGAGTTTCAGATGCCGGTTCAATCCGTTGAGAATTGTCTTCGTCTTCGATTTGAAGCAGGATGGTTAATCCTTCCAAATAATCGCCTTCGGCCAGGGTACGAATCTGAAACTTCAGCGGTTGGCTTTGAGTGGCTCGCAGAAAACCCAATTGCACGGGATCTACTTCGATAGTGTATGCACCGGGAGGGATATCCATGGAATAAAAACCGCCATCGGCGAAGGTGCGGATGGTTTGTTCATAAGTATTATCAACCCCTTTCACAAAAAGACGAAGCCCCCCTTGTCCATAGGTTTTTCCATCATTTTGCACCATCACCATTCCCTCGACTATGCCACCACGATAGAAAGGTATTTCAATTCGTTTGTAGCGGTTGGGGTCGGCAATAAAAGAGAATTCATTTTTTTGAGGTACCAGGGTCGGATCGTCAATGGCATTGCGGTTGACACTCAGGTTGTACACAAAATAGCTTTGCAGTTGATTCATTCGCAAGATGCTATCGCGCCCCATTTCCATGGTAGTGCTGCGGTCGAGTTTTAGGCTTCGGTAAGGCAGGCGCTGGTCGCCGCGGTCGTATTTGCCCGAGTTGTTGTTATCAACAAACTGAACTACCGAGACGGCGCTGCGTCCTACCTGCTGGCGGTTGGTAAGGTCAAGGTGGCGGTTGGGGGCGTCAATCCCGATGCTTCCGCTGAGGCTCTGGCGGGCTGACACATTATTTCTATTCGATATGATGGTGGTGGCCGAACGCACCTGCCGCAGGTCGAATGTGAGGCCGAATTGAGCGTTGAGGGTTTTGCTGTCGAAATTGAAGAGGCCACCCAGGGTTAGCCGCCCGGTTTTGAATACAGTGCGCGAGAGCTGCAACTCTGCAACCTGCAGCTGGTTTTTATGAATATCATATTGCGCCTGGCCTCTGAGAAACATTCCGCGAACATATACAGGTATGCCGGGCGAGCGGGCAATGGTATAAGTGAGTGCGGTGGTTAACTGGCCGTCGCTGAAGGTGTATGTATTGCCCGATGTGAAAATATTTTCGCGAAAGTTGACACGCAGGTTCACTGCGCCCAACCTCGCATTGAAGTCGGCCAGGCAGCGTGTGGAGGTGCTTTCCGAGAAAATATGATGCTCGCCTCCCAGGCGAATTCCTGTGGCCATACCAAACACGGAGAATGGCAGGTAAACATTGGCTATGACCTCTTCATTGGCATTGCGGGCATTGAACCGGCCCTGCCCGTCGAATCGTGTATAAACCATATTGAGGCTCAGGTTGCTGGTATACATGACACTTCCGGTGAGGCGGTAGAATGCCTCGGGGGCTATGTCAACATTCAGCAGGTATTGCTTTGCCAGGCGTGCCGAAAGGCTTCCGTAGGAGAATAATTCTTGGGGTTGAAATTGTCGGCCGATATGCTGGGTGCCGGCTGAAGCCGAAAGCCACCGGGTAATACCCACAGCCACATTGCCGTGGGCAATGGCCTGTTCCGGTAGCGCATCGCCCCATGCTGGTTCGGTCATGCCGGCCTGAATATTATATGATATCACGCCTGGTGGTAGAAATGTGAAGGGAACCTGCATCTGGCGTTCGATGATTTTTAGCTCGCCCGAAGGGGTATAGATGCGAAGGCTTATGCGGGTTGTGCCATAGGTTATCCCCACGTCGAAGCGGTAGTAGCCCAGCTCGTCGGCCCGCTTGTAGTCGGTGAGGCGTTCGTTTACGTAGATTTCGACCTCTGATTCGGGTTCGGTATTGCCATCCACTACAAAGGTTTCGTACATGCGGCGAGGTTCGATGGGGTCGTTGGTGATGGCTACTCCCCTGATGGCATAAGGCTGAAGCCCTGTGGTGCTCAACTGCCCGGCCATAAGTCCCGAAAAAAACCGGTTGTCCCGAACGGCATAGCGCCAGCGCAGACCATTGACATTAAGATCGCCCCCACTTGCAGCCGAATCGCTGTGGATGTTTCCGTAGAGGCTGCCCTGAAGGTCGCCGCCAAGAAACTCCATGCCCCCCGTCACCACATAGCCCATGTTTGTGGCCTGGCCTGCTACGTTGCCTGTGAGGGCATAATCCAGCATGCCCCCGCTGAGTAGTTGGCGTTTGCGGGGATAGACCATCGGAAAATCATCGCGAAGCGTTTGTGTGCCTTCCATGCGGCTGCGTGCCCGCTCGCGTGCCAGGCGTTCGGCCACCGGAAGTTTATGGGTGGTTTCGAGGCTGAGCACCAGGTGCATGATGTTTACGGTGAAATTTAATCCAAATATTTTTTCGAATACCTGGGGGCTGAGATAGAAGTCCATTGCACCAATACGAAAATCTTCGGGAGTGAGGGGATGCATGGTTTTTCCTAAGGTCACCTGCATGGCTGCCAGGTTGATGCTGTAGGGATTGCCAGGGCTGATGAAATTTCCGCGGATGGTGAAATTTTTTATATCGCTCTGGTAGTTGATTTCGAGCAGGCTGAAGAGTTCGGTTACGGGCAGGTATGTTTTATCGGCGCGGGAGTCGTATAGGCTGCCTACATATACGTGGCCTATGGCAGGATGCTGAAATGCGAGGAGCACCTCCTCATGGTGGGCTGATTGTGTGAAGGCGCAAAGCGGTAGGAAAATCGTCAGCAAAAGAGTTAATATGCTGCTCTTCTGACGCAAAATTGTTATTGGTTTAGTTTGGTTTTGCGTTGAAATAATCCCCCTGCCCTCCTTCGCGTAGTGGGAAGGGACGCACCCGGCCTTCCTGCTCATTGTAAAAGCAGGAGAGTGTTCCAGGCAGATCGGCTTACAGGGGGGTGATTTCATACATTGGTCTGGCAACCTGTTGGTATACACAATTTGATGTGGACCTACTGTGTGGGAAACGCAAATATTCGCCTTGTTCTGTGCAATGGCATTAAGATTATTTAGTAACCACTATATAAGGAACATGCTGCAAGTGTGATTGGGGTTTACACCTACCTTTCGCTCTGCGGTAATGACTTCCGAACGCCCCAATTTAAAGAACTTAACAATAGTCGGTTGTATTTATCTCACCACCACCTCCACCTCGTGTACGATGCGGGGTGCCTGCACCAGGTCGCTGGCCATCATGTCGTTGCGGCGGGTTTCGAAGCTAAGTTCCAGCTTGTATTTACCGGCCGGCACGCGGGCGATGTTCAGGTCCATGCGGCGTATCACATCAAAGTAGGCGGTGGTGGTGCTTTGGGTTTCGGCCACCACTTTTCCGCGGTTATCCTTGAGTTTGGCGATCATGCTTCCGAGAAAGGGGGCATTGCCGGTGCGCTGCAGGTGGGGCCGAAGTTGGAGCATGGTATCGGCCTGTTGCACATCGAGTTTTTTCACTACCAGGCCTGTGCTCACTTTACCTCGGCGGTAAAAGACCGCCGTAACCTGCTCAAAGTTGAAGGTGATTTTTGTTCCGATGCCTTCGGCTACTTCCTGCGTAACTTCTGCGGTTTGCGGTTTGGCCAGCACTTTCATGCGGGTATAGAAAAATCCCTCTTTGCGCCGTTGGCCGGGGATGATTTGCAGGCGCACGGTGCGTTGTTCACCTCCTTTGAGGATAAAGCTTCGCGGGAATGCCCGCATCATGCTATCGAGGCCAAAGCGGGCGAAGGCCGCCGGGTCGTCGTAGTTCATGACCAGGTTGCCGTCGTCATCGCTGCCCGGGTAGCCGAAAGCAAAGGAGATGCTCACTTCGTAGGCTTGTTCGCTGCGGTTGCTCACAAAGAGGTTTCCGACGCCACTTTTTTCGTCTATAAAAACGAATGAAGGGGCGAGTCCTATCTGGGCAGAGAGCCGGGGTGCCCACAGGAGCACCACGAGAAAGAGGGTTGTGAATGTGGCCTTAGACATTTGGGATGGTTTTTGGTGAAGTATAGAAATTTTAAAACTATTTGGTGTTTGATAAAAACCGGCATAAAGGTAGTGAAAAAACGGATCACTTCACATAAGGCGAGTATGAGGGCGGCGGCTTCGCCGCCGCCCAGACTGCCTTTTAATGCATCAATGAAGATTAGTTGTAGGTGGCTGTGAGGGTAATTTCGGCAATGTAATTACCTGCAGCTTGATCGACTGCTGGTTCAACAGTGCCACCAATGAATACATCGAATGCTGTTGCAGCAAAATAGTCTACATGAGCGCTTTGAGTAAGCTGGATATCTGTATTATGGGTTGGCGTGAACGCAAAATCAAA
>JBBIIP010000054.1:7439-7813 GCA_037446395.1 Lentimicrobiaceae bacterium
GATGCTATCTGCATTAATCCTAGTTTACTAGCTCCATAATCGGCAAAATTAATTGGAAGTGTTTCAGATCCACCATCTCTGGTGAGTGTTGATGGTAATGATAGCTTAACAGTTACATATGTATTTGCTCCTTTCGTAATTGAGAAATGCCCTGCTTGTTCTGATCCTGCATAAGTACTATTACCTGCAGTCCCTGCTAATACTCCTCCATCGACTGAGATGGTTTTATTGACTTGAGGCGTTACCATACCAAATTGGAGTGCTTTTTCTGCAGTCACATCTACTTGGGCAACAACTTGAGCTTTGGCATTAATTATACCATTATCATATTGTTGCGCCACAGCGCCCATGGCAAAGCCCAGCATAATCGCCAG
>JBBIIP010000055.1:0-7406 GCA_037446395.1 Lentimicrobiaceae bacterium
TAAAATAAACTAATTGGGTGGTATAGAAAAGCCCATGGTAGATTGGCAATGCATATACAAAAACGACTAAACTTTCTATGGGCAGCATCTCTTATATGTTGGTAAAACAAACAAAGATAATAAAGTTTGAAAATTATTTGAAATTAAAAAATATTTTTTACAAGAGGGTAGATTCAACCCCAATTCTATTTTAAGGCTCCTCATTGATGTGTTCTATAGTTGGGCTAATGATTCTACCTAACATAAAAGATCGAACAATTGTTCCACTCACCGATGATTTTTCTACTTTTACTCATTAATTTCAAATCTTAAAACTAGGTTTTTAAATAAGTTGATTATGAATGTAGATGTTCTGGTAGGGCTTCAATGGGGCGATGAGGGGAAAGGTAAGGTCGTCGATTTTCTCACCCCCCGTTACGATATCATCGCGCGTTTTCAGGGGGGACCGAATGCAGGGCATACCCTTGAGTTCGACGGATATAAACACGTTTTACACACCATCCCTTCGGGAATCTTTCACCGATGGACAATTAATATTATTGGAAACGGAGTAATCATTGATCCGGTGGTCTTTGCCAGAGAAATCGAAGCATTAAAAGCCCACCAGGCGGCCCCCACGCAAAACCTGTTGATCTCGAAAAGAGCCCACCTGATCCTGCCGACCCATTTGCTTGTGGATGCAGTAATGGAACAATCGAAAGGCGACCTGAAAATTGGCTCCACACTCAAAGGAATTGGCCCTGCCTATACAGACAAGGCCGGCCGGAACGGACTCCGCGTTGGCGACCTGGAGAATCCTGAGTTTTTGGATATGTATGAGGCCAGGAAAAAGCAGCACCTGCAAATGGCAGCAATTTACGGCAGCCATCCACTAGATATTCTGTTGCATGGCAAAACTTTTTATGAATATGAGCGTCAATGGCTCGATGCACTGCAGGTGCTTAAAAACTTTCAGCTGATTGACAGCGAGCATTACTTAAACCAAAGTATAAGATCCGGAAAGCGAATACTTGCCGAAGGGGCTCAAGGCACCCTGCTGGATGTAGATTTTGGATCGTATCCCTACGTTACTTCGTCGAATACAATCACCGCCGGAATGTGTGCCGGGTTGGGTATCGCTCCAAGCCTTTCCGGCAACGTATTTGGCATTTTCAAGGCCTATTGCACCCGCGTAGGCAGCGGGCCGTTTCCGACCGAACTACATGATGAACAGGGAGAGTATATGCGAAACAGGGGTCACGAATTCGGATCAACCACAGGCAGGCCCAGGCGTTGTGGCTGGCTCGATTTACCGGCTCTTAAATATGCCATTATGCTCAACGGGGTTACCCATCTGCTGATGATGAAAGCAGATGTGTTGAGCGATTTTCCCGAAATTAAGGTATGCACTGCGTATCACACTCCGAATGGCCGAACAGAGCAACTTACTTTTGAAGCCATGCGGCACAAGGTTGTTCCTGAATACAAAACTTTCAGGGGCTGGTGCACTTCGCTCGACGACATCGCAGCTTATGACCAAATGCCTCCGGCACTGCATGAATACATTGGCTATATTGAAAAAGAATGTGGGGTGAAGATCGCGCTGGTTTCGACCGGTCCCGACCGCAACAAAACCATTGTGAAGGGTGCTCTATCCGGCTGAGAAGTTGAATTTATCTCCTTTTTCGACTGATCTGCAACGCATTACAACAGACTCACCATAGAATCTGATACATATTTATTTGTCTTTCTCAACCCTCACTTTTGCAGTGCTTTTTGATTGAACAGACTCATAAACAGCTTGCACGAGTTCCTGATACTTTTGGTAGATTTTTTTCCTTTTCAATTTGAGTGTCGAGGTTAGCTCTCCGGTCGAAGGAGTCCATTCATCGGCAAGAAGGATAATTTTTTTAATTTGCTCGTTGGCACCTAACTTTTTATTGAGTTGCCTGATTTCATCCTCAAAGTGTTTTATTACCTGTGGAAGTTTAATCATCTCGGCATGGCTGTGAAATTGAATTTTATGTTTCCTTGCCCACTCTGTCAAAGCACTGAAGTTGGGGATGATCAGGGCGCTGGCAAACTTTTGATTTTCTCCAACCACCATGGTTTGCTGAATATAGAAACTTTCTTTCAGCTTGTTTTCAATCTGTTGTGGGGCAATGTATTTGCCATTGGATATTTTAAATATTTCCTTTTTTCGGTCGGTAATTTTAAGGAATTTCCCATCTTCCAGTAGTCCGATGTCGCCGGTATGAAACCATCCTTCTTCGTCGATTACCTCGGCGGTTTGCACCGGATCTTTGTAATACCCAAGCATGAGGTTTGGTCCCTTGGCAAGAATTTCGCCATCTTCGGCAATCTTCACCTCAACCCCATGGAGGATTGGGCCAACAGATCCGATTTTTGTCTCTCCGGGTTTCGAATAATTTACCGACAGGATGGGCGAGGTTTCAGTAAGGCCATAGCCTTCGAAAACAGGCAGGTTTGCCGCCCAGAACAAGCGAGCCAGGCGGGGCTGCAAAGCAGCCCCGCCACAACCGATGAATGTAATATTGGGGCTGAGGGCTGCCCTCCATTTGCTGTATACCAGCTTATCGGCCACCGTAAGCTGCATTCGGTAAAGCAGATTTTGTTTTGTATAGGGCTCAAACTTGTTGGTTAGGCGCACTGCCCAGGAAAAAATAGCCCTTTTCACGCGGCTGAGGGTTTTGGCTTTAGAAACAATTTTTTCGTAAACCGATTCGAGCAGGCGGGGTACGGTGATAAATCCATCTACCTGCAGTTCCTTGATGTCGCTGGCAATGGTGGCCATGCTCTCGTTATAGAATACACTTATGCCAAGGTATTGGTATTGGTAGCTCACCATGTGCTCGAACACATGAGAAAGGGGCAGGAAACTCAATACTTTGTGGTTGTAGTTGAGGTGCTGGCACTTCGAAGATGCAATGGCATTACTCATGATGTTTTTGTGCGAAAGCATTACCCCTTTTGGATCACCTGTCGTGCCTGAGGTGTAGATGAGCGTGAGAAGGTCGTTTTCAGAAATTGCCTTTTTCAGGATCTCGACCTGCTGCTGATAAATGGTGGCATTGGCCTCGCCCAGGGCTGTGATGTGCGACCAATTGGTAGCCCCCTCCACACGGTTGAATGTAAAAATATTTTCGAGTGCAGGCATATCTTTCTGTACTTCGCTCATCTTCTGAAACAACGATTTGTCTGAAACAATCAGCAGCCGTGCTTCGGCATGGTTCAGAATGAAGGTGAAGTCCCGGATTGTGAGCGCAACATGTATGGGAACATGCACCACGCCGATCTGCGACATGCCCATTTCCATGAAATTCCATTCGGGGCGGTTGTTGGTGATGGTGGCAATTTTATCGCCTTTTTTAAAACCCATTGCCAGAAGTCCCAAACTGACAAGGTTTGACTGCTGAATATATTCCTGAGAACTGTATTCGCGCCATTTTCCGTCTTCTTTGGCGGCAAGTCTAAATTGGCCAATGGTACCTGGATTTGCCCGAAAGCGTTCGAGCAAATCAAAAATTCTTGTTTCAGTCATGAATGTTTCGGATTTTGGGGAGTGATTAATAGTAGGGAAGCAAAGATAACGGCTGCAAAGTTAATTTTTAATCCCGAATAAAACTGTTTTGTGGGTAACATTCGTTTTATTCCAGAGCATTGCCGGTCTAAGACATGCTACAACTGAGATAAGCGAATTTAGCCGGTTTTATTTTTTTAAAAAGACAGGTGGCCTGACGAACTGAATAGTTTTCTATTTTTAACGAGCGAAATCTTTACGCTATCGTTTCATAAAAATAGATTTATAATGAAAAAACTCTTATCGCCATCATTGCTGGTTTTATTCATGTTTTCTTCCTGCGTTGTTGCCTTTTCGCAGGGCGAAAAAGCAAAAGACTTGTTCTCCGGCGAAACCTTTGCCGGGCTTAAATTTCGCAGCATCGGTCCAGCGCTTATGTCGGGCAGAATTGCTGATATTGCCATACATCCTGGCAACAACAACATTTGGTACGTTGCTGTTGGCTCCGGTGGTGTGTGGAAAACCTCAAATTCGGGAACAACATGGTTGCCCATTTTCGATAACCAGGGTTCCTATTCGATTGGATGCGTAACAATTGACAGCAACAATCCGAACATCATTTGGGTAGGTACAGGCGAAAATATCGGGGGGCGCCATGTGGGATATGGCGACGGAATTTATTGCAGCGAAGACGGCGGAAACAGTTGGAAGAATATGGGACTAAAACAATCGGAGCATATTTCCAGGATTATCGTTCATCCCGCAAACTCAAATATCATTTGGGTAGCCTCGCAGGGACCCCTGTGGGCAAAAGGTGGTGAAAGAGGTGTTTACAAAAGCACCGACCGCGGCAAAACCTGGAAAAGGGTGCTGGGAGACGCCGAGTGGATTGGCGCAACCGACATTTTGATTGATCCACGCAATCCGGACATACTTTATGCAGCTACCTGGCAAAGGCATCGCACCGTTGCCTCCTATATGAGTGGTGGGCCGGGATCTGGAATTTATCGTTCCACTGATGCAGGCGAAACCTGGGAAAAGCTCACCAAAGGCCTGCCCGATTCGAATATGGGAAAGATTGGACTTGCCATCTCTCCCCAACAACCCGATGTGGTATATGCAGCCATAGAACTCGATCGCCGCAAGGGAGGGGTTTATCGCAGCAGCAACCGCGGTGCCTCATGGACGAGACAATCCGATGCAGTGGCCGGCGGCACCGGGCCTCATTTCTACCAGGAACTTTATGCCTGCCCTCACCAATTTGATAAGCTTTATCTGGCTGACGTACAGATGCAAATCTCAGAGGATGGCGGAAAGACTTTCGTACGAATGAACGAAAGGAACAAACACGTTGACAATCACGCAATTGCATTTCGCTTGAATGACCCAAATTATGTGTTGGCTGGTTGCGATGGTGGACTTTATGAATCTTTCGACCGTACGCAGACCTGGAAATATATCGCCAACCTTCCGGTTACACAATTCTATAAGGTAGCGGTGGATGATGACCTCCCATTCTACAATGTCTATGGAGGCACACAGGACAACAATACACAGGGAGGCCCATCGCGCACCGATAATGTGCATGGCATCAGAAACAGCGATTGGTTTATCACCCTATTTGCCGATGGGCACCAGCCTGCCACCGAGCCAGGCAACCCTGATATTCTTTATTCGCAATCGCAGCAGGGAAATTTGGTTCGTTATGACAGGATTACAAAAGAAATTGTAAACATAAGGCCCCAACCTGATGAGAACGAAGGAAGTGAGCGTTTTAACTGGGATGCCCCAATATTGGTCAGTCCCCATAAGCCCACCCGCCTGTATTTTGCTTCACAAAGGGTTTGGAGATCGGAAGACAGGGGCGATTCCTGGGTGGCCATTTCGGGCGATCTGACCACAAAACAGGAGAGGATTACCCAAACTCTGATGGATAAAAAATGGAGTTGGGATTCGCCTTGGGATTTTAATGCCATGTCGGACTACAGCACCATTACTTCGCTTGCGGAGTCCCCAAGATCGGAAGGGCTGATTTATGCCGGAACTGATGATGGCATCATTGCAATAACAGAAAACGGAGGGAAGACCTGGAGAAAAATAGACCTTCAAGCTTTGCCAGGGTTACCACAGACAGCTTTCGTCAACGACATAAAAGCAGACCTGTATGATGCCAGCACGGTATATGTTGCCCTTGACAATCACAAAACGGGTGATTTCAACCCGTATCTTTATAGAAGCACTGACCGAGGCAAAACCTGGGTATCAATCGTGTCAAACCTGCCTGCACGAACGCTCGTTTGGCGCATTGTGCAGGACCACGAAAAAGCAGGGCTGATGTTTGTTGCTACAGAATTCGGAATATGGTTCACCATCAATGGCGGACAGAAATGGACTCAGCTCAAAGGCGATTTGCCAGTCATTTCCTTTAGGGATCTTGCCATACAGCGCCGCGAAAACGACCTGGTTGGGGCTTCATTCGGAAGGGGATTTTATATCTTTGATGACTACAGCGTTCTCAGGCATGTATCAGAGAAGCAGTTGAATGACGAGGCTACCCTTTTTCCAACACGCAACGCCTATTGGTACCTTCCCAAGCCGGTGCTAAGTTCCGACCGTAAGGCCTCCCAAGGCGATGCATTTTTTGTTTCCGATAATCCTCCTTTTGGTGCCGTTTTCACATATTTTCTGAAAAACAGCTACGAAACAAAAGAACAAACCAGGAAATCGCAGGAGAAAGAACAAGTGAAGCAAAACAAAGACATACCTTTTCCGGGTTGGGATGCAGTTGAATCTGAACGCAGGCAGGACAAGCCCAAGGTGTGGTTGTTCATCAAAAACCAGCAGGGTGATCTGGTTCGCCGAATTGAAGGCCCTTCGGGTAAAGGTTTTCATAGGGTATCCTGGGATTTGCAGTTTTCTTCAAGCATGCCTGCGCGTGCCGACCGTCCCGAATGGGAGTCAAGGGCTCCTATGGTGGCTCCCGGTAAATATTCTGCCACCTTGTTCAAACAAATTGATGGAGAATTCACACAATTATCTCAGCCAATTGATTTTGAGATTGTTCCTCTTAGGAGTGGATCTCTCAAAGGCGCCGACACAGAGGCTGTGGTTGCTTTTTGGAAGGAACTACACGAGTTAAGAAGCACTGTATCTGCTGCCAATTCGGCACTAACCAGTGCCACAACCAAGGTTGACCTGATGCGCAGCGCCATCACCCGAACAAGTGGGTTTCATCGTGAGATCGAATTGCAATTGGTGAATCTGCGTGCCGAACTCCAGGTGCTTGACGAAGAGTTGAATGGCAACCGATCGAAGCAACAGGTTGGAGAGAAGGACAAGCCGACTATAAACAGCAGGTTATCAGCTGCCGGGGCAGGTATTTCAAATTCCACCTATGGGCCAACCATTACCCATCGCCGAACCTTTGAAATAGCCAGAAAACAGTTTTCGATTTTCCGCGAAAAGCTTGAAGATATAAGGCTCAACAAATTGCCCGCCCTGGAAAAAGAACTGATCCGTGCAGGAGCACCATGGATTGAAGGGCAGCCAATTCCGGGCGAATGACGTGATATAAGTACTCCTCAGACGGGAAGGAATTATATTTTAGGATCAGGCCTCAAATTGCAACGCTTGATTCACCGAGGAGAGATCGAGGTATAGGGAAACAGGAATCTGAAGCGGCAGTGTTATTCGCTTGTTAAATGGCGATTGCTTTTTTATCTATCATCTTCGTCCTAATTTGATACTTCATATTTTCCTGTAACATCGTTAAAAATTGAATGGTCGCAACTGCATCAACCGCTGCACCCGGTAAGGCCGAGGTTTATAAGACATATACAACCATTTTTGGGTGTATAAGGATGATTCTGTCAGGCATATAAATGAG
>JBBIIP010000056.1:0-6600 GCA_037446395.1 Lentimicrobiaceae bacterium
TCAGTATAATGATATTTTTTGCAAATGTAGCAATTAAAGGTAGTTGATGGAAACAGTAATTACTTAAAAAAATATTTTAACAGCCAAACACATTAAAATACCTCAATGTTTTCGAAGCATCAGAATTTACCCGAAAAGATGTTGATTTGCGCTTTGTAGCCATCCATCAACAAAGTGGTTGAGTTAAGTGGTTAATATGGCAATAAAATGCCACCAAAAGCGTATTTATGATAACTTTACCTTGTTTTTGCAATAGCCAACCGTGCGGTTTGAGCCTGACTTGTTGAAATAAATGTATTACGTGAGGCGATCGAACGAATTTATACCAGAGAGTAACCTGTTTTAAGAAATATGAAGGGCATGCGTAAAAGATTTTATCTGCATTTTCTTGCAATAGTGTTGCCTGCCTTGTTAATAATCAGCGCCTGCGACCGCCACGACAAATTTTCTGACGACCCAAATCTGAAGCTCAAATTTTCGGTTGACACGGTTCTGTTCGATACCGTTTTTACCACGCTCGGCACAGCAACTCAGCTGTTAACGGTCTACAATACTGAAAAGAAATGGGTGAAGGTTTCATCAATCGGGTTAGCCCGTGGCCTGGCTTCACCGTTCAGACTGAATATTGACGGGCTGGCAACCTTGCTGGCTACTGATGTTGAAATTGCGCCTAAGGACAGCCTGTTTATCTTTATTCGGGCTACCATTGACCCAAACAACCAATCGGGGATGATGATTGAAACAGATTCAATTCTATTCAACGTCAATAACAACCAGCAGGATGTGAAATTGGTGGCATGGGGAGAGGATGCCTATTTTTATAGAAACGCAATCATTAAAAGCAACCTAACATTACCCAATGACAAACCGCATGTCATTTATGGTTTTTTAGCGGTTGATTCATTATACACACTCACAATTTCCCAGGGAGCCCGACTGCATTTTCATCATAACTCATTTATGCTGGTTTATCGGGACGCATCCCTCAAAGTGATGGGAACAAAGGAAAACCCTGTGGTTTTTCAGGGCGACCGAACTGAGTTCTATTATCGGGACCTACCTGGACAATGGGGGCATAAAGATGCCGGAATTTGTATCTATTTTTATCCAGGGAGCGTCAATAATGAGATCAATTATGCCATAATCAAGAATGGAGTGATCGGTATTCAGGCTGATACGGTTGGAAGATCACCGGCGCCTACGCTGCGCATATATAATACTGAAATACGTAATATGCTGGGAATAGGGCTATTGGCTAGGGGAACTTATATCGAAGCTGGCAACCTGGTAGTGGCAAATTGTGGAACACATGCCATCGCATTGATGTATGGTGGCAACTATGATTTTCGCCATACCACAATTGGCAACTTCTGGACTAAGACAGCCAGGCAATCCCCTTCGTTGTTGATAAACAACTTCTATCGGTATAATAACCAGGTGATTGCAAGGAATCTTGTGAAAGCTTACTTCGGAAACAGTGTGATTTATGGAAACCTGAACGAAGAACTTGGTTTTGAAGCTTCAACCCTCGCTGCATTTAACTATAACTTCGATTTTTGTTTTCTTAAAACGCCACAAAATATTTCTGCGAATCCATTATTTGCAAATTGCTTTCGAAACGTAGATCCTAAATTTAAGGAAATAAAAATCCATAAACTTGAGCCCGACACCCTTTCTCCGCTCATTAACAAAGGCAGTTTGCAAATCGTTCTGCAATCACCGTTCAATATAACACGCGATCTCAAAGGAGTTAGCCGCATCAACGATGCAGCACCTGATCCGGGAGCCTATGAATATACAACAGGTCGCAATAAATAAATTATTTTTGCTAGTTGTTTACATTTAATAAAAATGAGGTGTCAAAGAACCATCCTTCTGATTAGCCTTTTTCTTGTTTTGGTTTCATCCTGCGCAAAGTTGAATGATGACTACCCTCCGGTTCCCTGGCAGACATATTTCTATAAATCTAAAAACATTGCGCCAAGGCCGGTTACAGTCATTTTCTATGAGGACGAGCAACGCCAATGGCTTGGAGCACAGCAACAACAAGGCCTGCTGTTTAACAATGGCAAACAATGGATAACTTACGATGCTCAGAATATTGGGATCAATCTCGATTCCGTATCATGTGTTGTCCGTGATGGAAATGACAAAGTATGGGTAGGGTGGAAATCTGGCCTTGCAGTTTTTGATGGACAAAAATGGACTAAAATTCCACAGTTTGATGGCCGGAATGTTTCATCAATTGCAGTTGAAGGGATAGAAAATTTGTGGGTGGGGATCAATGGTTCAGCATCGTCCGGTGGCCTGGCATATTTTGAGAACCGTGCATGGGTGTTTTATAATTTGTCCAATTCGGGTATTCCATCTTCCAAAATTCAAAAACTCCTACTAGATGCATCACAACGACTGTGGGTTTGTAGTGCCGACAAGGGAGTATTCAACTTTCAAAACGGTATTTGGAAAAGTTTTGATTTTACTCAACCTGCCATACCCTCGTCAAATTTCAAATCAATTTGTCTTGATGGCGATCAAAAGGTATGGGCTGGTTCGGTTACCTCTCAGTTAGTTTGCTTTACTAATAACAGCCTCAGTCTTATTCTTAAAACCGGAACCCCAGCTCCAATCACATCGCTGGTTGCCGATGCGCAGAACAACATCTGGTGCAGCACTTATGGAGCTGGTTTATTAAAACTCTCCAATGGCAAATGGTCATCTCTGACTGCCCAAAATGCCAGGCTCCCCTCCGATACTATCTTGTGTATGGCCGAAGGCCCCAATGGAACAATATTATTCAGCCTGATGAATAGCATGATTCTATCAGTTAATAATCGCATCCCATGACAAGATATTCTTTTTTACTGTTCCTTTTCTTGTCAAGTGCTTTAGCCCATCATGCACTTTCGCAGCGACTTTATGACAGTTACCAAAATCGGATGGGAACCTCAAACCTGGAAACAGGGGAATGGATCGTGCACCTTCATAGCAACTCTTTTCTAAAGAACAACGAGTATTTTGGAAAACACACTGAAGGCATGACTTTCTTTGGAACAGTATTTCAGCCTTCAATTGCCTTTGCCCTCAACCGAAAGGTGGAACTCGTTGGTGGTTGGTATTTCAGACAATTTTTTGGACAGGACGGATTCGATGCCTCCCTGCCTGTTTTAACTGCAAAGTTTGAGTTTTTTCCAGGTATAATACTGACCATCGGCCAGCTAAACGGACACCTTGCACATGGGTATCTTGAACCTATTTTCAGCACAGACAATTATTTCGCCAAAAGGCCTGAATATGGATTGCAATTTATCATCGAAAAACCAAGACTAAAATCAGATCTTTGGATGAATTGGGAAAGATTTATCACTCCGGGTGAGGATGTACCCGAAGTGATTTCAGGCGGCTGGCTTATGACATATTCATTGATTGATCGGACCAAGAAGCATATTTTACTTGCTGATGTTCAGAGCGTTATTCACCATCATGGCGGACAGGTGAGCAACTATAGTACCCCAATGATCTCAAGGGCTAATGTCGGTGGAGGATTGAAATATGTGTACAAACCCCGCTTTAAGACCATCAACCAGGTTTCGCTGAGCAATAGCCTGATTCAGTGTTTGGAATTATCGCCGAATAATGTATTGCCATATCAGAAGGGGTTCGGATTTTATAGCGACCTCACGGTTTCCAACTCTTGGGCCAGTGTTGGAATGAGCTACTTTCGCGGCAAATACTACTTTGCACCACTTGGGGACTATCTTTTTCAATCGCTTTCCGGGCATATTCCCTGGTATTTCGATCATAGCCGCAACCTGCTTTTGCATAAACTTTTGCTCACCCATCAGGCATTCGGGTTTCTCTGCCTGGATTTGCGGTTTGAATCATATTTTGATCTGACAAATAATCAGTTCGATTATAGCTATGGCATTAACGTCGCCATTAACCAAGTTGCTCTAAAGAAACGCTTGGCTACATTCTGAAATTAAAGCCATAGGATTCCTATATTATATCTCCCGGATCGAACACAAGTACAGCCACAATTGTTTATTGGAAAAGAATCTCTTAAATGACTTCTCAGTTCCAATCCCGTACCTTGCCCATTGTGGGAATGTCGTGCGCAGCTTGTGCACGGAATGTTGAAACCAAACTCCGATCACAGCCCGGCATCAGCAATGTGAGTGTCAATTTCTCAAACAATACCGCCTACCTTGAATTTAATCCGGCGGTCATCAACCTTATGCATTTGCAAAGCGAATTACACTCGATCGGGTATAAACTTATCATAGAAGAAGAAGATGTAAGCAGTAAAACAGACGCTCACAATCAGGAGCGGTTCCTGACCCTCAGGAAAAAACTGGTTGTCGCCGTCATATTCACCCTGCCTGTTTTTGTTATCAGTATGTTTTGGCACAATACTGCAGGCTGGCTAAACTATTTCTTGCTCATCCTCACTTTGCCCGTAATTGTCTTTTCAGGGTCGGAATTCTATGTGATTGCATGGCGTCAGGCAAAACATCGAATGGCAAATATGGATACTCTGGTAGCCTTGGGGACGGGATCGGCCTTTTTATTCAGCCTCATTGTCACTTTTTTTCCGGGTGTTTTCGCAATGCAAGGCCACGATGCTCATGTTTATTACGAATCGGCTGCAGTCATCATTACTTTTGTGCTTGCAGGGCGTTTGTTAGAAGAAAAGGCACGTGCGAAAGCCTCGGCAGCCATTCGGGAGCTTATCAGCCTTCAACCAAAAACAGTAACTGTTTTGCGAAATGGAAGAGAGGAGTCAATCTCTGTAAGATTTGTTTTGCCTGGTGATGTTGTGTTGATAAAGCCCGGGGAGCGGGTTCCTGTGGATGGCGAAGTTCTGGAAGGAGAATCAAATATTGATGAGAGCATGATCAGCGGAGAGCCAATCCCAGTGAATAAAACAAAGGGTTCAGGGGTATTTGCCGGGACGTTAAACCAGCACGGGATCATAAATATTCGTGCATTAAAAGTTGGTGGAGAAACTCTATTGGCACAAATAATCGCAATGGTAGAGAGAGCGCAAGCTACAAAAGCGCCTATTCAAAGGCTGGCCGACAAAATTGCCGGAATTTTTGTGCCGGTTGTTCTGATTTTAGCCCTGGCAACATTCCTAGTTTGGATAACTTTCGGACCTGAGCCTGGAATTAATCTTGCTTTTATCGCTTCACTTAGTGTGTTGATAATCGCTTGCCCCTGTGCCTTGGGATTAGCCACACCCACAGCGTTGGTAGCGGGGTTGGGAAAAGCTGCAGGAATGGGAATTCTGGTGAGGGATGCGGCCACTCTGGAAACCATTCATCGCATCAATTTTATGGTGATTGACAAAACCGGAACGCTTACGACTGGCCGCCCTGAAATTGTAAGTTCATGGTATGACGAGTCAATGAATCTCAAGGCAATAAATGCATTGGTACATGCGATCGAAGCCCGGTCAACCCACCCGCTTGCAGGTGCAATTGTCCGGCACATCAAGGAAGCATCAACTCCTTCGATTGAATTCAAATCATATGCGAACGTTTCAGGGCAGGGCATCGTCGCCCGCATTCATGATGAAAAATACTGGATTGGAAACCAATCGCTTTGTGGATCTTTTAAGATAACTGTTCCCGAGGCAGCCTTGAAGTTTTTGCACAATGCTGAAAATGATGGTAACTCGATCATGTTGTTTGGTAACACCCGGCAATTGCTTGCAGCCTTTGCGGCAAATGATCGCTTAAAAGAAAGTGCTTTGCCTGCAATTGAACAAATCAATGATATGGGGATCGAAACAATGCTTTTAAGCGGCGATCAGCCCAAGGCAGTTGAGTCTGTGGCGCGAGCGCTGGGAATAAAGCATTTCAAGTCAAGGGTACTGCCTTCCGAAAAACACCTGGTCATCGAAGAGCTACAGCAGAAGGGCAAAGTTGTAGCCATGGTTGGCGATGGAATAAACGATGCTGCTGCATTGGCTAAGGCCGATGTGGGCATAGCCATGGCATCCGGTTCTGACATTGCGATTGAATGTTCCGGAATCACCCTGATGAATTCAGACCCGTTGAGCATTATGAATGCACTTAAGATTACCAGGCAAACCGTAAAAATTATCAAACAAAATCTTTTCTGGGCATTTTTCTATAACATTGCTGCCCTGCCGATAGCAGCAGGCATTCTTTACCCCTTTACCGGTTTCCTGCTCAATCCGATGGTTGCGGCTGCAGCCATGTCGTTAAGCTCAATAACTGTGGTTGCCAACAGCCTTAGATTGAATTGTTTACAAATGGTTGAGCGATAAAAGCGCTTCGTTATAATCAAATACTGATTGCCGAAAGTGTTTAGAAACCATCGCGGCTGTAGGCTTGAAAAGTTAGGGGTTTCGGGCTACGTCGGTATTCCCTGTCACATATGCCGAATCGGGTTAAGGTTTCCCTCTTTTTTGGCCATTTGAAATTAGAGGACTAAAAAAACTCTTAATTTTAGGCAGCTAAAAATCATTGAAAAAGACACGATTTACTGAGACGCTGATAGTAGTGTATGTTTACGTTGGTAATCAAATGAAAATAAATATTTTGTCCAATGTAAACTTTGGAAGATTTTTAT
>JBBIIP010000057.1:0-3298 GCA_037446395.1 Lentimicrobiaceae bacterium
GTAGCTTTGCGCAAAGCAAAAGCATTTCTGGTAAACAATTTTCATTCATCCCTTTAACTATGAGAAAATCAATCATTTACACGTGCATCCTCCTTGCATTGTTTGTAATTATTTCAACTTCTTGTCAACAACCTAAAAACAATGTTGCTGATCCAAATGAATTTAAATTCCTTGAATATGATATCGCAAGGATTCAACAAGGCTATCAGGCAGGCGAGTTTTCAATTACTGATTTGTTGCAGGCCTATCTCGATAGGATAGAAGCAATAGACAATTGTGGCCCCAGCATTAATTCCATCATCACTGTCAATCCCGATGCGTTAGAAATTGCCCGGCAACTAGACCGTGAAATGCAGGATGGAAAAATTCGCGGAGCCTTGCATGGAATTCCAGTAGTTTTAAAGGACAACATTGACACACACGACCGGATGCCTACCACTGCCGGGTCTCGTGCGTTGATGAATTCCTTCCCATTACAAGACAGCTATGTTGTGCAAAAACTCAGGGAAGCCGGTGCCGTAATCATTGCAAAGGCGAACCTGAGCGAATGGGCTAACTTCAGGGGAGAGCTTTCGACAAGCGGTTGGAGCGGAATCGGTGGATTAACGAAAAATCCCTACATCCTTAGCCGTAATCCATGCGGGTCGAGTTCAGGATCCGGTGTATCCGTTTCTGCAAACCTCACCGTTCTCGCCATTGGCACCGAAACCAATGGCTCGATTGTATGCCCTGCAACGGCCAATGGAATTGTTGGAATAAAACCCACTGTTGGCTTGTTAAGTCGTTCGGGAATTATTCCAATTTCCTTCACACAGGATACTCCGGGCCCTATGGCACGAACTGTTCGCGATGCCGCCATTTGTCTTGGCGTGATGACCGGAATAGACACCGCTGACACCAAAACCCATGCCAGCGAAGGAAAATTTTATAAAGATTATACACAGTTTCTCAAGCCCGAAGGGTTGAAAGGGAAAAAGATAGGGATATATAAAGCACCGCTAGGCCGTCACTATAAGGTTGATTCTCTTTTTTACAGAGCGATAGCAACATTAAAGATCCAGGGTGCCGAAATTATTGAGATTGACGAAATATCGCTCGTCAGGCCGGGGGGTTGGTCTCGCGAGGTGATGCTGTATGAGTATAAAGACGGATTGAACAATTACTTTAAATCACTTGGCGAGAATGCTCCGGTTAAAAATATTGAAGAACTCATTGCCTTTAACAAAACCGACTCCATCGAGCTGGAATATTTTAATCAGGAATATCTCATTAAAGCGCAAAAGAAGGGCGATCTGAATTCAGAAGAATATCAAAAAGCCCTTGCCAGCATGTTGAAAGCCACACGCGAAGATGGCATTGATCGAGTAATGAACCTGCACGGGCTTGATGCAATTGTTGCACCGACAGGTAGCCCGGCCTGGCATACCGACCTGGTGAACGGAGATAGTTTTCATGTTGGCAGTTCTTCGCCGGCTGCCCAGGCAGGTTACCCAAATATTACAGTACCGATGGGCTTTGAGGCCGGCTTGCCGGTTGGAATATCTTTTTTCGGAAAGGCCTGGAGCGAGCCATTGCTGATCGAAATTGCCTATGCCTATGAGCAGGCTACATTGCATCGGAGGCCTCCCCGATTTCTTGCCACAGGAGAAGGAAAATGATAATTCAGAGAATTTGATTTGATTCGCACCTTGTAAATATTGATAATTGAGTTGGCCGATGAGGTTTCAAAAATCAATGGAAAGATTTATGCCCATTCAAGGAAACTCGGATTTAATTTCAGGGTAAGGTTAGAGTGCCTGCCCCCTATAATACTTAAATTAAAATGTAGAATTTATCTTATTATCTATCTATTCAACTTTGACTGATGCAAGTTGATAGATAATAGATCAAAGCCATCAAGCGAAATTTGAACTATTTTCGCTTTTTCTATCAGCATAACAATCTCTTTACCACCACCCCTGGTTGTCACCAAATGCTCCTGAGTTGCCTGGCATTTTGGCACCTTCTCGGATGTGCTAAATCATTATAGTCAGGCAGAATTTAATCCATTTTCAAAGCGAATCTGAGTGAAATTAAAATAATTCATTTGGTTTGATGAATTCATTGATTTAATGCTTAAATTTGTGCCTAATAAACAAACACACCAGATTATGAAAAAATTATTTCTCGGGCTAGTGTCTGTTGCGATGCTTACCCTTGGCGGATGCCAAAAAGAACAAACTCCTGTGGTTCAACCGGACGAAACGACCGAATTGAAGAGCGGAGAAATTATTCCAGGAAACTACGTGATCATTTTTAATGAGACACCTGCCTTGAAAAGATCTGTTAACGGGAGCTATGATGAGCGAACAGACGCCATGAAAAGACAATCGGCCAGCATTTTTAGTGCTAAAGGAATCTCATACGATGCCATTAAATTTGCCTATAGCGGAACAGTATATGGAGTAGCAGCCCGCCTCACCGAAGCACAGGTAAAGCTTTTAACAAGAGATGAACGCATTGCATACATCCAGCCGGACATGGTTGTTTCATTACCCATTTTGAAGGAAGAGCCATCTGCCATTGCCGAAGCACAAACCACGCCCTGGGGCATTACCAGGGTTGGTGGTTTCGCCAATTACACCGGCACACGGCGGGCATGGATCATAGATACAGGAATACAATCCGACCATCCCGACCTGAATGTTGATGTTGTCAATAGTAAAACTTTCGTGCCACGCTCAAAAGGATTTGATGATGAAAACGGTCACGGAACCCATGTTGCGGGAACCGTAGCTGCCAAAAACAACGACATTGGCGTTGTTGGAGTTGCTGCCGGAGCTCCGGTGGTTGCAGTCAGGGTACTCGACAGGCAAGGCAGCGGAGCCTATTCTACAATAATTGCCGGGGTTGATTATGTTGGCACAAAAGGTGTTTCAGGTGATGTAGCTAATATGAGTCTTGGCGGGCCTGCATACACTGCCCTCGATGATGCAGTGAAAGCCGCTGCGGCCAAAGGTATCAGATTTACCCTAGCCGCCGGGAATGAAGCTCAGAACGCCAATAATGTTTCTCCTGCTCGAGCCAACGGCACAAATATTTTTACCATTTCGGCCATGGCCTCCGGCGATTTTTGGGCATCATTTTCCAACTTTGCCAATCCTCCGATAGATTACTGTGCTCCAGGTGTTTCGGTTATGTCATGCTGGCTCAAGAGTACATACAAATCAATCAGCGGAACTTCGATGGCAGCGCCCCATGCTGCCGGAGTATTATTGTTGGGCAACCCAACCTCCAGCGGTTTTGTGAAAAACGATCC
>JBBIIP010000057.1:3398-4677 GCA_037446395.1 Lentimicrobiaceae bacterium
TCATCGTAAGCGCTATCAGTGGAATCTTATTTGGTGTAATGGATGGTTTGATTAAGGCCAATCCTCTTGCTCAAAAGCTCTTTGGAGCCTACAAGCCAATTGCAAAATCATCTGTAAATGTCCCGGCAGGAATCATAATTGACCTTATTTATGGATTTGTTATGGCTGGAATATTTCTGCTCCTTTATCAGAGTCTTCCGGGTGAATCAGGGATAGTAAAAGGAATAAGTTTCGCATTTCTGGCTTGGTTTTTCCGTGTTGTAATGGATGTGGCTTCACAATGGATGATGTTCAATGTGCCGATTAAAGCATTGCTTTATACATTGATTGCTGGACTATGCGAGATGTTAATTCTGGGCATGTTTTATGGATTAACCTTAAAACCTTTATGATAGAATAAATTATGACTGTAATTAAAATTCAGAAAAAAGACAGGAGGGTCTTCACATAAAACGGGCTTCATAGCGCTCACCTGGTTTACTTCAAATGCTTCGCACTTCTCAAGGCGGGGAAGTTTAACACCATCGATTGTTTTTCTAAAATAATCAGAGCAATCAAAATTGAAGCAGCGGTACCACCACGTGTTTCAACAATTATCGAAGAATTAATGCCATTGAATATTAATACATAAATTGTTGAACGGACGACACTCAATGAAACAATTAAAACGGTTACGTATAGTATTCATAATCTACTTCCTCGCCAAGATATCAATTGATATTGCTGCTGGTGGAAGTATCAGTAGTGGGCTAATGAGCTACTTAACACCGACTACCTATTATATTTTTGCCATTATTGGCAATATTATCCTGTTCCTCATTGGCTTGTGGCTCTTCTACTTTCTCATGGATAAAAGACAATGGGCAAGAATTGTACTCTTGATTGTGGGCTGGTTAGCTGTAGTGGACTTCTTTTCAAGTTTTCTGACTTCTATAACAGGAGTAGAACTACTCAACCGTATTGATCCATCTACGGATTGGAATGTAATCATACAAATAGATCGGGTTTCTGATTTCATCGGCTTAATCTTTTGGGGCTATGCGATATTTATTTTACAGTTTAACACTGAAGTAAAGAATCTATTTATATGTGAAACAGAACAGCCGAAACAAGAAGAGTGAAAAACAGTCTAACCTGATCGTGAACATTTATAACCGTTATCAGGTGGCGACTAACAGCAGAAGCAACGAATCTCAATATCATTCACTTATATAACTGTACCCGATCAATGTTTGCGCTTATGAATCATTTATCTATTTATAATTCGCTCAAACACTGC
>JBBIIP010000058.1:0-3334 GCA_037446395.1 Lentimicrobiaceae bacterium
CTACCACACAACCGACAGACAATCAGGACGAAAAACGAACCCGATCGCATAACAGTAACCTGGTGTAAGTTGGGGTTAGTGGTAAATTGCATGGGAGTAATTCTTACAAATATTTGCACTTGATTGACAATGAAGTGCTTCTAAATCAGCCACTACGCCAAGTCGCAAAACGAAGTCAGAAACTGGTGCCCGCGAAACAAAAGCCATCAACAGGATTGCAGTTCTTTCTCGGCTCAGGTTGTTGACTGTTTGTATTGTAGCGGGGTGAGTCCGGTGATTTTCTTAAAAACCGTGAAAAAGGAAGACTTGCTGCTAAAGCCACAGTCGTAGCCTATGGCTTCGATGGAATAAAGATTATTTGCATCGGATAATTGCCTTTTAACGGCTTCCACCCTGTATTCGTTCACAAACTGAAAAAAGTTCTTTCCAATTCCTGCATTCAACACTTCGGTGAGCTGGTGTTTAGGCACGCCCAGCCTGTCGGAGATCATTTTCATATTCAGCGTTGGATTCAAAAAAGGTTTTTCCTTTTCGAAGTAGTTCATTAATCGTATTCTGATGTTTTCGGTTTTAAGCGGAGAGAGAAGTACTTGGCGTTGTTTATCGTCGGTTGAATCCGGGATATCAACTTCGATAAAAACGGTTTGTTGCCTGAGGCCGTAAAATCCGAGTGCATAGACCAGTGCCAGCAGGAAACTGTAATTCATAATGTGCGGAAGGAGGAAATTAATTTTAAGAGCCAGGGCAAGAATCGCAGTGATGGCTGTGACCAGGCAGTACAGATTATAAAAAGCAACCACAAAAAGGAGCCACCCCAGGCTTATGTTGTTTTCGATATTCGAGAACTCATTAAACAGCCTCCTGCGGTGTGTGATAACCAGGTCAATGCTCGAGAAATTGTAGAAAATCCATGACAGGAAAGTGGCCAGGGAAAAGATTACCCCATACCAGTGCGTGCTTTCCCCGCTGAAATAGGATTGCAGGGAAAAATGCCGATTGATGATATATGCAAATATCTCAAAAAACAAAAAGGGCACCAGGTGCAGCAATTGTATCCATCTAAGCCTGAAATTTTCTTTGATGAGTGAGGTAACATACAGGAAAAAGGCAGGGTTAATAAGCAAGAAAGATCCTGATAGCAATGGTTTTCCCAGTACCCTGTAATCGAGAGCCAGGGTAAGAAATTCAATTGCAAGCAATGATAGCCAGGCCGATAGTATCTTATCCGAGGTACTTCCCTGCTTTTTAGCTGCGACAAGAATGGCAGCAAAAAGACTTTGCGAAAAACCGATCCAGGCAACGATTTCCATATTATTTCAAAAATACACATTATTACGTTATTAAATTACGTTTATACCTTGGCTGCATACCACCAAGCTTGTGTAACTTTGAGGGCCTGAAAAGTATAAAACATGCAAAAACCAACAATTCCCTGTTACACAACACGGAAAAATAGCCGGCAGGTAAAGAAGATTTTTTTTGCCTTGCTGCGTTCATTGTTGGTGGCTGCTGCGCTATTCGCAGATAATCTGTCATTTGCCGGGTCAAATATTCTTAAGATAGATTCCGTACAGGTTTTTCCAACCCAGGTAGTCACGCTTAATATTTCAATCAACAACCAGGATCCGTCAATTTCCTTTCAGGTTGACATCAAGTTGCCTTCAAATTTTACCTATATTTCAGGTTCTGCAGTACTCAATCCTGCACGAAAAGTTGATCATGTTTTTTCAATTAGCCTATTGACAGGAAACACGATCCGGGTGTTGTGCTATTCGCCCTCTAATCAGCCTTTTCTGGGTAGCAGCGGCAATATTCTAAGCTTCAAGCTAAATACGCCGGCTGAGCCCGGAAGCCATGCGCTTTATACAGCCAATGCATTAATCGTAAGCCCCGATGCTACAAACATTCTTACAGGCATTGTAGATGGTGCAGTAAACGTGATGGGGCCGCTCATTGTGTCTGCAAGCGCCAGCCCCCAACAGCTATGTGCCGGTGCAGGGGTGCAGTTGAATTCAACTATCAGCGGGGGTGGATGGAATCCTTTGCTGATCTGGATAAGCACCCCTGCGGGGTTTAGCTCAATGCATCCTTCACCTGTTGCCTACCCTCAGCAAACTACCCAATACGGAATCATCATCAACGATGGATATCAGATTGCTTCAGATGTTGTAATTGTAACTGTTTCTCAGCCGCCGGCTGCCAGTGCCGGCAATGATCTCTATGTTCACCTCGGAAACAGCATTCAAATACATGGCGCAATGGCACAAAATCACAATTCCGTAATCTGGACAACCACTGGCGATGGGCAATTCAGCAATATAAGCACTTTGAATCCAAGTTATATGCCTGGATTTATGGATATTTCATTCGGAAGTGTTACCCTGATTCTTACAGCAACCGCCATCACTCCCTGCAACAATGCAACAGATCAATTGACCCTTCGCATCCTTAAACAGGGCGATAATATAGTTTCACTTGAAGCAGGCACAGCCTATCTGAAGGATACTGTGACCATCAATGTGAATGTAAAAAACAAACACGATTTTACCTCCTTTGCCTGCAAAATTGACTTGCCTCCCCAATTTACCTATATCACTGGCTCAGCGGCGCTCACCGGGCGCAAAGCCGACCATTTGCTTGCATCATCGGCCACTGGCAATGCATTGTTTTTTCATGCCGAATCGCCGACAAACAGCCTGTTCTCGGGTAACCAGGGCGCTGTACTGCGGTTCAAATTACTCACCGGTGCAACGACAGGGCAATTTCAAATAACAATCGCAGAGGCCTCTGTTTTAGAACCATTCGGAGCCAACATCGTCACTGACTTGGTGAATGTGAATGTAATTGTATTGATTTCAGGATTAATCCGCCCCGCACCAACCTCGCATCACCTGATCGCACTAGTCAGACATCCGGAGAGTGATGCCCTTATGCTCGAACTGAACCTGGCAAAAGCAGCAAAAGTGCAAACTGAAATTTACGATCTGACAGGCAGATGCCTGTTTCGTTCGGCGGCAGTGCATTATGCAGTAGGACAGCACTTTGCTGGTGTTGATCATTTAACAAGCAGGATAGCCAACAAAAGCCGTAAGATATTGTTGCTCAGGGTACTTGTGGTTGATGAGCCTGCGATGAACCGGACTTTCAAATTATCCAGCCAAGCTTATTGATCCGATTTATAAAATGCCATTTCTTTAGGACGAAGTGAGCAAGATTGTTGATTTTCTCAGTTCTGAGGATATGTGGTGTTCCCGAATTTCTTTGTGACTTATCCTTTCCGAGCAACATTTTCCGGTTTAAGAACTATTTTGTTTCACGATAGAAACACATAACC
>JBBIIP010000059.1:0-2722 GCA_037446395.1 Lentimicrobiaceae bacterium
ATCCTATCAGTGGACATTGCCATCGGGATGGACAGGCAGTTCCACGACTACCACCATTACTGTGAATATTGGTGCGGGTGCAGTTTCAGGCAACATCACAGTGAGAGGAACTAACTCATGCGGGGATGGAATACCTTCCGTGAGTTCAATTGCTGTAATTACCAAACCTGTCACCCCTGTCATTGCATCAAATGGAAATATTTTGCAATCCAGTGCTTCAACAGGCAATCAATGGTATAACCAAAACGGGTTGATCCCAGGCGCGAATAGTCAAACTTTTGTGGCAGAAGCAAACGGTAACTATTTTGTAATTGTGACCATCCATGGGTGTAATTCAGATCCTTCAAATACTATCGCAGTGATTGGTATCGGCCTTGCCCATGAAATCCCGACTAAGGCAATCAAGGTTTACCCGAATCCGGTTTCCGATAGATTAATGATTGAAATAGAAGGAAATAGCGAAATTGTTTACTTTGAAATTCTGAACACGATGGGCCAAAGTGTTTTCAAAGATGGTTTGTTAGAGAAAACCGAAGTGCAAACTGTAGGCTTTTCTCCAGGTATATATCTGATAAAAATATCACAGGGCAAGACAATTGAGTTTAGAAGGATTATTAAATTCTAAACGCCAAAGTTTTTCTGTAAAAAAACTTAAATAACAAAGCGATGATGAGAAAATATGCTGCGATTATTGGATGTTTTTGTGCTATTCTTACTTTAAACGCACAAGACTTATCAAATCTCAGAGAAACAAAAGCTTTTAAAATCACCGGGTCGTTGGGCACCAACAACACTTTTTACTTCAGCAATCGCAATCATATCATGCGCGACCCGGTGGCAGTAAATCTTTTTGCCAACCTCAATGTTTCGCTGTTTGATTTGGATTTGCCGTTCTCATTTTATTATACCAACAAAAACACTGCTTTTTCGCATCCATTCATCCATTTTGGCATATCGCCCAGGTATAAGGCGTTAAGATTCCATTTCGGATACAGGAGCTTGAATTTTTCACAGCTAACCTATAGCGGTCTTACTTTTTTAGGAGGTGGAGTAGAGTTTGATTATAAAGCTTTACGCCTTGGATGCTTTACCGGTTCACTCAATCAGGCCAACAGCGAAGATATTACTGATGCTAACCGCCGCCCACCTTCCTTTAAGCGGCCTGCATTCGGCTTGAAGCTTGGAATTGGCGGATCGAAAAATTTCTTCGACCTGATCTTTTTTACTGCCAAAGACGATACCAATTCAATTCAAAGGCCATCAACATTTAGTCTTGTGCCCAAGGAGAATTTAGCAATTGGTACAAATTTGCGCATCAGTCTGCTCAAGTATTTGACTATTACCTCAGAACTCGGCGCAAGTGCTTTTAACGACGATTCAAGAGCCAGGGAAATTGAGTTTGAAGGATTTAAAGAGGTGAAAAAAATATTTACTCCCAGGTATAATTCCGCGCTGCGATATGCAGGGAACCTACGTGCGATGTTCTCTTTCCAAAGGTTCAGCACTTCGCTGTTGTACAGACAGGTTCAACCTGACTATTATACCTTGGGGTCAACATATATGATTAACAATTTCAGTAATTTGGGTTGGGATTTTAATGCTAATTTGTTGAAAAGCCGCGTAATTATCAATGGCATGATTGGTTTCCAATCTGATAATCTCACCAAACGGCAGTTATACACTAATCAGGTTCTCAATTATATGGCCAACCTGACCACACTGATAACCAAGGATTTTAGCGTGACCACAAACTATAACGGCTACAGGATGAACCAAAAGGATGGTACCATTGCGGTTAATGACACCATGCGGCTAGATCGGCTGATGCATAATCTGACCATTGCCCCTTCATATACCCTTTTAAAAGGAGAAAACTCCCATTCCTTTAATCTTAACTTCAATCTATCAACCACAAATAACCTTAACCTGCTGCTCGAAGATTTATCTGATTTCCAGACCACATCCGCTGGGTTGAGCTATTCCTGTTATATAAAGGGGAGAGGCATGAATATCATAGCAAATTATAATTATCAGCAATCCGGTTCATCCTATCATCAACTTTCTTCAAACACATTTGGTGCAGGTGCCGGTAAGAAATTCCTAAAAGAAGATAACCTCAATGTGACCTTAAATACTAATTTTTCTTTCAGCAATATAAACGACCTTACAACCAACACAATCATCAATTGCCAGCTCAATGCAACATACAGCTATCAAAAGAATCACAATGCCAATCTAACCTTTGCAGTGAACAATTCTAAAAATCGCAATCTACAGGGTCAGTACAATATTTCAGGCACAGAATTAATCATAGGCCTTGGTTATACTTATCGGTTTTTCCCATCAAAAAACAATGAACCAAAAAAGTAAACCCCCTATGTTAACACCAATGTACATATAAAAATTATAAAACCCAATACCATGAAAAGGCCATTCTTAAGTTTTTTAATTCTTCTCCTGATGATCATGCCTCTTGCAATGATATCGCAAACTCCATATCCATTGCAGGTTACGGTTGTACCTAAACCAACATTCTTTCCGCCCCAGGTGGGAGATTATCTGGCTGATCCCTATCGTTTTTTCGATGTTATTATCAGGAATACCACCACAAGGGCATATAATATCTATCTGGTGATGAAACTCGAGATGGTTACCCCCCTGATTTTACCGGCACAACTGCAGCCAAAAGGCCTCCAGGAACTCCGCTGATAATCAACCCTAA